>JBBCKD010000028.1:0-51361 GCA_037191015.1 Spirosomataceae bacterium
GGCATCGCCGGCAATAATGGCCGGATGGCCCGATTCGGTAGCCGCAAAAGCTTCCTCCTCAAACAGCAGGCTGAAGCCGCCGCTCTTTTTCACCCCGCCATGACAGGAAATACAATGCTTGTTCAGGATAGGCTTTACTTCGCGGCTAAAGTCAACATCCTTCTCAGGAAGGAAGAAAACAATTCCGGTAAACGTAAGCAGCAAAACGACCAATAGGACTTTTTTTTGAAAAAGCTTTTTCATCATGATAATATGCCTATTCTCCTTTACTTCGGGGAACAGTTATTCTCCTATGAGTTATAATTATTGTTTTGCCCGTGAGGTGATGTCAGCTGGCTCCTGAAATTCTTATCGGGCAGAACATTTATAATAATATACTTCTAAACCTTCGGCAGACTGTAGCCGTTGTGGTAGGGCTTTTCCAGGTATTTTTTATTTGCCTGCTTGTCGGCAAACACCCCTTTCTCCCTGTCCCAGACCAGCTTTTCCCCGGTCAGGTAGCTGATATTTCCCATCTGGGCTACCGTGGCTACATGCGCCCCGGCCTCGATGGGGCAATTCAGATCGGCCATTTTCCGGCTTTTGACCACATCAACAAAATTTTCCCAGTGCTTGTCGAGGCCATTGTCGCTGCGTTCGGTGAACGGTTTTAAAACTTTGTTCTCCGCCCTTTTCTCTTCGATCACCTCCCATCCGCTCCGGTTGAGAATGAGCGTCCCGTTGTTCCCGATATACGCGATGCCATGATCCCTGCCGTACGATCCGTTGTCGATCCCCATAGCCGAATCCCAGACCATGTTGAACTTGTCGAACTCATACAGCGTGGTAAGCGTATCGGGGGTTTCCTCGTATAGGTCGGGATAGGCGAAGCGGCCTCCCAGCCCTGCGATACTTTTGGGCAGGTCCGCCTTCATTCCCAGGAGCGCATAGTCGATCAGGTGGACGCCCCAATCGGTCATGAGCCCGCCGGCATAGTCCCAGAACCACCTGAAATTAAAATGAAAGCGGCTGGAGTTGAACGGGCGGACCGGCGCAGGGCCCAGCCACTGCTTATAGTCCACCCCCCGGGGAGGCGCGCTGTCGGAGACTACCGGGCCTGGCTTCATCCAGCCCTGGTAGCACCAGACTTTCACGGTACGGATATTTCCCAATTGACCGCTCTGTACAAAATTAACGGCGTCCCTGAAATGTTGCTGGCTTCTCTGCCATTGCCCCGCCTGCACCACTTTCCCATACCGTTTCTGAGCGGCGACCATGCGACGGCACTCTTCGATGGAATTCCCGACCGGCTTTTCCACATACACATCTTTTCCCGCCTGGCAGGCATGGATCATCTGCAGCGCGTGCCAGTGATCAGGCGTTCCGATGATCACCGCATCCACTTCTCTGTCGTCCAGCAGGCGGCGGTAGTCGTCGTATTTCCTGACTTTGGCAGAAGCCCCTTCCCGGATCTTTTCCAGGTCGGCCATCCGCTCGCCGATCACGTTCTGATCGATGTCGCAAACGGCCACCAGGTTGACACCGGGGATCTTAAGGGCCGAGCGGGTATTGGACCAGCCCATTCCTTTGATGCCGATGGCGGCGATGTTGAGCTGGTCGCTCGGTGCGAGCCGCCGGGGGCCGAAACCCATTGCCCGGGAAGCCAGGGAAGCGCTCAACACGCTTCCGCCGGCCAGTAAAGACGTCTTTTTGATGAAATTTCTGCGAGTACTCATATGATTCAATATCCGTAGTCCTGCTTTATTTTTGGATTTGCATTGATAAATGCCTGGGGTAAAGGGAACAATTCGCTGCGATTCGGCTGGAATCCTGACGCCACCTGGTTGGCAAAAGCAACATTTAATGAAGCTGTCCAGTTAACCATGGTATAGCCTTCCGGCCCGATAGCAGGAGACGGCTCGTACAAGGAACCGTACCAGACAAGGTCTTCCGAGTTTGTCTTGTAGTAGGCATAAACCGGCAACCGGTCATATGGGGAGACTCTTTGAGCCATCAACGTCAACGTTTGCCGGGTTTCCAGGATTTTCGAATGCAGGAGGTTCCACCTGATAAGATCGTACTTCCGGATCGCTTCACCGCCAAGCTCCAGCCGCCTTTCTTCGACTACGGCGGAGAAAAATGCGTCTTTATCAGTCGGCGTATCCCCGATCGCGTTTTCATTCCCGAGAAAGGCTCTTTTACGGACCTTTTCGAATGCCTCCGCTGCTTCAGGGGTCGGTCCTCCGTTGAGCTCGTTTTCGGCTTCAGCAAACATAAGTAAAACGTCGGAATAACGGATAAGCGGCCAATTGATCCCGTAATACACTTCACGACTGGTAGGAGGGATGCTGGGGTTGGTCACCCAATCCCTCCTGAACTTTGCAAAGTCTATCCCGGTGAAGAGATGTCCGGCTATCTTAAAACCGTTGAGGATGGAATAGGCGGCACATGTGACGTCCCTGCGCGTATCCAGCGAGTCAAAGGCATAGAAATAAGAAGGCAGTATATTGACGCTCCCCTGCCCGTTGTTTTCAACCCGTGTACCGTCAATATTCCCGATTTTTCCGTCTGCAGCAATCGTACCTCCCGCCATGGCGACTTCAAATATTACTTCACCATGATCCTCGATCTTATGAGCAAGGATATTCCCCCTAAACACCGCTTCAAAACTGGGATTAAGCTGGTGCCTTCCGGACAGCATAATTTCCCTGCACTCGTCCCGCGCTACTTCATACCAGGTCCGGTAATCGTCCCGGCGCTCCATCTTTCCCGAACCGGCCCTTAGCGAATAGCCTCCGTAAAATAAAGCGATACGTGCCCTCAGTCCTTTTACAGCACCCCTGGTAATGCGTTCATCGTTTTCCACACCGGGGTCGTTCCGCCATGGAACCAGCGCTTCCGCGGTTTTCAGATCTTCCAGTATCCGTTCATAAATTTCGTCGCGGTTGGTTTTATCTAAAAACAGTTCACCGAGGTCGGATGAAGGGATAAAGGAGGCCGGAACGTCTCCCCATATTTTTACCAGGTTGAAAAAATACTGGGCGCGTAATGTGAGGGCTTCCCCATACAATCTTCTGAGCGCTGTCTTCTCATTGTCCGTACCATGATTATACATATCCATGGCAGGGATATTCTTGATACAAATATTAGCCCTTTCCACTCCGGAGTATAACTGATTGAAGGGCGGCTCGAGCAGCGTATTGGCGGGCGTCATATCATACCTGGCCATTGATCTCACCCCATTGTCATTCGTACCGGTGAGACTTTGCACCTCATCGGTGTCCATGGCATAATAAAAATTCAGCCTTCCCCCATACCCATGGTCACCGGTAAGCGCATTATATGTGGCCATCACAGCGCCGTGCGCTCCTTCGACACTGCTGAATACATAGGCTTCTGAAAAGGAGGATTTCGAATCCAATTCAAGATAGTCCTGACAGGCGATCAAAAAAGAGCAGACGGGAACGAATATTCCAACGACTGTAAAATATTTTCTGTTCATCGGTGTACTTCTTTAGAATTTGAGATTTAGTCCGAAAATAATCGCCCGGCTCCTGGGATAGGCCGAATAGTCCACGCCCGGGGTTACAGGGGTAGCGCGCCTTGTATTCACTTCGGGATCATAGCCGGAATAACCGGTGAGAATGGCAAGGTTATTGACCGTTCCGTAAAACCGTAAATTGCCCACTTTAACCCTGGACGTAATTTTCGAAGGAACGGTATAACCCAACGTGACATTATCGATCCGCAGGAAAGAGCCGTTCTCGATTGCCCACGAATGCAGGACAAAGGCGTTAGCTCCTGAAACCGGCCGCCAGGTGGTTGCGTCCTTATTTAATGCTTCCAGCACTTCGGGGGCCTCTCCCCTCAGTCCGTTCAGCAGCAAATTGCCGTGTTCGTCTATCGCCCTCCACCGGTTTACCGCTTCCGACAGCATATTGGAACTTCCGGAATAGGCATTGGTAAATTCGATCCTGTTGGCATTCATGATCTGGTTCCCGTATACGAAATTCAGGAAGATGCTCAGGTCAAGATTTTTATATATAAACTGATGATTCATTCCTCCGGTGAATTTCGGGGTGGCATTCCCGATAATCGTTCTATCGTTGTCCGGATCTATTTTCCCGTCGCCGTTAACGTCCCTGAATTTTATACTCCCGGGACTCGCAGTAAAAAGCGTATTGACCGGCACTCCTTCCTTAAGGGTATAGGACTTGCTGTCTGCATCGTAGTTGAAGTCGTCGAGACCATAAAAACCATCGGTCACGTAGCCGACCATCAATCCTATCGACTGTCCCGCCTGTATGATAAAATCAGGCGGCGAGCCGGTGATTCCCCAACCCGAATTGATGTGGTATCCGTCCTGTCCGGTAGCAAGCGAAATTACCTTGTTGCGGTTAAAGGAAATGTTAAAATTGGTGTTCCATTCAAAATTTTTCCGATCCGCAAGAATGGTGCTTAGTTGAAATTCCAGTCCCTGGTTTCTGGTGGAACCGATATTCTGCAGCTGCGATCTATATCCTGTGCTCGAAGGGATCGGAATATTGACCAGCAAATCTCTGGTGTCGTTCTGATATGCATCCACACTCATTTGAACACGATGGTTTTTCAGGCTGATGTCAATTCCCAGATTCTTGGAGATCGTCTTTTCCCATTTCAGGTTGGGGTTGGCCAGCGTCAGTACATTATATCCTGTACGTAACTGCTCATTCAGCCCGTATGGGGCGCTGGAAGAACTGAAGATAGGTGTATAAAGAAAATCTTCCACCCGGTTGTTCCCGGCCTCTCCATAGCTGGCCCGTAATTTCAGATCTGAGATCAAACCGGAGTTTTTCAGGAATTCCTCTTCAGAAAGCCTCCAGGCCAGGGAGCCGGATGGGAAATAACCCCATCTCTGATTTTTGGCAAATTTTGTCGAACCGTCGGATCTTACCGTAAACGTGGCCAGGTATTTGTTATCAAATGAATAGTTTATTCTTGAAAAAAAAGAAAGGATCCGGCTTTCAAGTTCAATCGTTTTCGGGAACAAGGGATAAGAAGTCCCCAGGCTCAGCTGGGCAAGCGCCTTCTCTGCCGTGACGCCGATCGGGAAATAGCGCTGCTGATTATTGATCTCGTTTTGCCTGGTCTGGTAGATCTCCTGTCCGAGCAGGAAGTTAATGGAATGCTTCCCAGAAAAGGAGTTATGATAGGTCAGCACATTGGAAACATTAAAAGAAGTCTTATCCAACGTTCTTATGCCGCCCAACGGCATTCCTCCGCCGAATTGTCTTACTTCCGATGCATGGATGTCTAAGAAAGACCTTACCTGGCGAATATTATAATTGATGCCGGCGGTGGTCCGGAATGACAATTGCTTCAAAAGATTCAAATGCAGATAGGAGCCGAAGTTAAAGATCCGCATCGCATCCTTATTGTATTCCGAGTGAATCACCTGGATCGGGTTGATGATCCCCAGCGCATTCCCAACATTCGTTTCATTGTAATATTCATCATCCGGATCCTCGACCGACATACTCGGATCAGCTAAAAATGGCCTGTATTTGACGCTATGACGAAGTTTATTCGTATAGGACATTCCTTCGCTGCTCACCCCGCCGCCGTGCACCGCCTGATCGTTGTAGCGGACGTTGAACCCAACCTGGAAAAGCTGCGGAGCTGTATGGTCAAATTTAAAATTCACCAGGTTTCTTTGAAAGCCTGAATTCAGCATTACGCCCTCTTCGCGGTTCCTGGTAAAGCTCAGGCTATATTTTGTGGCTTTGCTCCCGCCGGCAATGCTCAGGTTATGGGTTTGCATGGCAGCCGTTCTCCCGAATACCTCCTCCTGCCAATCCACAAAAGGCGTGTTCTTATAAACGCCCAGCGTGTCCCAGGAAGCACCATACTGCCTGTCGAAATTCGTGGTATCGGCCGTTCCCCGCGAGCGTTCATACTGGTAGACCACGAAATCATAAGGTTTCATTACGTCCAGCTTCCTGACTACATTTCTGAATCCGATAAAACCGTTATAAGTCACCGACGTTTTCATTTCTTTACCGCCTTTGGTGGTCACTATAATGACGCCGTTTGCCCCGCGCGCGCCATAAATTGCCGTAGCCGAAGCATCCTTTAGAACATCGATCGATTGAATATCCTGGGGAGACAGGCCCATAAGGCCCTCTTCCACCTGTATCCCGTCTATAATATACAACGGCGAATTATCCTGAGTCACGGATCCTCCTCCTCTTACCCTTATCTTTACATCGGCACCGGGAGCACCCTCAGAAGTGGTTACCTGCACTCCGGCAAGTCTTCCTGTCAGTGCCTGCTCTACAGAATTGATAGGTATATCTTTCAGTTGTTTGGCGTTTACCGAAGATACCGAACCGGTCAGGTCTCTCCTGTTAACTGTTCCATACCCCACCACTACTACTTCTTCCAAACTCTTCTCATCTACTTTCAGGTCTACGTCAATCGTACTCTTCGTACCTACTACTATCTCTTGGGTAAGATATCCCACAAAAGAAAAAACCAGCACAGCTTCGGAATTCGGAACGGAGATCGAGAAACGCCCCTCGTTGTCAGATGTAGTTCCATGCTGTGACCCTTTTATCAGTATACTCACCCCCGGCAAGCTTTCTCCTCTTTCATCCTTAGCTCTTCCTTTAACGGTGATTTCAGAGATGGGGATTTCCGAAACGGGGAGATAAATAGCCGGTGAATGAACCTCGGGAAAAGTAGAAGGTATACCCAAACGGTTATCAATATACGTATTTCTTTGACTAGTTGTTCTCTCCCTGTCTAATACTATTTGCCTCCCTTTTATTTGCCAGGTGATACCTTTTCCTGCAAAAAGCGCCTCCAATATATGTTCCAAAGAGCCATTGAGGGACACATTGACTTTTTGATTGTTATTGACAAGATCTGCTGAGTAAAAAAAATGCAGCTCACTTTGTCGTTCAATTTCCCGTAGTACCTGTCTGAATGTAGCAGATTCAAGAGATAAAGATATTTTGACCTCCTTTGCAATGGGGGTGTACCCCTGGCTCGGGGTTACCTGAAAGAAAAGTAATAGCAAAGCCAGCATACCTCTCCATTTGATTTTTAAAAGATGTGTTTCGGGTAAGAAACAGTGACTTCCTGATAAAGTAATTTTCATACCTTTGCGAAGGTTTAGTGAAATCATCATTTTTGTTAAACCCGGGTGCTACTCGAAATATCTTTGGCGAGATGGGTAGCACCTGATTTTGTAACTGAACTATACAACTCCCTGTATATCAGCTTTCTTCTTTGTCTTTTATTTAGAGTACTATTGACATAGTTTACCTTCTATTTTTATTCTTTTACCGTTTTGGATAACCCGTGCGTTATTGATTCCGTCGAATAGCTGGAGGACTTCATCGAGCGTTTCGTTTTCAATGAATATATTGAAGCGGCAGTCTTCCGATTCAGGAGCTACCTGGATATTTACACCGTACCACTTCCCAAGCTCTTCCAGGATATTTTGAATAGGCTCATCTTCAAAAATGAGATTTCCCTTATGCCAGGCTATTCCGGTTTCCTTTTCCACATCGGCCTTGTTCAGAAACAGTGTAGTTTTGTCAAATACGGCCTGCTGATTTGGAATCAGCTCTATCTCTTCATTCTTCTCCGGACCGGTGAGATTTCTAACCGTTACCTTACCTCTTATGAGAGTCGTTTCAACAGCATCATCTCCGGCATACGATTTCACATTGAAAGCTGTACCCAGAACTTTTATCTCTATTTGCGAGGTACTCACATAAAAGGGCTTCTCCGGATCATGCTTTACGTCAAAATACGCCTCGCCATCCAATAAGACCTCTCGTCTGGTGCCCTCTACTTTGAAAGACATGGAGGAGCCTCCGTTGAGCGTAACAAGCGAGCCGTCGGAGAGAATAACCGTACGCTTCTGATTGGCCTCGGTAGTATAAAGCTGCATTTGTTTCCTATTCAGAATAAAATACGCTAACCCTGCCATTAGCAGGAGGCCTGCGACAGAAGCAGCAAAACGGAGCAGGAATTTCCCGGAACTGTTGAGCGTCCAGGCAGCTTGTTTCGATTTTTCGGTAAGACCGACATTATTTCTTAAGCGATCGAGAATCCTCTCGGAAACCTCCGGGGTTATTGGAATTCCGCCAGGCATCATGAATCGGGCGTCCATTTCCTGCTCTGCTTCTCTGACCCCCTCTTGTGAGTTGAGATATTGCAATAATTCCCGCATCTCAGCTTCATTACACTCATCCCGGAGAAATCTCTGCAGCAACGTTTGTATTCTGAATGATTGACTATCCATCCTTTTCGCCTTTTTCTATAAATACACCGCACGTGTGGAAAAGACATGCAGGACGAAAGAAAAAAGACGAGTTTTTTTTAGAAATTTAAAACCGGTAGTCCGGCTTATCGGATAGAGTATTAAAATCTCCTACAAGTTGAACAGGGCACAAATCAGGATAATGCTTTCTGTAGAGATACCGCAATGAGTACGCACGAAATCCTTCAACTGGCGGGTCGTTTTAAGAATGTGATCCTTAACAGTACCTTTTGAGATACGCAGATCACTGGCTATTTCATCAAGCGTTTTTCCTTCCGTCCGATACATGTGGAAAATTTTCTGTCGCTGAGGTGAAAGCTGCCTTATCGCTTCCTGAAGAGACTTTTCGTATTCTGAAGAAAAGATATAATCTTCGGTATCGTTATGACTGGATGGTCTGAGAGCGGATGCCTCAGACTCCCTGATCTTTTCACGCAGCATATCGCGCAGCGCATTGAGAAGCCGGTTTTTACAGATTCTGGTTAAATATGCTTTGAGCGACTGGCGGGGATCAAGTGCCTGCCGGTTCTCCCAGACTTTCAGCAATACATCGTGAACAACCTCTTCCGCAAGTTCGGGAGATGCTATAAATTTGATTGAGTAGAGGTATAAATAGGAATGGTATTTTTTGTACAATTCGGTAAAGGCAGACAAATCTCCCTTACTGATCTTCTGAGCCAGTAATACATCATCAGGAAATGCCTCCCCCTTTTCCATTTGTTTTCCCAGAAGGATTTCGATACAACGATCTGATAAGTCAGGTAAACTTATGGATTTATATAAAGTTTAGCAATTATTACTGTATTTTTCTTTTGGGGTCTATTTGCCCAGTCTTAGGTAAAATCGACGTTAAAAGACATGGCGTTAGCCGACTCCCGCTTGAAAGAGATTATACTATATTACCAAACGATTACCAGGTATTGAAGGACGACCTTAACAAAACCGGGAGATTTGTATATTCGGATTCCGAATTCCCCTGATTTGCCTACTGTCCATGACCCGAACCGTATTATCGAAGACTCTTCTGCTGCTTGGATTGCTGCTGCCCTGCAAGGATTTTGCCCAGTCTTATACCACTGCTGACTCACTGGCGATTTACGTACTGCTGGATTCAGCCGATGCCGTAGGGGAAATGGAAGACGCCATGGACCTGGCAAAACAGGCGCTCAGACTGAGCAGGAAAGCAGGGATGGCCCGCGGTGAAGGATGGGCTAACCTGAAGATTGCCTTTCTCCGCGTGGAACATACTCCGAATACGGATGTACGTGAGCTGTGGGAGAACGGTATCAGGATCGCCCGCCGCCTGAACGATCCTTTTATGATGGCCATCGCCCGGCTCCAACAGGGGAAATATTGGATGTATAACAACGACCTGCCCGCCGCGGAGCAATTCTTCAGGCAGGCCCTCGATGATCATTTCGCTGCTGAGGGCTCTATATATACTGCTGTGCTGTATAACGACCTGGGCATGGTGGCCGGAAGAAGAGGGGAAAGGGAGCAGGAAGCAGCCTGGTATTTCAAGGCCATGGAACTGCACCAGAAGCTCGGCGACCTGCATGGATGGGCCAATTCGGCGGGTAACCTGGCCAACACCTATTTCAGGCTCGGCAAGCATGAGGGCGCTCTCCGCTATGCCAAAGAAGCGCTGACGGTACACCGGAAAAACAAAAACCCGGCAGGGCAGGCCACTGTGGCCGGCAATCTGGGCTATATGTATACCCAATATGACGAGCTCGATTCGGCGGTAGCCTACCGTCGCCAGGCCCTGCATTTCGCCCGGATCAACGGACAGAAGAAACACATCCTGCAGGGCCAGCTCAACCTGGCCACACTGCTCGACCGCCAGGGCAGGCGCCGCGAAGCGCTGACCGCACTCGAAGAGGCCATCGGGTTGAGCCGTGAAACCGGCGACTGGCCGGGCCTGGCCGACAAAACCCGGCTTGCTGCCGAGATCGCCGGTCGCCTGCCCGATACTACCCTGGCCAACGCTTATTACCGCGAGGCCCTCCGGATGGCTGATACACTTACCAACCGTGAGCTCCTGCGCGACTATTATAATAGCCGGGCTTCCTACTACCGACAATTCGGCGATTTCAAAAATGCGCTCGACGCCTCATCTAAGTATCATGCGCTCAAAGACAGCCTCATCGACCAGGAGGCCCGGGGCCATCTGGCAGAGCTCCAGGTGAAGTATGAAGCAGCACAAAAGGATTTTGAGATCGAAAAGCTCCGGAATGAGAGCCAGCGACAACGTACACTCCAGGTAGCCGGCCTGGGAGTTGCGGCGCTCCTGGCTGTGCTCATCTGGGTGCTCTTTAACCGTTACCAGCTCCGCAAAAAGCTCCGGGAAAAAGAAGCCCTTTTGGCCATTCGCAGCCATATTTCGAAAGACCTTCACGATGAGATCGGCTCGTCGCTTACAAATGTGGGTATCCTGAACGAGCTGACGAAGCGGAACCTCACCGCCAATGTTTCGCAGGCGGCTGATTACCTGCGGCAATCCGGCGAGAATATCCAGCGTATCAGCGAACACCTTTCGGAAATCGTCTGGAATATCAATCCCCGGTACGACGACCTGCAAAACCTCCTGGTCAAGATGAAGCGCTACGCAGCCGATATGCTGGAAGGCGCCGGGATCTCGTATGAAATAGGGTTCCCGGAAGAAACCCAGGGGATCAGCCTGCCTATGGATCGGAGGCGCGACTTTTACCTGGTTTTCAAGGAGGCGGTCAATAACCTGGTCAAGTATGCCCGGGGAACGAATGCGGAGGATACGCCCCCCCGGAGCACGAATGCCCTGATCAAACTGGAGCTGCATCACGATATGCTCCACCTGCAGGTACGGGATGACGGCGTGGGTTTTGATCCTGAAAAAGTAACCCGCGGCGACGGGCTGGGCAACATGAACCATCGCGCGCAGCTGCTCGGCGGCCGGCTCCGGATCGTTTCTGCGCCGGGACAGGGCACCACTGTAACGCTGACCATGCCCATCTGACCCTTCCATAAAATCACCCGATCGGGTAATTTACAATTAGCGCTCCCGACCTTACATTTGTCCATGGCCACTTCATTGCTCATCTTCGAAGACAACAACCAGCTCCGCCAGTCGCTGCAGGCGCTGCTCGACGACGGGGAATTCTTTAGCGTAAAAGGAGCGTTCGAGCATTGCCTGGAGGCCGAAAAGGAGGTGCTGCAGCACCAGCCTGACCTGGTCGTGATGGACATCGATATGCCGGGGCGGACCGGCGCAGAAGCGTTGCGGGCGATCAAATCCCTCAGGCCCGACACCCGGATCGTGATCTATACCGTATTTGACGACGACGAGCGGATATTTGAATGCCTCTGCTCCGGCGCCGACGGCTACCTGCTCAAACATACGCCGCCTGCAAAGCTGCTCGGCGCTTTGCAGGAAGCTATGGAGGGCGGCTCACCCATGAGCCCGCAGGTGGCCGGCAGGGTATTCAGGTACTTCCGCGACCAGGGGCAGCAGCAGGCCGACGCCTACAACCTGTCGGCACGTGAAAAGGAGATCCTGCAATACCTCATCAAAGGCAACAGCTATAAAATGATCGCCGGTCACTGCTTTATCTCTACCGATACCGTCAAAAAGCACCTGCAGAACATCTACATCAAGCTCCACGTCTCCTGCGGCACCGAAGCAGTAGCCAAGGCGCTGAAAGAACGGCTTGTATCGTTCTGAACCCCGTATTTGAAAATCACCCGAAAGGGGAATTGACCGGCGGGGCACGCCTGCTATAATTTTGGGGTACACTTTTGACAATCAAAGCGTTATCCCCATGATACATTTATTCCTATCCCGGCATCACCGGTTATTAGCAGGCTGCACATTTCTTCTGCTCGGCTTTTATACTAAAGCGCAGAACGTAGGCATCGGCACTATCTCCCCGCAGGCAAAGCTGCATGTTAGCGGGGGGAGCACGGTTTTTACGACAGCGGGTTACCCCTCTCTCACCCCGGGCCCGGCCCCGGTTTCCGGCGAAGGCCGACGGCTGATGTGGTACGCCGATAAGGGGGCATTCAGGGTGGGATATACGATGGATGATGAGTGGGATACCGGCAATACCGGGTTCTTTTCTGTAGCGATGGGAGAATCTACGATCGCGTCAGATGACGGCGCGATGGCTTTTGGCATGCATTCCCGGGCGGCCGGGTACAGTTCCATGGCTACCGGCTACCGCACCTATGCCCGCGGCCCCTACTCCGTTGCAATGGGTTTCGACAGCCAGGCATGGGGAGAGACATCGGTAGGCATGGGTTTCGATGTCAGGGCAATGGGAGACTACTCCACTGCATTGGGTTATATGACCACCACTAACGGGAACTACGCGACAGCGCTGGGCACCTCTACTGAGGCTTCAGGAGAATACTCCACCGCTATGGGTACGAATGTCGGCACGGCGGACTACTCCGGGGCCTTCATCATCGGCGATTATCGCGAGGCCGTGACCAACAGCAGCGCCGCAAACCAGATGACCATGCGTTTCAGGGGCGGATACCGGTTGTTAACAGGTACGGCAGGAGACGGGACCTCCTCCGGTGTTACGCTGGCGGCCAATGGCAACAGTTGGGCAAGCATTTCCGACAGTACCCGCAAAGAGAATTTCCTCCCGGCAAACGGTGACGATTTCCTGAAAAAGATCGCCGGCCTGCGGCTCGGGAGCTGGAATTATAAAGGACAGGACAAAACCGCCTATCGTCACTACGGTCCTATGGCGCAGGAGTTTTTCGCCGCCTTCGGCCATGACGGTGTCGGTATCATCGGTACCGACACCACTATCGCCAGCGCCGATATAGACGGCGTGATGATGATCGCCATCAAAGCCCTTATCAAAGAGAATGAAGAATTAAAAGAGGGGAACGTATCAATGGCGCGCCGGCTGGAAAGGCTGGAAGCCGCTCTCCCGGAGAATTCCAAATCAATCCTCTCCGCCCAACAACAACGGGATTAGTCATCACATCATCACATTTTCCAATGAAAAAGCTCCTGCTCTTTACATTCCTTTGTCACCAGTCCCTTGCGCAGCTATACGTCGGTACTGGCGTTTCCATCCATATGCAAAGCGGGGCGCTGCTTTCCGTCGAAGGTCTCACCTTACTGCCGTCAGCTAACCTGGATATTTCCAATACGACCATCACTGTCAGTCATACTCCCCTGGCCGGGCCGGGGGGTGAAAGTATCAAAAGGGTATACGAGGTATCCGGCCCGGTTACATTCAGCGGAACGCTCGGTATCGTTTACCATGAAGAGGAGCTCAACGGCAACGGCGAGAGCAGCTTAAAACTGGCAATCAGGAATACCCCTTCGTCGTCATTTACGGTTTCGGATAATACCGTGGTTAACGAAACGGACAATTACCTGACAGCTGCGTTTATGACCGCCGCCAACCTGCAGGGCCAGATCACGGCGTTCACTACCGGCTCGCTGCCGGTGACCTGGATTTCCTTCGAGGTACGCCGGGAGAACATGCAGGCGCTGCTGTCGTGGGTTACGGGCGCAGAAGTCAACACGGCCTATTTTGCGGTGGAGCGCAGCACCGACGGAAAGTATTTTACCGAAGCCGGGCGGGTGAAGGCTACGGGAACTTCGCCCGGCCACCCGGCCACCTACCGTTTCCCGGAATCTCACTATACCGGCGGCACGTTTTACTATCGCATCCGCAGTGTAGATCATGACGGCAGTACAGACGTGACGGCCATCAGATCCGTGAACATTCCGGCTTCTGCAGAGCTTGTAGCGTTCCCCAACCCTTTCCGGGATAAAGTATCTGTGCAAGGATTAAAGGGCGCCGGCGTAGTGAAAGTATATGACCGGCTAGGAAGACTGGTTATGGAAAGGGCCGTGAAATCAACCGTGGCTGATATCGACCTTTCGGGAGAGGCTGGCGGTTATTACCTGATAGTGGCGGAACTTAACGGGAACGTCTATTTTTCCAAAGGATTGCTGAAGGAATAGTATCGGGCGCTTATCGCTTTAACTGCTACCGTTGTTTTTTCATGTTCTCTTCAAAATTACCGTTTGCGAAACAATCATTGACTTGATTCGGTACCAACTTCTACTCCTCTTCTTACAGGAGCCAGAGTATGACCAAACATCAGCAATACCCGGTTTACCCCTTCAGCGGCCTCCCGTGACGTCAATGAAGATTCCTGTTGAATAAGACGACTGCCCGGAAGCAAGCCAGAGAACGGCTTCAGCCACTTCGCTGGCAAGTCCCCCTCTTTTCAATGGAATGGAATCCTTTATTCTCTCTATTCTTCCCGGCTCGCCTCCGGAGGCGTGTATATCGGTATCTATAAATCCCGGCCTGACGCCATTTACACGAATGCCATCTCCGGCCAGCTCTTTGGATAATCCAATGGTCAGCGACTCGATAGCTCCTTTCGAAGCCGCGTAATCGATATATTCAAAAGGAGCTCCGCTTCTGGATGCAGTGGACGACACATTGACAATGGTTCCGCCTTTACCGCCGTGTTTCAGCGACATCCGTTTAATGGCTTCACGACAACAGATAAAAGTACCAAAGGTATTGGTTTCAAATATCCGCTGCAGCCGGTGCCAGGTAATCTCCTCCAGCCTGCATTGCTGTTCGAGTATTCCCGCATTGTTAACCAGGGAAGCCAGGTTTCCGAACTCGGCATCGACTTCTTCAAATAACCGGATGATTTCTTCTTCTTTGGAAACATCCGCCTTAAAAGCCTTTGCTTGTCCGCCGCCTGAACGGATCTTATCCACTACCATTTCAGCTGCTTGCTGGTTTTCATGATAGTTTACAGCTACAGCAAAGCCTCTTTCGGCTGCAAGCAAGGCAGTAGCTGCTCCTATTCCCCGGCTTGCTCCTGTAATCAGAATCGTTTTCATGGGCGCTTTATTTATCTTATTGATGATCTGTATTAATATGTATATTTGAAAGTCACTCAACCTCCATCTATGAATAGGAGATCTATAATTTGGGTCCTCGGAATTGCTGGGATATTTTGTTTCGCTTTTCTAGACATTAATGGAACGCTTTTCGAGAACTGCGCAGATTGGTCCTTATCGAGTCTTGAATTCTTTATAGACTCCTTTATTATATTATCAACTTCGATTTTCATTTCGATTGTTCTTGCAGCTTTACCTGGCAAGAATACGAGTTTTGAGGTTCGATTCGTTACCTATTTGCCTAATGCGATCCTAATTTGCGCCTTAGTTGCTTTGATGGGGCTTTTGATAGTCCGTGTAGCTAAATCCACCCCTATATAATAACTGCATCTGCCAGATAAACCTGCCGGCAGTGACATGATGTGCTCCGGACCGTAGTTATCATGCTGTCGTTAGCTTCGTCAAAAGGAATATCGAGAGAAGTAACCGCCAGAATCTCATCGCGGGTCATATCAGTAAATCTGCTTTCTTCTGCTTTAATGAGCCTGACACGTATCAATACATTCAACTTTACCCCTTTAAAGAAATACGTTTCCTGATCCTGCTTAAGGATTCCGGTTTTACGCCGATATAGGTGGCTATATGGTATTGAGGTACCTTTTGAAAAATATCCGGCTGCATTTTCAATAATTTCAGGTACCTGTCCTCCGGGGAATCCGTCAGGTAAACCTTCATCCATTTCTGCTGCTCGGCAAAAACGCTTTCCACTACCATCCGCGAAATGGCTTCGAACCTGGGGAATCGCCTGAAAAGATCCTGCGCCTTTTTCTCGTTTCCAACCACCAGCGAAGTATCCTCTGCACATACGAGGTTTTCGACAGAGATGTTGTCGTCCATAAAATCCGTTAGCGAAATGATCCAATGACCGTCCTTATAAAAACCAGTGGTGATCTCATCGCCATCCGACAGCTGAAACTGCCGGACCAGCCCTTCCAGGACGAAAAATGTATCCCTGTTCCGGCGGCCTTCCTTTACAATAAAATCGCCTTTCCCAAACCGCTTTACGTCCATGCTTTCAATAAGCGCCTCCTCTTCCGCCTTTGAAAGCGCCGTAATTTTTGAAAAGTAGCCGATAAGCCTGTTCTCCATTTTCAACCTGGTATTTGCATAATGCTGCGAAACCGAAGAACCACCATTCACCGGGCTTCTGCCAAACGTTTGTATTCGGAGGTAAAAATATCACTTTTAGCTCAACACCGGTACTTCTACACCGATAAGCTCTGCCGAAGAAAGTCTCTCTACAAACCGGTACTGCGCACTTCTTAACCAAAGTCAACGAAAGCGGGACGTCCCGGAAATAGTTTTGCCAACGTAACCAACCTTCAATAAAATGACTACGAAAATAGTATTATTAGGATTAAGCCTGGCATTTCAGAACTTTCCCTGCGCCGGACAGGAAAATAACAAGTACGACAGCCTGCCGCATCCGCAGGAGATCCCGGTACTGCCAAACACAGGTAATATTGAGCTGGTAATCCCTGAATTTCATGCGGGGAAGGAGCGGAACAGGTTTTTCTCCGACAACAGGCGGAACAGGTACTCCGCGCTCTGGGCTTTTACATCCTTGAATTACCTGTATGCCGACCTGGTGGGCCTGATGGACAAAGACAAGCTGAGGCAATACCAAAACGGTAGTGTGGACGGGGTCAAAATTACCCCCGGGTTTTTAACGGCCGCAGCAGGATTTATGCAAATACCCTTGTGCAACGTATTCTTGCCGCAGGTCATCAAAAACGAACGAACGCTCCGATGGGTACAGATTGCCTCCGGGACCGTTATGACGCTTGTCCAATCGGGTACGCTGTTTGCCGGGAAGCCAGCTCCCTATTATGTGCTTTTCTCCGCTGTCGAGATCGGCACTACCGCCTATATTACCATCGACGCGATTAAATGGAAACCCCGGAAAGCGAGATAGTCGAAAAAGGGGATTGGCAAACCCATCATATGGATGAATCGGCGATTGAGCTTACCTCCTGGCTGGCCGAAATCCAGGCTTCGTTATATTAAAACCGGCCTTCCTGAAAAATAAATCCCGGCCAGAGGTATACTGAGCCGGGGTTTATTTTTTACTGTATTGCGAAGTAAAGCTACTAAAGCTTAACGATCGGAAACTGCTTTCAAGCGATAATAAGTAAGCGGCACTTCTACATTTTTTTCTAAAAAAATACCGGCCGATACCTGTAGTCTATAACTATCTCTACTCCTTGACAACCCTCACCCCCCCCCGACGTCCCGCCGAAACTATATCGCAGAAAATACATTCCGCCGCTCAGGTTTCCGACATCCATCGAAAAGGTATTCTGCCCGGCCGATAAGCCGACAGTCTGCTGCAATGTCGTTTGACCGAGCATATTGATCAGCCTTACCTCCAGGTCGCCCGGCCTGGCAGCACTGAACGAAACGCTCAGCGTGCTGCCGACGGGGTTTGGGTGGACCGATACTAATTGAACTTCGTCCCAATGAAATGCTTTGATACGGCTGTAGCTCACACTACCGTCAATGTCGACCAGCTTCAGACGATAGTATTGCGGGCCCGCCTGTAACTGGCTATCGGTAGTCCCGTAAGCAGTAATACCCGCCCTGACCGGAACATGCCGCAGGGTGCTGAAGCTCCGGCCGTCGTAGCTTTTTTCCACTTCAAAATAACCGATTCCGTGTTCGGGCAAAACGTGCCAGATAATAGCCGCTCCGCTAATGACAGTCCCGCCTTCACCGTTTTTGCTTACCCTAAAATCGAGCAGGTCGGAGATGGGCAATTCGCCGTCGTCGTTTAGGATGGTACCGATCCCGCGGCCTTTACCTACAGTTGCGCCTATTACGTTCGATATATCGACATAGAAGATTTCATCCGGCTCGAGCACGTTATCTCCCTTCACCTGAACCGAAAAAGTATAGGTACTGCTGCCTTGCGGAATGAATTGGCCGGTCAGGAATTTTGCGGCATAGTCGTTATCGGCAGTAGTAGCGGTGTGATTCAGAGTTGCTATATCGAAGCTTACACCACCCGGTCCGGCTGGCTCCGAGAGGCTCACGGTAAAAGTAAAGTCGGTGGTACCGGCGTTACCTTCCGCCAGCGTCACATCGTCTATGCTGATTAACAGGGTTTCGGTAATTGTAAAATCGGCGTCGGAAATATCAAAGAAAATATTATCGACGGCTTCTATTTTTATCCGGGCCGCGCTGGTAGCTATGTTGGGCAAAACAATACTTTCGGAGCCGTCGTTCGGAGTACTGGCGATCAATTCAGCTCGTCCATCGTGCCGTTGAAATGGTTGCACTGGCAGGCAGTCGGCTGTTGCCGGCCAATATTCAGGGGCTGGTCGTCCTGAGCGGTAGACACCCCCGTGGCCGAGCCCGACGCCACGCCGTCGATATAGAAAGTAAGCGTACCTCCGCTTAGGGTAATGGCCAAATGGGTGAGGGTATTTTGCGGCACTGCTGCCGTAGAATACACCCAGGTATGGGTTGAAAACATGTAAAACCCCATCTTGTCCCCATTGTTATTGGCATTGAGCGACCAGAGGTAGTCATAATTTCCTTTGTCAACTATTGTGCTGTTTTCCCCGCTGTAATTCACCCATGCCTCCATGGTAAAGGCAGTAGTCAGATTGAGGCTGGCGCTGTGCGGTACGGTTACATACTGGCTGCTTGCCTTTGAAAATTGCAGCGCATACTGGCTGTTGCCTGCCAGCGATGTAAACAGGAGACAGATGAGTGCGACGATTTTGGTAAAGCCGGGTTTCATAGATACGCTGGTGAAAAAGATTAAGTTAGCCGAGACTCCCAAGATAGTCCCTTCCACGCTCGTTTTGTGAGGAGCATTTATGCTTTTAACCCTACATTTCCGGCTTTTTACCGGATAAATTGAGCATCAACAGGATAAATCCGGCATTTTGCCGTGCAGGGTTAAAAAAGGATGTATTTCCATACTGCAAACAGGCATATACGGCGTATCTTTAACATCTGTAAAAATGCGATATATGCTGCCCCCCTGCCGCTATCTTTTCTTTCTGATCGCCTGTCTGGTTGGTGTAAATCCCGCTATTGCACAAACCAACGTCGGCTTTGAGACGATATCGAATGCCCAGGGACTTTCGCAGGGACTGATCAACGACATGCTGCAGGACAAGGAGGGCTTTATCTGGATTGCCACCAAAGGAGGTCTGAACAGGCATGACGGCTATACTTTTAAAATATTTACTGCCGACCCGCAGGACAGCACTTCCATCAGCAGCAACGCAGTGGCCAGCCTGATGGAAGACAGCAGGGGCAGGCTCTGGATAGGCACTTACGATGGCGGCGTGAATGTATATAATAAAAAAACGGGACGCTTCCTGCGGATCACCCAGGCATCGGGACTTTCGAGCAACCGCATAGAATCGGACATGTCGGAACTGCCCGATGGCCGCATCCTGGTAAGCCCTCAGGGCGGCAACCTGGAAATTATTTCACTACCTGATGACGGCAGGCCGGTTATTACTTCTTTGAGCCTGCCCGATGGCCGGATGGCAGCATGGATATTTAAAGACGAAAAGGGTCTTGACTGGATAACCTGCACGGATAGCAGCATTTTTATTTTCGACCCTTCCACAGCCGGTTTTGAACTTTTATACGACGGGCAGCGATTCACCAGCCTGATAGAAAAGACCGGCAAATTTGTTTCCACAAAATTCAGCCAGGCTATGGGTCCGGTGCTTATTCCGGCTATGCGTGCAGGGTTTATCGATTCAACCGGGCAATTGCAGGGCGATATCATTCATTACGGAGAGAACGGAGCGTTAAATATCGACAATCATTTTCCCATTAAAACCGGCGCGTCGGGCTGTAATTTTTTCGACTTCAACGGCATAAAAGCCGGAGATAACATGAAGGATGCATATGCCCGTAACCTTAAAATGGAAGTGAGGGACCAGAACGTTAAATGCCTGCTGCTGGACAGGTCGGGCGTGCTTTGGGTGGGCACTATGGGGCATGGTATTTACAAATACCGCATCCGCAGCGCTGCTTTCCATGCCGGTCTGCCGAACATGAGTATTCAGCGTATAACGGTCTGGGGCAACGGTATGCTATATGTGCAGGGGTGGCGAACGGCAAAATTGCTGACTCCCGAAGGCGAAGAACGTACCAACCCGGCAGCACCTTTTATCAGCGACGGACTCGCTTATACCATTGTGCTGCAAACCCAAACCGGCGAACGCTGGTTCTATTGGAATGGCACAAAAGATTTGTTGCGCTACACCGCCGACATGAAACTGGCCGCTACTTACACCGAACCGGTCAATACAACGCCCACCGAGCACTTACAGCCTTTTATGCAAGACAGCAAAGGCTATATATGGGTTTGCGGCGCAAACGGCACGTTGGCAAGGATTGACCCCAGTACTGGCAGTCATTCAAAATTCACGGTAAACATGGCGCAGTACACCGGCACGACGGCCCTCACCCAAACCAATGCCTTTTACGAAGATGGGCAGGGTATTTTCTGGTTAGCCACCGAGCACGGATTTGCCCGGTTGGAATTTGCAGACAATACATCGCAACCCGGAGTAAAATGATTTAAAAATATTCCCGGCAACCCCCATTCGCTTAGCTATAACTACGTTTCCTGTTTTATGGACGACCCCACCGACCCGGGTTATTTATGGGTGTGCACCAAAGGCGGCGGCCTGAACCGCATGGAAAAATCAACCGGGAAATTTATTCACTATTCCACAAAACAGGGATTGCCCAACGATGTGGTGTATGGCGTGCTGGCCGATAAAGCAGGCAATATATGGGGTAGCACCAACAAAGGCTTATTCTGTATGATGGCTGCAAAGGGAAAAAAAAGTGGACCGCCGGTATTCAGGGTGTTTACTACCAGCGACGGACTGCAAGCTGACGAATTCAACACCAACGCATTTTGTAAACTGGCCGACGGCAAGCTCGCATTCGGCGGTGTAAACGGTATTAATATTTTTAACCCGGAAGAAATACTGGCCGGCAGCTTTTCGCCCAATGCTTTCATCACCGCCATACAAATAGGAAATAAAACCGTAACGCCCGGCGACGAAACCGGCGTGCTGAAAGAAACCATTGAACAAACAAATGGCATTACGCTTAGTTATTTGCAGGATGTGCTGACGCTTGAATTTTCATCGCTTGATTTTACGGCGCCGGGGCAAAACAAATACCGCTACCAGTTGGCGGGCATTGACAAGGACTGGATAGAAAGCGGTAACCGCCGCAGCGCCACTTACCTGCATCTGCCGTCGGGCAGATATGTGTTTAAAGTGCAGGGAAGTAACAGCCAGGGCATATGGAGCGATCATATAGCCGAACTAAAAATTAACGTATTGCCGCCCTGGTGGCGCACCTGGTGGGCTTATGTCCTATATGCGTTGCTGATCGGGCTGGCGATAAGGTCGTACCTCAGGTTCAAGGTAAACAAGGCAAAACTACAGTCACAATTAAACTTCGAGCAGTTGGAAGCCAAACGGGCGAAAGAACTGGATACCGTAAAAACACAACTGTATACCAACATTACCCACGAATTTCGTACCCCGCTTACGGTTATATTGGGAATGGCCCGGCAGGTGATCGAAAAACCCGGGGAGCAGTTCGAAGCCCGTATGGATATGATCATACGCAATGGCCGCGGTCTGCTGAACCTGGTCAACGAAATGCTGGACCTTTCCAGGCTGGAAACCGGGAAAATGCCATTACGATTATCGCATGGGAATGTTATTCATTTCCTGCGCTACCTGGTGGAATCATTTCATTCATTGGCGGAAAGCCAGCAAAAGCAATTGCATTTTCTCACAGACCTGGATATACTGACCATCGAATATGACCAGGAGAAATTAAAACAGGTCATTTACAACCTGCTTTCCAACGCGATCAAGTTTACCGACCAAAAAGGAAACATTTATATCAGTGTAGCGGAAAATATCCGGTCCGGTGACAGCTCAACACTGATTATTAAAGTAAAAGATACCGGAATAGGGATTCCTGAAGATCAGTTGCAGTACGTTTTCGATCGTTTTTATCAGCTGGACAATAGCCATACCCGTAAAATGGGCGGCACAGGTATCGGCCTCGCGCTAACGAAAGAATTGGTGAAGTTGATGGAAGGGGAAATCACGGTTAAAAGCCCCCCCTCGGGTGCTCTCAGGGGAAGTGAATTTACGGTGTCGCTTCCATTGAAAAAGGTGACTGCCATAGAAGAAAACGTACAGGATAATGTTGAAAAGCAGTTCCATTCACCCGTTACCACAGAACGATACTTCGAAATTTCCGAAATCGCTGATGAAGGAAATGGATCAGGCCCTTTGATATTGCTGGTCGAAGATAACGCCGATGTAGTGGCCTATACGGCATCCTGCCTGCCCGAATACCGGTTAGCTGTCGGCAGAGACGGACTGGAAGGTTTTAACATGGCGACGGGGATGATTCCTGACCTGATCATTACCGACATTATGATGCCATTCGTAGACGGCTTTGAGCTGGTCAATAAATTACGCAGTCATGAAAGCACGAGCCATATCCCGGTTATAATGCTTACGGCGAAAGCCGATATCCGTAGTAAGATAGAGGGCCTGCAGCAAGGTGCCGATGCATACCTGGAAAAGCCGTTCAATAAGGATGAATTGCTGGTAAGGATAAAAAAATTGCTGGAGATGCGTAACAACCTGCAACAGTATTATCTGAAAAAGGCAGGCGTCCATGGCGACATGGAGAACGTGGTCATGCCTGATAAAATCATAGGCAGCGCCATTGAAGACCGTTTTGTAAAAAGAGTCAGGGAAATCATAGAGCAAAATCTGGCCGATGCCGGCTTTACGGTCGAGAAGCTGAGTACCCTGGTTTTTATGAGCCACTCGCAGCTATACCGCAAACTGGATGCTTTGACCGGGTGTTCTCCCAACAAATTTATCAGGATGATCCGCCTTAACAGGGCAAAAGAGCTATTGAAGGATCCTGGTACCAGCATAGCGTCCGTTGCCATGGATTGCGGCTTTGACGATCCGGGGTATTTTGCAAGGGTGTTTAAGCAGGAGCATAAGGTGACGCCGCAAAAATGGAGGGTTATAAATAGTTGAAGGAAGCCGGATCCTAAAACCCGGATAGATTACTCGTTACTATTCTTTCAGCACATCTATAAAGCTGTCGAACAGCAGAATTTTTTCGCTGTTTGCTTTATTGAAAAGCAGGTGCTCAAAATCTCTTTGTTTTACTTTCAAGTCTATGGTTTTAAGACGCTCTTTGGTAGCTTCTTTTAACTCATGCAGGTTACTGATACCGCAGCGTTTTGCAAGAAAATCATAATCCGGCTTTGCCTGCGCCAATAAAAACATCAGGTCATAAAAATCACGTCCTTTGGAACGTGCTAACATAGCGGCTATTTTCATGCTGCACAATATGCTGTCTGACGGCACAGGAAAAATAAAGAAAAAGCCGCACCCGCTTATATGAGCAATGACGGGTTCATATACTATTCCCTGATCCTGGCTTTCCACTTTTACCAGGAAACGTTCTTCTTTATGCCCGCTAAGGCCCATATCAAACAATAATTCGGGAAAATGGATATTCCGCCTGAAAGCCGTGAGTTTCGGGTTATCTTTATCCCTGGTTTCCACACGCCAGCCTGAACGCTTTAAAAACAGGACAATGCTGTCAGTCATTTCTTTAAATTCCTGTTCAGAAAAATTTTTACAATCAAAATCCAGATCTTCTGAAAAGCGATCTATTCCTTTTACCAACCGAAGATTCGTGCCACCGATAAAAATGATTTTCTGTAGATAATGCGTAGACGATAGGTAATCCAGTATAAGCAACTGCAAATACTCCTTGAGCATGTACTTGTAAAAAACAGCGTTATCTCTTATTTGTACAGGGAAATAGTTTTTTATTTGCGCTATGTCTATCATAGTCCGTATGCTTTAAAAAGAAGTTTTACCCTACTGTCAAGTGCCTTACTTTGAAATACTGCGCTGTATTCCTGCAACAAGTCCTTGTTTAAATCATGATTGAGATAATCCTCGTCAAATCGTAATGCTTCTATTTCCTGCATATTATTGTAAAACGGGTACAGGTATAGCAAATCGAGCAGCGCTTTTTCCGGGGTAGCAAACTGTATGGTGCGCTTATCTTCCATAAGCTTTAATTCATAACCGAACATCAGGTTCTCTTTTACATTCCGGTAGGAGTATTCTCCAAAACTATTGCTGAACGATGCGGTTTTAAGTGATGTGACGCTGGTAATTTGTACCACTGCTTCGGGTATCATGCCATAAAATGCTAATGCCGTATGCAGGCTTATATAAGAAGGACGATACATACGATTCGCAAAATAAAGTGCATAATCACTTTTTCCTCTGTATTCCGAAAAAGCAAAATACCCCTGCCTCAGTCGTAGGAGATAGCCTTTCTTTGTCCAACGGGTAAGATTATTCCGGTCAAAGCCCGGCTTCCAGGCATATACCTGGTGAATACTAAAGCACGCCAGATCAAACATCTTATCCTTAAACTCCAGAAAACTCATTTTGTTTCTATTTTTCAGTAAAAATACTGCGTTTCAGAAACAAAATATAGAATCAGTCAATTTTTTCTGAACCTGCTTTCAGCTTAAACCATTATCCTGGCATTTCATCGGGAATGGGTCAGCCCTGATTTACGATAAAAAAACAAAAAGGAGATTTTTTTAGGGTATCCCTCTCCTCAGTTGTCTAACCTGTATATAACCGGATTATCTTTACAAGGATTGGCAACACAGCACCGCATGAGGCAGCATTCCAGCGAAAACATATACTCTGAAGCAGGGTTTGAGCAGGTTTATAAAACCCATTTCAAGCCGCTCTATGCCTATGCCAGAACGATGGTCGGAGATGGTGATACGGCCGAGGAGATCGTGCAGCAGGTTTTTTTCAAGCTTTGGGAAAAGAGAGACGTCATCGACATCAGGGAGACGGTCCGGGGATACCTGTACCGCTCTGTTTTTCACGACAGCATGAACCATATGAAGCACCTGAAGGTAAAAGAAACCCACGCCCAATACGTTAAGAATGAGGCTCCGTACGAGAGCTCCGCCCTGCAAAGCCTCGAAGCCAAAGAGCTTGAAAAAAGAATCAGGAAAGCCCTTTCGGAACTACCAGAAAAGTGCCGCACGATCTTCCAGCTTTGCCGGTTCGAAGAGCTGAAGTACAAGGAAGTGGCCGAACAGCTCAACCTCCCTGTAAAAACTGTTGAAAACGAAATGGGAAAAGCGCTGAGATTGCTCCGCCTGAGCTTGTCTGATCTTTTACCTGCCGTTTTATTAACCTTTCATCTATTATGAACACCGTGAATGACGATGTATTGGTAAAAGTAATTATCGGGGAATCGACCGATAAGGAAAGCCAGCAGGTAGACCAGTGGTTGGCAGCCGATTCGGACAACAGGAAATACTTTGCCAGCCTGAAGAGCATTTGGGAGAGCAGTCTCCTGCTGAAAACAGATGAGGACGTAGATGTAGACAAAGCCTGGGCCGGTTTCCGGGAGCGTGTTCCAAAGCAAGCGCCTTTGAACTCTCAAAAGCGCAACTGGTGGATGGCCGCTGCGGCGGCGGTTCTCATCGCTGCGGGTTTGTGGGTATTGTCACCTTCAAAGACAGAGCAACATTATATCACTTCCACCACTGAGAATTTCACAAAAACAGATACCTTGCCCGACGGTACGACGGTAACGCTTAACCAGAATTCCGTGCTGCAATATTCCGCAGGCATGCCGGATCAAAAACAGCGTGAAGTGACGTTACAGGGAGAGGCATTCTTTGACGTCCGGCCTGACAAGACAAGGCCTTTTATTATTTCTACCGGGGATACTAAAATTACTGTTCTGGGCACTTCATTCAACGTAAAAACCCTGGGAAGAAAAACCGAAGTAATAGTAGAAACCGGCCTGGTGCAGGTAGAAAATGCCGGACAGAAAGCCAGGGTGGAGCCGGGTGAAAAAATAACGTCGGATAGCGGGTCCCTGGAAAAGGAACTTATAAAAGGAGAGCTCTACAATTACTACCGGACCGGGAAACTGGTTTGTAAAGATACCCCGCTGGAAGAGCTGGTGATGAGCCTCAACGAGATTTACGACGTTAAGATCGTGATAGAAAACCCTGCGATACAACAGAAAAAAATCAACACGGTTTTTGACCATAAGACTTTGCCCGACATACTCCAGGTGATTTCCGAGACCATGCAGATTAAAGTAACCCAAACTCCTGCTAATATTGTATTAGAATAGGTCTGAATGCTGCGTCTTACGATTGCTTTACTGGTGTGCTCACTCTCTGTCACGGCTCAAAAAGCCCTGAACCGGGAGGTCAGTATCCAGGCGGTACGACAACCGCTGAAGGCAGTATTGGGCGATATGGAAAAACAGGGCAATTTCTATTTTTCATACAGCAGCGGCCTTATTGCGGAAGACAGCCTGGTGAGCCTGCAGGTAACCGGCAAAAAGGTGTCAGAAGCGCTCAGGATACTTTTCAAAGATACTTTTCAGTACAAGGTCGTAGGTGAGCACATTATCATTCAGAAAGCTCATCCCGAAAAGTATATCTTCCTGGAAGGCGTTTTGCTGGATATTGAAAATGAGGGAGTTATAGACAACGCGTCGGTTTATTCCAAAGCTCATCTTGTTTATGGCTTAACCGACGACAACGGTCATTTTAAGCTCAGGATAAGGGAAAAGCTTCTGCCCCTATCTATCACGATGAGCAGGCTGGGCTACAGGGATACCACATTCACCTATACGGGGACGGAAGAAACCAGCAGGATTTATCTCTCGCGGAAGGTTTATGCGCTCGACGAAGTGGTCATTGCCCGCTCTAAAAAAAGAGGGAGATTCAGGATGGGCTTTCTCGTTTCCAAAGCCCAGAAAATCCATAGCCTGAATATAGGGAACTTTTTTATGGCCCTCCCCTACCAGATGTCGTTGGTACCGGGAGCCGGCACGCAGGGCAAACTCAGCTCGCAGGTAGTGAACAAGGTTTCCATCAACATGATAGGAGGCTATACCGGCGGAGTACGCGGGGCTGAAATAGCCGGTGTATTCAATACCACCAAGAAAAACGCCGAATATTTCCAGGCAGCCGGCATTTTTAATACCGTTTTGGGCAGCGTTAAAGGATTCCAGGCAGGCGGGCTATACAATACCGTGGCCGATTCGGTAAGCGGATTCCAGGCCGGAGGATTATTTAATACTGTCGGAGGGGCTACTTCGGGAGTACAGGTCGCCGGCGTTGTCAATTCCACCCGGCATCTTTCGGGTGTACAGGTGGGACTGATCAATTTCGCCAAGAGTTCGGATGGCGTAAGCGTCGGCCTCCTCAATTTCATAGAAAACGGCAAGTTTGATATCCAGGCTTACACGGATGAAGTGTTTCCTACCGCTCTGGCTATCAAAACCGGGACTCCCAGGTTCTATACTTCACTCGTTTTTGCCGGTAATCTTATCAATGAACCGCTGCGTTACGGATTCGGCTTATTTGTGGGCACCGAAGTCAGAATAAACGACCGCTGGACTACGCAACTGGAAGCAGGACAAACCGTGATGGCTTCCGGGAAATGGAATAACTCCGCTTCCTTTCTCCGGTTTCAACCGGAACTACATTACCGGGTTTCTCCCCGGCTATCGTTTTTTGCCGGGCCTTCATTATCTGCTTACAGAAGTTCTCCCGGTGAAGCCGCCGCAGAACATGCCCGCTCCTATTTTGAAAGCAGGACCAGAACTCTTTCATTGGGAAATAACTGGATTCTTTGGGGCGGATGGCAGGCCGGCATAGCACTTCACCTGAAAAAATAACGGAATATTTTAGGGTTTCCCCCATACGGGTTGTCGTACACATGAAACGGGAATACAAAAGATCATGTATACCGGACAACCGTATTAAAACTCAAAAATTCCATGAAAAAAGTAATCATTTCCGTATGGACAATCGCCGCTGTTTGTTTTCAGTCTTTCGGACAAACCGATACGCTTCAAAAAGCTCATATTGGATTTATTTATCCCGTAAGCAGCAACGGCAGTAAAGCCGCAGAGATTTCCAATGATTTTTCGCTTCACCTCCTTTCCGGGATCTCGAAAAACGAAAACGTGCTTTCAATAGCCGGGATTTCCAATCATATCAGGCAGGATGCCCGGGGGGTCCAGGTAGCGGGATTGCTCAACCAGGTCGGGAATTCGGCTCAGGGAGTACAGGTAGCAGGGCTGGGAAATTTCATAAAAAACGAAACTAAAGGGGTCCAGATTGCCGGGTTAACCAATACCAGCGGCGATACGGAGATACAAATATCAGGTCTCATAAACATCGCAAATGATGTACATGGACTGCAAATAGCCGGCCTGATCAACAAAGCCGGAAATGTTGAAGGAACACAGGTAGCGGGACTGATCAATAAAGCCCGTAACGTAAAAGGAGTCCAGGTAGCCGGGCTGATCAACCTTGCCGAAAGCAGCGACTACCCTATCGGCATCATCAATATTATCAAAAACGGGAAGCAGGCTATCGGGCTTGGCTACGACGAAACCGGCACCGGTATGATCACCTACCGTTCGGGCGGAAGGGTGCTTTACGGGCTTATCGGCGTGGGCTATAACCTGAACTCGAAGCGCAGCAAAGATTACTACGGCTTTGAAGCCGGTATCGGGGCTCATCTGGTTAAAACCGAAAACTTCTTATTGAACGCCGAGGCCTTTTCGCAGTCGCTCACCGACTTCATTGATTTCTCCTATTCCAAGCACGGGGTACGGTTGCTTCCCACTCTGCGTATCGCCAACCGCATCGAAATCTTCGCCGGGCCTACCTTCAACGTAACGGAATTCAATACCGAAAGCCATACGCCCCTGCATGACAACTACTTTTGGACAAGACAAAAAAGGAGCTGTTTTACAGGTATGAGTGTCGGGTATGTCGGGGGGATTCAGGTAAGTTTCTAGCAGCAGATCAAAGAAAGTGACATCCATTCTCCCCATTTTGTTCTATCACGGGAAAGAACGATGGCGCTGCCGGGCGTTGGCCGCCCTTTTTAAAGACCTTGACCGGGAGCTACGCCCCTTTATTCCGGACTATGATTACATTTTCCATGACCTGGGGGAAATACCGGATGAACATATCGAAACATTAGAGAATAAATTTCTCCAAGCTTCCTTACTAGCGTTGAAATACAGCCAATTAAGAACAGAGCTAGTAAAGTGGATTCCAACGATTCTCTCGCTCGCAATGGGTGCGCAAGAGAACTTGGAACAAAACATTATCGTTTATACCTTTGGAGTAAGCGGTCTGAAGGAAGATGAGATCATTACGCTTATTGAAAAAGTACCATCAACCAACCCGATAGAAAAAATCATTGAACTGCATGATCAAAAGATTGCCCTATACGAAAGGATGATTAAGGAAAAGGATGAGATGATGGGGATGCTAAAGAAACTCGTTGATAATATTAAAAGGTAGAGCGGCGTACAGGTTCTGGTCAATACAGACGTCTCTGTATTGACCATTTTATTAAAGTTCTGTGGATTGGAGAGCTTACTTTAAGTGCACATGATTTTGTACATTTTCCGATCCTACCAAAGACATCGACGATCCCTATGCAAAAGATAAAAACCCTTTTCCTGTGTTTCCTGGCAATATTCCTCGCCTGGCGTTCTTCTTCGTCCTATGCGCAGGGAAAATACATCACTTCGGTAGAAGAGGCTTGCTCGCGCTATCCCGAACAAATCGGCAGGCTGATGCAGTCCCTGGACCTGGATAGAAAAGGACTGGAAGCAATCAAAACCGCTTACGAAAACGGCAACCTGGCAAAAGCCGCTACCTCGTTGCTCGCATATTATCAGGCAAAAGAGACGCCTTTGTTTGTACGGGATCACAAGGTAAGGAATACCCCTGGCGACCTTTTAGCCACCGCCGACAGCATTGTAAACCATTACTTTACATTTTATGACCAGACCGCCCGCGTTCCTCCGGGCAAGCAGGGGTACCTGGACTGGAATTTCAAAGGACCGGCAGACGACCAGGAATGGGCGTGGGCGTTGAACCGTCATTTTCATATCAAGACGCTGTACGACGCTTTTGTTTCTTCGAAAAACCCCGTTTATGCAAAGGCGATCGATCGCCACATACAGGATTGGGTCATTCAGAGCGCCCCCTACCCTGCCCGGAAAAGCAATACTGCCATGTGGAGAGGATTGGAGGTCAGCTTCCGGGCCAAGTATTGGGCAGAAGCTTTTTACGGGCTGAAAGACACCGGGTATCTCCGCCCGGCCACGTTGCTGCTGTTGCTCAGCAGCCTGCCCGACCATGCCGACTACGCCCGTCGCTTCCACGGCCAGGGCAACTGGCTGACGATGGAAATGTCGGGACTGGCCCGGCTCGCCAGCGCCTGGCAGGAATTCAGATCATCTCACGACTGGATAACGTATACAAAATCTGCCATGACCGAAAGCCTGCTCGACCAGGTATACCCCGACGGTACCCAAACAGAGCTTACGTCCAGCTATCACCAGGTGGCGCTGAACAATTTCGAGCTCTTCAGGGCGATCTGCAAGGAAATTGACGAAGCCCTGCCTGAAAGCTACCTCACACTGTTGGACAGCATGCGCTCCTACATTGCGTATACCGTCCGCCCTGATGGCTACGGGCTGCTCAACAACGATGCCGATCAACGATACAACAGAAACGAGATCCTGGAAGCAGCTAAAAGGCATAACCGCGAAGACTGGCGCTATATCGCGACCAACGGAGCCGAAGGAAAACGCCCGCCCGGCCCGCCGTCCGTATTTTATCCCTGGGCAGGGCATTTTATTTCCCGAAGCGGGTATGACAAAGACGCACACTGGTCTTTTTTCGACATCGGTCCCTGGGGCACAGGGCATCAGCACAACGACAAGCTGCATATTTCGGTAGCTGCCTATGGAAAAGACCTGCTGGTCGACGGCGGGCGCTTCGCCTACAGGGGGGAGATCGCAGATAAATTCAGGAAGTACGCAACCGGCAGCGCCAGCCACAACGTATTGCTCATTGACGGGAAAGGCCAGGCCCCCGGTCCGCAGAAAGCACAGGCGCCTTTGGGCTCTGGACACGCACGCAGTACCGACGAATACGACTATGCCTGGGGTGACTTCGACCGGTTTACAGACCTCGAAGGAAAATCCGTGCACCAGCGGACTTACTTTTACCTGAGAGACAAATTCTGGATCGTGCTCGACAAAGTGTCGACGGACAGGCCCAGGAAAGTGGAAGCCCTCTGGCACTGGCACCCTGACAATGAGGTAACCGCCGGCCAAGACGGGCAGGTCAGCACCCTCAACGAAAGAGGAAACCTGCTGATCCGGCCTTTGGGAAATATCGGCTGGGATGTGCAGCAGGTCAAAGGGCAGGAATCACCAGCGATCCAGGGCTGGTACAGCGAAACCTATAACAACGTAGCACCCAATACGACGAGCATCTATACTACCGAGATCCCGGGCGACCGGGTATTCGGATGGCTGCTCTATCCCTATGAGACCCAAACGCCGGCTATAAATGCCCGGCTGATTTCGGTGGAAGACGATGTCGCGACGATCAGGGTAGAGGTACCCGGCGAAGGGCAATGGAACCTGCGGGTGCCGCTTAATGATCCGGCAGGGGTTCTTTTGCGATTTTAATAGCATTTACAATGACCGCTAACGGCTCAGGACTTAGCAGTTTGCCGTTTTCTATCTTATGTTTCATAAATTAGTTGATGATTTCTCCTTTCACATTCGCCAATCTTTCCCGCCAGTTTTGAAGCTCCTCCGGTGTTAGTCTTACCCAATCTGCTATTTCCCCAACGATTTTCAATGGGTCTTGACTGCGATATGAACGTGTGGGATTTCCCGGAAATTTCTTGTCTGTAACATTCGGGTCGCTTTCAAAGCTGCCTGTCGGCTCAACTACATAAACACGAGGGTTTCCATTTCCTTTTGCCAGTTCTGCGGCAAGTCCCGCACCGTTAACTAATGCTGTAAAATAAATGTGGTTCATTTGAAGTCTGGATTTGTAATTAGAGTTGCCGCCTGCTGTCAGTAAATCACCAATCTTCAAATCTGCTTTCGTGCCGTGATAAAAAGGACCTCTATCGGAAGGATTTTCCTTAAACAAAGTAGCTAATTCAAAATTCTCTTTTGACTTTTCTGCGTCACCTAAATCTTCATAGCATTTGGCAATATTTAAATAAAGAGAAGGAAAAGCACTCTTAACGGTATCATCATTTATTTTTAAAGCATACTCCAAAGCCGTTTCAAGCCATTTCAATTTGTCGGAGACAGTTTTTTGATGCCGGGCTAAATAATGAGCTGCAAGAAATTTCTCAAAGTCGTTGGTTGCTTCGTCCCAACCTTGCAGAAATAGCTTGATGGCTTCTTCAGGTTGGCCTTTTTCCTCCATGTCCATACCCCGAAGACAGAGCTTAACAACGTTGTTGAATGGTGAAAATTCCATTTTCTAATTATTTTTACAAGAGTTCAATTATTCGTTCTATGTTTATTTGTTCTAAAAATGTTTCATCGTGTGACACAACAATGATTGTTCCTTGATATTCGTTTATTGCTGCTGTCAGTATTTCAACATTCTGAATGTCTAAATTATTTGTTGGCTCGTCAAAAATAATAATATCTGGCGACTTACTGTTTATCGTCAGGCAACAAAGCAGCAAACGCATTCTTTCGCCACCGCTCAACGCACTGCAAGGTTTGCTCCAATCGTTTTTCGGAAACAGAAAGCGATTTAACCGGATTTTGATTTCGTGCTCCTGTAATGCGCAAATGTTGAATTGTTCGGCTTGTTCGTAAACTTTCAGTTTGTTGTTAAGCAATGAATAGTCCTGGTCAATGTAAACCGCCTTGTTATCTGCCCGGTAAATTGTTCCTTTTTGCGGTTCAATATCGCCCAAAATAAGCTTTATCAAAGTTGTTTTTCCCGAACCATTTGTGCCTTTCAATGCAATTCGTTCGCCGCTTGTGATTTGAAAATTCAAATTGTCTTTCCAAAGCGGTTGTGAGCTGTAGGCAAAATTAATATTCGTTGCCGTAAATAAAACTTTTCCTCTATGTAATGCAGAACTGTTAAAACCAAATTTCATTTTGTCAATATCAGGCAACGAAGAACGAAGTTCCTGCAACTCTTGTGAAATGTCACCAATTTTTTCTTTGTGAATACTTTTCAATTTTGAAGTGCTGTTTTCTGCATTGTTTCGCAAAGTGTTCATCATTATCCGGGCAACGCCTGCTTTTTCTTGTTTACCTTTTCCACGACTATCTAACTTTTGTTGTCGTTCCAATGTTTCCCGTTCTTTTTCTTTAGCCTTTCGCAATGCTTTTTCTTTGCTTTGAATATCTTGACTCAAAGCATTATTTTCAATTTGCTTCTGCTCCTTGTAAAAGTCATAGTTGCCGCCATAAACTTTAATTCCGTTTTTACTTAATTCAAAAACTGTATTCAATAAGTTCAACAATTTCCTGTCGTGGCTTACAACAATCAAAGTAGTTTTTGTTGTTTGAATAAAGTTATATAAAAGTTGCCTGCCCGAAATATCCAAATGATTGCTTGGCTCGTCCAATAAAACCAATTTGGGTTGATGAATGGAAATCCCTGCCAAAAAGACCTTTGTTTTTTGTCCGCCACTCAATGTTTCCATTTTTTGCGATAATTCCAAATTGTCTAATTGCCAATAGTTCAGGGCTTCTCTACAACGGTCTTCTATTGTCCAATCTTCATTTAGCAAATTAAAATTCTCTTCGCTTGTATTTCCGTTCAAAATTTCTTTCAAAGCGTTCAATTTATCTTCAATACGCAACGCTTGTCCGATTGTAAAATGATTGAATTGTCCAAAAATTTGCGGAATATAATACGGCTCTGTTTCAATATTTATTTGCCCTATTGAGGGTTGTAGTTCGCCTGCAATAATTTTGAGAAAAGTAGATTTTCCTACTCCGTTATTGCCGATCAATGCTATCTTTTCGTGATTACCTACTGTAAGGTTTATGTCGCCAAACAATAAATCTTTGCTTGGGTGTGTATATGAAATGTTTTGTATGATCAACATAATTTCTTTCGCTTAAGATGGAACGATACAGCAACCGCTTTACGGTTGTTGTTCTGATGTGCCTGAAAGAAATTATATTTTACATTTCGTCTCTACTTCAATTCCTGTCCGCAAATATACGATTTTTTGCCGCCCAGGTTGTAATATGGCTGCGAATTTACTTATGGGCGCTACGTCTGTTGCGTATTACAAGCAAACCTCTACCCCTACTTCTCCTGGTAAACCCTGACGTAATCGACAAGCATTTCTGCCGGGAAGGTCGCCGGATCGATCCCTTCGGAGCCTTCCCAATTCCCTCCTACAGAAATATTCATCAGGAGGTGGAACGGAACATCAAACGGCCATTCGTCCACCGATTTCGACTCATTCGGGAAATGATAGCGCTTAACGCCGTCGATCAGGTAGTCGATACCTTCAGGCGACCACTCCACGCTGTAGACGTGAAAATCTTCCCAGGGATTCTTGATAAACGTCCGGGCGCCACGCTGCGTGCCTTTCAAATGGTTGTAAGCGCCTGTATGGGTCGTCTGGAAAATACTGTCCTGGTAGTTTTCAAGACTGAGATGCTCCATAATGTCGATCTCACCGAATTGAGGCCAGCCTCCGTGCTTATGATCCGTGGGCAGCATCCAGATAGCCGCCAGAACACCCTTTCCTTTGGATGTTTTTGCCCGCGCTTCTATCCTGCCGTATTTCCAGTCGCCCTTACCTTTGGTTACCATACGTACAGAAGTATACGTAGTGTCCTTCTCCGTTACGATCCGGTTTGCTTTGATACGCAGCTTCCCGTTGTGGACGTAGGCGGTAGAAGTATCTTTGGCAAGGTAGTTCTGTAATTCCCGGTTACCCCAGCCGTGGCTGCCGACATCATACGACCACCTGGTACTGTCGGGCAGGCCTTCGTAGTCAAATTCATCGGCCCATACCAGTTCCCAGTCATCCTTTTGCTCATGGTCGGCTTTCTGTACACAAGCATTTATCACCAGGACACTGAGTAAGGACAATGCAGTTACGATATATTTCTTCATCTTGAAACTATTGATTTTAGTGTAAAAACGGGGTATTTGTGGCCACGAATACACACTTAAAAAATTCGTGCATTCGTGGCCCACCCTTTGGTAGTATGTTAATCTTTAAGATTCGTATTCCGGTCTTCCTGGACCTGGGGGATCGGGAAAAACTCGCTTTCTCCTTTCACAAACCCGCTTAGCACGGTGGCAGCCTGATCGGTCCTGACCAGGTCATTGAACCGTTCGCCCCACCATTCGCAGATAAACTCGGCCCGGCGCTCATCCATCAGTTGCGGGATGGTCGCGTTGACAAGCGGCGCAAGCCCTACCCTTGTCCTGACCAGGTTAATGGGCGCATCGCCGTTTTGCCCTTTGCGGATCCTCGCCTCCGAATTCATGAGCAACGCTTCGGCATAACGGAACACGCGCACGTTATTGTTGGCGCCGTACCAATCGACCCGGCCCGGCGTCATCTGGGATTTGGGGAAGTAGGCCTTTCCGTTGAAATACTTCTTGCCCGCGGTATTACCCGAAATGGTGTCGCCGTCGGGGGTTACCGAAAAAGTACCCGGACGGCCGTCGATGCCGCAATGCTGCACGGCTGTTTTCAAGCGGATATCGTCCTTCCGCCCGGTCAGGAACCTGACCGCCTCGTCGGAAGGGATCAGCCAGCCATCGCCGTTGATCGGCGCGCCGTAGGTATTTTGCGGCGCCTGGAAAAGGAACAGGTTATCCCACACCTGGCCTCCCGACATCACCACGTCGCCGGTCGGATTCCCGAAATCGCTGTATTGCAGCTCCAGGATCGACTCATCGCACATTTTACCCGGCTTTTTCCAGAGCTGGTAATAGTCCTCGAAAAGCGAGAAACGATTGCTGTTGATGATCTGGTCGGTCGACTCCAGCACCACGTCCCAATGGGGGCTGCCGTTGTCGTTTCCTGCGAGGTCCATCGCAGCTTTGGCTTTCAGGAAGAGGGCGGTATATTTCGTTACACCTCCCTGGTGGGCAGCCTGGTTGGGACGAGCGTCTTCCAGGTTTGCAATGCAGAAATCCATTTCACTGATCACGTGCTGTCGTACATCCACCACCGGTGTTTTGCCGACTGTCCCCAGATAGCCCGGGTCGACGCTCTCTACGCCAAGCACCGGAACATCGCCAAACGAACGCGCAATGTAATAGTGGAGCAACGCGCGAAAGAAACGGACTTCTGCCTGGTATCGCGCCAGCAACTGCTTGTTGGCCTGGTCGCCGTCCCCGATATTGGCGGCAAATTTATCCAGCTCCGCCAGGGCGCTGTTGCAGGTAAGAACCGATCCGTAATACCGGCTCCACATATCGTCAAGCGCCCAGAAGCCTTTAATAACCGCGCCGCTTTTGTAATTGTGAACCAGCTCGTTCACCTCGCTGTAGCCCGTACGTGGATCGATGTCCTCGCTTTGAGAGGTTTTAAGAAACGTATGGACCCACGACGCAAATCCGCCTTTTGTTACCGAAGAGTAAACGCCAGAAACTGGTTGATACATACGGTTCAGGTCGGTATAGTCGATCTGGACCGACGGGGTCTGGTTTTCGAGCGGATTATCGAGAAAATCCGAGCAGCCGGCCAGCAGCACCGACGCCAGCGCGGCTACTTTATAAATCCGGTTTTTATAGGTTATATTCTTCATTGCAGATCATGTTATCTGTAAGACAAATTCTGTTAAAAAGACGCCCTTACGCCTACGCTGTAGGTCGACGATATCGGGTATACGTTGGCATCGTAGCCGATCCCGGAAATTTCGGGCGTGAAGCCGGAATACCGGGTAAAGATCAACGGCCTGTCGGCGGTAGCAAACACCCGCATCGAAACCGGGGCCTCGTTCCCGATCTTGAAGTTGTACCCCAGCTGAACGTTCTGCACCCGCAGGTAAGCCCCGCTTTCTACAAAGAAGGAAGCGCCCTGCGGACGGTTCCACGACCTGGACAGCGCAAATGCCGACGGGTAGGAATTGGTAGAGCCGGGGCCCGTCCAGAGGTTTTCATAGAAGTCCGCATCCAGGTTCAGCGACGACTGCCCTTTTACATACCGGCCGCGGTTGAGGTTCATGATCTTGTTGCCGGCCACGCCCTGGAACACCACGCTGAAGTCGAAATTGGCATAGGTGAGCGAGGCATTAAAACCGTATGTCAGCGTCGGCAGGTAAGAACCGAGATTAGTCCTGTCGTTATCATCTTTGATGCCGTTTCCATTCAGGTCGCGGTATTTGAAAAACCCGGGCTGTACGGTACCGGGCACCGCGGCATTCGCGGCAACTGCCATAGGATCAGCGTCGATTTCCTGCTGGTTCTGGTAGATGCCTTCCACTTCGTATCCATAAAAATACTGCATCGGTTTGCCGACCTCGATCCGGTTAGGAAACTCGGCCATCCACTCAGGGAACCCTCCCGGGATATTGGGAAGAGACCCTATATCGGTCACCCTGTTCCTGAGCGTCGAGAAGTTGCCGCCGAGTTGGTAGCCGAGCTTTCCGGCCTGGCCGTTCCAGCTAAGGCCCACATCAAACCCGCTGTTGGCCATCGACGCCCAGTTGCCATAGATATTCGGAGCTCCGAAAGGGAACGCCCTGTCGAGCGCCACATCGGCGGTTCTGCGGTCGAAATAGTCAACCGACCCCTTTAGCCTGTTATTGAAAAGTTCAAAATCGACTCCGAAATCCCATTCGGTTACCACTTCCCAAGTAATGTTGGCAAAAAAGTTATTGACCGTATAGCCTGGTATGTACTGCCCCGGCGTGTTGCCGACCGAGCCGAAAATTGCCGATGACGGGTTCCCGAGCGTCACCACGGCATACCCTGAATTAGGCCGGATACCGTCGTTGCCCAGCTTACCCCAGCTTCCGCGGAGCTTCAGGAAATCGACGACCTGCTGCCCGGCCAGAAAGTCCTCGCGGCTCAGCACCCACCCCAGGCCTACTGAAGGGAAGTAGCCCCATTTTGACTGGTATTTGGAGCTGCCATCGGCTCTGAATGTAGCTGTGAGCAGGTATTTCCCGTCGTAGTCGTAGGTGCCCCGGGTGAAGTATGACAGCCCCCGGTTGCGATAGCCGTCTTCATCGTAATAGGCCTGGTTGGGCGTCCCTTGCCGGGAATACCAGAATTCTTCTTCAGGAGGCACGTTGTCGGCCTCAACGCGTGTCAAGCGCCATTGTTCCTGCCTTGAAGACTGCCCCAGGAGCACCGACCAGTTGTGGGGGCCTTTACTGTCGCGATACGTCAGCAGGTTGTCGAGAATGTAATTGGTGGTCCGCTCCTGGCCCGACACCAGGTGAGACACCAACGTGGCAGGCCCAAGCGACCGCTGCGGCACGTAGTTGGCTCTGAGCCCCGATGCGTAAAGCTGGCTGAGCTGCGAGCGGAACGTAAAGCGGTTGTCCCAGAAACCGGCTTCCGCGTACACAGAAGGCAAAAGCTGGAACTGCTTCAGGCGATTGAAATTATAATACGCATCCGCTACCGCATTCGGGTCGTTCCGGCCGATAAGGCCGCTGTTCGAAAACCGGACCGGGAAAGCGTTGACGTTATTTTCGTCGTAAACCGGAACCAAAGGAGAAGCCGTATAAGCTGCCAGGAATGCGTTGTTATTGGGGAAATGCGTTGTCGAATTGTTGAGGATCGAAGTAAAGCCGAGCTTGAGCCATGGATACGGGCTGGCTTCCATCTGGAGACGCACGTTATAACGCTGAAAATCGTTTTTGGCGTTCATCGTCCCGTTCTGGTAGGTATGGTTGAAACCGACCGTATACGTCACCTTGTCGCTCCCGCCCTGGAGATCGATTCCCTGGTTGGTCATCAACGCCCGCTTCCGCAAAAGAGCATCGTACCAGTCGGTACTGGTGGCAGGCCGCAGCCCGTTACCTCCGTAGCGGTTGACTGACTCCCTTACCGACCCGGAGTCGGCCGGTGTGCGCCATTCGAGGGCATAGGCGGCAAACTGCTCGCCGCTCGCCATTCTCGGCACGTTTACCGGTGTCTGCAACCCGACGAACCCGTTATAGGTTACGCGGGTCTTCATGTTTTTCGTTCCTTTCTTGGTAGTGATGATCACCACCCCGTTGGCAGCACGAACACCGTAAATAGCGGCGCCGGAAGCATCCTTCAGGATCGACATATCGGCGATGTCGTTGGGGTTGAGGAAATCGATATTATCGACAAACATCCCGTCTACCACATAAAGTGGATTGGAATTGTTAAACGACCCGATCCCCCGGATCCGCACGCTGGGCGAAGCGCCCGGCGAGCCGCCTGCCACCACCTGCACACCGGGAACGGTGCCCTGCAATGCTTCCATCGGCGTAGAGGTGGTACGCTTCAGCATATCCTCCGTATTGATCGTCGTAACGGGCGCCGTCAGGTCACCTTTCTTCTGCGTGCCGTAGCCGATGATGACCACATCCGAAAGTTGCGTCGCCTCCGCTGCCAGGATCACATCAAGCTGAGTCCGGTTACCGACTACAATTTCCTGCGTGGCAAACCCGATGGAAGAAAACACCAGGATAGCCTCACCGTTCGGCACTCTTATGCTAAACACACCGCCTGCATCGGTCGATGTTCCGTTGGAGGTTCCTTTTACGAGTACCGTAGTACCCGGCACCGACTCCCCGCTCTCATCCTTGACTGTTCCGTTCAAAACAAATCCCTGGGAAAACGCTTTCACCCCGGCGATCGTCATTAAAAAGAACAATACCATCAGTGTTTTGAAATAGTTTTGTTTCATATACATCCTGCATTTTGGAATAAATTATAATTTGAATCAATAAAATACTATTGCAAATGTACCGGGGGTTGTAGTAACTTGGTCCTTTGGCTACTACATATACACTACATCAACAATTGAAATATTGACATTTTACTATGTTTCCACTACATCAAAACCACATCAAGCAACTTTTCGCCTCCTGCCCGATGCCGGTTTTGCTCCTTGTGGTCTTCCTGATTTCCCAGTTGACGGGCCGGTCTGCCGAAGCGCAGAGCCCGGTAAGCAAACCGTTGATTTATACCAAAGCCGACTTTCACGGCGGGAGTCATACCTGGGACATCAAACAGGATAGCCGGGGCGTGATGTATTTCGCCAACTCGTCGGGCCTGCTCACCTTTAACGGGAGCTTCTGGAAGAGCTACAGCCTTCCGAACGGCACCCTGCTTCGCTCGATCTACGTTGATCCGGACGATCGTATCTATGCCGGCGGACAGGGTGAAGTGGGTTATTTCGAGCCGGACCGCAACGCAGTGCTGCGTTTCACTTCCCTGAAAGACAAAATCCCGGATCGGTATGCCCATTTCGCCGATGTGTGGAATATCGCGTCGCAGGGAGAATCTGTTTTTTTCAGGACTGAACGCTATATCTTTCAGCTCACCCATCATTCGATAGAGGTACACCTGCCCGCTAACGAATGGCAGTTTCTGGGGGAAGCCGGCAACAGGGTATTTGCGCAGGATAAAAGCAATGGCCTGCTCGAGTTCTCGGCGGGGCGCTGGCAACCGGTTTCAGACAGCCAGTCGCTGCTTGGATCGCGCATCGTCTCAGATGTTGTTCCTGTGAAGCAAAACGGGCTCATGGTTGCCACGCTCGACAACCGGTATTTCCTGATACACGACCGCGTGATGCGGCCTGCGGCGCAAAAGCAGCGTGAGTCGCTCTACACGCCTTCATTTTCGAAGCTGAACGACTCACTGATCGTTGCCGCCACCTCTACCAGGGGCTGCGTGATCCTGGATGAACATCAGCAGGTCATACAGCAGATCGCCGCCAGTGACGGGCTGCAGGGAAATAACGTTAGCAGTGTATTTGTCGACAGGAATTCCGACATATGGGTGGGCATCGACAACGGGATCTGCTTTATCAACTACAATTCACCGGTCAAGTACCTTCGTCCCAACAAGGTCAACGATGTGGAAGGTTTTTCGAGCGTAATTTTCAACAATTCGCTGTATATATCGACTTCCAACGGCTTGTATACGGCCCCGGTAGCCGCCCAGGCATCCGGGTTATTGAATATCGCCGGCGATTTCTCGCTCGTAAAGAACAGCGACTACGGCGAAGCACGAAAAATAGAGGAAGTCAACCAGCAACTCCTCCTGGCCCATAACAACGGGATTTACCAGGTAAAAGGCATGGAAGCGGTCCCGGTTTCGCTGGGTACCGGTACCTGGACGCTGCTCCCTACTACCGCCGGGTTCCTGGCCCCGACCATTCTGGCAGGCACCTACAAAGGCCTGGAGCTGCTCAGCTACAGCGGAGGAAGCTTCAGAAGCGGCGGGAGATTGGCGGGGCTGCAGGATTCTTTCCGTTTCCTGCAGCGCGACACCCAGCAGAACATCTGGGCGTCGCATCCTTACCGGGGGATCTACAAAATGGTATTGGCGCCTGACAACAAAAGCTATTCCACCACGCTTTACACGAGCATGGACGGACTTCCTTCCGACATCAACAACTATGTTTTCAGGATCCGGAACCGTATCGTGTTCGCCACCATCAAAGGGGTTTACGAATATGATCCAAAACAAAACCGGTTTGCCAGGTCCGCTTATTTCGAACCTTTTTTCGGCGAAACCGAGATCAGGTACATGGCCGAAGACCCGGAGGGCAATATCTGGTTTACCAACCGGGGAAAAATCGGGGTAGTCGATTTTTTCAAACCCGGCGACGGCAAAGATTTCAGCATCACCTACTTCCCCGAGCTGACCGATACTTTTCTGAGGGGATTTGAGAACATTTATCCCTACAACAGGCGAAACGTTTTCATAGGATCGGAAAGGGGCGTCATCCACCTCGACTACAGGCGGTATGTCGCCAAGCCGGTAAACCTGGAGGTGATCCTGACCGAAGTCAGGGCCATCAGCCAGCAAGACACAGTGCTGTATGGCGGCCATCTCTCCCAAAACCGGTTAAGCGGCCGCGGTGAAATTCCTGCTCTTCCATCAGCTTACAAGGCTTTCCATTTTGAATTCAGCGCACCGGTTTACGGCATGCAGGGCAACCTTGAGTACAGCTACCGGCTGGTGGGGTATGACCCCGAATGGTCGTCGTGGAGCACCCGTCCCGAAAAAGACTACACCAACCTGTCGGACGGCGACTATGTCTTTAAAATCAAAGCGAGAGACAACCTCGGCAATGAGTCGCCGGCCGTCACGTATGAAATCCGTATCCTGCCTCCATGGTACAAGACGGCCTGGGCAAGGATTGTATATGTTTTACTTGCCGGCGCGCTGGCGTATCTTTTTGTCAGGTGGCAGCAGAATAAAGACCGCCGCCGCCAGCTGAGGTTTGATGAAGAGCAGAAGCGGATGCAGTATATCTACGAGCTCGAACTGGAAAAGAGCGAAAAAGAAATCATCAAGCTGCAAAACGAAAAGCTGGAAAACGAAGTCCTGCTGAAAAAGAAAGAACTTGCCAACACCAGTCTGCATCTCGCGGGAAATGTAAGCACACTCGAAAAGATAAAGTACGAGCTGAACAAGCTCACGACAGATACCGACCACCAGGAAAACCTGCGGCGAATTACCGCTTTACTAAGGTCGGCCGAAAAAAACAACGAAGGATGGGAGCAGTTTGAAGCTCATTTCGACGAGTTGAACAACGGTTTTCTGAATTACCTGCGCGAGATATGCCCGGCTTTATCGAGAGCTGAATTACGGATTTGCACGTACCTGCGCCTCAATTTGTCCTCGAAAGAAATTGCCCAGCAGCTCAACATAACGGCGCGCGGGGTCGAGATCCATCGCTACCGCATCCGGAAAAAGCTGGGCCTGGACACGTCGGTTTCACTTGCCGAATACCTGGTGACGCTGAAGCCGGGGAAGGATGGGAAAGGTGAACTTGCCGGGATTACTGATAGAGGGTAATTTTCTTAATGCCGCCGTCAGCGTTTACTCAGGCACGATCGTTTGCAGAGTTGCATGGAAGCATGAGAAGAAAGCAGGCCACGAATGCACGAATTTGTTGTACAGAAATGTATAGTACCGGGATGTAGATTTCGTTAGTTCCCTTATCCGATCTCGAACCGGTCAAACTTTCCCTCCGGCACCGATCCCCACCTTTGGCCTTTCCCTGAAAAGCTGCTACATTTACAAATGTTAATCCCTGAACTATCCCGGAATCGCCCGGGATCAAGCTATTGAAGCTATACTTGTTTTACTCTATGATCGTAAAATCAGTAATCCCCACGCTCATACTAGTGCTTCTGTTCTTTGTTTCCGGCTGTAAAAAAGAAAACACTCCGGAACCACAATCCATGAGGATATCGTATATCCAACCACTTGGCGAGCTTGAATATGAGGGCAGTCTATTAACCTTTCTAGGCGGCAGCAAGCTTTCTTATGACCATCAGCAGCGATTGCGGACAATAATAATTTCGCAGATTGATACCGTATACAAGTGGTTTGAAGGAGAGAAATATTTATACACCTACGGATCCTATCTCCAATATGGCTTTGCATGGGAGGGCAGCGTTGTTCAGGGAATAAAAATTGATAGTACCGCCACGCAAACCAGTGTAAACGGCACAGTCATTTCAACTACATATAGTACAAATAGGCCTCAAGTCAGCTTTTTCCATACCGGAGACAGACTTGACTCCATTACCGCTTTTTCGTCAATGCTTCATGGCCATTTCAAGGTTATCTTTGAATATGATAGCCAAAACAGAATTATCAGGAAAATTGCAAGCGGTCATACTTCTTATCCCCCCTATCTCGGTCCTGTTCCATACATTCAAGTCGACTCGTCTTTTGAATATGATGATTATCACAACCCGTATTGTCTTCTGCACAAGCAATTGGGGACGCTATTACCAGAACTGATTCTGGAGAACTTCTCACCTAATAATCCGATAAAATATACGACCCACTATAAAGACTCCAGCACGGAACGTAGTTATGAAACCCACTACTCTTATACATACAACGCGCAGCGGTACCCTACACAAATAGTGACGACTGTAGGATCTTCTCCCGCCAATACCAAAATACTGAGGTATGAATAGGAAAGTCCCCATTCATTTCCAAGAAAAAAACAACAGCGCCAGGCTTAGTGGAGAGGCTTGATTCGTAGAAAAACTGGCTGCGAACACACAAGGCGGAAGACTGTGAATAAAACAATTCGTGCATTCGTACTCACCTCCCTTCGACCGAGCTCAATTCGTGATTTCCCAGCTCCCTATTACCATCACAAATAATACTCCCCCATCAAAGACTCCCTCCTCCCCGATCCCATTTCGATCACCTCGAATTTTTTATACTGACAGAAAGATCCCATTTCTTTATCGCCGTTTATAAAAATACCTCCAACGAGGATAACATACCGGCAGGGATAGCTGGTGTGCTTTACCAGCACCTCTATACGGTCGTCAATCGCCTCGTACATTACCTCGGTCGCCTCGAAGATCCGGTTTTCCGCATTGAGTATCCGCTCTTTCTGATGAAGGAAAATCTGCTCGATGGTGTTCATCTGGAAGTCGAGCGATGTTATATTCCCTTCGATGATCTGATCGGCGGCCAGTTTTCCCAAAGCGCCTTTGGCAGCGCCGCAGCAGGCCGAATTCGCACTTTGCCCGATACGGCTGATTTCGCCGATAATGCCTTCTTTGGAGATCCCAATGTGCGGCGCGTAGAATATGAGTACCGCCCCGTCTTCCGGCACATGATGTGCAAACGCATTCATGCCCGTAATGCCCGCAAAAGGGTATCCGTTCAGCCCGCCCATGTGAAAAGGCCCCAGCATTTCCAGCGCCCGCGGCGGATACTGGATGGCGTTCACATCGTCGCAGCACATGCTGTCGGCGTGCATCAACTGGCGGGGTTTCAGGCCCAGGTGCTTTTCTACCGTATCTAAAAGCCGGTTGACGGTGTCAATGGAGGTAAGCGCATCAGGATACCATTTCCTTACTGCTGCCAGGTGTTCGTTATTCATAGTTTTTATTAATCACATTAATATATTGTTGACCGGGGTAATAGGCAGAGGCGTCTCTCTCTCCCCCAGCATTTGCCTTAAATCGATTTCGATGTTCCGGCTGATCTGCGTAACAGGGATATCATTGGCGTTCCCCTCGAACGGGTTTTCCGTACTTTCGCCGATTTGCTCCAGCACCAGGAAAATCCACCCTACCAGCACACTGAGCGGGACCGTCATCAGCACAAACCAGTCGCCGTAGCTGCCTGTGTGTTTGGATAGCTCGCCCAGGAATCCGAACGGAAGTAAAAAGCACAGGATATTAGTAAAGTAGAGATTGATGCTCGAAAACTGCCTTGGATAAGGAAAGTTTTTAATGCGCTCACATTTGCCCTGCTGGTCGTAGAGGTCCTTCAACTGGTTTTCCAGCGCCACGTAGTCGTAGTCCCTGATCAGCCCCTGCTCATTGAGCGTTTTCAGTTGCAGCGATTGCCTCGCCACGATCTGAGTAGCCCTGTTTTGGGTAGCAAGCACATCACGAAGCTCCCCAGGGGAAAGAAAAGGCTTCAGCTCTTCTTCCAGGCTGCTCTCCCATTCAGGCACCTTGTAGTATTTCAGGTATTCGCGATTGTAGCTTTTGGTTTTAACATTTTCCCAGCTTTTGACCTCGCGCAACTGGAAACGCAGTGCGGTGAGCCATGCAAAATGACGGTAAATTATTTCCCTGTGCAGGCCGGCCTCCTTTTCTTTATCTTCCGTTCTCACAAAATCGCGGACCATAATTCCCAGGCTCCGGCTGCTGTTGATAATTGCCCCGTAAACCTGCCTGGCTTCCCAGGTACGGTTATAGGTTTGCGTATTTTTGAACCCCGATATAAACGCCGTTGCCGTACCGATCAATGCCACCGGAACCCACGGAACAAAGAGCCAGGTCCAGCCCGCGAAATAGTACAACGCAGCCGGTATAACACTGAGCAGCAGCATTTTGTAGATTTTTCCGCGCGTCCAGGGGATGAAGTGCAGTAATTTATAATGGGTCGATACGTTCATTCCGAAAGATGATTAATGTCCGGCACCGGTAATTTTCAGCTCTTCCAGGTCCAGTTGCAGCTCCGCCTTCCTGATTTCCTCGTCACTGAAATACTTCTCCTTCCGCAGCTTAAACAGCTCTTTACGCTGCAAGGCATATACGTCAAGCAGCATTTCCCGGAATGCCGCTGCTTCCCCGTGCCGGGGATGATCGGCCTCCGGCGATTTCAATTGCCGCTCCGCATCGCCGATATGATTCTCAAGATTGAGCTTATGCAGCGCTATCATTTCGCTTTTCCCTTTGTATTGCTCGTTTATGAACTTTAAAGCCACATGATCCAGCCTGAGCCGGATACCTGCATGCTGCCGGTGGCCGGGAATCATTTCGTCAATCTCCTTCAACCCGATGAGCCTGATCATAGCGGGCAGCGTCAATCCCTGGAAAACCAGCGTAACAAATATGACGACAAAAGTGATGAAGATAACCAGGTTGCGCTGCGGAAATGCGCTGCCGTCGGTCATCAGCATCGGAATGGAAAGCGCAGTAGCCAGCGAAACCACTCCCCTCATACCGGCCCAGCTGATGACCATAGGGCCTTTCCAGCCCGGGGAGGGATCGCGCCTGGCTTTGGCGCTCAACCATCTCGGAATATGCGCTGCCGGGTAAACCCACAGGAACCGCAGCAGGATGGTGATCACGCTTACGATCAAACCGTATTTGATGCCGTCGGCGATCGAGTAGCCTTCCAGGCCGGCCACGATCTCGGGAAGCTCCAGGCCGATGAGAATGAATACCAGCGCATTCATGACAAAAATCATCGTCGTCCATACCCCCAGCATGTTCATTCGCGTACTCCCGGTCTGGAAAACCTCGTGCGAACGGTACGACATAAACAACCCGCCGCTGACGACTGCCATCACGCCGGAAAAATGGAACAGCTCTGCGGCAAGGAACAGCATATAAGGGGTCATTACCGTCAAAGCGGCGTCGATAGCAGGCGTGGTGGGTAGAAAACGATGCACGACATACATGATGTGCGCTCCCGTAAGGCCAACCGCTATGCCCATTCCGGCTACCCAAAAGAATTGCCCTGTCGCCTCCTGCATTGAAAATGTGCCGGTCAAAACAGCAGCCAGAGCAAATTTGAATACGATCAGGGAAGAAGCATCGTTGACAAGGCTCTCGCCTTCAAGGATGGTCAGCAGGCGCCTGGGCACGTTCATTCCCTTCAGCACCGTTGCCGCTGCCACCGCATCGGGCGGAGAAACGATGCCGCCCAGCAGGAATCCCAGCGCCAGCGTAAAGCCGGGAATGATCATGGAGGTCGACCAGGCGATAATGGTGGATGTGAAAAACACGAGGCCGAAAGCCAGCAGGACAATGGGACGTTTCCACTTCCAGAATTCATTCCAGGAGGTGTACCAGGCCGCTTCATACAAAAGCGGAGGCAGGAAAATAAGAAAGATCAGCTCCGGATCGAGGTGCAGTTGCGGCATCCCGGGAATAAACCCGATCACCAGCCCGGCTATTACCAGGAAGATCGGGTAAGCCACGTTCATTCTTTTTGCAAGTAAGACCAACAGCATTACGGCAAACAATAAGCCCAGGACGAGGAGCAAGGTGTGGTGCATAGTCATTGCTTCAGCGGATGCCTCAGGTAAATAATCACAAGGTTAAGAAGCAGGAACGGTATTTCAATACCAACGCCTTTCCAGTCTTTATCCTGCAGGTGAAAGCAGATGATCAGCAGGATGCCCGCTGCCATCAGGAAGTTTCCCCATAGAAACGTGCGGGGAAACAAAATCAACGCGGCAGCCAGCATCGTAATCGCCCCATTGACGGCCAGCCCGGTCCGGTCAAATCCCCATTTTCCAAACATATCCGTCATTTCCGGCTTTCCCGAAAACATTGCAAATCCCTGCTTCATGCCCATCCATACGGCGCAGAGAATAAGAATAGCGTTAATGCCTTTGAGTATCATTATATTTAAGTAAAAATAGTTGAAAGCAGATAGAATAACATACAAAGCTCGGGATTATCACCTTATCGGGAATGGTGAACTTTTCGCATTTTTCGGGCTCTGCGCACTTTGCATCACTGTCCAGCGCGTCTCTGCCCTAAGGAGGTCGGTTTATAAAGAGAACCTGCCTGATCTCTGTATTTCGAGGGAGTTACTCCCACATATTTCTTAAAAAACTTGGTAAAATTGGAAGGATCGTAGGTTAGCCTCTGCGCGATCTCGCTGATGGGCAAACGTGTTGTCGCGATCAGGTGCTTTGATTTCTCCAGGATTGCCTGCACATAAAAATGACACGGGTGATTCCCCCTCGTTTCCTTTACAATCCGGATCAGGTGCTTTTGAGATATGGAAAGCCTGTCTGCGATATCGCTCAACTCAAACATCCGGTCGATCCTGCCCGAAAGTAAATCCTCCAGATGAGAATCGATCAGCTCGAAATAGCATTCCGTGACTTCTGTCTTCCTTTCTCTATTGTGGTTTGCTTTAAGTTCTGCCATCTTTCCTGGTCGGGACCATTCACGCTCCTCATCGAGTGCCTGCCGGGAGCTGAACTGTATGAGCAAATTTAAAGACAAACCATTTTGGGTGCAACAAATAAGCCCTATAAGCGCCTTTACAAAAAGCTGAGCCGTTGATATGTTTATAACCGACTACTAATGGTGGAAATTGTATAGATGAACCTCTTAAGGAAATTGTATTTTCAGATGATAGTATTCGTCTTGCATACGAAGGGCGCGCCTGGTTCTATTTCAATTTTCTTGGAAGAGAAATCGAATATCGAATTGAAGCAGATGCAGAAATCCTATACTTCAAACCGGTGACTGATGATGGGAAACTAGTGATTAAATTCTCTCCTGCCAGTCCGATTGGAGGAAACGTAATAACTGACCCGGAGGAGGCGGAAAGATACACCACAAAAATTGGGCGAATTACGAACGAGGGATTTAGCTTGATTTCGTACAGCATAATTGCTGCTAGTGGATCAATGGTTTTAGGTACTACACTAAATTATCTGGATCTTAACTATCTCAGGTCCGAACTTTCTGATGAGGGAATACTGGGGGATGCAATCCTTCTCTACGTAGAAAGAGAGACATTTTTTAGAAGAGTAGGAATGTAATCTTCCGGAAGGTCGTCGGGCTACATATTTTTACGTATTTCTGTTACAGCGTCGACAGAAATCTCAAATGCCCAGGCTATTTGTTCGTCAGAAAGCAGAGACAGCTTCACAAGATTTCGAATTGTCTTTTCTCGTCCTTCCTTTAACCCGAGCCCCCTGCCTTTCTCTACAAAAACGCCCTTGATTGTCTCGTTTGGAACTATCTTCGTACTTATTCCGGCCAAATAGTCATTAGAAACTTCAAGAATCCCGCAAATTTCAACAGCGGAATACCCGATCCGGAGCATGTTCCTGGCTATCTCATCATTTGCCGCGTCAACACCCTCCCGGAAACCATCCGGGAAGCCGCTCTGCCAACCTTGTTTACGTAAGTAACGCGCAATACTCGTTTTGCTATTTTTTTTAGTGCTGCGCATTTGGTCCGCGATTTCAGCCTCCTGCGATTGGAGAGGAACCTCTAATACACTCAGCAAATAGTCGCTCGTAACTTGGAGGATCACGCAAATTTCGGCGCCCGCGTACCCGGTCTGGATCATGTTACCCGCAAGTTGATGAATCCTGTAGGATCGCCCTTTTCGGCGCCCGGCAGATATGCCTTTCCGATGGCCTTCCTCCCGGAAGTTTTCGGCCACTTTACCCATTGCCTGTTTGACGCTTTCCGGCAAAGCTGCCATTTGTTCGGGTAATGAGCGTGTTTCCATTATTTCTTGCTTTTATTTAGTTTAACCTCATTGATCTACCAGTTGGTATGATATCTCCGTTTTTTTATAGTGATATCTGCAAGAGTCAATAAATATAAGCCATACCGGGAAAAGAGCCTTTAATCGCATGGGGATAAAATACCTGTTGCCGGTTCTGTAGTATACCTTGATGAAAATTGAGGTACGTCCCTCCCTTGCCTTCTCCCCCGGAATCCCTACCTTAGCCCCATCAAAAACTATACTTTCCTGTTATTTGCCTTACTTTTCATACTATACCTCTGTACTTTATCAAAGAAAAGAATACTACTATGCTTTCAGTTTCCCCACAACCCGCAAGGTTTATCGACCCATTATCTGACTTCGGATTTAAGAGGCTCTTCGGAAGCGAGCCCAACAAAGAAATCCTCATCGACTTTCTGAACCAGCTATTCAAGGGACAAAAAGTGATTCGCGACCTGACCTACAACGCTACTGAAAAGTACGGTGATGACGAACAATCCAAAAAGGTACTATTCGACCTGCTATGCACCTGCGACAACGACGAACTAATAATCGTAGAAATGCAGCGCGCCGAGCAGCCGTACATCAAAGAGCGGGCTGTCTTCTATCCTTCAAGGCTCATTTCAGAACAGTTGCCTAAAGGGAAGAAAAGCTGGAATTATGCCTTAAAAGGGGTGTACCTGGTCGCTTTGCTGGAATTTGAGATAGAGACCGGGAGCGAGGAGTATCTTCATGATTACTGCCTCACAAACCGGGCGACAGGTGAAATATTTTATGACAAGCTGGGTTTTAAGTTTATCGAATTGCCTAAATTTACGAAGGCCGAGCACGAGCTGGAAACAGATCTGGACCGCTGGTTGTTCCTGTTGAAGAACCTAAGCCGGATGGATAAGATCCCGGTGTTCCTGCGAAAAAAGGTCTTTCAGAAAGTGTTCAGAATAGCAGAAATCAGCAAACTAACCAAAGAGGAGCGTATGTTGTACCAAACAAAGGAGCAGATTGAATTCGACTATCAAAGCTCCATAGAATTTGCAGCAAAGAAGGCTGCCGATAAGGCCCGGCTGGAGGCTACTAAGGAGGCTTTGGAAAATCTTGAGGCAAAAACCGAAAAGGCCGTCCGTAATATGATCCTGAGGAATTACGCTGACAAAGAGATTTGTGAGGTACTCGAAGTGACGCCTGACTACGTAGCCCGGATACGTGAGGCGATCAAAAGCGAAACCTCCCTAAATCCGTAATTATAGAG
>JBBCKD010000029.1:0-161297 GCA_037191015.1 Spirosomataceae bacterium
GAAAGTTGAAAGTTGAGAATGCAAAAACTTTCAACTTTCAACTCTCCACTTTCAACTCTCCACTTTCAACTCTTTGCATTTACAAAAAAAAGAAACTACCTTTGCGCAGTTTTTAAATTTTATAAAAATCTGTTGTTACAATTATGTATTTAACCACGGAAAAGAAGAAGGAAATCTTTGCATCGCAGGGTTTCAATAAATCTGCTCAGGACACTGGTTCCCCGGAATCACAAATTGCACTCTTCACATTCAGGATAAATCACCTGACGGCACATCTTAAGATCCACAAGAAGGACAACGCTTCACGCAGGGGGTTGCTTCAGCTTGTGGGTAAAAGAAGACGCTTGCTGGATTATCTCAACAGGACAGATATCGAGCGTTACCGCGCCATTATCGCAGAGCTTGGTTTGCGTAAGTAGTGAATTTTACGAAGTCAGGGGGCCTTAAAATGGGGCTCCCTGACTTCGTATTGAGCCACCCTGCAATTCAGTTTTAAAAAAAATAAAAAAAACATCAATATAAAAGCAAGCCAGTCAACTTTTAAATCCAGCAATAATAACCGGGATTTAAATAAAGATGGTGGAAACCGCGGCGTATCGCCAGACAAATTATGCATTTTAATATTATTTCTAAAACCATCACACTTCCCGACGGGCGTAACATAACGCTGGAAACCGGAAAACTGGCCAAGCAGGCCGATGGCTCCGTTGTTGTCAGAATGGGTGATACCATGTTGCTGGCTACTGTAGTAGCAAGCAAAGAAATCAGGCCGGGCGTCGATTTTCTCCCCTTATCTGTAGATTATCAGGAAAAATTTGCCTCTGCAGGCCGGATTCCCGGCTCTTTTCAAAGAAGGGAAGGGCGCCTCTCCGACCATGAAGTGCTTGTAAGCCGCCTGGTCGACAGGGCTATACGTCCTTTGTTCCCCGAAGACTACCACGCCGATACCCAGATCAATATCTATCTGATCTCGGCCGATTCGGATGCCCTGCCCGATGCCCTTGCATCGCTGGCCGCTACAGCAGCGCTGATGGCTTCCGATATCCCGTTCTATAAGCCGGTTTCGGAAGTGCGCGTCGCCAAAATTAACGGTGAATATGTCATTAATCCTACCAGCACAGCCCTTAAGGAGGCTACTATCGACCTGATAGTAGGAGCTACCCTGAGCGATATCACCATGGTGGAAGGAGAGCTGAGTGAAGCTTCCGAAGAAGAGGTGGTAGAAGCCATCAAGGTTGCCCACGAGGCGATAAAGATACAATGTATCGCGCTTAAGGAATTTGAAGCCTCCTGCGGGAAAACTGAGAAAAGAGCATATGAAGGCGATCTGCAGGACGAGGTATTGAGAGACAGGATAAGGGCCTTTGCTTATCAGCGTATTTATGAAATTGCGCAGGTCGGTACCGCCAAGCATGAACGTAAAGATCGGATCAGCTCGGTCAAAGACGAATTGATCGCATATCTTGAAGGCGGACTTGCCGAAGGAGAAGAACTGAACGGCGAACTGGTTAGCAGGTACTTTCACGACCTGGAATGGGAAGCTGCACGCCGGCTGGTTCTGGATGAGCGTAAAAGGCTGGATGGCCGGCAGCTCGACCAGGTACGCCCGATCGCAAGCGAAGTGGACTTCCTGCCTAAAGCGCATGGTTCGGCTCTTTTTACAAGAGGGGAGACCCAGTCTCTTACCACCGTTACACTGGGTACCAAGCTGGACGAGCAGATTGTCGACAGCGCCATGAATTATGGTTACAGCCGTTTCATGCTCCACTATAATTTCCCCGGGTTCTCTACCGGCGAAGTAAAACCTAACCGCGGTCCCGGCAGGAGAGAGGTCGGGCATGGTAATCTTGCCCTGAGAGCCCTTAAAAAAGTATTACCCGACGACGAGAGCAATCCTTACACCATCCGGATCGTTTCAGATATACTCGAATCGAACGGTTCCTCATCCATGGCTACCGTTTGCGCGGGATCCCTGGCATTGATGGATTCGGGTCTTAAGGTGAAAGCACAGGTTTCAGGAATCGCCATGGGATTGATTTCCGATGCCGAAACCGGTAAATATGCTATTCTTTCCGACATCCTCGGCGACGAAGACCACCTTGGAGACATGGATTTCAAAGTAGCCGGTACCGCCAACGGTATTACGGCCTGCCAGATGGATATCAAGGTAGACGGACTTTCGTTCAGCGTTCTTTCGGAAGCGCTGCAGCAGGCTAAGGCCGGTCGTCTTCATATCCTCAATGAAATGAACAAGACCATTCAGGCAAGCCGTCCGGATCTGAAGCCTCACACACCGCGCGCCGTGGTGATCAGGATCGACAAAGACCAGATAGGCGCAGTAATCGGGCCTGGTGGTAAAGTCGTGCAGGAAATTCAGAAGGAATCGGGCGCTACCGTCAATATCGAGGAAAAAGATAATCACGGTTATGTGAGTATATTTTCTGCAGATAAGGCCTCCATGGATAAAGCGGTAGCCAGAGTGAAGGGTATAGTAGCCGTTCCGGAGGTTGGCGAAGTATATAAAGGAGTTGTGAAGACCATCATGCCTTTCGGGGCGTTTGTGGAATTCATGCCGGGCAAAGACGGGCTTCTGCATATCTCCGAAATCGTCTGGGAAAGGCTTGAAACCGTGGAGGGAGTATTGGCAGTCGGTGACGAAGTAGAGGTAAAATTGGTTGAGGTAGACAAAAAGACAGGGAAATTCCGTTTATCCAGAAAGGTATTATTACCAAGACCGGAGAACAAAACTAAGTAACGAGATGTTATAGGTGCAGTACAACACTATAAATTGGTCGTTAGTCCACGAAGTGATAATAGTAAAAATATAGCATGAGACAGCTTAAGATAAGCAAGCAAATCACCAACAGAGAAAGCCAGTCGCTGGACAAGTATCTTCAGGAGATTGGAAAGGTAGATTTGCTGACACCAGATGAAGAGGTGATCCTGGCGCAGAAGATAAGGAATGGGGATCAGCTTTCGCTGGAACGCTTGACCAAAGCCAACTTACGGTTTGTGGTTTCGGTAGCAAAACAATACCAGAATCAGGGACTTTCTCTAGGTGATCTTATCAATGAAGGAAATTTAGGGCTTATCAAGGCGGCGCAAAGGTTTGACGAAACACGCGGTTTCAAATTTATCTCTTATGCCGTTTGGTGGATCCGCCAGTCTATCCTGCAGGCTTTGGCCGAACAATCCAGGATTGTCAGGCTTCCGTTGAACAGGGTAGGCTCCCTGAATAAAATCTCGAAAACATTTTCCGAGCTGGAGCAGCGTTTCGAGCGTGAACCTTCACCCGAAGAGCTCGCTGAAGTGCTGGAGATCTCTTCGTCTGAGGTGGTGGATACCATGAAAATCTCCGGGCGGCATGTATCGATGGATGCTCCTTTCGTGCAGGGCGAAGAAAACAGCCTCCTCGATGTGCTGGAGAACGATACCGACGATAAGCCGGATAGCGGTCTGGTGAACGAGTCGCTCCGGAAGGAAGTACAAAGAGCATTATCGACGCTTACACAGCGCGAAGCAGACGTCATAGCCCTTTACTTCGGCCTTAACGGTGAGCACGCCATGACGCTGGAAGAGATAGGGGAGAAGTTCAACCTCACCCGCGAACGGGTACGCCAGATAAAGGAAAAAGCGATCAGGAGGCTGCGGCATGCTTCGAGAAGCAAAGCCCTGAAAACCTACCTGGGCTGACGGTAACGATAAGTTTAAAGCTACACAAGCCTCATCCTCAACAGATGGGGCTTATTTTTTGAACCCATGGCGGTAATCCAACCCATTCTCAATCTCGTAGATACATTCGCACAACATGGCCTTACCCATGCCGTAATCTGCCCGGGGTCGAGAAGCGCCGCCCTGACGCTGGCATTTGCCCGTAACAACGCAATCACTACCATAGTCTCGATCGATGAAAGATCGGCAGGCTTTATCGCGCTGGGCCTCGCCCTGGAGCTCGGACGTCCTGTCGCTGTCGTGTGTACCTCGGGGACTGCCGCTTATAATTTTGCCCCTGCTGTAGCCGAAGCCTATTTTCAGCAGATCCCGCTCCTGGTCCTGACTGCTGACCGCCCGAAAGAATGGGTACATCAGCAGGACGGGCAGACTATCTACCAGGAAGGGTTATTCGGAAGGAATGTTAAAAAGACATTTGAGCTGCCTTGCGATACCACTCACCCCGATAGCCGCTGGTATGCCAACCGAATCGCCAATGATGTTTTCCTTTCCGCAAATACATTCCCCAGAGGGCCGGTACATCTCAACGTGCCGGTCCGCGAGCCGTTCTACCCTTCTGCCGGCGATGTCTGGATGCCGGATCCGGATAACAGGTTGATCGGCCGGCTTGAATCCTACCACAATCTCGCGGTCGAAAGCTGGCATATGCTCCAGGATGAGTGGGAAGAAACCGACAGAATCCTCATTGCAGGGGGACAGGGTATGTTTTCTGAAGAAATCAGCGAATCTCTCAGCCGCATCACGGAGGAATGGGAAATCCCTGTGCTCGGCGATATTACCGCCAACCTGGGGAATCATCCTGACTTTATCTCCATGCAGGACGTGTTTCTGCGTACCGACACCCCGCAGCCGGCTTTTCAGCCCGATCTGCTCATTACTTTCGGCGAATCTTTCCTGTCGAAGCGATTTAAAAATTTTATAAGGAAGAATCCGCCCCGCCGGCATTGGCATATCGGTCCTGCTCCCTACCTGATCGACTCTTTTCAATCCCTGAGCCTCCGGATACCGGTTGATCCCGGCTTCTTTTTCAGGAAAATGCTTGAAGACATAGATTACAAGAGGTTCCTGGAGCAGAATGAAGCTACAAACGACAGTTTCAAGCAGGAATGGCTGAGAGCCGAGTACCTGGCTGCCAGGGTAGTATCAGAGGAAGTAAATCGACAATTAACATTGTTAGATGATCTTACAGTGATATACTATATAGCGTCAGCACTCCCGGAGGGTATTTTTTTACACCTGGGCAACAGCATGCCGGTAAGGCACGCCAATCTGCTCAAAAGGTTGGGGCTTAGTCAGAACGTATGGGCCAACCGGGGCACGAGCGGCATCGACGGCTGCGTCAGCACTGCCATCGGGAATGCGCTGGCATCTGTAAAGCCGGTATACCTTATTGTGGGGGATGTCTCATTCCTGTACGACCGGAATGGCTTCCTGATTGAGAACTTCCCCAGGAATCTGAAAATTGCAGTGCTTAACAACGGTGGCGGAAATATTTTCAGCCTGATCGACGGCCCGCGGGAACAACCGGAGCTCGGCAGGTTTTTCGAGACAAGGCACAGTTTCACCGCTAAGGCTACCGCCGCAGACGCCAGTATCGCGTATGATGAAATAAGGCAGCCGGCAGAACTGGAAAAAACAATCCGGAAATTTGTTGAATCGGAAGGCCCGGTACTGCTCGAGATATTTACCGATCCCGGGGAAAACAGGAGGGTGTCGGAGCAGATCAGGATCTCCTTTGAGAAATCCCGGTTATAGCAGCTTGAGAAACGCGGTTCTTCGTTTCCGTGACTCTCTTATTTTTTTCTTTGTGGTTCTCGGTGTAATCCTTTCTGACACAGAGAACCGCAGAGCGAAAGGAGGACCACAGAGATTCCTTTTGGAAAACGCCTTTTATTTACAATACAGCCCGGATTCTGCTATCGCCAGAGAGTCCTTCAGAATTCTCCCTACTGCCCATACTTTGCAGGCCCCGGCCATGTCGTTAAGATGCCAGTGAGCTTTCCCTGCCAGACCATGTAACCCCGGCACATGCTGTTCCAGCGCTACCGCCCGGTCAAATAATTCCGACGCTTTTGCATACTCTTTCCGCCCAAGATAATACAGTCCCAGGTTTTTGAGCGTATGGCCATTGTCGGGCATGATCTCAAGAGACCTGTCAAGGGCTTTCAGCGCTTCTTCAGGCCTGCCGGATTTCAGAAGCGCTTCTCCTTTGTTGTTGAGGGTAAAAGCTTCGTTCGGGATCCTGATCAGTACCTTGTCGAAGTATTCAAGCGCCTTTTCAGGATAGCCTTCTCTCATGACGACCATCCCCATATTGTTAAGTGCCTCTTTCTGAACGGGATTGAGAGCCAGTGCTCTTGAAAAATCTTCCTTCGCTTCCATGATTTTCCCATCTTCAAAAAGCAGTGTTCCGCGGTTGACCAGGGCTTCCACGTTGCCGGCGTTCAATACGACGGCTTTATCGAAATCCGCATAAGCAGCCTCTTTCCTGTTACGGTCTACCATGAGATTTCCCCTGATGAGGTAATACCTGGTCGAATCACGGTATGTATTGTTCAGCAGCGCCAGGTCGTCTTCAGCCTGGTTAAGACGACCCAGCCGGAGGGCAGCTTCGGCCCTGGCCAGCCGGGCTTCATGAAAACCGTCTTCCTCTGCCAGGGCAGCGGTATAAACATCGTATGCGAGTTCAGGTTTCCCCAGCTCCACCAGCGCCAGTCCTTTGTTGAGATAGGCATCGGTCAGTGCGGGGTACTTTCTGATAGCTTCGTCGTAAAGCCTTACAGCCTCGGCGAACTGCTTTTCCTTAAATTGTATATTTCCTTTCAGAAAGAATACTGAAGCTTCCGATTTGTCCTGGTTTGAGCAGGAGAACAGGCAGCAAAATGCCGCAAACAATGCCGCCGGTACAATTATTTTCATCCCTGATACCTATTTATTACATTTGCGATTAAGCACAGCGAATTATTTTAAGCCCTTTTATGAGATATCTCCGCGATATACCCAACGCCAACCACAAAATTAGCCTTTATCAGTGGAATGGAAAGTACATAATAAAATTTGAGGCCGGCGGGCAGTACGAACAGATCTACAAATTGGATGAAACCGAGGTGGTATCGGACGAAGAAATAGATACGCTGGTAGACAGGCTGCTCCTTCAGCAGGTTCAGGACCGGTTCCGGGCGATGCATGACGACTTTACGTCCGCTCTGCGGCGCAGCGGGATCATTTTTTGAGGATTTTAAACTTTTACCCAAGCTTATACGCTTTTTGTACTACATTCGTTTTCAATTGTAATTATGAATTTTGCGCAGAGCAGCCGGCAGTGCCGGTTTTTCTACGCTATCAGCCATGTAATATCTTATCAATCCTATATGTTCTTTAAACGAAGCCTTTTAATTGCCGGGTGCCTGGCCGCGATGTACGGTTTTCCGGCAGATGCCCAGAATACCCTCGGTTATTCCGAACCGGAAGCCCGTTTTCGGAAAGGCCTGGAATTTTTTGAAAAATCTAATTTTCTGGCGGCACGGCAGGAGTTTTCCGAATATCTGAAAGAAAGCAGTCGCTTGCTCAGTACGAGCGATTATAATTCCGTTACCGCACAATATTACATAGCTGTAACGGGCCTTTACCTAAATTACCCCGAAGCAGAAATGCAGGTAGACCGTTTTGTACGGAACCATGCGGAGCATCCGAAGGCGCAGCTTATTTACAGTGACCTGGGAAGACATTTTTATGATAATAAGGATTACGACAAGGCTATCGGCTACCTGGAAAAAGCAGTTAAGTATGCGGGGTCTGAAGCTAAGAAAGAAGAAAGCTCGTACCAACTGGCCATGTCTTATTATTATACCAAGCAGGAAGACAAGGCGCTCAGCCTGTTCAACGGGTTGAAAACAAGAAATTCGTTTCCCAACTGGGCTGATGCGGCTTATTATTCAGGGGTAATTCAATACAAGAAGAAAAACTACCAGGAAGCCTACGCCGATTTTACAAGGTTGGAAAACCATCCTTATTATAAAGACCTCGTCCCGAATTGGATCGTTACTTCGCTTTATAATCTGAACCGCTACGATGAGCTGGTAACGTACGGCGAGAGGATCCTTAAAGGAAGCGGCCAGAAAATGGATGAAGTAGCGCTCTATGTAGCAGAGGTCTACTACCTGAAAGGGGATTATAAAGGAGCTGCCGCCGCCTACGAACGCTATCAGAAAATAGCCGGTAAAAAAGCACTGAATCCCCTGGTCGCTCTTCACTACGGGCATTCGCAATTCAGGAACGAGAACTTCAAAGGGGCTATCGATATTCTTAAGAACGTGGCTGCGGGCAAAGATTCCACTGCCCAGTACGCATCTTATCTTTTGGGGATCAGCTACCTGCAGGAAGGCACGCCCAACTATGCGCTTACCTCGTTTCAGAATGCCTCCCGGATGGATTTCAACCCGATTGTAAAGGAAGAAGCGAGCTTTAACGCTGCCAAAGTGCTGATCGAAACAGGCAGTCACAACGAAGCGCTTAAGGAGCTGCAGAATTTTGCATCGAGGTATCCCAATAGTAAATACGGGGAAGAGGTAGATCAGCTGATAGCCGATACCTACGCCAGGGCCAATAACAACGCAGCGGCCATCACCCATATAGAGAAGCTTAAGAAACGTACTCCGGAGCTTAATGCTACGTACCAGCGCCTTACCTATAACCAGGCAGTGGCCGATTTTAACAGGCAGGCTTTTGCAAATGCCATTGTGAACCTGGATAAATCGCTCAAAAACCCGATGGACGAGTCGCTGAACGTGGCTGCTCAGTATCTCAAGGCCGAATCTTTTGCCGGGCTCAGTCAGCCTGAAAGGGCCATCCCTATTTATACACAGCTTTCGAAAGATCCGAAAACCGGCGTTTACGGTCAGAAAAGCCTTTATGCGTTGGGTTATATACAATACAACCAGAAAGAATACAGCAAAGCCCTGGGCTATTTCAGGGATTTCCTGGCCCGCCCGGAAGGCATCGATTCTCAGATGCTTGAAGACGCTACCACCAGGCTTGCGGATTGCTACCTGGCCGGGAAGAACTACACCGAGGCTATGAAGGCTTATGAAAGGGTCTCTACTTCCGGGAAAGTAGATAATGACTATGCGCTTTTCCAGAAAGGCAGGACGATGGTCTATATGAATCGTGAAGACCAGGCAAAAGCACAGTTCGAACAGCTGATCAGGCAATACCCCAAGTCGAGCTATGTAGATGACGCGCTGTTCCAGATAGCGGATATCGATTTTCATAAGGAAGATTATTCGCCGGCTATAAAAGGGTTTACAAGGCTGATCAACGAGCAGCCCAAGAGCTACATGATCCCGGCGGCGTTGTTGCGGAGGGCCCAATCGTATTACAACATCCAGGTGTACGAGCATGCCATTACCGATTTCAAGCGCGTCCTGAGTGAGTTCCCGTCCTCTCCGTCGGCCAGCAGTGCCCTGGAAGGGATCCAGGAGGCATATTCCGCTGTCGGGCGTCCCGAGGAGTTTAACCAGGTGCTGAGTGTGGTGCGGAAAAACAACCCTGGCAACAACAAGCTGGAAGATGTGGAGTTTGAAAATGCCAGGAACCTGTTCTACGCGGATAAATACCAGGCTGCTATAGATGCGCTCGACAGGTTTCAGCAATCTTATCAAGGAAGCAAATATCTCTATGACGCCAGGTACTTCCTGGCCGCTTCCTACGACAAGCTCAATGACATCGGGAAAGCGCTCCAGCTTTACGGACAGGTGATCCATGACAACCGCTCGACCTATGTAGCCACGGCTGCGCAACGTTCGGCTGAGCTTGAAATTGACAGGGGGAATTTCTCCAACGCAGTCTCCAGCTACAGGGTGCTGTTAAGAAATGCCGAGAATAAAAAAGAACAGGGCATTGCCTGGATCGGACTGATGGACACCTATTACTCGCTCAAGCGTTATGACAGTGCGATGGTGTATGTACGCGAGGTGATCAACCTTGGCAACGTCGTTCCGGACGGAGTGGGCAAAGCCCGTCTTCTTGAAGGGAAAATAGCATTCGACCAGGGAAATGCCGCCCAGGCTGCCGATATATTGAAAAAGGTAGCTGCAGACTATAAGGATGAATTTGGCGCAGAAGCCAAGTATCTCGTGGCGCTCAGCGAATACCAGCAAAAGAAGTATAAGGAATCAGAGGCGACAATTTTCGAGCTGAGCAAGACATTTGACGGCTACGATCAGTGGCGGGTAAAATCGTTTCTTTTACTGGCCGACGTTTATGCGGCGACCAACGAAATGGCGCAGGCAAAAGCTACTCTGAATTCCATTATTGAAAACTCGGACGACCAGGAAGCCGTGACAAAAGCCAGGGAAAAGCTGGCTAAACTTGACGCCAACCGGTAAACAATTTATGAAGTCATTCAGTAACAGACCCCTGGAGGTTAATATGAGATCAAAAGCAAGATATATTTTTTCGTCGGCACTGGTTTGTACGGCCTTACTGTCGTATGGTCAGCGCGGCGAAATCGAAAGCCAGACCTACGAGATCCTGAAGGAGAAAAGCATCGAGTTTCCCAAAGCCGACCGGCTCCTGGATAAAGTACAGCCGGCTGTTTCAAAAACTGAGGAAAGCAAGGTCAACTACCGTTTCAATGACGTAAAAATGGGGGCTGCAAGCCCAACCATCGTACCTTCGGTAGCGGTTTCGTCCGACGAAACAGAGCGGAAAGACCTGCCTGAGCCCCTGAATAATTATATCAAACTCGGCGCCGGTAACTTCGGGCGTTTCCTGGGAGAGGCTTTCATAAGCTCCCGTACGAGCGAAGATATCGTTGCTACCGCGGAGCTGAAGCATCTTTCGGCATCCACAGGGCCTGTCGACGGTAAAAACTCGGCAAACGGCAATACCCTGATGCGGGTAGGCGCCAAGTACCTGGGTACTGCCTTTAAGGTAGACGGAGGCATTGAATACGAGCGTAAGAACTACTATTTCTACGGCTATCAGAAACAGCCGGAAGGAGTTATTGTAGACAGGGATACGATCAGGCAGACCCTCAATCGTTTCGGAGTGAAGCTCGGGCTGGAAAATACAGAGCCCAACAGCCTGATCGACTACAAGGTGGTGACCATGCTCAATACGATTAAGGACCGTTATAATTCTTCTGAAGTCGACTGGGGCACGAACCTGCAAACCTCTCTGCCGGTTACCGACAAGGTATATGCGATCTTTGATGCGGATGCATACGTTTCGCAAAGGGTGGATATGGACAAGACTTTTAACCGGAATATGTTCAGGGTAAAACCTCTGTTCAAGTATGTGGATGATTTGTTTTCCCTGACGGCCGGTCTGAATGTGGTCAATGAAACCGACAACGGACTGGATGTAAACCGTACGCGGGCTTTTCCGGTTGTAGACCTGGACCTGTCGCCTATGCCGGGCGTTCATATCAAGGCGGGCTATAACGGCGATATCGTAAGAAATACACTCAGGTCGCTCCTGTCCGAGAACCAATGGCTCGGCTCCAATCTTTTAGTGGCAAATACCATTAAAAACTCCGATATCTATGCAGGTATCAAAGGAGAAATGGAAGGGCTCAATTACGAAGCCAAAGTGGCCTTCACCAGTTACCGCAACTTCTATTTCTTTAACAACTCACTGTCGGACACGACGAGATTTTCAGCGATTTACGACAGCGGGAAAACCAATGTGATGACCATATCGGGTGAAGCAGGATACCAGTTCGGAGATCTCTTCGGCACATCGGTGAAAACCAGCTTCAATGATTATGGCGTAAGCAATGTGGAAGAGCCCTGGCATCGTCCGCGTTTCAGCTTCAGCTGGTTTAACGCACTTACAATCAGCAAAAAGCTCTTTATTACCAGCGAATTCTATACGCTCAGTGGTATCAAAGGCGTCAATTTCCAATCGGGAGAGATCAGGAAGCTCAAACCCATTACCGACCTGAACCTGAAGATCGACTACCTGCTGACCAGGAATTTCTCAGCCTTTGTTACGATCAATAACATTTTCGGTAAGGAGTACGAGCGTTATATGAATTACAGGCAACAAGGGCTGAATTTTGTTGGAGGTTTGTCTTTTTCTTTCTAACTTTCCATTTAGATAAAGCCAGCGACTAAAATGGTAGAAGTAGAAAAATACATCAAACGGCTTCTTTACGACCAGGATTGCGTCATTATCCCGGATTTCGGCGGGGTGCTGACCCATTACCTGCCTGCCCGTTTCGAGCCGTCGTCAGGGAGGTATCTGCCTTCGGAAAGAAAAGTTGCATTCAACGAGGTGCTCAAGATCGACGACGGGCTGCTGGCCAAGTTTATTTCTGAAAATGAAGGGCTGTCTTACGCCGAAGCCAAAAGGCATATCCGGGATTTCGTTCAGACCGTCCAGTCGCTGATCAAAAAAAATAAAACAGTTACGCTTGGCGGGATCGGATCCTTCCAACTGAACCCGGAAGGAAGGCTTGTTTTCCAACCGGATAGTTTCCGCAACTTTCATGCCGAGTTTTACGGGCTGTCGCCCGTTGCCGCTTTGGACCTGAAGCAGCAGCCGGTGATCCGGGAAGAAGCACCTGTAAAGTATGAAATAGAAATATCTTCTCCCAGGCCTTATATCACGCCGTCCAAAAAGATCGCATGGGGTAACTGGATAAGTGCCGCAAGCATTGCCTGCATACTGGTATACGTCAGCGCTGTTCTTTCACGTGAGCCGGGCGAAACCAGCTCCCTCAGCCCGATAGAAACCATCCGTAGTCTTTTCGTCGGTCCGGAAAGGGAGGCAGTGACAGCTCCGGAAATTTCCCCGGCAGACGCGGGGAAGAATATGGAAGCGGTTGAAGAAGTTGCCGTGACGCCGGCCACCAGGGTGGAGGAAGAAGCCGCAGCGACCGATGCCGCCAGCCTGCTTGAGAATTCAGCTGTTGTAGAGGAGCATAAGTTTTTTGTAATAGCATCCGTATACGAATCAAAAAGCTCGCTTGACAAATACGGCACCCAGATGGCTGAAAGACTTCGCTCCCAGGGCTATGAGTCTGTCCGGATGTTGACCGTCCGCGATAAATACATGCTCAGCGCCGGAGAGTTCAGCACCTGGAGTGAGGCGCAGAAAATGATTCCCGCCCTTAGCAAAACAGCCAAAGGAGCGTGGATCTATAAGCGGAAATAGGGATGTGGATAACTAACGGGTCGATGTGGATAACTTTCTAATTTTGTGGATAACCGTTCAGGCCCGTTTAAACTTCTTTGAAGAAAGGGAGTCCAAGTCATTGTAAAAAGAAATTAACAGCCGCAGAAGCGGAAAAGATACAGATAGTCATGGGACTTGCCAACGCTGAAGATCGCAAAAGAATAGCCAAATCCTGGGCATTTTCCCTCGGGATAATGGCCTTCCTTCTCATTACTACGGCATTTGTACGGCTTACACAGACTATTCCGCCGCTTGAGCCGATGGAACTGTTCGTAGAGGTAAATTACGGGGTAGACCCGGTAGGGTCGGGTAATATCCAGACCTTTAACAAGGCCAGCGATTCGAAAGTCGCTGAAAACATGCGTCCCGAGCCGGAAAAAACCGAGGTAAAATCGGTTCCGAAACCCAGACCGGTCCCGCCGACCCCTAAAACGACGGAAGTGAAAAAGGCACCGACCACAAAGGTGGTTGAGAAGCCTGTCATTACTTCCAAAGCAGAGAGTCCCGTGGTAGAAAAGCCTGTTGCGGAGACGAAAAAGACATCATCTTCCTCAAGCAGCACTACACCTGCACCTACTACCACGAAAGCCCCGGAAAAACCTATTAACCAGGATGCCCTGTTTTCAAAATCCAAAGGCGGAACGAGCGGAAGCAACGGCACAACCGGTACTGCGAGCGGAGTGGGAGGGAACAATAACGGCGACGATGCCAGCGGAGTAGGGGATAAAGGAGCCAAGGAAGGAAGCTTGTATGCAAAAAGCTACAAAGGAACAGGCGGGGGCGGCGGCACAAATGTAGGCTACAACCTGAAAGGCTGGAAATGGAAGCAAAGCCCGCAGGTAAATGATAATTCTGATGCCACAGGCGATATTATATTCAAAATTGTGGTGGATAAAAGCGGCCGGGTTAAGAATGTAATTACCCAGAGTACTACTATTACCGACTATGCGGTAGTCAACCAATACCGTAATGCCGTCAGAGCGCTTACTTTCATTTCTGAATCAACCAACGTACCGGAAGAGTCGACCGGTACCATCACATTCCGTATCCGTTCGAAATAGCAGGAGGCTTTTATGACTTTTGAGGAGGCCATGACCTATCTCTACGATAGGTTGCCTGTTTTTCACAATATCGGCCACAGGGCTTACAAGCCCGGGCTGGAAACTACACGTGCATTCTGTAAATACCTTGGCAATCCGCAGGATCGTTATGAAACGATACATGTGGCGGGTACTAACGGGAAAGGGAGCGTTTCTAATATGCTGGCTGCCGTTTTACAGCACAGCGGCTACAGGACCGGTCTCTATACGTCACCGCATCTGAAAAGCTTTACCGAACGGATACGGGTAAACGGAGTTCCGGCGGACGAGGATTTCGTAGCTTCCTTTGTAAGCGAACACAAAGCCTTTATAGAAAAGATAAGCCCGTCCTTCTTCGAAGTCACGGTAGCTATGGCATTTGATTACTTTGCCCGTCTGGAGGTAGATATAGCTGTTATAGAGGTAGGACTGGGAGGGAGGCTTGATTCTACCAATATCATCATACCCCGGCTTTCCGTTATTACCAACATCGGCTTTGACCATATGCGGCAGCTGGGAGCGACACTCCCTCTCATAGCGGGAGAAAAGGCTGGGATCATCAAACCCGGTATTCCTGTCGTGGTAAGCGAACGGCAGAGCGACGAAATTACGGCGGTATTTGAAGAAGTTGCGAATGATAGAAACGCCCCCCTGTACTTTGGCTCCGATTTTGGATTCATATCGGGCGAATCTGTTGAAAACGGCATTCTGAAGCTGGAAATAGAAAAATATACCAATGAAAAAAAACTTAACAATGTTAATTTTTCATTGGACCTGGCTGGAAGCTATCAAAAAAAGAACTTGTTGGGAGTCCTGACCGCTGTCGACAGGCTGAACGAATCAGGCTGGAAAATTTCTTCCGGGAATCTTGAAGAAGGCCTGTCTTCCGTCACAAAGACGACGGGGTTCAAAGGCAGGTGGACCAGGCTGGGGGAGAAGCCGTTTATAGTTGCCGATACGGCGCACAACCTGCCGGGATTTACGGAGGCGCTGGCGCAATTCATGTCGGTGCCATCCCGGAGGAAGCACTTTGTATTGGGATTTGTAAGCGACAAGGATATCAGTTCTATGCTGAGGCTCCTGCCTCCGGATGCCGGTTACTACTTCTGCGCACCATCCAATAACAGGGCTTTACCTGTATTTTCCCTCCTGGAGCAGGCCGAAAGCATGGGGTTGAAGGGAGAGGCCTTCCCGGAGGTGAACGAGGCGCTGGAACGCGCAATTTCCAAAGCCGGGCCGGAAGACAGCGTTTATGTCGGCGGAAGCACTTTTGTTGTAGCGGATCTGGATGCGCTTTGACTTTGAGAAGTGGAGAATTGAAAGTTGAGAGTTGAAAGTTCTCCGCTCTCCACTTTCAACTTTCAACTCTCCATTTTCAACTTAAAAATAATATCGTTTTAATGACTCGAAGAAAACTCTTTCGTTTTGCACAGAATGCCGAAGCAGGTAATGTGATAGAACGTGGAAAACCATTGTATGAAACCATAAAGGGGAAATGGAGGGATATTTATTTTGAAAACTGGAACCCGATCGTGCTGGAACTGGCTTGTGGCAAGGGAGAGTATACCGTAGGGCTGGGCAGGGCTTTCCCCGGGAATAATTACATAGGCATCGATATCAAAGGTGATCGTATCGCCCGGGGCAGCCAGCAGGCTATCAGCGAAGGGCTCACCAATGTAGCTTTTCTACGGAGCTCAATCCAGTACCTGCAGGAATTCTTTATGCCCGGTGAGGTGGACGAAATCTGGCTGGTGCACCCTGATCCCCAGCCGAGGGACAAGGACGAGAAAAAACGGCTTACCAACCGGCAGTTCCTGGGGCTGTATGCCGGCCTTATCAAAAACGGCGGGATCTTTCACCTGAAGACCGATAACCCGTTCCTGTATGAATATAGCCTCGAAAGTATCACCGGTGCGCCCGGCTTTGAGATATTAAGCCATACCGACAATCTTTATGAATCGGACCTGATGGCCGGTCATCACGATATCACTACGCACTATGAGCGGCTTTTCAGGGAAAAAGGCTTCACTATAAGATATATAAAAGCGATGGTCAGGCACAGTGCAGGCTGAAAACGGGACGCGCTTTATTCGTCTGCTTATTAAAAAAGCTCCGCAGCCAGCGGAGCTTTTTTAATGCAGGTATAACAGGAATCTGAAATCCCGTTCCAAATGAACTTCTTTTTACTTGATCAGGGAAGCAAAATAAGCCAATGTACGTACCAGTTGCGAAACATATGAAGCCTCGTTGTCATACCAGCTTACCACACGCACCAGCTGGGTATCGCCGACAGTCTGAACCCGGGTCTGGGTTGCGTCGAACAGGGAGCCGTAATTGATGCCGATAATGTCGCTGCTGACGATCTCATCCTCTGTATAACCAAAACTTTCATCAGATGCCTTTCTGGCAGCCGCATTGATTTCTTCCACAGTAGTTTTCCTGGAAAGGATAACCGTTACTTCTGTAGATGATCCTGTAAGGGTAGGTACACGCTGTGCGCTGCCGTCGAGTTTCCCTTTCAGACCGGGTAAAACAAGGCCGATAGCTTTGGCAGCCCCTGTGCTGTTGGGCACTATATTCTGGGCAGCTGCCCGTGCCCTGCGGAGATCACCTTTGGGATGCGGGGCATCCTGCGTGTTCTGGTCGTTGGTGTAGGCGTGAATAGTCGTCATCAGCCCGTTCACTATGCCGAATTCCTCATCCAGGAACTTTGCTACAGGCGCAAGACAGTTGGTGGTGCAGGAAGCTGCGCTGATCACCGTCTCCGATCCGTCGAGGATATCATGGTTGACATTGTAGACAACAGTCTTCAGGTCGCCCGTTGCAGGCGCGGATATCACCACTTTCTTCGCTCCGGCAGCTATATGAGCTTCAGCCTTGGTTTTGTCGGCGAAGAAACCTGTACATTCCAGGACTACATCCACGTCGTGGTTGCCCCAGGGAATCTGCGCAGGATCTCTCTGGGCATATATTTTAATTTCATCGCCGTTCACGATGATAGAGTTGTCCGTATGCTCTACCTTTTCCCCGAACCTTCCCTGTGCTGTATCGTATTTGAGTAAGTGAGCGAGAACTGAAGGGCTTGTCAGATCGTTTATAGCCACTACGTCAATCCCTTCCTTGTTATAAATCTGACGAAAAACCAATCGGCCAATTCTTCCGAAGCCATTGATTGCTACTTTAACCTGTGCCATGCTGTTAGTTATAATGTTTCATATTTTTTCAGCCACGAAATTAGTGAAATCATGAAGAGAATAAAAGCACGAAAATCTTATTTTAATAATCCGGGAATACGATTGAAGATAAAGAGGAAAAAACAATATTATATATTTAGCAATCAGCTAAATACTAAAAATAGCGAGCCCCGCCTGTTTTGCTAAACTCGTTTCTATAGCTCTTTTTTATAAACCGGCCCGCCATTTGGAATAGCGGGTATAGTGGTTATTTTTGCCTTGAAAACAGAGTAGGGGAGCCTGCCCTGTTAAATCTGTATCATAAGAATATTTTGTTGGTCGGTGGCAAAATATTTATTTGTTATATCGACGTAAGTGCCTATAAAAAAGCAAGTTGTTTTTATTTAATTAAATTTTAACTTTATGAGTGAATTTGCACATCAAATAGAACAGGTTTGGGAAAACCGGGAGCTGTTAAAAGAAGAAGCTACTATAAAGCTGATACGCGACATCGTAGAAGAAGTGGATAAGGGACGGCTTCGTGTGGCTCAGCCTGGCGGTGATGGCAACTGGGTAGTCAATGAGTGGGTAAAAAAAGCGATCATACTTTATTTTCCCATCCAGCAAATGACTATTAGCAAAGTTGGTATTTTTGAATACCATGATAAAATGCTGCTAAAGACAGATTATGAATCGTTGGGAGTACGCGTAGTGCCGCCGGCAACCGCACGATACGGTGCTTATATTTCTAAAGGGGTAATCCTGATGCCCTCATACGTTAATATAGGAGCTTATATCGATCAGGGGACTATGGTCGATACCTGGGCTACTGTAGGAAGCTGCGCACAGATTGGAAAAGATGTACATTTGAGCGGCGGTGTAGGGATCGGGGGAGTGCTGGAGCCCGTACAGGCATCGCCTGTTATCATAGAAGACGGTGCGTTTATAGGCTCACGGTGCATCGTGGTAGAAGGCGCAAGAGTAGGGAAAAAAGCGGTTCTGGGAGCCGGGGTTACCATAACCGGAAGCTCGAAAATAATCGATGTAACAGGCGCTGAGCCGGTCGAATACAAAGGCTACGTTCCTGAAAATTCGGTTGTTATCCCGGGGTCGATTCCAAAAGAATTCCCCGCAGGTGTATACCACGTACCGTGCGCGCTTATTATCGGGAAGCGAAAAGCAAGCACAGACCTGAAAACGTCACTCAATGACGCGCTCAGGGAAAATAATGTAACCGTATAGAAGAGAGCTCCTGCAAGGAGCACTACATTCAAAAGCCTTGTTCTGAAGAAGAATAGGGCTTTTTTGTTGGAAACATTTGTAAAATAACCAGAATTAACAATTAGATATTAACAAAACATTTGTAAATGTAGATATATACAAATGTGAATAACTGAAATTATTCTATATCTTTGTATTCATTGATCAAAAAAATATGGACCTGTCAGATAAAGTACGGCTGATCATAGGTAACAAATGTGAATCTCCTTCGCAATTTGCTGACGAGATCGGTATCCCGCGATCCGGTGTTTCCCATTTGCTAAACGGCAGGAATAAGCCCAGCCTCGATGTGATCACCAGGATTGTGCACCGTTATCCGGATATAGGTACGGATTGGATTTGGGACGACAATAAAATGCCGGTTTTGAACAGCGATACAAGTATTTCGGAATTAGCCGGTAAAGGTGTCGAAAAGGCAGGCGAATCTATATACGGTAAGCCGTTAGATTTGTTTTCTCAACCACAGCCCGAACGGAAAACCGTACAGAAAAACGTCGGACCGACCAAATCGGAAGGAAATCAAAATAAAGTTGAACGTGTTTTACTTTTTTTTACGGACGGGACGTTCAGAGAATTTGTAGTGTCTGAATAAGGATTGATTTCTACTAAAAATAATACTTGGCCCATCATGATAGAATTGCCATCCTTTTACATACTTACTATCAATGGAGAGTCGATCCTTCCGGATTCCATCCGGCTAAAACGTGCAACTGATCACAACCGTTCGATCCTTTTTTATCTGGATGCCAATCTGTGCTTGGATATCGCTGACTATTTTAACAACAAGCTGCCTGCATCCTCTCGACTTAGAATAAACGTTGAAACCCTGATACTTTTCTGTCAACAGCATTCCATAGAGATTGTCCCAAAGTTTGGTGCAATGGAGTTGTGTAAGGAAAACTTACAACAACTCAACCTTTCGAAGTATCAAGACTTCGTCAATAAAATCACTTATGTTTTTGACACTCCATTTAATAAAGATACTCAATTTGATAAGCTTGCTTTCAACTACTATACGGAAGTAACCAGGATGGACATAGAAGCTTTGGAAAAATTCTTTCCTTTGTTGTTCTTAAGCTACATTTCCCTTTTGAAAATATATGTTCTATGTAAGAAAAACAATCCCGGAAAGCATAATGTATTGAAGAATCTTAAATTATTTTTGCATTGGTGCGGCAAATATCTGAACACCTCTATGGCATCTGAAATACTACTTGCAATCAAGATATTTGGAGGAGATTCTAAGTTTAGAAAAATGATTAATTTAGATAAAAAAGGTAATGTTAATTATATTTTAGCGTCGTTATGGGGCACAGCCTGGGATTTTTTCCATATGCGTATGGTCCATTTCTGGGCTATTAACAGCGGAGTCGACTATGATCTGTACCTTATTACACGTGATACTAACATGTTTACTCTGTTTAAAACTTGTCAGCTTCACGGAGCTCTATCTGCCTTTGGCAGCCCGATAGCCTCCTTTGTAAGTCACGATATTGATATTTCATACAAAGAAGAATTTATTTTGGAAGGCATTAAAGAAATATTGGATGAATTCTCCTTGAAAAGAAGCATTAACAAGAATCTCTCTGATCAATTAGATATAAATCTACTTTACAGCTTGAAAGCTAAACTGGAGGCCGATATTACTACTCTGGTAGGTTAAGGAAATTTCCAGGGTTCCCTAAAGCTCATTGTAGCAGTTCCAGGACCTGAATACTCTTACACTGGTCTGAAGTGAGGGATAAACATAGTTTTGATCCAAACAACCTGTGTACGGCTGCCTTTTCAAAACTAGCACCTCTCCGGAGCCTGGCAGAAATATTGCTTTCCGAACAGGTGCCGGATCCTGCAGAAGTGTGGAATTCCGGTACCGAAACGCTTCCAGTAGCTCATTTCCGGAGAATCTTCTCCATCGATTTTCCTTTTGCCAGCTCGTCGATGAGCTTATCCAGATAGCGGATCTTCTGCATGAGCTCGTCTTCTATCTCTTCCACACGATAGCCGCAGATTACACCCGTGATTTTTGATGCATTGGGGTTGATTTGCGGCGCCTGACCGAAAAAGTTCTCAAAATCGGTCTTATTGTCGATATGCTTTTGAAACGTCTGCTCATCATACCCGGTCAGCCAGAATATAATTTCATCTACTTCGGCTTTCGTACGTCCTTTTTTTTCCGCTTTTTGGATATAATGCGGGTAAACACTAGCAAAAGACATTCTGTAAACTCTCGTATTATTATTATTATTCATCTCGCTTACGATCGATAGTTACGCTATATGACTTAAAGTTCATTTAAACGTTTTCCCCGGTAGGCCGGGAATCGCCGGTGCTTAGGTTCTCCAACCATCTGCCTGCCATATATGCTGTTGTGTCCTGACAACAGGTAGGCGACTACGCAGGCAATGGCAACGTATACGCCGCATTCACTTCCAAACAGCTCAATAGCCATCATGATGCAGGCGATCGGCGTATTGGTTGCTCCTGCAAAAACGGCTACAAATCCCATTCCAGCCAGAAGTCCCGTAGGTAACGGAATAAAATAGCCTAAAGCATTTCCCAATGTAGCCCCGATAAAAAACAGCGGAGTGACTTCTCCGCCCTTAAAACCTGCTGCCAGAGTGACAATGGTAAAAACCATTTTTAAGGCAAAGTCGTATGCCGGCAGCTGCTGCTCAAAGGAACTTACGATTGTTGGAATACCTAGCCCGATATATTTTGTGGTGCCTATTGCCCAAATTGCCGATGCTACGATAGTACCGCCGACCAGGGGCCGTAACGGCGGGTAAGCAATTTTTGACTTAAAAACACTACCTGTCCTATGTATGGCTTTACTGAATATGGCGGCACATAACCCGAAAAAAATACCTGCGATAACCGCGTAAGCTATATTGAGGAACGAAATATCGGGAATAGAACTGATATGGTAATGCGTGTGCGGCGCCTGCCAAAGCCGGGTAACCAGGTCGGCTATAACAGCAGTTATAAAAGCCGGAAAAATAGCATTATAGCGGATGCGTCCGATCATAAAAAACTCCAAACCGAAGACAGCGCCTGCCAGCGGCGTACCGAATACCGATCCAAAGCCGCCTGCAATGGCCGATATCATCAGTATGGTCCTGTCGGCAGCGACAAGCCTGAACGGCTTTGAAAACTGGTCGGCAATAGCTCCGGCCATCTGCAGGGCTGTACCTTCGCGCCCTGCCGAGCCACCGAAAAAATGGGTGGCAATAGTTCCGATGTATACAAGCGGAGCCATCCTGAAAGGAATGATTTTTTGAGGGGCGTGAATAGTGTCAATGAGAAGATTGTTGCCGGCTTCCGCTTCTTTTCCGAAGTAATGATACAGCAGCCCGATCGAAAAACCCCCAAGGGGCAACAATGCTATCACCCACAAATGGCTCTCACGGAAGCCGGTCACCCAATCGAGCGATATTAAAAAGCCTGCCGAAGCGCTTCCGATACAGGCGCCTGTAAGCAGGCAAATGAGTATCCACTTGAAGATATAAGGAATGGCAGGGTAGCGCCTGAACGATATCTGAAGCAGTAAATTGATTTTTTTGCTGAAGGATCTTTTCCGTTTCATTTGAATAAACTGCCTGATTAAATGTTTCTACACTTAATTTAACCAGGCGCCATCAGCTTTTTCAGGGCGGTTCAGGGAAGACACCATTTCCGTTTTTGCAAATCTAGAAAAAAATCTTTTCTATGGAAAAAGGTCTTTATTTCTTTCTCCTGTAATGCAGTTGAGCCAGTCCGGTGTCAAATGATCGCACACTTACAAGCTCGAGCTCCTGTTCGGGTCTACCGTCCTTAAACAATCTTGTTCCGTTACCAACCAATACAGGAATGACCGAAATAATAAATTCGTCGATCAGGTCATTCTTCAGAAGCTCGTTTATAATTTCGGCCCCGCCGTCACAATAGATATTTTTTCCCGTTCCGCTTTTTAGCCGTTGTATCAATTCTGTCAGATTCCCGGTATAGAACTTTGTTTTACCTACACCTGGTCTTTCGGTACCTGTAATAACATGTACGTCTCGTTCTCCATTGTCATAATGAGCGCTGCCAATTTCCCGGAGCACCCAATCGTATGTTTTTCTGCCAAGAATTATGGTGTCGATCGTTGAAGTAAATTCCGCATACCCATAATCTTCTCCTTCTTTTTCTACTAGTTTCAAAAAGCCAAGGTCGTCATTCGGTTTGGCAATGTAACCGTCCAGACTTGTAGCTATGTAAATAGACAGCGTTCGCATCGTTTTTATTCTCTTTGTATTTAAGTCCTGAGATCATAAAGGTAAAATAATATCCCCATAAGGCGTTAGTTCCGGGTTTTAGAGTTTTGTTGTATAATTTATATTATGTTAAATAAAGAAACGATGAATAGCGAATACCGGTTTGCTATGCCCCTCTCTCAGGCTTTCACGATATTGGGTTACCTTTTCTTTTTGACAAATGACTGAAAGCAACTACCAGCATCAGCACACCTATAAAACCCAGAGCAACTGAAAGAGACGTCTGCTCAGCTATGAAGCCCAGCAACGCGGGACCTGCCAATTGTCCTGCATAACCTATTGTGGTGACAGCCGTCAGCGCCGCAGTGCTGGGTACGTTTTTGATTTGCCCGGCCTGGCTGAAAAAAACGGGAACGATATTCGCAGCCCCGAGCCCGATCAGGACAAAGCCTGCCAGCGCCGTTACTACCCATGGTGTCGCTACGAGTATCAGGAAGCCCGAAGCAGCCACCAGGCTTCCGGCCAGAACAACTTTCCGGCTTTGCATTTTGGAAACAATCCGGTCGCCGATCAGCCGCATAAAAGCCATAGCAATCGAAAATGCGGCATATCCCAGGCCGAGATACGCTTCTTCCATCCCTTTGTAGTCCCTTAAAAATATAGCGCTCCAGTCAAGGACGGCTCCTTCCGAAAGGAAGACGATAAAACACATGGTACCCAGGAACAAAACCCGGGTATTCAGCCAGGAAGCCGCTTTCTGTTTTTCTTCTGTCCTGCCCGGGGAATATTTCCTGGTCACTTCTTTCTCTGTCCTGAAACTCATGAGCTTTCCTGACTGGCCGGATACGATCAGCAGCAGCAAGGCCGAAAGAACGAGAAGTGATGTAACCGGCTGAAAATTCATTTTCAGAAGAAAAAGAACAATGAGAGGGCCGAGCAGTCCCCCTACGCTGAAGAGTCCGTGCAGCGATGACATGATGGGCTTCCCGGAAAGGTTCTGTATCTGAACCCCGTGGGCATTCATGGCTACATCGATACTTCCTATGCCAGCTCCGAACAGGAAAAGCATCAGGCCCATCCGAACAGGCGAATTCATCAAGAGCAAAGAAGGCAGCGTGACGGCAATCACTACAGTCGCCAGAAGGATTACGCGACGGCTCCCGATCCTGGAAATCAGCCACCCTGTCGCGGGCATCATCACGATAGCGCCGCCTCCCAGGAACAGTAGTAAAACCCCTATCTCGTTATCGTTCAGAAGAAGTCTGTCTTTGACGTAAGGCACCATCGGCGCCCAGCCGGAAAGGGCGATGCCGCAAACCAGGAAAACTGCCCTGGTTGCCAGGCCGGCCTTTTTCAAATCTGCCGTAAATGTTTCCAATCTTCAGTCTGTCAGGATAATGAAAAGCAAAATAAGAAAGGCTGCTCCGGAGAGCAGCCCTTTTCTTATCAAAACCTGGAAAAAAGTTACTCCGAGCAGGGAATATTTTTGGATTCCACCTGCTGGATGATATTATTGATGTTATCAAGGGTAACTTTTGCGTCTGAATCAGGGTTAACAGAGGCCGCTTTTTCAAAGTAAGGCCGGGATTTTTTGAACCGTCCGCATACCTTGCTTTCAACTTCCTTGCCTTTTGCCTGGTATTCCTGCATGTTCATATTGTCGACTTCGCGTTTCAGCTCCACTCCTTCATTATAATAGATAGCACCGAGCCCGAACAAGGCATCGTAATTGTTGCCATCTACAGAGATAGCTTTTTCATAAGTCTTCAACGCACTGTTTTTAGCTTCGGTTTGCTTGCTTCTAAGATCATTTACCTGAGCTTCCAAAGCCGATTTATCAACGCTGTTTGCCTTCTCTTCCGCAGCTTTGATGTCGTTTCCTATTTTGGCGATGCTCGCTTCGGTCTCTTCTTTCGACTTTTTCACTTCATCAAGCTGGCGCTTCAGCTCGGCGCTCCTTGGTTGAGCTTTAAGGCGGGCGGTGAGCCGCTTGATCTCTCCGTCATAGATCTCGATTTTTGATTTTTCCTGCTCAAGGTCATCTTCGAGCCTGGTTTTTTGAACGCCTGACTGGGCAAGCTTCTCCTCGATCTCCCTTAAATCCTTGGTATACTTCGAATACCGGTTATCAAAAAGTATACCTAAATTGGTAAGGTTGATGACGTTGGGATCCTTTTCCGTAAGCTCGGTCAGCTCCCTGATCGCATCATCTTCGCGACCGGCAGCAAGAAGGATATTCACCTTCTCAGACATCAGGTCTTTATGATTCTCATTGACCTTCAACCCCAGGTTGAGAACATCCAGGGCTTTGTCATAATCATTTTTCTCTTTGTGAAGCTGGGCATAGCCATAGTAGGCGCTGGGGTCTTTACCTCCGTTCTGGGCGTAGCCGGCATAGTTCTTTACGGCTTCGTCAAAATTGTTCAGTTGCTGCGCGGAAATAGCGGCATAAAGCGCTCCTGTAGTATCGCTCTTGAATACGCCGTGAGCAGAAGCAAAGCTTTCCAATGCTCCCTGCATGTTTTTAGCCTGGAAATGCTTCACGCCCTGGTTGATAAACGCGTCGTATAAAGGAGTCTGCTTATCGCCATCCAGGACAGCCTGGGCTTCTTTTGCCAGCTTGCCGGCGTCTCCCTTTTTCGTTTTATCGAGCTCCACTACCTTTTTGTAGGCTTCCAATGCCTTATTGGCAGCGTTTGCATCTATTACTTCCGTCGTATCGCGGAGAAGAGCGATATTTTCGAAAAGTTTCGCCCTATCCATCCAGGTAGCCGCTTTCACGTTGGCTTTTGCATCCTGGATTTTCTCATCGGATTTTTCCTTATCCTTCTTATATTGGGTCAGCATAGCTCCCTCAAGAAGGTCCTGGGAAAAGGCCGGGGCCACCATTAAGGCTAATATTAAACAAACAATTATTTTTTTCATAGGTAATTTAAAATGGTTTAAGTTGCTTGTATTATTCTTCGGTTTGATTATCATTTTCTGATGTTCCGGTGCTTTGAGCGTCATCGCCTGCCTCCGGTGCGGCATCTGCACCAGGTGCTTCTGCGCCGTTTTCGTCTTCTTCGTCATCTTCTCTTACAAGCCTGGTCACCGACGATATCTCGTCTGAAGTCCCCAGCCTGATGAGCTTGACGCCCTGCGTATTCCTACCGGCCAGCCGCACGTCGGCCACGGCCATCCTGATGGCTATGCCGTTTTTGGTTATGATCATCAGATCATCCCCTTCGGTCACTTCGGCGATCGAAACGAGATTCCCTACCTTTTCGGTGGCATTCAGTGTTGTGACCCCTTTTCCTCCCCTGTTGGTAATACGGTAATCTCCTATATCCGACCTTTTGCCGTAGCCGTTTTCGGAAACGACCAGCAATTGCGTATCCTCCCGGGAGATGCAAACCATGCCGATTACTTTATTATTCCTGGCTTCCGAGTCGAGGTTGATGCCCCGGACTCCCGTTGCGGTACGCCCGATAGGTCTGACGGTTTTCTCGCTGAACCTGACAGCCCTGCCCGCGCTTGTCGCGATGACAATATCATTGTCCCCGTTGGTCAGGGCGACATTCAGCAGGCGGTCTCCCTCGTTGATATTGATGGCGATAATACCGTTCTGCCTCGGCCGGGAATAGGCTTCGAGCAGCGTCTTCTTGATAACACCCTGTTCCGTACACATAATAATATAGTTATTATTGATGTAGTCAGGATCTGTAAGCGTCCGGACGTTGATCACGCTGCGGATCTTATCGCCCGGTTCTATGCTGAGAATATTCTGGATGGGGCGGCCTTTTGCGCTCTTGGAGCCTTCAGGCAGCTCGTATACCTTGAGCCAGTACAACTTACCGAATTCCGTAAAGAAAAGAAGGTAGTTGAGCATCGATGCGGAGAAGAGATGCTCCGTAAAATCCTCTTCCTTAGTCCTGACCCCTCTTGCTCCTACCCCGCCCCTGCTTTGGGTACGGTATTCATTCAGCTGGGTCCTCTTGATATAACCCTGGTGCGAGATGGTAATGAGCATTTTCTCATCCGCAATCATATCCTCATCGCTGAACTCTTCGGCGGCATACTCGATCTCGGTTCTCCTGGCATCGCCGTACCGCTCTTTGATATCAGACAATTCGGTTTTGACAATATCATATTTCCGCCATTCGTTAGCGAGGATATCTTTCAGATCAGCTATCAGTTTGATAAGCTCTTCGTATTCCTGTACGATCTTATCCCTTTCCAGTCCCGTCAGGCGCTGCAGGCGCATTTCCAGGATGGCTTTCGCCTGGATCTCGGAAAGGCTGAACTGCTCTATGAGGCCGTTTTTGGCTTCTTCCGGATCCCTGGAATTCCTGATAAGAGAAATGACGGCATCCAGGTTATCGAGCGCCACCAGCAAGCCTTCCAGTATATGGGCTCTTTTTTCGGCTTCTTTCAGCTCGTACTCTGTACGGCGGGTGATTACTTCGATACGGTGCTCGATATAGTGCCTGATGAGATCCTTCAGGTTGAGCACTTGCGGCCTTCCCTTTACCAGCGCTACGTTGTTGACGCTGAAGGACGATTGAAGCGGCGTATACTTGTAAAGATGGTTGAGCACAATATTGGGAATAGCGCCCTTCTTCAGGTCGAAAACAATGCGCATTCCGTCGCGGTCCGATTCATCACGGATATCAGCAATTCCGTCGAGCTTCTTTTCATTGATAAGGCCTGCGATCTTTTCGATCATCTGGGCCTTGTTGGTCATATACGGAATTTCCGTAAAAATAATCTGCTCTTTGCCGCTTTTGGTCTCCTCGAAGCGGGATTTACCGCGCACTACTACCCGCCCCCGGCCGGTTTCAAACGCTGATCTGACCCCCTGGTAGCCGTATATGATCCCACCGGTAGGGAAATCGGGGGCTTTGATATGCTGCATCAATTCTGCTACGGTGATCTCGGGGTTATCAATATAAGCGATCGTTCCGTCGATCACCTCGCTCAGGTTATGGGGCGCCATGTTGGTAGCCATCCCCACTGCGATACCCGACGAGCCGTTTACGAGCAGGTTAGGGAACTTGGCCGGCAACACGGTCGGCTCTTTGAGAGAATCGTCAAAATTGGGTTGGAAATCGACGGTATCTTTGTCAATGTCGGTGATCAGCTCATCGGCAAGTCTTTTGAGGCGGGCTTCCGTATACCGCATTGCCGCCGGAGAATCCCCATCTACCGACCCGAAATTTCCCTGCCCATCGACCAAAAGGTAGCGCAACGACCACTCCTGGGCCATACGCACCATTGTATCATATACGGAGGCATCGCCGTGAGGGTGATACTTTCCCAATACTTCTCCCACGATCCTGGCAGATTTTTTATGCGGCCGGTTATACCTCACGCCCAGGTCTTCCATTCCATATAAAACCCTCCTGTGCACCGGCTTAAGCCCGTCGCGTACGTCGGGCAGGGCACGGGAAATTATAACGGACATAGAGTAATCGATATACGCACCGCGCATTTCGTCCTCGATATTAATAGGGATTACATTCTGTCCGGATGATGATTCCTCCATAAAAGTTTTAAGACGCTTTGTTTTAACTTACTTTAAAATATGGCAATATAGTCATTTTAAACGGATACGGCCACTGCTTTACAAGCCAAATTACGAAATTAATACTTCCTTAAACAAAAAACCGTTCCGCTGCGCCGTTCACAGGCCCTGCCGGTGGCGCCGGGCGCTATCCGGTAGTGAGAGTAAGCGCCGGAGTTGAGTATGCCGTCAGGCTTTCGCGGTATTTTGTAGAAACGGATTCCCAACAATCAACATCGTTTCATATACGGCAGAGATATTAAAAGTTGCGAAAAAAACATTATATCCGTACGGTAGCGTTCTTATTACCTAAAATATAGTCACCCGTTAACTGAACAGATTGTGTTAATTCTACTTGTTTTCCTGAGCATACTCTGCCTTGTTTTACTGATTTCGTGGGTAAAGCTGGATACATTTATTTCTTTTCTGCTGGTATCGATCGGGCTTGGCTTCGCGGTCGGGCTGTCGGTACCCGAGATCAGCACTGCGATACAAAAGGGTATCGGCAGCACGTTGGGCGACCTGGTCATGATCGTAGGTTTCGGTGCGATGCTCGGAAAACTTGTAGCCGACAGCGGCGCGGCACAACGCATCACCGACGCGCTGATCCTGTTGTTCGGCCGGAAGTATATGCTCTGGGGTTTGGCGCTGGCGGGTTTCGTGATCGGTATCCCTCTTTTTTACAGCGCGGGTTTCGTGATCGTGATTCCCCTGATTTTTATGATCTCGGCCTCCGCCAGGATACCTATGCTGGTCGTGGCGGTCCCGATGCTTTCGGCGCTGTCGGTAGCGCACGGTTATCTGCCGCCCCACCCCTCTCCCGCTGCCATTGCCTCGCAACTGAACGCCGATATAGGGAAGACATTGCTGTACGGAATTATAGTATCGATACCTGCGATTGCCATTGCCGGACCTATATTCGGTAAAACGCTCGGGCGCTTTAATCCAAATCCGGATACGGGGATGTTTGATCTTACTCCCAAACCGCAGAGCGAGCTTCCCGGACTGGGAATCAGTATCCTGACAGCCCTTCTTCCCGTTATACTCCTGGTCAGCATGGCCCCGGTCAGAAACATGTTCCCGGAGAGCAAAACGCTTGCGCTGCTTGCCGAACCCTGGTTTGGAATGCTCGTTTCCGTCCTGTTCGCGGCAGTAGCGCTTGGAACGAGCAGGGGGATGTCGATGAAAAATATAACAAAAGCTTTTGAAGAGGCTTTTAAAGGCGTGGCCGGGATACTCCTGATCGTAGCCGGGGCGGGCGTCTTCAAGCAGATCATGACCGAAGGACAGATCAATTCTTACCTGGGCGACCTGCTTGCCGGCTGGAACGCGCCGCCGCTGATCCTTTCCTGGGGGATTGCGGCCGTTATCAGGGTATGCGTAGGGTCTGCCACGGTTGCGGGTCTCACGACGGTAGGCATCCTGGCCCCTTTGCTGCAATCGACGGGGGTTTCTCCCGAGCTTACCGTCCTTGCGATCGGCTCGGGAAGCCTCATGTTTTCACATGTGAACGACGGCGGGTTCTGGTTGTTCAAGGAATATTTTAATGTCAGCATCAAGGATACGATCATGACCTGGTCGCTGATGGAAACGATTGTCTCTGTAGTGGGATTGATCGGGGTGCTCATCCTTGATATGTTCGTCTGATTCTTGTCAATTTACTTCGTTAACAGTAATTTTGAAGCCTTCAATTGATTTGAAGCTTTTGCTTAACCCATAGAAAGACGAATTTATCATTATTAATAGTAATCAACTATGCCTAGCTGGTATGAACTAAAAGACCCGAACCAGGTGGATTCTCCCGGTTTGGTAATATATAAAAAACGGGTCGAACAGAATATAAACTTCATGACCCGGATCGTCGGCGGAGATGTTTCCCGGTTGGTGCCGCATGTAAAAACGCATAAAATGGCGGAAGTGGTGAAGATGCACCTGGCCGCAGGTATCAGCAAATTCAAGTGCTCCACGATCGCCGAAGCGGAAATGCTCGCCCAGGCAGGGGCCAAATGGGTGCTGATCGCCTACCAGCTTACCGGTCCTAAAATCGACCGGATGCTCAACCTGATAGCCGCCTACCCCGACGTGCAGTTCGGGTCCCTGATCGACGACCGGAATGTAGCCAAACATTTGAACGACTATATTAAAGGAAAGAAGGCGTCCTGGCTTATCTTTATCGATATAAACGTAGGAATGAACCGTACCGGCCAGTCTGTCAACTCCGATCTGCTTAATCTTTATGAATACGTCTGTAAATTACCGAACCTGCTGCTGGCCGGAATTCACGTATACGACGGGCATATCAGGGAGAAGTTTTTCAAAGACAGGAAGATCCAGGCCGACAAGGCGCTTGAAGAACTGAGCATTCTGTATGACTTTATAGAGATCAACGGGTTGCCTGATCCGCTGGTAATTGCCGGCGGCACCCCTACTTTTACCGTTCATGCCCTGCGGAAAAACGTGTATTGCAGCCCCGGAACCTCCGTATTCTGGGACGCGGGCTACGGGGAGCAGTTCAGGGAACAGCCCTTTGTACATGCGGCGCTGCTGGTAACGCGCGTGGTTTCCAAACCGGCGCCCGGGTTTGTTACCATAGATCTGGGCTATAAGGCAGTTGCTTCCGAAAATCCCCTGGATAAAAGGTTCAGGATCCTGAATCTCCCGGACTATGAGCTCCTGAGCCAGAGTGAAGAGCACGGCGTTCTGAAAGTTTCGAATTGGGAGAATGTATCGATAGGCGACGTATATTACGCTGTCCCCTATCATATATGTCCAACGGTTGCCGCTTATGGCACTGTTTCGGTTGTGGAAGACGGCGAAGTTTCGGAAACCTGGGAAGTAACCGCCCGCAACCGGAAGATCAATTATTAGTTTTATTCACTTAGACACAAGACACAGAGAGCCACGGAGGAAAAAGAGAGCCACGGAGATTATGCCTCTGTGGCTCTCTTCATAATCTCCGCGGCTCTCTGTGTACAACTATACCGTAAAGCCTTATCCGGCAATATCCACATTCACAAATTTCCCTTTGATCGTGTTCCCGTCCATAGCACGGAGCAGTTGGTATATTGTACACTATTGCCCTTAATTTACAGAATACAATTTTATTCCGTAAATCATACTATATACAATCTTTTCTTCCGATATACCGTAGATTTCAGTCCTAAGGATTAAAACAACCCGGATTCACGGAATATTTCATTTTTATCATTACAGGGTAATAAAAACGTCTTATTTATATTTATTATATATAATTATATTTTTATAAATATTCCTATACAAGTTTTTCCTATATCTTTATTTCCATTTCTATTAGATAAAATTCTGCGAATGAACTATTCGGCCAAATTTATTTCTACGTAATTTGCGAATGATTTAAGCATTCGCCGGACAGCAGTCTACTTCGGGGTGCCCGTATGCAATCATACTGAAGCATCAGCTCCCGGCATGCAATCGGGTATTCCAGTATTAACAACCTTATCACGTTAGTAAATGTCATTAGCAGCAGTGGAAAACGAAGGACTCTATCGTCGCGAATTTGAGCACGATGCCTGTGGTATAGGCTTCAGGGCGCACATCAAGGGCCGCAAATCTCATCAGATTGTTGCAGATGCCATCCATATGCTAGAAAGGATGGATCATCGCGGCGCATGTGGCGCCGACCCTAACACGGGCGACGGAGCGGGGATACTGATCCAGATACCGCATGAGTTTTTTGTAGGCGAGTGCTCTAAACTGGGCTTCCAATTGCCGGCATCCGGTGAATACGGCGTCGGAATGGTATTTTTCCCCCAGGACGCAACCGTCCGGGAAGAATGCCGGAATGTGCTCGACCGTAAATTGAAAAAACTCGGGCTTTCGTTGCTCGGCTACAGGAAAGTCCCTACTCTTAATGATAGCCTCGGCGAAGGCTCCCTTCTGGTAGAGCCATACGTCGAGCAGATATTCATAAAACGGCCGGAGCTGCTGAAGGATGATCTGGATTTTGAAAGAAAGCTGTACATATTCAGGCAGAGCGCCAGCAGACTGATCAATGAATCGGTAAAGGGCGCACGGGATCTGTTTTATTTCACGACAGTCTCAAGCCGTACCATCGTTTATAAGGGCCAGCTTACCACCGCCCAACTGAGATACTATTTTCCTGACCTGGAGAATGAAGAAGTCGTATCGGCCCTGGCCGTAGTACACTCGCGTTTCTCCACCAATACTTTCCCCTCCTGGAAGCTTGCGCAGCCGTTCCGCTACATCGCCCACAACGGTGAGATCAATACCGTAAAAGGAAATGTCAACTGGATCAGGGCGGGTGAAAAATCCTACAGCTCCAGGCACTTCACCAGGGAGGAAATGGATATGATCCTCCCGATATGCGACAAGGACCAGTCCGACTCGGCCAACCTGGATAATGCTATAGAGCTGCTTTATCTGACGGGACGTTCGCTCCCGCACGTAATGATGATGCTCGTGCCCGAAGCATGGGACGGCAACGACCAGATGGACCCTGCCAGGAAAGCATTTTATGAATACCATGCCGCCATTATGGAGCCCTGGGATGGCCCGGCCTCCCTTTCTTTTACCGACGGGAGGATGGTAGGCGCTACGCTCGACCGGAACGGGCTCAGGCCCTCACGCTACTGGGTGCTCAACGACGATACCATTATTATGGCTTCGGAGGCAGGCGTTTTGGAAAATGTAGACCAGTCGAAAGTTATACTGAAAGGCCGCCTTCAGCCTGGCCGGATGTTTATTGTAGACATGGAGCAGGGACGGATTATCCCCGACGAGGAAGTAAAAGCGGCCATTTGCACGAAACATCCCTACCAGGATTGGCTCAATGAGAACAAGCTCAAAGTCGAGGACCTCGACCACCCTATCCGGATGTACCGTAACTACGACGACCAGGCCCTGCTGAAGCGCCAGATCGCTTTCGGCTTTTCATCGGAAGATCTTCGTATGATCCTGGCGCCCATGGCGGCTACCGGTATGGAAGCCATAGGCTCAATGGGCACGGACGTGCCGCTCGCGGTCCTTTCCGACCAAAGCCAGCATTTATCCTCCTATTTCAAGCAGCTTTTCGCCCAGGTGACCAACCCGCCTATCGATTCCATACGCGAGCGTTCGATTATGTCGCTGATATCGTTCGTAGGCGGCGGAGAAAACCTGCTTGAAGAAGGTCCGAAGCATTGCAGGCAAATAGAAATACCCCACCCGGTGCTTACCGTCTCGGAATTCGACAAGCTGCGCTTCGTAGATAAAAGTCATTTCCAGGCCAAGACGATCAATACCTATTTCCGTTCCGACCAGGGGGGCTTCGGCCTCGAAAGGGCATTGAAAAGGATCTGCCAGTACGCTGAAGACGCAATAGAGGACGATTTCGAGATCCTGATACTTTCCGACCGGGCCATTGATTCCAACCACGCTCCCATTCCCTCCCTGCTCGCTACCGCCGCGGTGCATCACCACCTCATACGCAAGGGGCTGCGCGGTAAAGTAGGGCTTCTCGTAGAGACGGGCGATGCCTGGGAAACACATCACTTTGCTACCCTGATCGGTTACGGGGCGTCGGGTATCTGCCCTTATATGGCATTTGAAACCATATCGGCAATGAACCGTAACGGTATGATAGAGGGCAGCTTCGAGGATGACAAACTCTATTACAACTACATCAAAGCCGTTAACAAGGAGCTGCTCAAAATTTTCTCGAAAATGGGGATCTCTACCCTGCAGTCCTACCAGGGAGCGCAAATCTTCGAATGTCTCGGTCTGAACAGCGAGGTGATAGACAATTATTTCACCGGTACTATTTCGCGGATCGGCGGACTCGGGCTTGACGAAATTGCCAGGGAAGTGCTCATACGTCACAAAATTGCCTTCCCCGAAGGCCCGGGACTGAACCAGAAACTGGAAGTGGGCGGTATATACCAGTGGAAGCAGCGCGGGGAAGCACATATCTTTAACCCGCAGACCGTCCATCTGCTTCAGCACTCCACCCGTACCGGCGATTACCAACTCTTTAAAAAATATTCGAAGCTCATCGACGACCAGACCCAGAAGGTGCTGACGCTGAGAGGGCTCATGAAGTTCCGTAAAGGAAACCCCGTCCCGCTGGAGGAAGTCGAGCCGGTGGAAAGCATTTTCAAACGATTTGCTACCGGCGCCATGTCGTTCGGCTCCATCTCGTGGGAGGCGCATACCACGCTGGCGATTGCGATGAACCGGATCGGCGGCAAGTCAAATTCCGGTGAAGGCGGTGAAGACGAGCTTCGCTATACGCCCAGGGAAAACGGCGACAACCTGAATTCAGCTATCAAACAGGTGGCATCGGGCAGGTTCGGGGTGACGAGCCACTACCTGGCCAACGCCAGGGAGCTCCAGATCAAAATGGCACAGGGCGCCAAGCCGGGCGAGGGCGGTCAGCTGCCGGGTCACAAGGTAGACGACTGGATCGGCCGTACCCGGCATTCTACGCCGGGTGTAGGGCTTATCTCGCCGCCGCCCCACCACGATATTTATTCTATAGAAGACCTGGCCCAGCTGATCTACGATCTTAAAAACGCTAACCGGGAAGCACGTATCAGCGTTAAGCTGGTATCGGAAGCCGGTGTGGGCACCATAGCCGCGGGAGTTGCCAAGGCCCATGCCGATCATATCCTGATCTCGGGATACGACGGCGGTACGGGGGCTTCGCCGCTTAGCTCTATCCGTCACGCGGGTCTTCCGTGGGAACTCGGACTTGCCGAGGCGCATCAGACGCTGGTGAAAAACAAGCTCAGGGGCCGCGTCACAGTTCAGGCCGACGGACAGCTCCGCACCGGCAGGGATCTTGCCGTAGCGGCTCTTTTAGGAGCGGAAGAATGGGGCGTAGCCACAGCAGCCCTGGTGGCGGCCGGGTGTATCATGATGCGGAAATGTCATCTCAATACCTGTCCGGTAGGCGTAGCCACACAACGGAAAGAACTGCGTGCGTTGTTCAGCGGCAAGCCGGAACACGTAGTCAATATGTTCACTTTTATGGCAACGGAGCTGCGGGAGATAATGGCGCAGCTGGGCTTCCGTACGGTAGACGAAATGGTCGGGCAATCGCAGTACCTGGAGTTCAGAAAGGACCTGAAGCACTGGAAGCATAAGGACCTGAATTTCGATGCCATCCTTTACAAGGAGGACGCCGGCCTTGAGGTAGCCCTCTACAAACAGGAAGAGCAGGATCACGGTATCGCCGAAGTGCTGGACCGGGAACTGATCAGAGCGGCGGAAGCATCGTTGGAAAACCGGGAAGAGACCTATGGCGAGTACCCGATCACGAACCTCAACCGTTCGGTCGGCAACATGCTCTCCTACGAGATTTCCAAAAAATACGGCGGCGAGGGATTGCCCAAAGGAACCATACATTTCAAATTCAGAGGTACTGCCGGACAGAGCTTCGGGGCCTTTAATACCCACGGCATCAAGCTTGAGCTGGAAGGAGACGCCAACGATTATTTCGGTAAAGGGCTTTGCGGAACGGAGCTGATCGTTTACCCCGACAGGGATGCCAGGTTCCGCCCGGAAGATAACATTATCATAGGCAACGTAGCCTTTTACGGGGCCACTTCAGGCAGCGCCTTTATCAGGGGAACTGCCGGTGAACGGTTCTGCGTAAGGAATTCCGGTGCTCATGTGGTAGTGGAAGGTGTCGGGGATCACGGCCTGGAATATATGACCGGAGGGCTGGTTGTCATACTGGGCGAAACAGGCCGGAACTTTGCCGCAGGCATGTCAGGAGGTGTGGCTTATGTGCTCGATAAGGCGGATAAACTCAGGGAAAACCTGAACGGTGAAATGGTCGACCTCCTGCCTTTAAACGAGGAAGACCAATCCATACTCAGGGAATTCATCGAACGCCATTTCCAGTATACGACCAGCAGCGTAGCATTTGAGCTGCTCCAGGACTGGGAAAACGGGATACGGCAGTTTGTGAAAGTCCTGCCGAGGGATTTCAAAAATGCGCTGGAAAGCCGGAACATCTCGCTGTCGGAACAAATCAAAAACAAAAATGTGGTCTATAAGGATATCGTAGTTGACGTCATCACATCTTAAAGTTTATCGTATCCAAATCAAGAATTTTAAAGTTTTATGGGAAAAATAACGGGATTTTTAGAGTTCGACAGGGAATTGCCCAAAAAGAGAGCGGTAGAGGAAAGGATACACGACTACAAGGAAATCGAACCGCTGCCTACTGAAGTACAGGCCAACACCCAGGCGGCCCGCTGCATGGATTGCGGGATTCCGTTTTGTCACAACGGCTGTCCCCTCGGGAACGTGATTCCCGAGTTTAACGATGCAGTATACGATAAAAACTGGAAGCTGGCTTACGAGATCCTGACTTCCACCAATAATTTCCCCGAGTTCACCGGGCGGATCTGTCCAGCTCCGTGTGAAGCCTCATGCGTGCTCGGCATCAACAAGCCGCCGGTCGCCATAGAGCTGATAGAGAAGTCTATCATTGAAAAGGCGTATGAGCTTGGCCTGGTCCGGCCGAAAATCCCGCAGAAACGGACAGGCAGGAAGGTAGCCGTGGTAGGTTCAGGGCCGGCCGGACTGGCGGCCTCTGCGCAGCTCAACCAGGCCGGGCACACCGTGACCCTGTTTGAACGCGCAGACCAGATCGGGGGACTTTTAAGGTACGGCATCCCTGATTTCAAGCTGGATAAAGCGACTATCGACAGGAGAATAGCGGTGATGGAGGCCGAAGGCGTAACGTTCCGTACCAACGTCAACATAGGCAAAGATATTTCGGCCGAAGATCTTCTCAACGATTTTGACGCTGTCGTGCTGACCATCGGCTCTACGGTACCGAGAGATCTTAAGATCCCCGGACGCGAGCTGAAGGGAATTTACCCTGCCATGGAGTTTCTCAGCCAGCAGAACAAGCGTGTAGCCGGGATCGACCTGTTGAAAGACCATCGCGGCGCCGAATACCTGAACGGAGAGCTGCTGGCTACCGGTAAGAATGTATTTGTGATCGGCGGCGGCGACACCGGGTCGGACTGTGTGGGTACTTCCAACCGGCATGGCGCGAAATCGGTAAACCAGATCGAACTGCTGCCGATGCCCCCCCGCGAGCGGGATTCTTCTACCCCATGGCCCAACTGGCCCATGATGCTGAGAACTTCCACATCACACGAAGAAGGATGCGAAAGGCAATGGGCCATCAATACCAAGGCTTTTATAGGCGATGAAAACGGGCATCTGAAGGCATTGCAGATCGTAAAGCTGGATTGGCAGACCGACCCCGCAACAGGCCGTATGCAGATGATGGAAGTGGCGGGCTCGGAAGAGGAAGTGCCCTGCGAGCTTGCGCTGCTCGCAGCGGGTTTCCTGCATCCGCAACCGGAAGGTATCGTGTCTGACCTTGAGCTTGAGCTCGATGAGCGCGGAAATATCAGGGCGGTGGAATACCAATCCGTTTCCAACGGGAAAGTCTTTGCAGCCGGCGATTGCCGTCGCGGCCAGTCGCTCGTGGTATGGGCTATCAGCGAGGGCCGTGAAGCAGCCCGTGCAGTCGATAAATACCTGATGGGAGAATCGTTGCTCGAAGCCAAGGCTGTCTCGATGTTTAGCCCGGCATTCGCTGATGTTTCGTAAACGGTATTTCCCGGATAATCAAAAATCCCCTGGCCCTTCGGTCAGGGGATTTTTGATTTTATGAAATGATAAGATCCAGCTGTTTATTTTGCGGCGACCGTTTTAATTTTCGACTCGTCGATCCCATAAGCTTTCACTACTTCCTCGTAGTTATTGAGATCTACTGCAGTCTTACGCGCCAGCGCCTCGGCGGGCAATATAGCTACTCTGAACATCTGGTTCTGCGTCCAGCTATTGTCGAGGGTAGCCAAATCAATATTGCCGTCGAGAAAAAATTCCACATCGTATTGCGTATAATCGTAGTTATACTGGAAAAAACCGTCACCGGCCGGAATTACCTGGGGCAATGCTCTCCAGATAATCGTTTCATTTCCGTTAACGGTTGCTACGTCGTAGGCCAGGTATACAAGCACTATATCCGTGTCATACACTTCGAAATCGTTGGTAAAAGTATAAGAGGTCCTGTAGTTCCCGGCGGCTGTAAAATTGGAAGTGACCTGAAACACCACCGGAAGCAGTTCTGCACCCGGAGGGCCCTGGGGGCCTTCCGGTCCCTGCGGGCCGGGTAATCCTTCCGGTCCTTTGCAGCCCTGGAATGCGAATATCAATGCCAATAATGATGCGGCTAACAAACTGTATCTTTTCATACCGGTGATTGTTTAAAGTAAATTAATAAGAATGCGATTGTAAATGGATGACGGTTAGACGACCGATCCGGCCTGTCGTTTAACCCTTATGCGGCTAAAATAGGTCGCCGGCTCCGTATTTTTGCATTTATTAACAAGAATATTATTGCTTCTCCGGCAGATGGCAACTCACAAATGCAGCCTTTTCCTGTCGCCGGGTATAAACAGGCTGCTGAGCAGCGTGACCAGCATGCAGCCGGTGAGGTAGTAATAGAACCCGTCAGCGTTTCCGGCATTTTTGAACCACAGCGCGACATATTCGGCCGTACCGCCAAAAAAAGCCACCGTCAGCGCATACGGGAAACTCACCCCCAGGGAGCGCACATTTGCAGGAAACAGCTCGGCTTTGACAATAGCTGAGATCGATGTTGAAATCGAGAGAATAAGCAAGGCGATCATGATGAATACGGCTGCCTCCGGAACCGTTTCAACGGTTTCCAGCTTTTTCATAAGCGGGAAGAAGCAAATGGTGCCCGCGATACCGAAGATCACCATCATGGGCTTGCGCCCGTACCTGTCGCCCAACCAGCCGAATACGGGCTGCGACAGCATGAAGACCACCAGGGTAACAAGCGTGATAAAAGTAGAGTCTTCTTTCGAAAAGCCTGCCGTATTGACCAGGAATTTCTGGATGTAGGTAGTAAAAGTATAGTAGGCTATGGTAAGCCCCAGGGTAAACCCGATGACCAGGAAAGTCTCTTTCCGGTAGTTACCCAGCTCAGCGATGGTCCCCCTTGTTTCTTCCGGGGCGGACTGGCTTACAAACTGATCGGTTTCCGAAAGGTTTCTTCTGAGAAAAAGTGCTGAAACCGCCAGTACCGCCCCGATGACAAACGGGATACGCCAACCCCACGCGGTAAGCTGGCTTTCGGACAGCAGGCCTTTCTGAAGGACCAGCAGGATGGTCAGCGCGGCCAGCTGGCCCATTGTGGTGCTTACATACTGAAAGCTGGAATATAGTCCGCGCCTTCCCGGGGGCGCTATCTCGCTCAGGTAGGTAGCCGCAGAGCCGTATTCGCCGCCTATACTGAGTCCCTGAAGCATCCTTGCCAGTACCAGGATAACAGGCGCCAGCATCCCGATAGATGCATAGGTCGGCACAAACGCGATCATCAGCGAGCCGGCGCTCATCATCAGCACCGACAGGGTGAGCCCTGCCTTGCGTCCCTTCCTGTCTGCGTACGAGCCCATCAGCCAGCCGCCGACCGGGCGCATCAGGAAGCCGATGGCAAAAATCCCGGCGGTATTTAACAACTGGGCCGTTTCATTTTCGTCCGGGAAGAAGGAACCTGCGAAGTACAGCGCGAATACCGAATAGGCATACCAGTCATACCATTCGATAAGGTTCCCGATCGATCCGCCGAAAACGGACTTGATGTGATTTTTCATTTCTGCTCTAAAACCCGATTCTCCCCTTTCGTTTGCGTTCTCTTTCCTTATCAAAATCGGCACGCAGCAACGCCAGCTCTTTCCCAAAGCCACCCGACAGTATCGGGAACCGGCACCAGGTCCGGGGGTTAAGGTTATGGTCATCCAGGTGAAACGAAGGGGCATATCGCTCACGCTTCCACTGGTTCCGGCTCCAAAGTTTGAAAAAACGTTCTGTCCATTCCAGCAGGTGTACTTTTGACCATCGATCTGCAAACCGGCCTTCTAAGAGCCTGTAACACTCCAGAGGCGACATTTTATCCCGGATCGCCAAGGTCTCCAAAACGTTGAGCAATTCGTAAGGCATCAGGTCTGCTTCGTCGGTCTGCGTCTTTTCAGGGGGTCTCAACTCGGCCGTAGGATTCAGGGCATTAACTTCTTTGAGGCCCTCCACCCGGATATGCCTGCCCTTCACTTCACAGCCGATGGTTTCGAGCCATACCAGCCAATGCCGGAGCCAGTGCTTGTCTATGCCCGCTATGGGACTGATACTGCCGGCGGTATCCCCATCCATTGTAGCATAGCCGACCGCTACTTCCGATCGGTTGGAAGTAGCCAATAGGAGACGTCCCGAAAGGTTGGCCAGGAGCCATGCACCCGGGGCGCGGACCCGCGCCTGTATATTCTGAAGAGGGATATCGTCAGTCTCCCAGCCTAATTTCCGGCCGATCTGGCCTTCGATAAGCGTCTTATAGCCTTCTACCAATTCGTCGATATCGATACGGTAAAACGTGGCATTTACCGACCGGGCCAGCGAGCGGGCGGAAGAGAATGTCGTCTCGGAGCTGTTACGGGTGCCCTGGTAAATCGTTTCTATCAGTTTTTCGGCAAGGTCGTCGATGGTTTTCAACTCCGCCATTCCCGGGATATAAGCCAATTTTTCCCTGATCCTCCCTATGCCGACGCTCTCGTCTCCCAGGTACAGCATCAGGCCTGCCAGCGCAGCGCACGCGCTGGAATCCGCTCCCCCCGACAGCGATACGGTAAAGCCGTTCGACCTGCTTTTTCTCAGGTAATCGAATAGCCCGAGACTTACCGCGCGGGCAAATTCTTCCTCTTTTACGTAGAGGCCTCTTTCGAAATGTTCCAGTTCAGCTTCCTGCGGAAACGAAGGCTCTGCTTCGGGCACGCTGAAGAAAACCTGGACTTTCCAGTCAGCTTCCTTCTGGGCATCCTTTTTATTCTGTACCTGGTTGAGCCTGTTGCCGGCGGTATCGACCGTCGCCGTAACGACGAATGAATCAGCATAGCTGAACCGCGGACCGGAAGCCAGGAGCCTGCCGTTTGACGCGATCATGGCATCTCCGTCGTATATGGCCTGTCCGGCTTCATTCCCCAGCAGGTTTGTGTATACATAGCTGCATCCGAAAGAACGGGAACCTTCCAGGACCAGGCGTTCCCTTACCTGGAATTTCCCGAAAGCAAAATGACTGGCGCTCGGGTTCAGGATGATATCGGCGGCACGTTCATAATGCCTTTTCCCGGGACGGTCCGCTACCCAGGCGTCCTCGCATATTTCAAAGGCTATCCTTACTTTCCCTGTATGCCCTGCTCCCAGCTCAAACGCGATATCCCCGGCCGGGTAATACTGCCCGTCCACCTCGATAGCCCCGACCACACCCTTCGGCCAGGCATGAAACCACCTGGCTTCATAGTGGATCCCGTTATTAGCCAGGAACTGCTTGCAGTAGAATCCGGCGATCCGCCGGTCGGCGATCAGGCATGCCGCGTTGTATAAACGATGCTGGTACAGTATCGGCAGCCCTACGGAAACCACCATTCCCGAAGTGTGGGCTGCAATGTTCTGCAGTACTTCCAGGCACCGGGCCTGGAGGTCGGCGGAGAAAAAATAGTCTTCACATCCGTAGCCCGGAATGCATAATTCCGGCAGGCAAAGTACACCGGTATGCTGGCTCCGGGCCTGGTCGATCGCGTCCAGAATGTGCTTTTCATTGTTTTCCCAATCCATGGGTGTTTGGTTGACTACCCCCGCTGCTAATTTGATATATGACATATAGTGAAGTTGAAATCAAGAATCAATGAAAGAGGTGCAACTTAATAAAAAATCACCTTTTATCCGGCAAAAGGGTAACCCCTAAAGGGGCATCATTGCGTCATAGTGTGTTCCTGCAATTCTACCGAGCGGTTGTGCCTGACGGCACATGCTTCCCGGATGGCATTAAGTCTTCTTGTTTATCTTCCGGGGAAAATGAGCAAGATACGGGCTGGATTCCGATAATAGATAAAGACGATCGCCGATATACCAGCTGTTCATGTCCCGTAGGGACTACCGCTTTGTAGTAGTAGCACGGGAATACGGTGGAAGTTCAAGCGTGCCGTCAGGTACGCAACCTTCTTACAATTTGACAAATAGCAATTGATAGCCAAAAATTTTATATTTGGTGGCTTGAAAACTCCGAAAAGGACATTTGTCACAAACCTTAACATCATCGCTCCGTGTCAAGAAAAGATACCTACATCGCCGCCATTAAAAAATCATATACGACAGATAAACCCGCTATAAGACTGGGATCGGGTATCCTGGACGGGGAGATCATCGGAGAAGCGGAAATTCACCTTCCGCTGAAAATGATGAATCGCCATGGGCTGGTAGCCGGAGCGACGGGTTCGGGTAAAACCAGGACAATCCAGGTCCTGGCCGAGCAGCTTTCAAATGCGGGGGTGCCCGTGTTTCTTTCCGATATAAAAGGCGATTTATCGGGCTTCGGACAGCCGGGACAAACCAACAAGGCTATCGATGAAAGATGCCAGGCGCTCAACATCACTTTTGAGCCGCAGGACTACCCTATCGAGCTTTATTCCCTCAGCGGGAAACTGGGCAGCCCTATGAGGGCTACTGTCCTGGAATTCGGCCCGAACCTGCTGGCTAAAGTGCTCGACCTGAATGCCACCCAGACAGGCGTGCTCGCCGTACTGTTTAAGTATGCCGACGATAAAAACCTGCCGATGGTGGATCTCAGCGATCTGAAAATGACGCTGAACTATCTTGCCGAAGGTGCCGGGGCAGCAGAGATCAAATCGGATTACGGAAGTATTTCCACCACAACCGCCAGTACGATCCTGCGTAAAATAGTGGCGCTCGAGCAGCAGGGTATCGGTTCTATTTTCGGGGAGAAGTCTTTCGACATCGACGACCTTCTGGAAAGAGTCGACGGGAAGGGGGTAATCAGCCTCCTGAACGTTTCGGACGTACAGGACCAGCCCACACTTTTTTCGACCTTTATGCTGAGCCTGCTTGCTGAAATATACAATACATTTCCGGAAGCCGGCGACCTCGATAAACCAAAGCTGGTCTTTTTCCTGGATGAGGCGCATCTTCTTTTCAAAGATGCGCCGAAAGTATTTCTCGACCAGGTAGAGCAGATAGTAAGGCTGATCAGGTCCAAAGGAGTAGGCGTATTTTTTTGCTCGCAGATGGCGCAGGATATACCGGATACAATCCTTTCCCAACTGGGTAACCGGGTACAACACGTGCTTCGTACCTTTACGCCGAACGATGTGGACAATCTCAGGAAAACGGTTAAGACGTTCCCGCGATCGGATTTTTATGAGATCAATGAAGTGCTGACTACCCTTGGAACCGGCCAGGCGCTTATTACGGTACTGAATGAGAAAGGTATTCCTACCGAGGTAGCCGCGACGCACCTGCTCCCTCCTACTTCAGTGATGGGGCCCCTGACGACCGCCGACTATGAGAACCGGTACCGGAACTCCCAGCTTTACCGGAAGTATAAGGACTCCGTGGACCCGGAAAGCGCCTACGAAATTCTGGCCCGGCGGGTAGAAGAGCAAAACAGGATAGCGGAGCAGGAAAAACAGGCAAAGGAAGCGGCAAAGCAGAAAACAGGCAGCGGCACAAGAACGAGAGCCGAGAAGTCGGCCTTCGAGCAGGTGCTTTCCGCACCTATTACCCGGCAGATAGGCCGGGAGCTGGTAAGGGGGGTCTTTGGTATGCTGACCGGCAAAAAAACGACCTCGAAGTCAAAAGGATGGTTCTGAGAGGAGGTGTCAGGCCTCATATTAATCCGGCAATATTTCAATAATAACATCCAAACTCCCTTTTAATGAACCTGCATTTAACAGAAAAAGTCATCATCGTTACCGGCGGTGCCAAAGGTATAGGCGAAGCGATAGTCAATGTGCTGGCGAACGAAAGCGCTATCCCGGTTATTGTCGGAAGGAATGCTGATGACAACCAGAAAGTAGTAGATACGCTTGCGGGCCTGGGGCTGCTGGCTTCCCATGTGGTGGGCGAGCTGACCGATCCGGCAGCTTCCGAAGCAGCGGTGAAAGCTGTGCTCGACAGGTACGGGCGTATCGATGGCGTGATCAACAATGCGGGCGTAAACGACGGCGTAGGACTCGAGAACGGATCTTACGAAGGCTTTATGGCGTCGCTGCACAGAAATGTGGTACACTATTACCTGATGGTACACTATGCGCTACCCGCTCTGAAAGAGTCGAAGGGGAGCATCGTTAACATTACCTCTAAAACGGCCGAAACCGGGCAGGGCAATACGTCGGGATACGCGGCGTCTAACGGGGCACGAAATGCGCTGACACGGGAATGGGCAGTGGAATTGCTGAAATACGGGATCAGGGTAAACGCGATCGTAGTAGCCGAATGCTGGACCCCGCTTTATGAAAAATGGATCAATACACTCCCGGATCCCGATGGGACAAGAGCATCCATAGAAAAGAATATTCCGCTAGGACAGCGTATGACAACCTCCGAAGAGATTGCCAACATGGCTGCGTTCCTGATTTCAGGGAAATCCAGCCATACTACCGGCCAGATCATTTATGTAGACGGCGGTTATGTACATCTTGACCGTGCGCTGAATAGCCTCGCTTAGAGGTTGTTCAGCGAAAAGCGGTGGCGGGCGCTGACCTTACCGGTCGGCTAGGAGAGGCCGGCAGCCAGCTCTTTGGCAAAGTAGGTAAGTATGACCTTTGCCCCTGCCCTTCTGATGCTCAGCACGACCTCCATGGCTATTTTGCTGCCGTCCAGCCAGCCGTTCCTGTCGGCAGCTTTGATCATGGCATATTCACCGGAGACATTATAAGCTGCTACGGGGATATCGAAGTTGTCATTTAATAGGCTGATGATATCCAGGTAGGCCAGCGCCGGCTTTACCATCAGAAAATCGGCTCCTTCCTCAATATCGAGCTGGGCCTCTATAAGCGCCTCCCGTTTGTTGGCAGGATTCATCTGGTAGGTTTTCTTGTCCCCGAACTTGGGGGCGGAGTCGAGCGCATCCCTGAACGGGCCGTAAAATGCGCTGGCATATTTTGCCGTGTAAGACATGATCGATACACCGGTAAAGCCCGCTTCGTCCAGTATGCTCCTGATATGCCCTACCCTCCCGTCCATCATATCGCTCGGGCCGATAATATCTGCCCCGGCCCGGGCCTGGGCCAGCGCCATCTTGCCGAGGATCTCCAGCGTAGGGTCGTTCAGGATCTCCCCGTTCACAACCACGCCGTCGTGGCCGTCGCTGCTGTACGGGTCCATGGCGACATCGGTCATCAGCGTTATATCGGGAAACTTTTCCTTCACTGCCGTCAGCGTTCTCAGGTAGAAGGTTTCTTCCCTGTAGCTTTCCGAAGCCGTCCTGTCTTTAAGGCTTTCCTGGTAGTTGGGAAAAAGATCGATCGCCCTGATCCCCAGGTCCTGCAGCTCCTTTATTTCTTCCAGCAGGAAATCCGGGGAATAACGGTAGATCCCGGGCATCGAGGAAACCTCCGTTTTAACGCCCGAGCCATCGACTACGAACATCGGGAAGATAAGATCGTTCAGGGATAGCTGTGTTTCCTGAACCATATCCCTGATTGCTTCTGATTTGCGGTTCCTGCGCGGACGACGTGATATATAAAACATATTGCAGCTTTCTGATTTCGCTGCAAAGGTAGCCAATTCTTTTCCCTGTTCTAAACTGCCAGCCTGAAACCTTCCCCGTGAAGATTGATGATCTGAATGGACGGGTCATTTTTCAGGTGCTTCCTGAGCTTGGTGATATAGACATCCATGCTCCTGGCATTAAAATAGGAGTCATCACCCCAGATCATTTTGAGCGCATAGCTTCTCCCGACAGGCTGGTTGAGATTCTCGCAAAACAGCTTCAGCAATTCCGATTCCTTGCTGGTCAGCCTGAAAGTTTCTCCGTTGCACGTGAGTTGCTGCATATCGTAATTGAACACATAGGCGCCGATCCCGTAAACTGCCCCGGCAGTTTCCCCCTGAACGGAAGAATGCGGGTGATAACGCCTCAAAACGGCCTCTATCCTGGCCAGCAGCACTTCCCTGTCAAACGGCTTGGTCAGGTAATCGTCCCCGCCGATCTTCAATCCCTGGATGGTATCTTCCTTCATGGATCTGGCCGTAAGAAAAATAATGGGAACATCTTTTTTCCCGCTCATCCTGACTTCCTTGGCAAGCGCGAACCCGTCCTTCCTGGGCATCATCACGTCGAAGATACACAGGTCATATTGTCCTTCAACGAACTTATCCCACCCTTGCTGGCCGTCCTTTGCCCAATCGGTGCTGTAGCCTTTAGAACCCAGGTATTCCTGCAAAAGGGAGCCGAGATTCGGATCATCTTCAACCAAGAGAAGTTTCTTCATGTAACGACACGGTTTAATTACAAATCTTTTACCGTCCTTCGACTCAGCCGGGGACCGCCTTCGACAGCTTCTCCGGTAATTTTTGAGCTCTTTTTTTCAGTGTGTTCAGATACCGGTCTCCGGAGCAGCCATTAAAGGCAGCCAGACTGTAAAGGTAGCCCCCTCTCCTTTTTTACTCCCGACGGATACCCGGCCGCCGTGGGCTTCGACAATTTTTTTCACATAGCTCAATCCCAGTCCAAAGCCCTTTACGTCGTGCCTGTTCCCGGTGGGTACCCGGTAGAAATTCTCAAAAATACGGGCGATCTGCTCTTTGCTCAATCCTATTCCGCTGTCGGAGACAGATATGGCTATCCCGTTTTCCAGGTTTTCGGTGCTGATGTCCAGCTTCAGCACATCGGGAGAATACTTGATCGCATTATCCACGAGGTTATAGACAACGTTGGTGAGATGTACGGGATCACCATGCACGTTCTCGAAGCTTGCCTGGTAATCGAGCGTGAGATCCCCGTTCCTGCGTTCCATCTGAACGCTCAGGTTGTTCAGCGCTTTTTCGATCAGGTCATGTACGTTCACAGTCTCCCGCTTCAGTTCGAGGTTGCCTTTTTCCATCTGCGCCATCTGCAGCACTCTTTCCACCTGCACGCCGAGCCGCCTGTTTTCCGTACCGATGATGTCCATATAGCGGGCTACATTTTCCGCGCCGGGTGTCGATGAGCTCTTCTCCATCGCCATATCGACTGCTAACCCGATGGTAGAGATCGGGGTTTTGAGCTCATGCGTCATATTGTTTATGAAATCGCTCTTGATATCTGACAGCTTTTTCTGCCTGATGATCGTGGAAACCGCTACGTAGAAGCATACCATTACGACCAGCACCAGCAGGACCGAACCTGTCATCATCGCTCCCGTTTTTTCCAGGACGTACTGCCGTTTCCCGGGGAAATAGACAAACAGCATACCTCCCGAACGCGGTGTCGCACCCGGGAAAAGAGTAGTTTTATAGGCATTTTGTTCCCAGACTTTCATATCGACATCTGCAGTGCTAAACAGCATTTCCGCGTGGTTGTGAGGTCTTACCGCAAATGAAAAAGGCAACGTGATCCCTTTTTCGCTGAACTCCTTCCTTAGCAGCGAGTCCATTAGGAAACGATTAACGCGTTCATGGACAGGGCGTTTGGTATACATAATATCTTCGATCACCTCTCTCAGCAACACCTCGGCTTCGGTCGATTTCGGCACCGGCGGTAATTTTTCCGGCTTCGGCACCTTTACATTTCCCCGTACAGGTTTCCTGACAAGCTCTCCCTGCTTGTTTATGCTGCTTGTGCCGTCAAAAGCATTACCCCAGAAAATTTCATCGTTCATCCGGCGCCGGATAAACTCTTCGATACCCGCGGTCCCCATTTGCTGGGCTCTGAAAAACTCGTCGATCAACTGTTGTTCCCGCTCGATCAGCTGATGAAACGACGGTACCAGCGCATCGGATTGAAGCCCGCTGTTACGATGCGGTATCGGGATCTCTCCCCCTCTTCTCCGGGCCCATGCGTTTTTAGGCGTGATCAGCATGACTGTATCTTTCCGGGCGGGGCGATTTTCCTTCGTCCTGGCAAGAATGCTCATCTGGCGCAGCTTTTCCTTCTGGATCTCGTCTTCTCTCCTCTGCTGAAGCAGATAGACAATTTCCTGCTTTTCGAGCTTATGCGCCACGTTCTGAACGGCCTCCGCTACCTTGTCGTTGAAACGGTCATTTTGCGCCGCCAATGCCTCACGGATCCAGTACCACTGGAAAGTAATGAGCCCTATCATCGACAGGCACATAAAAAAAACGATAGCTTTTATCTTTCCGGGTGTCATTTCTCAACTATTCATGCAACATTTCCGTTTTCACCGCGTCTCTTGCTGTGACATTCCGGTACAAAAATAAGTTTCCGTTACCGACAGAGCCTGCTTTTAACATACTTTAACACCGTGAAAGAGTTATCAGAAACCGGTTTCGGCCCGGTCTGCCGTTATTTACCTGTATCCCGGCAACTCAATTGTCTAATTGTTTAATTGTCTAATTAACCTTTATATAAAAATGAAATATCTCTTATTCGCATACGGGCTGCTCGCGGGCGTTCCCGCATTGAAGGCCCAGGACGCGCTCCCGAAAAAGGAGAAGTCACGCATTACCGTCCAGATTGTGGAGGAAAACGGCGGAGACAGAATTGTGGAAGAACGCAGCTATGATACCGGCGAGCTGTCGCCTCAACAGCAGCGCGCTCATCTCGATAGCCTGCTGGGTACGCTCGACATCGAAGGTAAAGGTAAAAACCGGCGGATCACCATTACGATGGAAGACGGGGAAATACGAAAACATGCAACGAATGTTTTCCCGCGTCACCCCGAATTTCGCCGCGCCGAGCTCGACAGGTTGGGACGACAGCTTGATACGACTTTCTCGAAAAATGCCGCGAAGATCGAGCTCAAAATGAACAAACTGATGGCGGACATCGAATCGCGCCCGGCAGCTTTCAGTTTCGATATCGCAGACCGGATTGAAAAGACAAAGGCTTTCACCCTTGGCTGGGATAGCGGGTTCCCGAACTCGTCAAAGACCGTAAGGTCCGTATCGATTAACCCGAACCGGCCTTTTGACGGCTACCTGAACCTCCGTTTCGCCGTCAGGGAAAAAGGAGACGTGCTCATAACCGTAACAGATACCAGGGGGAAAGAGCAAGGCAGGAAAGAGCTGAAGGATTTTGAAGGAGAGTTTACCGGGCAGATCAAATTGAAAGAAGCTGCAGCCGGTGTTTTGTTTGTGAACATAGTGCAGAACGACGACGGTGTTTCACAAAGAGTCGCTCTCCCCGAAAGGACAGGATCAAAATAGCAATTTATCAGTTCGGTTTTCCCAATGTGGGCGTTCCAGGACAAGCTGCCGGTGTGGCAGCTTGTCTCCGTAATGATCAAAATCAATAGTGCCGTCTTCCCTGGCGCCCAGCCGGCTCACGGCCACAAGAGAGCGGGTGTTGTGTTCGCCGACATGGAAATAGACCTTTTCCACAAATTGAAAGGCATAGTTCAGCAGCAGGGTCTTGGCCGCACGGTTGTAGAGACCTCCCCAGCAGCGCCTGGCCAGGAAGGTATACCCTATGGCTACAGACCGGTTTTTGCTGTCGAATCCGTAAAACCTGGTAGACCCGATGGTCTCGCCGGTACCCGCATCTACTATTAAGAAAGCCGTTCCCGAGGCAATTGCAGCGTCAAAGAATTTCTGAAAGACGGGGAGTTGATACCTGTCTTTTTCGGGATGCTGCTCCCATATAAGCGGATCGGAAGCCGTCTTACAGAGGTCGTCAAAATCTGGAAGCGCCAGCGGTTTGAGCCGTACGATGTCGTTTTGGAGGCCCGAAGGCTGCCAGTCTATATCCATTGAACCGGGGTTTTATACGGCTACATATCAGCCGCATCCCAATTTAGAAAGTTTGAGGAAAAATCCGGCGGCCGGGTTCTGAATAAAGACGAAGCCTTCAGGAGGCGCCTACCCGGTTTTAAGCACATTCAGCACTTTAAGCAATTCTTTTTTGCCACCTGAAGGGATAGGTATTCCTTCGGGAAGATCTGCAAAAAAGATGTGGCTTTGATTGATGCTTTCCACGTGATCCAGGTTGACGATATAAGATCTTGACAGGCGGAAAAAATTGGGGTCCTGCATGTACTGGGATAAATACGTGAGATTAGCAGTGACGGTAAGGGTCCTGGTTTTTAGATGTATGACGCAATACATCCGGTTGGCCCGGACAAAGAGTATCTCCTTTTTAGGGATTTTTTTATAGCTACCCTTCTCTTTGACAAAGATATTTTCGGCGGTATAGCCTTCGGAAGCAGGCTCCTTCTGTGTTTGTGAGAAATAGTAATAGGCTAATTCTACCTGGTAGGCCAGCTCTTCATGCCTGAAGGGTTTAAGCAGATAGGCGGCCGGTAAAGTCTCTTTGGCCCTCCGGAAAGTCTGGGGTTCGGAATTGGCGGTCAGGTATATAACCGGCATCCATTTGTGTTCAAGCAATTCCCGTGCAGTCGAAATACCATCGGCGGAGGAATTTTTGAGAAATATGTCCAGGATGGCCAGGTCAGGCGGGTTTTTCTTAACCGAGGCCATCGCTTCGCTGTAGTTGCGGGTAATGTCGGTGATCCGGTGTCCTGCCTCTTCCAGGGTCACTTTCAGATCGGTGGCCGTGATGATCTCGTCTTCTAAAAGAAGGATTTTCAAAGACTGCATATCGAAGTAGTTCAAATCGTAAATTCCATTGTAAATACAAGTCCGGAAGCCGGGTCAGCGTTTGGGTGCGAGAATTGCCAGTCGGCTTCGAGCTGTCCGGCCTGCATCCTGATCAGCTCCATTCCAAACGAATTCCGGATGCCTATATCGGAAATCCACACAGTGTGCCCGTTCTTTCCGTTAAGGCTATCAGTATAGGGGTCCTCCTCCTGCCGTCCGTTGTCGGCTATTACCAGCCGTAGCCTGTCTTTGGCTACCGTGGTACATTCTATTTTCAGCACCGGCGTCTCTCTGTAAGGAAAAGCATATTTACAAGAGTTGGTAACGAGCTCATTGACGATCATTCCCATCGGAATGGCCTGATCGGGCGGAAGATAAATTTCTTCTATGCTGAACTCCGTATCAATATCAGGGTATCCGCATGCAGCCAGCACCATATCGGCCAGTTCAGGGATAAATGCTTGGAGGTTCATTCCTGCAAGATGCTCTTCTTCATACAGCTTCTGCTGCACCATTGCCATATATTGCACCCGGAGGCGGCTATCAGAAAGCGCCTGCCGGGCAGATTCTTCGGGAAGCTGCCGGGATTGCAGATGGAGCATACTGGCCATTACCTGCAAATTGTTTTTCACCCGGTGGTTTTGTTCCTTTACCAGGGAAGCGTTGATAGCGCTGATACGCCTGTTCTTGCGATAGAGGCGAAAAAAGACGATCCCTGTTCCGATAGCTCCCGCAAACATGACCAGTAATGCGACGATAAAGCCGGTTTGCAGCTTCAGGTTGCGTTGGGTCAGGGCGAGCTCGGTTTCTTTCTTTTGGGTTTCAAATTCTGCATGGAGGCGCTTAATGAGGCTGTCGCTTTGAGCAGAAAACTTGTTGACTTCTATTTGCCTCAGGCGTGTAAGGGTTAAATAGGCCTCCTTCCATTTTCCCGATTTCTGATAATAGTCCAGAAAGCCCCGTTCCAGAGAAAGTTGCATATTAAATGAGGGTGCGGGTGTGCCGCTGTACAATTTGTAAGCTTCCTGCATGGCTTCAGCTGCCGGTATAAGCTGATTCAGACCGTTGTAAGCCTTTAACATATATACAACCGCAAAAAATTCGTAGTCGGGCCGGCCCAGCTTCCGGTAAAAATCCCGGGCCTTTTTCAAGTGAAACAATGCGTCCTGATAGTGGGCCCGATAGTTGAAAAGATGGCCAAAATCCCTGTGGATATCCGCAATAGCCAATGTATCTTTCCTGCTGTAGGCCAGGCTCTTTGTTTTGTTGAAATAGTAGAGCGCCTGTTCGAAGGGCTGTTGTTTGCGGGATTCCAGAAAGCGACTCATATAAATTCCCCCCAGCTTAGCATAGATCCGTGTAAGGCCATCCTCAGATCCTATACGCTTGAAAACCTGCTCGGCGTGGAGCGCGTATTGCAAAGACTTATCCGGATGCTGACGCTGTCCTTCACTATCGGACATCCACAGGTACAACCTTCCTACCTCGAATGAATCTCCCAAAGGTTCGAGAATAGCGAGCGACTTGATGAAATAGTCATAGGCTGTCAGGAAATCCCCTCCTACCGCATAGGCCTTGCCGTACTGGAAGTACACTTCGGCCAGCAGCTTCTGATCTTGTTTTTCAAGGGCTTCCTGTTCGGTTTTCTTTGCCGATTGTATTCTTGCGGGGTCAGGCAGTACCTGTCCGGAAGCCGTTACAATAAAGTACAAGCAGGCTATAACGAAGAGGTATCGGTAATTCCGTGCGGGGGTTAGGGACATTCAGGTCAACCAATTGATAGCCGCTAAAAGTAATATAAAATCCTGACAATCTCCGTTTTGCTGCAACAGGCATTAGGGTACAGAATCTTCCGGTTGCCAAGAAGAACCGAAACGGCTTAGTAATCAAGCGATATCTTCCGAAAGTCGAAAAAATATTTCCCAAAAAGACCTATTGATTTCCATAACGTTTTCCAACTACTGCCTAGTAAAGTTTAATGGAAATCCCAGCTTGCTCAAAGAGCCCTGAACTCCCAGCTTTTTATTTCTAAATTGACGTCTTTTGTGTAATCATTGACGGCATCAAGGGAAATACGAAGGTTTCCAGTGAGAAACTGGCTTGTATGCAGGTTGCTGTTCTGAAGCTCGCACAAGGGTGTATCCATATTATCTATGAATATCTGGACAACGCTGGTTTTGGGGCCACTGTTAAAAAGGCGGACCTTCACCTTGCGGGTACTGCCATCGAAGAACGGCGGCGCCGGTTTGTCGATCATACGTCTGCCGGGCCACGAGATTTCGTAATTTCCATACGACCGGGCGCCTATTCCGAACCCTCTGTACATACCTTCGCTACTTAGCCGTATTTCGACAAGATCGGCATCTTTCCCGGCATATTCGAAGGTGCTTTCAAAGCCGTTTGAAACGTTAACGGGATCTTTTAAGCTTATCGAAGCAGCATAACCTCTTCCCGGAGTTCCTAAAATGACGGAATTTCCTTTTACCGTAGCATTATAAAAGCCTGCGGCTTCCGTAGTTTTCGGGTCGCTGAAATTGACCAATCCGTATCCTTTTGAAACGGCACCCTGGGGCATAGAAACCAGTACATCGGAGCCGCCGTAGACAATGATCTCCTCCCAGATAAATGGCGGAGCGCCCGGAAAGGGGCCTGTTTCAGAAAGAATAAAGGTATAGCCGCCTATATATTGCCGGTTTTGATAAGACGAAACCGAGATTCCCTCCTGCAGGTTCACAGCCGTCCTGAAGTGATCGATTTTGCCGGTTGTCAGGTATTCAGATAGTTTTTCGTAATTCTTTTTATAGCTGACCGAACTCTGAGGCCGTGTGCTGATATTGGCGAAGCCAACCAGGTCTTTCAGAGAAAACGATGCTCCGGCGTTAAGCCGGGCATTATCGCCCACTCCCGACCGGAGGGCAACGGCCTGGTTTTTAAACAGCTGTGATGCCTGGTTTTTGTCCAGGTCATACGACTGCCTGATGCCAACCTTCTTTTTAAGCTCCGCCTCAAAAATGTCGTGGAAAGAATTGAAACCGCCCGACCGGTAGGCATTCTCCACCACACCTTCCGAAACCTTCTGCATAACAGCCGTAAATACCTCTTCGTCAGCAGTTTCAAATAACTTTCCTTGCGTTTGGGTCTCTACTTCCTTTCCTTCCAGATAGAATTTCTTGACATCGATTACCGCGATCCCATTTGCAGACGACGAAACACAGCTCACAGCGAGGGCGGAAAACGAAACCGAATCTGTAGCGAGACCATCTTCTTTTTCTACATCCGGTTTGTTTTTACAGGAGAACAGGTAGCCGGAAAAAATGACGAAGTAAAGCCAGTTAAAGTGTTTCATTTCTATAAAAATTATTGATTAGACAAAACGGCCTCTACCCGCTACTGCCTGCCTCCCCCGGGCTATTGAAAAGGGAAGCAGGACAGTATGGATAGTTTGCTAGCGGCCTATAACAATCCTGAACGTCTGAACTGAGCTATCATCCCTGCTGATACGCAGCAGGTAGCTGCCGGCGGGCAAATGCCTTACATCCAGTGAGCGGCCGGCTTTATCCGACTTCAGGAGAACTTCATTTCCGGCCATATTAAAGAGCTGCATGGAACTGATCGCTCTCTGGTCGCCAATCTCCAGTGAGAGGTATTCGCGGGCGGGATTGGGGTAGACGAAAAGCCCTTTCGTACTGCCGTTCAAGCTGACGCTCTCGATGGCGCTGTAGCTGAAAGAGCCGTCAGTGTCTACCGATCTGAGCCGGTAATAATTAAGAGATAGAGAAGGGTTGGTATGGATATAGGTATAAGACTTGAGTCCTGTGTGGGCTCCCGCAGCTTTTATCCCGCCGATTTTGCTCCACTCTTTTCCGCTAAGGCTGTGCTCCACTTCGAAGTGGCTGGCATTGACCTCTTCTGTGGTTGCCCAGTCGAGGCGGACGGAATTGCTTTCGGAACGTGAAGCTTTAAAAGAAGTGAGCATGACGGGGAGAGCGGTTTCAGAGTCGAAAACTGCCCAGTGGGAGAATTGACTGATACCGGTTCCCCGGATAGAAGCGCTGGTCGAAACCTGATGAGGGCCTGAAACGTTGTACCAGTTATTTCCGTCCCAGCGTTTCATATAGGCGTTGTTGAAATTGAATCCCGGAGTAAATAACGGAGGTGCACTCAGATTGTCCCAGCCCAGGCTGATGGTGTAAGTCTCTCCTGCTGCGTTACCTGAAGCAGTTATCTCCCAAAGCCCTTTCAGATAGCCCGATCCGTCCGGCACCGGCAGGAACATTTCGGGCTCCACCCTGGCCGAGATAATTACATCGCCGGTAGTATTCTGTTCACGTTTTATCTGCGCCGGGAGGTGTACATAAGCGCCATCGATTACATTTCCGATGTTGAGCGTTTTGTACTCCGTCTCGCCTTCCGCAAAGTGGTATTTGAGTGAACCCTGTCCGTCAGTTACGACGAACGTACCCGACCGTGATGATTCGGTAAACCGGATACTGTTGCATTCCAGGTCGTAGTCACCCAGGAAAATCCGCCCTGAGCTCACGATGCTGGGCTGTGACGGGTTTTCGGGATCCACTACGGTGAGGTTGCCGGTGAGGCGTACGTTGCCGTTGTTGGGATTGTTGAACGATTTTACATTCAGCTTCGTGCCGTCAATTTCCTGCGATACAAAGAAACCGGGAGATACCATTTCACCGGCTTGCAGCTCTCCTTCCAGGTTTACCTTGCCGTGGATTGTCAGCTTCCGGCCGGTGGGGCTGAGAAGTGACTTTCCTGCATTTACAGTCAGATCAGTAGCGGTTCCGTCGATATCGAGGATCACATTTCCGTTGATCACGACATTTTCGAAAGCCGGAACCCCGGCCGGTATCCAGGTATCGGGATCACTCCAGTTGCAGTTGGAGCAGTTGGCGGTTTTAACTGCAGGCCTGGATACTGCGACTTCCTCACCCGGGCAAAAGATAGACGGGTTCGGGGCGACTATCCATCCTGTTTCCGGAGCGCCCGGAGTGTCCCGGCTTAGGTTGGAAGCCACCTCCTCGGCAATATTACCTACCTCTACATATAGCCTCCATCTTCCGTCCCGGAATCTTATATATTGTGGGGAACAGGGGTAAATGCTCATGACAACGCACGGGAAGGCAGCCTGGTAGGTATATCTTCCGTCGCTGTCTATACCGTCTACATTATAGGTGCCGTTGATCTGTTCACATCCGCTTACCACGATAGGGGCATAGGGGAACTCCAGCTCTACCATGACTTGTCCGCTTTGTACGGAATAGCCGTTGGAATTATAGATCAACAGGTAGTACTGGTTGATACCGGGTTTTGCACTTTCATCGATAAAGCTATAAGCAGTAGGGCCCGTTTTGACGCCCCCCGCGACCAGTTCGCCTATTTTCAGATATTCACCCTGGCGGAATATTTCGATGCGGGCAGCGTTGAATTCGTTTGTAAGCTCCCACGACAGCTGCACCTTAAATTGATCGGCAGAAGTGCCGGTCACGCGGCTTGCAGAAAAGGAGGTTATCTCAGCTACAGGTAAATTCTGACACCCCGCACTGACCTGGTCCCTGTTTTCACACCCGGGGCTGTTACCGCTTATACTGACGGACTTGCCGGCGCTCAGGTGGAGGCAGAGCCAGGGTATGGTGCACGTTGACAGCAAAGGGTTGTAGGTGATGACAACGTAGGGAGTTGCCGTTTCAACGTTTCCGAAGCCGGACATATCGGTGAGGGCCTGGTTGTCCCTGATCGTGACAGACAGGTTTACTGTTTTCAGCTTTTTCAGACCTGACATGGATGTAAGGGCACTATTACCGGATACCAGGATACTACCTGCCGAAGTAAGTTCGGGGAGCCCATCCAGTTGGGTCATGCTGCTGTTATTTTCGATCTCCAGGCTGCCGCTCAACGCCGAGACTCCCGGCAAATCAGGAAGCCGGTTGACGGATGGATTGTTTTTCAGGCTTAAACTTCCCAACTGGGAAAGTCCGTTAAGCGCACTGAGGTTCGTCAGAGAGCTGTTGCCGTCGATCTCAAGCTTGCCGCCTATCGTCCGCAAATTAGCCAGGTCTGAGAGATTAGTAAGGGCGGTGTTCCTGATAACGAGATCTCCGGTTATTTTTTCGAGATGGGCCAGCCCGCTGAGATTAGTAATCTGATCTCCTTCTACCACGATACTTCCGTCAAACAAGGTACATTCGGAAGGCAGGCTGATATCCGATGACCGGGTAAAATGGGCAATACCCGAAGGGCACGTTGACGAAGTGAGGATGTATTTAGCAATAATAAGTCTGAGAGAAAAAGGCGAGTGAATGACGTGCGGCTCCAGCGGGTTCAGACTTACATCGTAGCTGTTGTAAAACCTGTGCGTTACTAAAAGGCGCTGTGGGTTTGGGGGAACGATAAACGATCCTCCGCCTGTGATCACGTCCTCCAATTCTCCCGCGGCGCTGTATTTTATCGCGTATGGAGTGCCGGAGGGGGACAATAGGTAAGTTTTATCGGGATCCAGGTCGATGTCATACGTACCGAAACCTGAAGAAGACTGTAAATAAAATCCGCCGTCATCCAGGAGATGCAGCGTCTGTCCGGGCGCCTCGTCCCCTTCCATACTTTTTACCCATATGAGGTTCCCGTCGTGCGTGAGTTTTTGAATGAAGTAATGGTATGTATTTCCCGTCAGGTAGTATTCGGTGTCGGGATCCGGATCGAAATCCGGCTGACCGTTAGCCAACCCGTAGCAAAAGATATTCCCGGCATGGTCAATCCGGATACCGCCTGCCGGATTGTACCTGGCCCACATCACTTCACCGTTTGCCGGGTCTAAGCGCGCCAGCAGGCTGTACTTGCTTTCATAGCTGTATTGATTTCTAATAAAAACGGGCTTTCCCGTAACCGGGTTGTTCTGAAAGGACCCGTCATACGTACCTGAGACAAAGAGATTCCCATCCCGGTCAAAGGCGGGCGCCATTGAAACATACCAGGATGTGGCCCATATGAAGTTTCCGGCTACGTCCGTTTTCAGAATATATGGTGTTAATATAGTATTGGGATTGGGATAGTTATAATTCGGACCAAGGATAAATTCTCCTTCTTCGCTTGCGTCGAAATCCACCTGGCCTATCACGCTGCCGGAGTAGTACAGGCTACCGTCAGGGTCCTGCCTGAGCAGGCTTCCACTTCCCAATAATCCGCCAGTGTTATGTATTTTCCGGGCGTGTAGAAAATCGCCATCCAGGCTGTATTTTGCCAGGAATACCCCCGCCGGGAGGGTTGTGGCTTCCGTATCGCCAAAATTGGGACTGCTATAAGCTGTGCCTGAAACGAGCAGATCGTTATTAAGGCCTAATTGAATTCGGAGGTAACCGCTATCACCGAAGGAAAGGCCTTTTATCTGTTTTACCCAGATAAACTCACCATCAGAATTGAGTTTCAATACAAAACCGTCCCAAAACAAACTGTTTACAGAGGTCAATGAGACAATTCCCGGACCCGGGTCGAAATCTCTTGTTCCGCGAAAATTGCCCACGAAATAGAGATTGCCGTCAGCATCTTCTGCCGCATTACCAAAAATGATTATCTCGTCATCGAATTCTTTTACCCATGCCAGCGTTTTGGTTTGCCCAAACCCGGTGAACGGTAAGAGCGCAAGAAGGAGGAATAGCAGTTTTTTGTAAAAATGGTTCATTTGAATAAAGATTGATGAGGTAATGCATGTCCAGCCTTAACCCCCTACCGCCTGCCTCCCCCGGGCTATTGAAGGGGGAAGCAGGACAGTAAGGGTAGTTTGTTACCGGCCTATAACAATCCTGAAGGTCTGAACTGAGCTATCGGTCCGGCTGACACGCAGCAGGTAGCTGCCGGCAGGCAAATGCCTTACATCCAGCAAGCGGCCTGCTTTATCCAATTTCAGGACAACTTCATTTCCGGCTATGTTAAAGAGCTGCATCGAACTGATCGATCTCTGGTCGCCAATCTCCAGCGACAGGTATTCGCCGGCGGGATTGGGATATACGAAAAGATCCTTCGTTCTGCCGCTTAAGTTTATGCTCTCGATGGCGCTGTGGGCGAAAGAGCCGTCCAGGTCCACTGATTTGAGCCGGTAGTAGTTAACAGATAAAGAAGGGTTGGTGTGGATATAGGTGTAAGATTTGAGGTCCGTGTGTTTTCCGGCAGCCTTCATTGCCCCGATCTTATTCCATTCCCTTCCGGTCAGGCTATGTTCTATATCAAAGTGGCTGGCGCCAGCTTCCTCTGTGGTGGCCCAGTCGAGACGAACGGCATTGCTTTCAGAAAGGGATGCTTTGAAGGAAGCGAGGGTGACGGGGAGGGCGGTGCCGGAAACCTGGATCGTAAAGCTACCTGTTTCGGCAGTCGTCCTTGCAGCGGCCAGGCTTCCGTTATAGACCCGAAAGTAATAGGCAGTTCCTTCTACGGCGTTGGCAATCGTCAGGCTTTCGCTTCCGTCTGCGTCATTTTTACAGGCGATGGAAGTCAGGGATTCACAGCTGCCGGTGAAGGCTTCGAGCACCAGGTTGAAATCGGTGGTATTGGCGGTGACCGTCAAAGCGCCGGTTGAAGTGGGCGTTACCTTGTACCAGACATCATAGGCGATTCCGGAAGCGCAGGTGCCGGCAGGGAGGCTTTCGGTAGCGCCGTTAGTAGTGCCTGATACCTGGCTGCCATCGGAGATGTCGACGGCGGCTATGCATTCGTCATTGGCGGGGATGGGGGGCGTGAGGATACAGAGGTTGAAGTTGATGCGGTGCAGTATATCGTAGGTATATACTCTCACATAGTAGCTGTTTCCGCTTACGAGACCCGTCAACGTAGTTTCCGTGAAGCTATTGTCAGAGCAGAAAATTCTCGCGGTAGGTATATTGCCGACATTGGTGAATACTTCCATGTAGCGTGCAGCAGACGTGCCGTATGCCTGGGTAATATTCGACAGCCGAAGCGTATGCGACGCCTGGGTGGCAGTGAAAGTAAACCATACATCGTCGTTGTTGTCGGCATGACAGGCATCGTGTGTGCTTTTGGTGGCTCCGTCGGTAGTGCCGGGTGTGGTGGCGGTACAGTCGTTGGCAGGATTGACCGTCAATTCCGTGGCATTGGCGTATTCGTTGTTGGAGGGAGGGTCAACAGGACTAAGGATACAGATACTGAAGTTGATACGGGCCATTATCCCACTACCGTCATGGTGGGCATAAACCCTCACAAAATAGTTTTCCCCCGCATTAAGACCGGAAAGTAGCGCCTCCGTATCTGCATTACCTGTACAGGCAATCCGGTCGCCCGGCGCTCCGCTATTACTTTTAAACACTTCGATATACCTGTGGGTACCACCTCCCCTTACAAGCGTAATATCAGATAGTCTCACGATATGAGAAACCCTGGTGGCAGTAAATTTGAACCACACATCGTCGTCATTCCGGCCGGGCTGACAGACTGCCTGAAGACTTTGGGTTGCCCCGTCGGTCGTGGCAGCTACAATATTGGTACAGTTGTAATCCGGGTTGGGCGTAAGGGTAACTGCTCCTGTATACTCGTCATTGGCCGGAGGGCTGGGAGGGGTGAGGATACAGATATTGAAGTTGATACGAGCCACTATCCCACTACCGTCATGATATGCATAAACCCTTACAAAATAGTCTTCTCCTGCAGTAAGACCGGAAAGTAGTACTTCCCAATCCGAATAGGTTGTACAGGCAATCCGGTCGCCGGGTACTCCGCTATTGCTTTTAAACACCTCTATATGGCGCTCGATACCACCTCCCCTCACAAGCGTAATATTGGATAGGCTCACGATATGGGATCCCTTGGTGGCTATAAATTTGAACCACACATCGTCGTCATTCCGGCCGATATGGCAGGCTGCCTGAGGACTTTGGGTCGCCCCGTCGGTCGTGGCAGCAACAGCATTGGTACAATTGTAGTCCGGGTTGGGCGTAAGGGTGACTGCTCCTGTATACTCGTCATTGGCCGGAGGGTTGGGAGGGCTAAGGATACAGATATTGAAGTTGATACGAGCCGTTACCCCATTATAGTCATAGTAGGCATATACCCTTACAAAATAGTTTTCTCCTGCACTAAGGCCGGAAAGCAGTACCTCTGTGTCGAAATAGTCTGTACAGGCAATCCGGTCACCCGGCGCTCCGTTGCTACTTTTAAACACTTCTATATGCCGATGGGTACCATCTCCCCTTACAAGCGTAATATCGGATAGGCTCACGATATGGGAGCCCCTGGTGGCAGTAAATTTGAACCATACATCGTCGTCATTCCGGCCGATATGACAGGCTGTCTGAGGACTTTGGGTCGCCCCGTCGGTCGTGGCAGCTACCATATTGGTACAGTTGTAATCCGGGTTGGGCGTAAGGGTGACTGCTCCTGTATATTCGTCATTGGCCGGCGCTTGCCCGTAACCGTAAGATACTGTCAGTGATCCAAAGAGAAGTAATAAAAAAATAGATTTGTACTTCATAGTAGCTATATTTTTTTAGTAAAAAGTGAATATCGGAGCGGACTTCGGGTTGCAGCGCCACGCAGAGGTATTAGTGCAGGGTTGTTTGATTATATTGTTTGAGCCAGGGTTCATAGCGGAGCATCTCACATGAATTAAGAGAAATACCAGGCAAAGACGCCTGACCATATTTCCGAGAGAACTCAATGCAAATACCTGCTATCTTTTAACCCGGCCAAGAAGTATTTTCCGAAGGGTGAAAAAATATTTCCCAAACAAGATTTTACCTTCCGAGGGCAAAAGGGATCTCTCGTCCAATGTGCCTTTTCCCTTACAACCCGCCGGCCTCTCTTTCTTTTCTCCCGATTAATTCACACTTTTAGCACCGGAAGGAAACCGTACTAAAAACCCCAAAATCCCCATTGTCCTCCGAAAAGAAACTCCGGATACTCATAGCTCCTCTCGATTGGGGACTGGGCCACGCCACGCGCTGTATACCGCTCGTAAGGTACCTGCTTAGCAAGGGACATAAGGTGGTATTAGCCGGTGAAAGCCCTGTTGCAGGGGTCCTGAAAGTCGCTTTTCCCGAAATAGCAATTCTTCCCCTCGAAGGTTACCGGATCAGCTACAGCAAAAAACGGAGCAGTTTTATGCTGCGCATCATATGGCAGGTACCGAAAATCCTGCGTGCTATCCGCAAGGAAAGGCGCTGGCTTAAGGAACTGCTGCGGTCGCAGCAGTTCGACCTGGTCATCTCCGACAACCGCTACGGGCTTTATTCAGGGGAAGTCCGTTCAGTTATCCTTACCCACCAGCTTCAGGTTATTTCGGGGATGGGTAAAGCTGCAGACAGTATTTTAAGAAGATTGCACTACAGGCTGCTCGGTAAATTTACAGCCTGCTGGGTTGTGGATAATCCCGGCAGCAATGGTCTCGGCGGAATTCTTTCCCATCCCGGCACGATCCCCCAAAATGCCAGGTATATAGGCTTGCTTTCTCAGTTTTCCACTCAGGCAGCAGAGGTCACGGAAACTCCCGGCCGGATCCTGGTATTGATTTCCGGCCCGGAGCCCACCCGCAGCCTGTTCGAAACAGCCTTGCTTAAACAGGCTTCAGCGCTTCCGCAATACCGTTTTATAGTAGCCGCCGGAGCCCCTGGAGGTACAGCGCCTGAAGGATTGCCTTCTCATATCGAATATCATTCCTATTTAGGTACTACGGCCCTGCAGGATGCCGTCGTGCACTCGGAGCTTATTATATGCAGGAGCGGGTATTCTACGCTGATGGACCTGGCTGTTTTAGGGAAGAAGGCCCTGCTGGTGCCTACTCCCGGTCAGACCGAGCAGGAGTACCTGGGAAAATGGCTGGAGGAAAAGGGAACCTGCCGGACTGTCGGACAGGAACGGCTCAACCTTGAAAAAGATATTCCCGCAGCGCTGGCATTTCCCGGGTTTTCAAAAACGAAAGCAATGGACGGGGACTTCAGCAAAGCGATCGATGACGCGGTAGCAGAAGTGTGATCGGGCAGTTAAAATATCTTCTTTCCGCAAGTATGTGACTCCTTTGTTATTTTCAGGTCTAACCATTGTACTAACCATGATTTTGACCTAGCTTTGAGAATATTGAAGCTATCAGTATCAAATTTTTAACTTTTAATCATTATATCAAATGGGATTACTATCGTTTTTAAAAGGAGTCGGGGAAAAAGTCTTTAAAAAAGAAGAAGCCGCTCCTACCCCCGAAGTGGAACCGCTCAGAGCCAGCTCCCTGCTGGCGCATGTAAAATCTCTGGGACTGGCCTACAACAGCCTTACCGTCAAGACTTCAGGTGACACCGTGACGCTGGAAGGTGAAGTAGCCAAGCAGGAAGATTCCGAGAAAATTGCCCTGGCTGTCGGAAACGTGGAAGGAGTCGAAGTAGTCGACAACCGGCTTGCGGTAGCCGAACCACAGGATGAAGCACAGTTTTATACTGTAGTAAAGGGAGATACCTTGTCTAAAATCGCCAAGCAGTATTACGGTGATGCAAACAAGTACCCGGTTATTTTTGAAGCCAATAAACCTATGCTGACACACCCTGATAAGATTTATCCGGGCCAGGTACTTCGCATCCCCGCGCTATAATATAAATTCAAAACAAATGCCCCCCTTGGATCCCCCGCATATTCTGTTTGCGGGGGATTTTTTGGGCTGGTATTTTCCTCTGAGCCTGCTCAAAAGAGCTTGAGCATCCTCTATAACCTTTTTACACTTGGCTTGAGTGAAGTAAGGCTTCCTATTTTAACCGGTTGGTTGGTCTGGATACTCTTCCGGGCAGCAATTCCTATCAGTATCGCCATAGCGCCGTCGCGGATACCCGCCGCATGCTTAAGAGGATCGGGGGCATCCGGATTTTTAAAGAGCTTGTCCTGAAGTCTCCGGTCGCCGCCGCCGTGCCCTGCGCGTTCGCTGGTCACCTGGAGGATCTTAAACTCTTCAAAATTCTTATGCACTACAACCGGCTCGTTGATGACATCAGACTTGCCGCTCTGGTTCATTTCCGCAGCATGCAGGGCCGACTGGTCGAGTTGTTCATTTTTCATAAACGGGATATCGAGCCAGGCCTCTATCCTACCCTCGCTTCCGTTGAACGCAATTTTCCAACCTTCGTAAGGCGAATAAGTGGTAAGCGAATAGTTCACCACAACATCGTTGGCATATTTGATCTGTGCCGACATCTTATCGAAAATATCTATTTCCTCACGATACACACAACCGTCTCTCACATAGCCGTCGTACTGCTCGTTTTCGACATACATTTTCATGTCGTGATTACTCTTGGTAATATCCCAATAGTATTTGCAATCATTTTTATGCGGGCAGCTCCGGCAGCTTTTTCCCCTGAACGGGCCGTTCTTCCCATAATGCTCGAGAGCGCCGTAGGCAAAAACCTCTTCAGGATCGCTGTCTATCCACCAGTTGAGAAGGTCAAAATGGTGCGAAGCCTTGTGGACCCACAGAGAGCCGCCCTTGTTCATCAGGCCATGCCAGCGACGGAAATAGGAAGAGCCGTGATGAATGTTGAGGTACCAGTTGAAATCGACTGAAGTAATCTTGCCTACTGCATTATCGGCCAGCAGCTCTTTGATCTTTGTAACATAAGGACTCCAGCGGTAGTTGAAACCCACCAGGAGCTTTTTATTGGATGCTTTCTCGGCATCCAGGATAATCTGGCATTTCTCTGCGTCCGTGGTCATCGGCTTCTCGGTGATCACGTCACAACCGTTTTTCAGGCCTTTGACTATAAATTCGTGATGGGTGGCATCTACGGTGGTCACGATCACCAGGTCAGGCTTCGTTTCTTTTAGCGCCTTGTCAAAATCCACATAAGTCGGGCAATTCACCCCCATATATTGTTTGGCATAGGCCAGCCGGCCGGGGTTGATGTCAGACAATGCGACAAACTCCAGGATATCGGGGTACTGCCTGACCAGGCGCTGTCCCCAGAAGGAAGATCCCCTGACTCCGGTACCTACGAGCAGTACTTTCAGCTTTTTATTTGCGCCGAAAGCATCAGCCGGCAAGGGCATATTCATACCCGCCGCGAGAATGCTCAGATTCTTAAGAAAGTTTCTTCTTGAGGTATTTTCCATGATCTGTACAAGTGATAAAAATGATGTATCCGAGGTTAACAACTACTATGACTGCTGAAAATGTATTTTTACATGAAAGCCTCATTTAATTTATAATTGATCCAGTTTAATTATAATTACCTTTTCCGAATGCATAACTCCCGCGCGCCAAATCCTTGGAGAAGTTCGATAAGTTCCTTTCTTTTGTGAACGGCGAAAAATGGACGGGTTGCTATCTTTCTTTATGGTCCCCGTTTTGAACTCTTTAATGGTTAATATACAGTGAATTATAAATCTGACGTAGAAGCGGCGGACGCGCTCAAGGCGGCTTATGAAGAGCTGAGAAAGGAAATCGGAAAGGTAATCGTAGGTCAGGATGAAGTAGTAAGGTTGCTCCTTACGGCAATTTTCTGCCAGGGACATTGTCTCCTGGTAGGCGTACCGGGACTTGCTAAAACCCTTCTTATCCAGACCATAGCGTCTTCCCTCGATCTGACTTTCAACCGGATACAGTTCACGCCGGATTTAATGCCTTCCGATATACTAGGGTCGGAAACGCTGGATCAGAACAGGAATTTCAAATTTATCAAGGGGCCGGTTTTCTCCAATATCATCCTGGCTGACGAAATTAACCGTACCCCGCCTAAAACCCAGTCGGCACTGCTGGAAGCCATGCAGGAATATGCCGTCACCATCGGCGGCCAGAAGCACGGCCTGCCCCAGCCTTTCTTCGTGCTCGCCACGCAAAACCCCATTGAGCAGGAAGGGACCTATCCCCTGCCGGAGGCGCAGCTCGATCGTTTTATGTTCATGGTAACGCTAGACTATCCTTCTTATGAAGAGGAAGTCCGCATTGTGCAGCGGACTACTTCCGAAACACAGGAAAAGGTAATGCAGGTGCTTACCGGTGAGCAGATACAGTACTTCCAGCAGTTGATCCGCAGGGTACCGGTTACCAATAACGTTGTGGAATATGCTGTCAGGCTGGTCCAGAAAACACGCCCTCACTCGGCGGAAGCTTCCCAGGCGGCAAACGACTACCTCGAATGGGGCGCCGGGCCGCGTGCTTCCCAGGCGCTGATCCTTACCGCCAAATGTAATGCATTGCTGACGGGTAAGTACTCCCCCGACATCGAAGACGTCAGGAAGACTGCAAAAGCGGTGCTCCGGCATCGTATCGTACGCAACTTTAAGGCCGAAGCCGAGGGAATCAGTGTGGATCAGATCACTGAGCGGCTTCTCTGAGTAAAAATTTCACCAGTATTTAAATAATGGCTATTCAAGGAAAGAATTTTATCGGCTACCAGCTTTCTGCCGAAGGACAAAACTCGTTTAAATCCTACGTACCCGCCCAGGACACCTATCTCCCGGAGGTTTTTTACCAGGCTACCTCCGCTGAAGTGGAGTCCGCCATGAGGCTTGCTGAAGAAGCTGCCATGCCCTTCGGCTCGCTGCCGGCCGCAAAGCGCGCCGCGTTCCTGAGAGCCATCTGCGAAGAGATCAGCTCGCTCGGAGACGAGCTACTGGAAAGGGCGCATCTCGAAACCGGTCTGCCGATGGCCAGGCTGCAGGGTGAGCGGGGGCGTACGATCGGCCAGCTGACCCAGTTTGCCGACCTGATCGAAGAAGGATCGTGGGTGGACGCTTCCATCGATACCGCCATACCTGATCGTTTGCCCGCGCCGAAGCCGGATATCAGGAAAATGCAGGTGCCCCTGGGCCCTGTCGTGGTTTTCGGCTCCAGTAACTTCCCGTTTGCCTATTCGGTAGCAGGGGTAGATACCGGTCCGGCCCTGGCGGCGGGTAACCCGGTGATCGTAAAAGCGCATCCGGCGCATCCCGGCGTGAGCGACCTCACCGCGCAGGCAATTGTGGCCGCTGCGCAGAAAACAGGCATGCCTGAAGGTGTTTTTTCCATGTTGTATGATTCCGGCCACGAAGTAGGGACCGCTCTCGTAAAGCATCCGGTTGCAAAGGCGGTAGGCTTCACCGGATCGCTAAAAGGCGGTATGGCCCTATACAAACTCGGACAGGAGCGTGAGGAGCCTATACCGGTCTTCGCAGAAATGGGTAGCGTAAACCCCGTGGTTATATTGCCGGGAACGCTGGCTGCCAGAAAAGAGCAGCTTGCCAAAACCCTGGCCGGCTCGGTCACGCTGGGCGTAGGGCAGTTTTGCACCAATCCCGGTCTTGTTTTTATTCTCCGGTCAGGCGACAACGCGGCTTTCGAGACCGCTTACAGGAACGAGATAGAGCTGGTAGCCCGGGGCACCATGCTGACCAGGGGGATCTGTGAAAATTATGAGCGTCTCGTCGCGCACGCAGCTTCACAACCCGGCACAAGCCTGCTGGCCCAAACGGCACAGCCTTCGAATGGCGGGAACCAGGCGCCGGCGACTATTCTTAAAGTAGATGGACGGACCTTCCTCGAAAACCCCTCCCTGCATGAGGAAGTATTCGGGCCTTTTTCCCTGCTGGTTGAATTTGAGAATATGGAGGAGCTTGAAAATGGGGTTGCCCGGCTGAAAGGCCAGCTGACGGTGTCGCTCTTTGCCGACCCGGCAGAAGCCGCTGTGGTTCCGGGCCTGTTCCGGCTGCTGGCGCGCAAGGCCGGGAGATTTATCATGAACGGTGTCCCGACCGGGGTCGAGGTATGCCCTTCCATGCATCACGGCGGCCCTTTTCCCGCGGCGACCGACGCGAGGTTCACTTCTGTAGGACGCCACGCCATTTACCGTTTTACCCGGCCGCAATCTTTCCAGGATTGGGACGATTCGCTGCTGCCGCCCGAGCTGCAGGACAGTAACCCGGCAGGTATCCTGAGGCTGGTTAACAACGAATGGACCAAAGCGCCTGCAAACCATAAAAAATAATAAGTATCTTTGCCCATCCAATTAAACCGTATTGAATACTGACATCTGGTCATGAATGATTTACTGATACAGGACTCTACTAAAACACTGTTCTTTTTCCTGGCATTTCTGACGGTACTGAGCGCCCTGATGGTGATTATCTCCAAGAATCCCGTTCACAGCGTATTATATCTTATCCTTACATTCTTTACGTTATCGGGGCATTATATCCTTCTTAATGCGCAATTCCTGGCGGCGGTCAATATAATTGTCTACGCCGGGGCCATCATGGTGCTGTTCCTGTTCGTCATAATGTTCCTGAACATGAAGGCCGAAGAATACGGCAAAAACCCGATGCTGGCCAAGCTGGCAGGAGCCATTGTAGGGGGCACCTTGTTCGTGATCCTTCTCGGCGCCTATCTCCAGACCCGGCTGGTGGGAGTCGACCCGGCTAATTTTGATTCCCAGACCGGTATGGTCGAGAACCTCGGTAAAGTATTATTCAAAGACTATATACTGCCGTTTGAGCTGGCCGCAATCCTCCTGCTCGTTGCGATGATAGGCGCTGTTTTGCTTGGAAAAAGAGAGGTCGGCGAAAGACATTTTTAAGTAATGAGCTGTGTTGAAGTAAATCCGCGCAGGATTACGGATCTTATCAGGCTGGCGCTTGAAGAAGACGTTGCCGACGGAGATCATTCGTCGCTCGCTTCCGTACCCGGGGAGCGTCAGGAAAAGGCAAAGCTGCTGGTCAAGCAGGACGGTATCCTTGCCGGGGTTTCGGTCGGTATTGAAGTTTTCCGGGAAGTAGATCCTTCGCTTGTAATAGCGCAGATCCTTCATGACGGAGATGCGATACGGACAGGCGACATCGTATTGACGGTATCGGGCAGCGCCCGATCCATTCTGAAAGCCGAAAGGCTGGTCCTCAATATCATGCAGCGCATGAGCGGGATCGCCACTCATACAAGAGAAATGGTTTCTCTGATAGACGATCTTCCCGTAAAACTCCTTGATACGCGGAAAACCACTCCCAACTTCAGAATATTTGAAAAAATGGCAACTGCCATCGGGGGAGCGCATAACCATCGCATGGGGCTTTATGATATGATCATGCTCAAAGACAACCATATCGACTATGCAGGCGGTATAGAGGCTGCTATCCTGAAAACACGTGAATATCTCGCGCAGACGGGCAAAGATCTTAAGATAGAGATAGAGACCAGGAACCTCGGGGAAGTAGACGAGGTCTTACGTGTCGGCGGCGTGGATATTGTTATGCTGGACAATTTTTCGCCCGAAGATATGCGCGAAGCAGTGAAACGCATCGGCGGCCGCTTTGAGACCGAAGCATCCGGCAATGTTACCAAAGAAAATATACGCCGGATCGCGGAAACCGGTGTGGACGGTATTTCGAGCGGAGCCCTGACGCACCAGGTCAAGAGCCTGGATCTCAGCCTGAAAGCCTATTGATTGATTGTAAGCTGCCGTTATTGTCAGCCCGCATTGGTTCTTGAGAAATGAGAAGAAGAGTATCCATTTTCATTTTCCAGGCTTTTGACGTAATTTACAAAGAGTATAAAAAATAAACCTCATACCCGGACGGCATGAGGTTTATTTTTTAGCAGAAAGTACCTACCTGACGATAAACGTCTTCGAGGCGGTCTCGCCGTTTCCGTATACTACCTGCAGGATATACACTCCCCCGGCCAGGTTCCTGACATCAAGGGTACTGCTCTTAGGAGTTTCAGACTTCAGGAGGACACCGGCAGTACTGAAAACGCGGACACTTTTCACGTTTACAAGCGGGATATCCAGCGTCAGTTCCCCGTTGACAACCGGGTTAGGATAGAGCGTAATCCCGGCGGATTCTTTCCCACCCTTCAGGCTTACGACCGGGCTCCTCGAAATGCTTCCGTCCAGGTCGATGTTTTGAATCCGGAAATAGTGGATGCTATGCCTGTCGAGTTTGTGAGTATAACTGTAACCCGCGCTAGCCGTATTCATCGCTTTCCTGATCCCTATCGTTTGCCAGCTCCGTGCGTCGGTGCTGTACTGTACTTCGAAGTAATCGACATTCAGCTCTTCCGTAGTGCTCCAGGATACGACGGCATGCCGGTTTTCTTCCGTCACATCAATTGATTTCCATTTCACAGGCAGCGGCGTCCAACTGATCGTATATTGAGTAGGCGTCGACCGCGCGCCGGCTATATCCACGTACGCATAATTAAAGAAGACAATATTATACCCTTTACCGGTGAAGGTAATCTTCAACTTGTCAGGATCATAATTTTGTATTACAAAAGGTGCTTCCGGCGTTGCGGAAGTAATCACCTCTCCGTCGTAGCTTAGTATTCCATTTTCCGGCAGGGAAGTGATATGGACCATTTTATCTTTCAGGAAACCGCCGCCGGGATAGTCTTCGGGGTCTGAGCCGGTCAGAGGTCCCGGATCCAAACCGGTGCCATTCAGCGTGATAATGCTGTTTTCCTGAGGCTCGTCTATAGTGTAGCCCTTGTCATGAGAGACCGGACGTTGCTGAATACCGAAATTGATATTGATGACGTTTGCATTTACAACATCGAAAGGTTCACTTTTACCGTCAATACTCGTTGTGTTAGTTCCCGTGCCTGGCGCGCCAATGAAATCTCCTGTGTTCAACCAGCCGGTGGGAAGCGGCAACGGCGCCGAGGGAGAAGACCCCGGAGAAAGCGTATTATTACCAATCACCACCGTATAACCTTCTCCCGGAATCACATTGAAACTGAAAGCACCGGCAACAGGACAGTCATCTACGCAATCGTCGGGGATATTAACAATAGCAGGTACCGGAACGCTTAACAACACTTTACCCTGACCGTCGAGCAAGCTGGCATAAAGTCCGGACGGGATCGTATTAATACCGCCGTCAGCGCTGATATCGACATTACCGGCGTTAGGGTCGTGAAATACATTGCCCGACACCTTGAACGGTTCCAAAGTGGCGTCATCCCGGTTGTTGTCAGTATTTTTTTCACTTTCATTTCCCCTGATGACCGCTACGTTCCGGTAATCTTCCATATCTCCCCTGGCAACCACCCTGGCCACAATGGTCAGGGTAAGCCATTCTTCTTCACCAACGGGCAGATCACCAATGACCCAGTCTTTGTTGTTGTCATCCCATGTAGTTCCATCCGGTAAATCCATGCTTACAAACTCATAGCCCAAAGGTAAAATGTCCCTGACATTCACGCCGGTAGCAGTTACTTCCTGCTGGTCGGTGATTGCCAGGTTTTTTGCCGTAATCGTAAAGGTCACCAGCTCGCCGATACCTGCTACCTCGCTATCCTTGGGTTCCCCTCCTTCTCTGGACACTTTCTTGACGACTGCGAGATCTACCTCGACATCGAAGTTGAAGTTGAACGCAAATTCGCTCCTTTTATTGAAAGCGCCCGTCCAGGTATTGATCGTGTTATTCTGGCTGAAGCCGTTATCGTTATTTGCATGCCATATATGCTGCGGACCCGGCAAGCCATTGAGGTTGCTCTTTATGCTTTGCCGGCTTGGGAAAACATTGGAGGGGTTATTCCCTACCTGGACGTTGACGTCGGGAATACCGCTGTCATCCCAATATAAAACATCATTGTAAGGATTTCCGGGCCTCATGTGCCTGATCCTGATCCCCAGCGACTGCTCCATGTCGTAGATCGGGAAATGAACCGGGAAAAACGCCATTGAGGTAATAACGCGTATAGGGGTATTGGGTTCTACGTCAGTAGTTCCGTTCCCATACTTCCCGTCCCAGTTAAATGAGAATTTCCACTTTTGAGTACCCGGGTCGAAATTAGCCGGCGTAAACTCATGCGTGAAACGAATGTCGATCCCTTCGTCATATTGCCCGTTGAGATTTTCGTCCAGGTCAATAAGGATATCGACAACTCCCGGCGTATTGGACTCCACGGTAAACGTACCCTGCCCTCCTGTTTCGGGATGCGGCTTCTTTGAAAAACTGCCGCTGACGTCCCAGATCGGCTCTATAGCTGACGGCCATACTGTACCGTCCGGATCATTGAGAAACAACGGGTATTGGTCTTTGCTGGAGGTGCCTGCCATGGAACGCCTTTTTTCATCCACGCTACCGGTAGTGCCCGGCCCCTCCGAATTGGCGAAAAAAATCACGTATCCGGCGTTGGATCCGCCGAAATTCGCATACTTCACAAAAAAATCATTGATTGTGGTGCGGGTATTGTCAATGGGAATATAAAACCCGAAGCCGTCTTGCTGTTGAGTTGTAACCGGAAAAGACCCGGAATTGCTCTCCCCCATTGTACCCGGAAGGTCATTTACCAAACTCCAGTATTTACAGTAAACTCTGCCGTTCTGCCTGACGTAATTACCTGCCGTACCCGACGCGACCGTAATGTCCCAAAAGTTGAACTCCCGGTTGTAAGTGTTGATTTCCAGCCAGAACGCCCGGTCCTCATTGGTATTGTTAGTGAAGGAATAAGCATTGTACGAACCTCCCGACAGTGCTGACGGACCGGCAGCAGCGGCTGCCGCATTGGCCGGTCGCCCCTGCGCCCCGCCGTTGCCAGTTACATTGACCTGTTGCGACTGCCTCAACTGGCGGCCGTTTCCCGACCCGGTAGCGGTTGGGAAATACCCCAGCCCGGTCGCCGGATTACTATCATAATACCAGTTAAACGTGATATTGGCGCCGCCGGAAGGGGAGCGGAACCCCCAGAACACGGTCTCGTCTTTCTTCACCCAAACGTAGAGGCGATGCGCCGGGTTATAGGGTACCTGTGCAGTACCTGCGTCCGAGGCCAGCAGCATGAAGCCCCTGTTACGGTAGCCGGTATTGTTGGTGGGGTCGGCGCTATTCGAAGGCACGAACAGGTTGGCCTGCCGGTTAGCGGTTACATTCCACGTACAGGAGCCTTCAGCCTTAACGACTGCGGAATGGATGGTCAGAAGGAATACGGACAGGACAACAGCAGCGATCCGGAAAGGACCGCGAAGGAGCCCGCAAGAGGACTTTCGAAATTGAGTATGGATTTTATTCACAGTGATTGGATATTTATTCATTACGGAGGAAAAAATTCAGAAGCGGGGCCGGAAACTGGTGGGAAAGGACACGCTGAAGCGCCCTGCAGGGGGAAGCAGGCAAATCGTAACCGGCAATCCTTCTCCGGGGAAAAGGACCTACGTCAATTAACGAAACGGCTGGTCTATACGCTCACAAAAAAACTTTAGATTCCGTGGGGGGGGACAGAACCCTGTTGCGCAGCAGACAGCAAGAAAGAAATGTGCTTAGCTATTGATTGAATCCATATGAGAAAAAAGTGTTTTTGTTAATGTACCTGTTTGTCATGGTTTTGTCGGAGTGCCTAAAATACAGGAGGGGGGACAACTGATTTCAGGCCGATCGAACCAGGCGAATATATTTGACTACTTGATATTAGGTTATAATGTGATAGATACGGGTCGTAAAACTTCGATGATGTAAAATAAAAAAAGCTATGTGATAATTCCTATTGGTTTTAAAAATTATTTATTAAACGGTCAAATTATTGATGTATACCAATAGCCGTCGGGAGTGAAGATGCGATGATAAGTTAATAAATTGATGAGCCGATGAATTGATGAGTTGACGTAAGGATTTGGTAATCAGTACGTCAACTCATCTTTAGCAGCTATTGCAACCTGTATCGTATTCCTGCAAAGCCCCTGATCCCCTGGTTGGAGGCAAATACATAGCTTGGGTCGAATATCAGCCGGTGAGGATTATCGGGAGTGGCCACGACTTCGCCCTGGTCGTCGAATACAACCTGCCGGTTGAAAGGGTCGAATGACCTGGCGATAGAATTGGCCGGCGGGCGGAAGTTGAGCAGGTTTTTGATCCCCCCGTAAAGCTCCCACCTCTCTCCTATTTTTTTTGTAACCTGGATATTCTGTATCGACCATACCGGTGAATACTCGCCCCTCGGGTCGTCTTCGCTCAGCAGCGGTAACCTCATAGGCCCGTATACGTTCGCGGTGTAGTCTATGGTGAGGCCCGCCTTTTCCCAGTCGTAAGAGATCGTAGATACCCCCATTATCCTTTCTGTCAATACAGGAATGGTCCTGACCCCGTCTTCCATAAGAAAGTTTTCAGATAAGGTAGCCCCCGCAGCAATCTTAAGAGGGATAGGAAGGTTGTAATCAAGGTTAAGGCTGATCCCCCGCGATACCGAATACCCGCCCAGGTTGTCATAAATGATCTTCTGCGCGTCCGTATCGTAATCCGGGAGTATACGATTGGTGAAGTGCGTATAAAACAAGGCTGCATCTATACCGATAAAGGAGCTGCCGGTAACTACCTTTTTTACAATATTGAGGTTCGCATTCCAGCTTTGCTCCGGTTTCAGCTCGTTCATGATGACCACTTCCCTTGCTCCCGTCAGGGCGGAATGCTCTTCTGTAAAGAGATTTACGACCCGGTAGCCCCGGCCTATGTTCAGCCGCAGCACATCGGCCTGTCCAAGCTTCCTTTTCCACGCAACCCTGGGGGTAAAAATATGGCCGTGTACCGAGTTGTAGTCATACCTTGCGCCCAGGAGCAGCGTGTTCTTGCCCAGGCTGATTTCGTCCTGGACAAATACGCCGGGAAGATAGGTTTCGCTGGCTTTATCCCGCCCGTCCATAGCCGCGGTAGCCGGTGTATTATCATTGTAATAGGTATACCGGAAGGGCGCTCCCACCAACAGGCTGTGCTTCCCGGCGGTTTTATCCCATAGAAGCTGGGCGAAGCCGATCCGCTGGTCGGCCAGATAAGGCGTATCGCCGTAAACGGAGTTCTGGTGATGGGTGTTGAAAGAGTATTGAAGGGTGAGTTTCTCGCTCACCGGCAGCTGGTACGACCCGATTACTTCAAAACGGCTGGTGTAAATACTCTCGCCGTATACCTCGTCTCCGCCCCTGTAACGGCGCGACCAGTTCATTTGTCCGCCCCACCTGTCTTCATTGAAGTACCTGGCAGCAAGCGAGGACACCCTGCCGTCGGTGTGGTTGAACTGCCATTTATTGAAAACCGAAATACGGTGTTGCAGGGTAAGATCCGTAAACCCGTCGCCGTTCTTATCGACCGGCTGCCCGTAATTAAAATAGTTGACTCCGAGGAGAGACGTCGCGCTTTTCCCTACCGAGAATTTGGCCCCGAGATCGACATTGTATTCCCGGTAGCCTGTAGCAAATACATCGGCCGCAAATGCGGGCGCTTTCCTGTTATCCTTTGTAATGATATTGATCAACCCTCCTACCGCCTCGGAGCCGTATAAGGTAGAAGCGGGACCTTTGACGATTTCGATACGCTCAATCAGGCTGTTGGGAATACCGGTCAGCCCGTAAACGCTCGCAAGCCCGCTTACGATCGGCACGCCATCGATCAGTACCATGGTATAAGGCCCCTCGAGGCCGTTGATGTGGATATCGCCGGTATTGCACACGCTGCAGTTGATCTGGGGTCGTATGCCGTTTACGTACGATAGTCCTTCGAAAATGCTCGGGGTAGGGTTCTTGGCTAAAAACCTGGGTGTAACGATATCTACCGGCACCGGGCTGTCCAGCTTGGACACCTCCTTGAGCGTACCGGTTACCACTACCTCGTCAAGGTTCATATCGGACGGGCTGAGATCGGCATTGAACGTTGCCTGCGATCCGCTGCGGATATCCAGCTTCTTTTTAAAAGTCAGGTAGCCCACAGCCGAAACGACTATTTCGTACTGGCCAGGAGGAATGCCTTTTATTGCAAAGAAACCCGACGAGTCGGCAAGCGAGCCAAACGAGGTTCCCATCAGCGAGACGGAAGCAAACGGGACAGGCGCTTTGGATGAACGGATATTCCCTTCAAGCGATCCCTGCTCCCCGGGTTTGTTTTGGGCATAGCCTGCCCATGGCAATAGCGATAGCGCCAGATATATATGTAATAGCTTCATGATTTTTACGCACTGTAATAAATGGATGGATTCCGGCCCCGGTTTACGTAAACCGGTACAAATCTGTACGGATGCCTTCAGCATCGTACGGTATTCCGCATATGCTGAAAAGGGCATACTTTCGGGCCATAAATGAAATCTGGGCTACAGTGCGGGCGGTCCCCTGGGATTTTCCGGCTCTATACGGCAGGAAATGAAGCAAAAAGTATAGCCTGACGCCTGCCCGGTATGTGGAGGGATATACTCCCGGAAGTCGTAATCCTGGGAAGCTTCTCCGAAAAAAGGCGTATTGCTATGTACATCGAGCCACGAAAGCTCCGATTTACTGTGGGGGTTATACGGGACGGGCCCTTTTTCACCGGTCCATTTAAAGGGGTGAACGTGCGAGACGATCCGCCCGTCAGGCAGCCTGTGCGCATGGCGAAACAGGATGTTGATGGAGAGTACAAATCCCCATAACAGCAACATACCGTAACCTAACCACCTGCTCCGCTGCATTTTTCTTAACCGGAAAAATGATAGAAAGCCAAAAATACGCAAAAAAAGCTTTACCTGATCTTTACAGAAAAAGGTATTTTTTTGGAATTAAGACGTATAACTTTATGGCGAGTTAATTCAAACAACAATCCAATACCCGTTTATTCTAAATGAAAAGGAGAGATTTTTTCAGGAACAGTTCCCTGGCATTCATCGGCACATCGCTTTTACCTGGAGGAAACGCTTTGTATGCGCAAAAGCCTTCCAAAGGTAAAAAAGCTAAAAATATTATTTTCATCGTCAGCGACGGTATGAGCACCGGCACACTGAATATGGCCGACCTTCTCCTCCAGAGAAAAGAAGGGCGCAGGAGTACCTGGCTAAAGCTTTATGAAGAGAACCAGGCTGTAAGAGCCCTGGTAGATACCTCGTCGGCCAGCGCTCTGGTCACTGATTCCGCGGCCGGCAGCTCTGCCTGGGGCGGAGGCGTCAAAGTACCCAACGGCGCTCTGAACGTCAACGCCGACGGCAGCTTTAACAAGCCGATCCTTCAGAAGTTCAAGCAGGCGGGCAAATCGGTCGGCTGCGTTACGACTGTTCCTATCACCCACGCAACCCCTGCGGGCTTCTCGGTAAACAGCGCATCGCGCGGCAGCCAGGATGAAATCGCTCAGCAATATCTCGAGCTCAGATTCGACGTGCTCCTGGGCGGAGGCAGGGAATTTTTCAGCAGCGAGCGCCGTAAAGACAAGGCTGACGTATTTGGTGCATTCTCAAAAGCCGGGTATAACGTGGTTCACGACAGGGACGCGCTGCTTGCGGCCGGAACCTCCTCCAAACCACTGTTAGGTGCCTTCGTGGAAAATGGCCTTCCCTTTGCGCTGGATGCATCCGTCGACCGGGAAATTCTTGCTAAAATCCCTTCGCTTGCAGAAATGTCCACTGCGGCGATCACGCATCTTTCCAAAAATCCTAAAGGATTTGCCCTGCAGATAGAAGGAGGCAAGGTAGACTGGGCTGCGCATTCCAACGATGTCGGCGGGCTCCTTTACGATCAGATAGCGCTCGACGAGGCATTGAAAGCAGCCATTGATTTCGCAAAAAAAGACGGAGAAACGCTCGTGATCTTTACTACCGACCACGGGAATGCCAATCCCGGCCTGTTCGGCAAAGACAGCAACTTCGACCGTATCCAGACCTTTAAAAATACAAATGACTGGATCCTGAGGGGCATTACACACCATTTCAAGCCTGCACAGGTCATAGAGCGCATCGAAGCAGCCCAGGGATACGCCATCAAAAAAGAGGAAGCAGAGCTGCTCCTGACCTTCTACACAGCGCCGAAAGAGGAAGGGCTTTACAATCCATACAAGCTGCCCTTCAGGCAGCTGGGTGAAATTCAGAGCGCCTATACGTCTGTCAGCTGGGCCGGTACCGGGCATTCCGCCGACTTCGTGGAATTGGGAGCATTCGGGCCGGGAAGCGAGCTCATCCGGCCTTATATTAAAAACAGCGATCTTCACAATATCATGCTGACAGCAGCCCAGGTGGCGCATCAATAGGAAACAGAGATTCCGGTTTGGAATAGCCACGAATGCACGAATTAAAGCAATTCGTGCATTCGTGGCCTTATTTATTTATAGGTTACACGACAGAGTGAAATCCTTATAAAGAGTGAAATCCTTATAAGCAACCCTCAAAAGAATATACCGGAATAAAAACTTGTGGAATGTAAACGGAAGCGGGAGTTATTGACTTTGATATATCTAAAACGCCGTTACGTATTAAAAAATTTCAATAAAGAAAAATAGTTTCATAATTTTTCACTTTAATTTGAAAAATGACCAGCCTTTTGGGAACGCGGGGAATTTCAGACCGAATAACGCAAAAAGGCAGCAGCAAAATTAATTTTGCTGCTGCCCTGAAATAGAATTTCTGTGTTGCTTCGGATGCCGGAAGACGATGTCTATTCTTCCAGCGCTGCTACTCCCGGAAGGACTTTGCCCTCCATATATTCAAGAAGTGCTCCGCCACCCGTAGAGACATAGCTCACGCGGTCGCCGAACCCGGCGTTATTGATAGCCGATGCCGAATCGCCTCCACCGATAAGAGAAAACGCATTGTTCTCTTCCGTAGCTGCCACTACAGCCTGCGCAATTGCATTGGTTCCTTTCGCGAAATTCGGGAATTCAAAAACGCCCATAGGCCCGTTCCATAAGATGGTTTTAGACCTCTCTACTACGCTTTTGAAAAGCTCTACCGTTTCAGGGCCGATGTCCAGCCCTTCCCACCCGTCCGGGATCTCGCCGGCTGCGACGACCTTTCTCTCCGCATCATTTCTGAAATCGTCGGCTATAACGGTATCTACCGGGAGGTACAGCTTCACATTCTTCTTTTTGGCTTTTTCAAGAATCTCCAGCGTAAGCTCCTGTTTGTCTTCCTCCAGCAATGATTTTCCTATGCTTCCGCCAAGTGCTTTGGAGAATGTATACGACATCCCTCCTCCGATGATCAGGTTATCCACCTTGTCAAGCAGCTTTTCGATGATCAGTATCTTGTCAGAAATTTTAGCACCGCCCATGATGGCCGTAAAGGGCTTTTCGGCTTCTTCCAGGACGCGCTGGGCATTGTCGAGCTCGGCCTGGAGCACATAGCCCGCCACCTTGTCTTTAAAAAACTTACTGATCACGGCCGTGGAAGCGTGCGCCCGGTGCGCCGTTCCGAAAGCGTCGTTTACCCAGACATCGCCCAACCCGGCGAGCTTTTGGGCAAAGGCTTCATCCCCTTTTTCCTCTTCCTTGTAAAAGCGAAGGTTTTCCAGGAGCAGGATCTCGCCCGGCTGAAGTGAAGCCGCCTGTGAGGCAGCGCTTTCGCCTATACAGTCGTCGGCGAATTTCACATTGCGGCCAAAAATCAGTGACAGGGGAGTAACCAGGTGGCGGAGCGAATACTTGTCGGTGGGACCCTCCTTGGGGCGCCCCAGGTGCGACATCAATATAGCCGAACCGCCATCATTTAGTATCTTTGTGATAGTGGGAATAGTCGCTTTGATACGCGTATCATCCGTAATCTCGAATTTCGCATTTAACGGGACATTGAAATCTACTCTTACTAGGGCTTTACGCCCGGCAAAACTAAAGGAGTCGACTGTTTTCATAAATTACGATTGGCTTATCAATGTATGAAGGGCAAAAGTAAATCAATACAATCGAATATTATACAAATCGATTGTAATCTACCACTTTATCCATTTATAATACAAAAAAACAGAAGCTTATTTGGTTAATGAGGCTTTTTCAACCGGATGTCTGACGCTATTATACTTCCACCGAAATATTACCTGGCTTATTTTGACTACCTGGCAGAATTTGTGAAAGGCATGTACGGCCATCTTTTACGAGATGACGAGCTGCAGTTCCTGGAAGCCTATCAGAACCTGCCCGAAGATCCGAGGTGCCTCTTCATAAGGATGAGCAACCGGAAAGGCCTCTATTTCAAGACTGACTCTCTTTCTTACCCGGAAATAGCGGATCCCGACGAAGTCATAAATTACCTTACGGAAGCGGGGTTTGCGAAAAAACCCGGCAACGACCTGCCCGGAGGCATCATGCCTTTGCTGGAAATGCTGACGAAGCCTGACCTGTGGGAAGTTACGGCAATGCTGAAACCCGTGATCATGCCGGCTAAAAGTATAAAAAAGCCGGATCTGACCAGGTGGCTCCTCCATGAATACGAAGCAGGCACATTGATCGGGGCCATTCTGAAATCGGCCGATATCGTCCAGGTCGAGCATGCTGATACGGTGTCACTTATGAAATTCCTCTTTTTCGGCAACCATAACGACGATATGACGGAGTTCGTTATCCGGGATCTCGGACATGTCAGGTTCCAGTCATTCGACGAGGAGTCCCTTTCGCGGAAATTCGAATCCAGGAAGGAAATAGACGATGCGCTATTGGTTTCCTACCTGAAGGATACTTTTTCAGGGATGGCGCAGACCCACTCACCCCAGGAGATATACGACTGGTTCAGTCTTAACCATTCGGAGATATCGGGTAGCTTGTCGGCGACTGCCGTTCCTGCACTCGACCGTCTTGTGCTGAAGGTGGCAGGCTGGGCTGAACGCAGCAAGCTGTACGCTTCCGCGCTCGACCTGTATCACCTTGTATCCGTTCCTCCGGCAAGAGAGCGTAAGGCGAGGCTGCTCTATAAGCTGGGATACGGGGAGGAAGCCTGTAATCTATGCCTGGAGATGACCGCATCGCCGCAAAATGCCGACGAGCTGTATTTCGGAAAAGACTTTTATGAGAAGATTTCGAGATCGAAAAAACGGATGATCCGGCAAACTACGCTTGCCCTTCACGATGCCGATAGCATCACGCTGCCCGTTCTGTACCGCTACCAGGTGGAAGCAGGCGCAGCGCATCATTTTATGAAGGAGGGCTACGGTGCCTTTTTCAGTGAAAACGTCCCTTGGCGATCCATTTTCGGGTTGTTGTTCTGGGATATTATCTACGATACCAACGTACAGGCTATCCATCATCCTCTTCAGCGTGTCCCATCCGATTTTTTCCTACCGGATTTTTACCAGAAACGGGAGCATATGCTGAGGGAAAGGATAGCGTGTTTCAGCTCCCCGGAAGAAGTGAGGGCCGCCCTGGTCACCACGTTTGAAGAAAAATCCGGTATCACAAACGTGCTGGTAGGCTGGCATGAAGAGCTTCTCGGTCAGGTACTTACCATTACCAGGCTGCTATCGGTCGACCAGCTTTGCCTGGTCCTGATGGAAATGGCTACCGATCTGAAGGACAAGACCCGGGGGTTTCCGGACCTGCTGATATGGAAGGACGATTACTATAGCTTTGTCGAAATCAAATCCCCGACCGACCACCTGTCGGCAAGGCAGCTCTACTGGCAGCATTTCTTCCGCGAAATAGGGGTCTCCAGCAGGATCGTAAGGGTCAAATGGGATATATAACCAGCAACCCTGCAGCGTAACAGGTACTTTTGACCTAAAAACGAGTAACTATTTAAATCAAATATTTTAATTTTTATGACGTTTTTTTTTCCCCGGGGATTATTCGCGGTCCTTTTGTCAATGTCTTTCCCGGCATTGATTTTCTCACAGATTTCTGCAGTCAGGGAGGTAGCAAACGGGTTTATCTATACCGAAGCCCCCTTTCCAAGCTGTCACGCTTCAACCATCGCGGAGACTCCCGAAGGTCTTGTAGCGGCGTGGTTCGGCGGTACGCATGAAAACAACCCCGATGTAGAGATCTGGTCCAGTCGCCTTGTCAACGGCAAATGGACGCAGCCGGTATCGGTTGCCAACGGTATCCAGCATAGCAAAAAGCGGTATCCTACATGGAACCCGGTGCTGTACCAGGTGCCGGGCGGCCCGTTGCTCCTGTTTTATAAGGTAGGCCGCGATGTACCTACCTGGTGGGGTGAAATGAAAGTGTCGAACGACAACGGCAAGACCTGGTCGGAAGCGCGCCGCCTTCCCGAGGATATCTACGGACCGATCAAAAACAAGCCCTTTTTAACCAAAGACGGGACCTTGATCTGTCCTGCCAGCACCGAACATGACGGCTGGAGGGCTCAGATGGAGCTTACCCGGGATTTCGGTAAAACCTGGGAAGTGGTCAAACTAAGCCATCGCTTCAATGCCATCCAGGGCAGCATACTGGAATACCCCAACGGTCACCTGCAGGCCCTTCACCGGACCAGGGAAAGCCGCATCGCCGAGAGCTGGTCGACCGACGGCGGAAAGACCTGGAGCCAGCTCGAGCTGACCGGCCTGCCAAACAACAATTCAGGCACCGATGCCGTCACATTGAAAAACGGGTGGCAGGTGCTTATCTATAACCACCTGGATGCGCGCCAGAGGACCCCGCTCAACCTGGCGGTATCGAAAGACGGAAAGAACTGGAGAGCAGCCTGGGTATTCGAAAAGGAGCCGGGAGAATACTCCTACCCTGCCGTCATACAGGCGAAAGACGGCAAAGTACATTTTACCTACACCTGGAAGCGCCAGCGCGTCAAGCACGTCGTGCTTGACCTGGAAAAAGTCGATTTCGAAAAGCTGAAGCCGATTACAGGGCTTGGCTGGCCGGAATAGTTTGAATTATTGCGGCCGTATCACTGATATTGCCGGAGAATATTATTACACAGAGGACCACCGAGGTAAGGCAGAGTGCCGCAGAGGCATAACACCGAAACGCTCTGTGGTCTTCTGTTATTCTCCGCGGTTCTCTGCGTCCATTCTTCGGTTCTACTTACACTCATACTTATACAGATTGACCTGCTCGGTCGATTTCTTGCCGGTATCGGTATAAACCTGTTTGAGCGACTCTACAAGTCCTTTTTTGTTAAGCTGGTAGCTGAAAGTGTAAGATTCGGTTTTCCCGTCTTTATATTTCCGGTTAATCGCTTCCGGCAGGCGGGCGGAGTAGCGTCCGTACAGGTCGGGTTGGTTGCCGTTAAAGAGCAGATCTGCCTGGGCGGTATTTTCAGAATATTTATATTCATCCGAATAACTCTGTACGCCATCGGTATAGGATATTTCCGATACCCTGTTGCCGTCCTGGTAGGCATAGACGGTACGGATGGTCTGCCTGGGATTTTCATACTTACTGGTTTGCTCGGTCAGGAAACCATTGTCGTCGTACCTGTAAGTGTTGGTATAGGCGTAGCTGCCCGGCATACTGTAGCTTGTAACATGCCCCTTTTTGTTAAGCACTGCTTCGTAGGTATTTGCTACCCCGCCGTCTTTAAAATTCCGGGTAACGGTCAGGGTTGTGTCGGAGGTGTACTGGTAGTTTTCAACCAGGCCCTGCCCGTCGGGACGGAAAACTTTGCTGATCCTTCCCTTGCTGTCATACTGTATGGTGACCGGGATAGTGCCTATTTGCTGCGATATAATCCGTACACCTTTATCGCACGATAATTCCGGGGCGGGTTCACTCTCTTTTTTGCAGGAAAACGAGAGTGAAGCAAAAAAAGCGATTGAGAAAAAAAGAGTTTTCATTACTGTTCCGTTGGTGATACTTAAAAGTACCTGCGGCAGCCAGCCGCATCGCCGGATAATCGGCGAACGCGCCCTGTAAATCGGCGAAGGTGAATCTCACTCCCCGTCTACCGGAGTCACGGAAATGATCTCTACTGTAGTAGTGCCTTCCGAAGGAGTTGAAAATTGTATCCGCAACCCGGATTTTTCGGACAATTCGCTGACAAGCTTCAGCCCCAGCCCGCCCAGTCCCCGCGAAGTATTCCCGTTCCCGATTATACGTAAATAGTCATCCTGCCCGAAAGGTTCACCCTGGTTGGTAACCGAAATGGCCTGCTCCGCACCGTCGCTCCGGTAGCCGAGCCTGAGGACGCTCCCGGGCAGAGCGACCTTGACGGCGTTCTGTACCAGGTTGCGCAGGATGATTTCCATATAGTACGGATCGCCGTATATTCCGGCATTCCCGGGGATATCGTTTTCTACCGACAACGTTTTTGCTTCTATGTTAAGATGCAACAATTTCAGGCACTGGTCGGCTACCGGCGCAACTGCTACCGGCTGCATACGGGCCTGGAACTCCCTCATCTGGGCTCTGGACCATAACAGCAGGTCTTCCATCGTTTCGAGTAAAGATCCTGTGGCGGCCTGTATCTTTTCGCTCAACTGCGCGCGCTGCCCGTCTGTAAGCGCTTTTGGATTGAGCTGCTGCAGCTTCAGGAACTGGTAGACCTGGCTGATGGGCGACCGGAGGTCGTGGCCGATGATACTGAAAAGCTTCGCCTTGGTCTGGTTGGCGTCTTCCAGCTCGCTGATAGCCACAGCCAGCTCCCGGTTTTTTTTATCCAGTATCGCTGCATTTTTCTTTTTGTTCCTGTAAATTACACCCAGCAGGCAAAGCGAAAACGCCAGCATGCCCAGGCCGGATGCAAGCCATATTTTCTCTTTTTTCGCCTCTTCGATCTGCATGTTTTTGATATCGATCTGCTGTTGTTTTTCCTTATTCTGATACTGCGCCTCAGCCTCGGCTATACTTTTCTCCGCAGCTTCCTTGTAAAGCGTATCCCTGAGCGGCGCATATTTTTCGTAATATTCGAATGCTTTCCTGTATTCACCGGATGCGCCATAGGAACGGGCAAGCGTCTGCAAAAGCTGTACGTTCATATTGGGGTCCGACTCCTGGATCATCTTTTCAGAAGATGTCAGAAACGGCAGGGCTTTTCCATAATCCTTCAGGTAATAATAAATTTTCCCCCTCATAAAGTTGATGCTGGACCATGAAAATTCATCGGCCCACTTTTCCCCGATGCGGGCCGCCTTCCCGGTATACAGCAAGGCGCTGTCGGGCTTATTCAGGCCGAGGTAGTATTCCGAAAAGGCAAGATCGATATAGATGCGGTTGTTAAACTCGGCAATACCGGACTGCGGCAGTCTCAGCATCGCGGTGAGTGAATCATAATAAATACGTGCCTTGTCGGGCTGTTTGATGAGCAGGAGCCCTTCCGACATCTGCTTATAGTAGTGGGCCAGATAATATTGCGTATTGACAATGTAGTTCCGGGTTTCACGGGTATAGTGGAGCCCTTTTTCAGTCTGCCCGGTTTGGTAATACATCAGGCCCAGGTTCATCAGGCTCACGACTACCTCCTCCCTGTCCCTGACCTCTCCCGTGTCGATGAGCTTTTTCAGGATGGTGATCGCTTCAAGCAGGTAATGCGCCTCCCTGGTATACTCTCCTTTCAGGTTGTAGTAAGTGCCCATATTACCGTATAGAAACGCTTTTTCGGCCTCATTGCGTGTCGTATCGATGATACCCAGCAATTCTTTGATAGTAGCATCACTCTGGCTCCGGTAGCCGGGCACATTGGCATAAATATAGATAAGGCGCTTTAAGCCGTTCTTCACTCTCCCGGGATTTTTAGCCTTCCTGGCATAATCGACCGAGGTTTCGAGCGCCTTGATGCAGCTGTCTTTTTTTGGGTCGGCTTCGTAGCATACCCCCAAGTAAAAATAAAAAAGCGACTTGTTATAGAAATCATCTGCCGGTACGATCCCCAGTGCGTACTCCGAAATAGCCTTGACTTTCGCTATCTCAGCCAGGGCATTCAGCGAATCACAGGCCACCGCCAGGCGGTACAGCTTTTGTTTTGTGGTCTTGTAAGCGGAAAGGTCGGGAATCGCCTGGCCGTAAAGCCCTCCGGCAACGCACAGAAGTAACGGAAGCAGCAAGCGACCCATCGATTTACAGCTTTATCTTGGAAACTGATGACCGGTAAGTCTTTCCTACGGGCAGCGTTCCGCTGCTGCAGACAATCTCGCTTCCCCTCACTTCTTTTATATGCCACCGGGCCACTGCGTAGCTCCTGTGTATGCGCAGGAAGCGCTCCGCTGGCAACTGTGCAAGAAAAAACGTAAGGGAGGAAAGGGTCATATACGGCCTGTCGGTCGTCACTACCCTGGTATAGTCCTGCATGGCTTCGAGATATACGATTTCCCGCTGCGACAGTTTTACCTGGTTGTAGCCTTCCCTGATCACAAGGGTATCGCTTTCGAGCCAGACTTCATAGGCTTCCGATTTCCTTTTCATTTCGAGGTAATCGGCGATCCGGTGAAGCGCTTGCCCGAAACGATCCTCCTCCACCGGCTTCAGTATATAATCGAGTGCCGAAAGCTCGAACCCCTCAAGCGCATATTCAGGATGAGAGGTGACAAAAACAGCAACAGGAACTTCCTCCCTTATTTTCCGGAGCAGCTCGATCCCACTGAATACCGGCATCTCGATGTCGAGAAACACCACGTGGGGGCGCGTTGCCCTGATCGCGCCGTAACCTTCCAGCGCATTGGAAAAAAGCCCGCAATTTTCGAGCAGATCAAAACGTGCGGCATATTCCGAGATCGCCAGCAGGTCCAGCGGGTTATCGTCAATAGCAATAAACCGTATCTTCTCGGCAGGCGGGGGCGTCATAAAGGTTTGTAAAAGACTCAGGTTACATAGTCAGATACAAAGCTAAAACAGATTTGAGAATTATTAAGGGACCGCCTTTTAAATTTACACCTTGTCTATCCCCGGTACCGGTACGTGGTATTCTCCCTTTTCGTTGGGCATCACCAGCGGGTCGGCATCCCAGGCAAGCTTAGACGGCACAATGCTTTCCGCGGAATTGAGTGCTGCATCCCACTCGATGAGCTGTCCGGAATGTGACGCCATTCTTCCCATAATGGTCGACATCGTGCTTTTTGCCCCCCATTCGGTATCATTGATATATTTAGCCCCGCGGATAGCCGCAAACAGCTCGTCATGTTCCAGCTGGTAGGGATTTTCCTGCTTACCGCTGTACTTCCAGATCAGGTTGCCTTTGTAGTCCTTAAAGCCGTCTTTCAGTCCTCCATGCCCTTTGGTACCATAGAAAAAGCTGCCGCCTTTGTTCCAGCAGCCGGTGATATGCCTGATCTGGCTGTTCAGCTTGAAGCCGTCGGCATATTCATACTCATCGAAGAAGTGGTCGAAGATATCGCCATGGTCGGGGCCGCCGAGCGCCGCTCTGCCGCCGTTGCCTACTACTTTTACAGGAAATCCTCCCTTGACCCAGTTCACTACATCGTCGTTGTGAATCTGCAGGCCTGCCGGGCTGCCCGCCCATAGCCAGTTAAAATAACGCCAGTTACGGACCTGGTACTCCATTTCGGTCCATCCGGCCTGCCTCGGGATGAGATTGACCCTGCCTACATTATAGTAGGAGGACGCGCTGATCAGGTCGCCGATCATGCCATCGTGGATGCGTTTTACCATTTCCTGGTAAGCCGGATCATACCTGTTCTGAAGGCCTACCACCACGTTCAGCCCTTTCGAGGCCGCCAGCTTGCCGGTTTCCAGCACCTGGCGGATACCCGGGGCGTCGGAGGCAAGCGGTTTTTCTAGAAAGCAATGCTTACCCATTTCTATGGCAAACCGGTAATGTTCGGGGCGGAAAGGAGCCGGTGTAGCCAGCAGGACCACATCTGCCAGCTCAGTGGCCTTCTGGTAGGCATCAAACCCGGTGAATTTGTGTTTCTCCGGTACATCTATCTGGTCCTGGATTCCAGGTACTTTCGTCAGTGAAGTGTAGGAAGAGTCCAGCCGGTCCCTGAAGGCATCGGCCATTGCGACCAGCTTAACATTTTTAGACGTTTTCAGCGCCTGCGCAGCAGCGCCCGCCCCTCTTGCTCCTGAACCGATCAAAGCTATTTTCAGCACGGCTTCCTTGTTGGTTTTTATAGCAGGAAAGCCGGAGATCATAGCCCCGCCTGCAAGAAGGGAAGAATTCCTGATGAACTCCCTGCGAGAAGTTGCGTTTTTCATCAAAACAGAATAGTGTTAAATGTTTGTTACCAGATTCCTTGTAAAGTTGTCTGCTGCAAAGCTGCTTCCGTAGCGGCTACGCATATATAACGACAACCAAACTATAATAAAGATCACCTTACTGAAAAATCATACTCAGGAAAGATGAGTTGATGTGCCTTTTCATCTCGTCCGTTCAGTAAAAGAAACGGCGCTTTCTTGCAATACTACTGTATTATTGTCTAATATTGCGGCCACACTTAAACCGGAAAATAGTATTTTTCAGTGAGCAGTCAAGTCGCCAATCCCAAAATATTAAATAAGAAAGACCTCCTTGCGTATTTTTTTGTAGCCGGTACCGGGGCATTGGTCCAGTTGCTTACCAGCAGCCTGACCCAGGACTGGTTCGGCCTGACTTTCGACCAGTCTATTAATATCGCCTATCCCGTTTCGTTGATCGTCGGTTTTATTCTGACCAAGCTATTCGCATTCAACGTAAGGAATACAAACCAGACCCGGCGTGAAATGGTTAAGTTTGTAATGGTCGCCATGTTTTCCTGGGGTGTTACGTGGGTCTTTGCGGTCGGCTCCCTGTATGTCGCTACCAATATACTGCAGATACCGATTTACAGGTTGAAGCTGTCTTTTGCCCAGAAGGCGATCAATGTAAACGAGATGATTTGCTACATCATCGGGCAAGGCTTCAGCTTTATGAGTAATTACATCCTGCATAAAACATTCACCTTTAAGAGCACCGGGTTCTACGACCGGCTGAAGGCGCTCATTACGGATTGACCTTCCGATCCCTTTCCGGCAGGCATTCTCCCCTGTCGCGAATAACCGGTCACTCTTTCTAATGAAAGCCGTGAAAATCCCCTTCCGGCAAACCGGGGATTCAAAATAAAGAACAGCCGGCATACGTTTAGCTAATAGGTTAAAAATTCTGCACACATGAAAGCAAGAACATTTTTTGCGGGGATCCTGGCAGGCGCCGGCCTGGCATGCTATCTGTACCGGAAATCGAGAGCCCATAAGGTTGCCCTCGACCCTGTGCATCCTTTCGATCCTGAAAAATACCTGGGGAAATGGTATGAAATAGCCCGGTTGGACAATTGCTTTGAGCGTCATCTCAACAATACCTCTGCGCATTACTCCATCAACAGCAACGGAACTATACGGGTTGTGAACAAGGGTTACAACTATATGACCCACGAGCACAAGCAATCGGTCGGAACGGCCCGGTTTGCAGGACCCAGGGACACAGGCGCGCTGGAAGTATCTTTCTGGGGGCCGTTTTATTCCGACTATACGATCCTGGCGCTCGACAAGCACTACAAGTATTCACTGGTAGCGGGTAAGGACAGGGATTACCTCTGGCTGCTTTCCAGGGAAACCAGTATGCCGGATAAAGTGATCGACCAGTTCCTGGAAATCGCACACGACGCCGGCTACGACGTCGAAAAGCTGATCAGGGTGGAGCATGACCACGTAACCGACCAAAGCAGGGAATCGGTCATAGGGAAAACACTTCAGCAAATGTTTGTCAGGAATAACTGAGGTTTTTTCTGAACCGTTAAGGAGGAGTTAAGGTTTTTTTTAAGTAAACCGTTAAGGAATTAAGAACCGCTTAATATTCTTAATTCCTTAATGGTTCACTTAATTCCTTAACGGTTTACTTAATTAATTCCTTAATGGTTTACTTTTTGTAACGAAGACGTTACCTAAACCTATCCAGCACCTTCAGTATGATCCCGCAGACCTCCCGGATCTGCTCCTCGGAAATAATCAACGGTGGCGCTATCCGCATGGAGTTGTCACAGAACAGGAACCAGTCGGTAACTACGCCTTCTTCGATACAGGCATCGATTATCGCTTTCAACAGATCGAACGATTCGAATTCGGCTGCGAGCATCAGGCCTTTGCCCCGTACCTCCCGCACTAAAGGATGGCCCGAGAGGGCGGCTTTGATCATCTCCCCCTTGCGGCCGGCGGAGGCATAAAGCCTTTCTTCCCGTATTACCCGGAAAGTAGCAAGCGATGCGGCGCAGCTGACAGGATGCCCCCCGAAAGTGGTAATGTGTCCCAGTACCGGGTTTTCCATCAAAACAGACATGACATGTTCTGACGCCATGAAGGCGCCGATCGGCATCCCGCCGCCCATACCTTTGGCACAGACCAGGATATCTGGATAAATGCCGTAATCCTCGAAAGCCCAGAAAGTGCCGGTCCTGCCGAACCCGGTCTGGACTTCATCGAGAATCAGGAGAGTCCCGGTTTCGGTACATCTTCTCCTGACCGCCCGGATGTAGGACAAGTCAGGTATTCTCACGCCCGACTCCCCTCCTACCGGTTCTACGATAAAAGCGGCGGTATCGGTAGTGATCTGGTCCAGGTCGTCTGCTACTCCGTATCTTATACGTTTGGTCCCCGGGAGCAACGGCCGGAAATTCTGCTGGAAGAAAGGCTGTCCGGCCAGGCTCAGCGCTCCCTGGGAAGCGCCATGATAGGCATTGAAGCACGAAACGAACCCGAAGCGCCCCGTAAACCTCTTGGCCAGCTTCATCGCTCCTTCGACTGCTTCCGTACCGGAATTGGTAAAATAGACCCGGTCGATCCGTCCGAACGGAGCAACTGTTTTGGTGGGAAGATCGAGGCTTTCTGCAAGCGAGGCAGCCAGCAAGGCCTGCGGCGCCTGTACGTATTCCCCGTACACCATTAGGTGGAGGTACCGGTCGGCCTGTTCTTTAATGGCCTCTACTACCCTGGGATGGCGATGCCCCACATTGCTTACGCCTATTCCCGAAATAAGGTCATAATAACGCTTGCCTGACGGTTCATACATAAAGCATCCGTCGGCGCGCTCTATTTCCAGGGCGAGGGGGAAGTGCGAAGTCTGGGCGATATGATCGAAGAAAAGCTGCCTGTGCGTAATATGCGTCATGGGGTACCAATAAGACTTTTATCTTTCAAAAAAGACTGCACTGCTCCCTACCCACGTGAAGTCTTTATTAAACCGGACCCCGATCATTTCCCCGCGGCTCAGCCTGCTGAGCGCAGTGAGCAGAACCGGCTTTTCGGCGTCGTCAGGCCAGGTGTACAACATTCGAATTTCACTTTTGACCTTCGAACCGTCGTCTGTCCGGATAACGGGTTCATACACTACTTTTCGCTGCAGGATGTAGTTTTCCGGGTCGTCGATAGCCGCGAGCTTCCCGGCTGTAACATGGAGCTCGACCCCGCTCCCTGCAAAAGAAAACAGGGGTTTCAATACATAGTTTTCGAGATCCCTGGGAAATTCCCCTTCATAATCGCTCAAAAACCTGGTTTCCGGGAAATAAGGTCCCGAAAGCAGCGGCAGCATAAACTTGCTGATCCTGAAAAACCAGTTCGGATGCCCTACCCAGGTAACGTCTACGTCGTCGGTGAGCGAAAAATCTGATTTCAAACCCGGGAAATTACCCAGATCGTCAAATATCAGCCTGTTGTAGATTCTCCTGACCTGGATTTTCCTCCCGTCTTTTTCGTAGAAAATTTTCCTTCCCTCCCTGCTGATCTTCGTCAGGCAAACCGGCGTAACGCCCCAATATTTCCTGGTGATCTCAAAATCGATCCGTGTCTTTTGCTTTTCCGGGAAAATTTCCAGCAGGATCACGTTTTCGGGATCCTCATCTCCGAGCAGCACATGCCCGAAGTGCCTTATAAAAGCGTCTTCTTCATCTGCCGCCCCGGAAAAGGTAAAATTCATGTTTCCGAGGAAAGGATACCTCTGCTGGTACAGCCGGCTGAGATAGAGCTGGTAGCCGAACACGGAAGGAAACCCCTGCAGTTCGATCAGCTGAGGCTCAAGATCGCCGGACGTTCCCCTGCAGACGGCAAAATCCACCGCGAAAAAGGAAGTATGCCGGTTTTCTCCCGGCACCTTCTGAGCCGGGGGGATCGCCCTGTCTGTCCGGGCGATAAAATCAGGCGCAATAACGGTGTCTATGATACTGCCGCAGGCATCCAGCAGCTTATCGCGGAAGGCGCCGCCCACAAAGACCGGGCTTTCGGCAACCCTGAAATCCAGCTGCCCCGGAAAGTCGTGTTCGATGGCGGACAGGAACGATTGATAGGTATCGGGAGAAAAAGAAGCGTTGAATGCTTTCCGGGATTCTGCGTGCATAACGGCTGCAAGATTTTAGTAATTCGGCTGGTGTCCGCAAACTGTCAGGACATTACGCCCGGCCGGGCTTCAGCCATTTCTTCAAAAACTCCTGCCGCTCTTCTCACGGAGGCGAGAAAACGGGGCAGTACGACAGATTCGGTCAATGCAATCTTATCGGGATCGCCCAGGTGGACGATCATATCTTCATATTTTGCCTTCCCGTAGGTTTTAATGATCTTCTCCCTTCTTTCTTCGTTGGCAAAATGCCGGCCCATACCCGCGGCATCCGCTTCGGGGTGGAACTGGGTACCGATAATTTCTTTGGAAAACCTGATCGCCATCACCGCACGCTCCAGGTCGACATGCGGCCTGATTTTCTCGAGACAGAGAATTTTCGCGCCCATTCTTTCCAAAACCGGGACATTGGGCTGGATCACCTGGAAGTCTCTCGAATCCACCACCCAGAACGGGTCGTCCAGCCCCTCGAAGAGCGGTTCCGCATGGGCATATCTTGTCTTATGTACCGGAAAAGTTCCGAAAGAAGTAGACCTCCTGTTGCCGACCAGCCCGGCCTTCCAATGGATGCAGGCAAGCTGGAAGGAGTGGCAGATCAGGAACAACGGCTTCTTTACACGGTTTTTCCTGTTCTGATTATAATGAAGTATCGCGTCCAGAAAATTGAAAAACTTACGCTCCCACGGCTCACCGGAAGGATGAGGACTTCCCGGTCCGCCCGATGATATATAGCCGTCAAACCCCAGATCCGGTACCCGGTTTTCCTGCCGCACGTCAAAGACCTCGTATGTAACGGGGTAGCCTTCCTCTTCAGCAAAATTCTCAATTGCTTTCCTGATGCACCGCATCCCTTCGTTCTGAACTCCGTTGTTCATATCCAGAACGGCTATTCTTAATGCATTTTCCATTCCTCCCGGTATTGCTGCCCGACGGCATATGTGTTGATGACGGCACAAATTTAAGAATTTGTTAAGAAAATAACGAAAGAGGGGCCCAAGGCCCCTCTTTCTCTCCAGACAGTTTATCCGGATAATATACTTATGCCGTTCTGGCTACATTCCTGTTTTTTACCCAGAAGTAAAGGAAGGTGAAGGCAACGATCAGGATCAGCGGGAAGGTCACCATAGTAGACAGCGTAGCCTGTCCTGCCGCCAGCTCTAGCTCATCGCCGGTCAGACCCCTGGCTGCAGCTTCCGTTCTTGCAGAATCGATCCAGCCGCCGATGATCGGCTGGAAGATCGAGCTTGAGAACATACCGATCCCTCCTATCACCGACATTCCCAAGGCGCCCGATGCAGGTATTTTCTCCGCCACAAACCCAAGCATGTTAGGCCAGAAATAGGCAATACCGCATGCATAGACAAATGCAGCCGCATAAGCCACGCCGCCGGTTACCTTGCTGAGCAGGAACAACCCGATCGCCGTCAATATGGCGGAACCCAGCAACACGCCGGTCTGATCGAACCTATGCACTACAGGGCCTGCAAAATAACGGGCTACGGCCATGGTTCCGGTCGTAATAGCCAGGAGGATCATCGGATCTGCGCCGGACTTGCTCAATATCAGCCCTACCCACTGCTGCGGCCCGAATTCTGATATGGCCGTCAGGGCCATGAATACGAAAATGAACAGGAACAACGGCGAGAACATAGCCTTGATGTTTTCTGCTACGGAAACAGCCTTCGCAACTTTGGGCCTCGGGAATTCCTGCCCCCAGAAAAGGAAAGCATAGATCAATGTAGGAATCATGATCACCCAAATCTGAGCCTGCCATCCCAGGTCGGCTTCCGTCATGAATTTTGAGATCAGCGCGCCGATCACGATACCACCAGGGAACCAAACATGAAACTTATTGAGCATTTCACTCATCTTTTTGCCCTCATAGGCATCCGCGATCATAGGGTTACAGGCAGCTTCCGTACACCCGTTACCCAATCCGATCAGCAAGGTAGAGATAAGCAGCGTAGCGTAGTTACCGCCGGAATAGATCGTAAGCAGGATACCGACAGCATGCGCAAAAAAAGCAAACTGCATAATTTTCTTTCCTCCTACTGAATTGTAGATCAGGCCGCCTATTATCATCGAAATGGGGAACCCGAGAAACCACATGGAGTTGATCGTACCCAGTTGCTCGGCACTGAAGCCGTATTCTCTTCCGAGCTGATTCAGGATCCCGGCCCTGATACTGAAAGACAAGGCCGTTGTAATGAGTGCAAAACAGCTTGCGTTAAATAATCGGGATGCGTTAGCAGATTGAGTCATATATAATTTTTTAAGGTTAGTGAATTAATTCGGTTAAAAATTCTGATGGCAGGGGTTACAGACAAAAGAGATTTCCAGGGAAACTCTATCTAAAAATGGGACTTCTCATTTTTCTACTACTTTATTTAGGGTCTTGTTCAATTTTTTTTCAATTTGCATACACCCCAACTAGTAAAAAGGGCTATCCGGAGGCTTTGCATGAGAGAATCACAAGCCAGATTTTGTAGAACCATTAAATATTACAGCAACAATGTCCCGAAAACTTCGAATGGGCATGGTAGGCGGTAGTCTTGAAGCCTTCATAGGAGGCGTACACCGCATTGCCGCTGCCATCGACGGTCAGATTGAACTAGTGGCCGGAGCCTTCAGCTCCAATCCGGAAAAGTCAAAAAATACCGGCAAAACCCTTTACCTTCCCGATAGTCGCGTATATAACTCTTACGAAGAGATGATCCATGCAGAGAAAGCGCTGCCTGCCGATCAAAGGATTGACTTCGTAAGCATCGTCACTCCCAACCATCTCCATTATGCGCAGGCGAAGCTGGCGCTCGAAAACGGGTTCCATGTGATCTGCGACAAGCCTATGACCATTAGTCTGGAACAGGCCGAGGAGCTGGAGGAGCTCGTAGCCCGTACCGGGCTGGTATTTGCCCTGACCCACAACTATACAGGATACCCGATGGTCAAGCAGGCGAAGGCGATGATCTCGGCGGGAGCTATCGGGAAGCTCCGTAAAATCATCGTTGAATATCCGCAGGGCTGGCTTTCCGACCGCCTGGAAGATACCAGCAAGCAGGCGGCATGGCGCACCGACCCGGCGCAGTCGGGAGCGGGCGGCGGGCTCGGCGATATCGGCACCCACGCGGAAAACCTGGCCGAATATATCACCGGAAGCCAGATAACGGAATTATGCGCAGACCTGACTATTTTCGTAGAGGGTCGCCCTCTCGATGACGACGGTAATATCCTCATACGCTTCGCAAACGGCGCAAAAGGGATCCTGCAATACAGCCAGATCGCAAACGGCGAAGAAAACAGCCTGACCATCAGGGTATACGGGGAAACAGGCGGCCTGGAGTGGAGACAGATGGAACCCAACAGCCTGGTTCACAAGACAAACGGTTCCTACCGCGTGCTGAGGACCAACTGGGGAGAGCTTTACCCTGCCGCTACTGCGCATGCGCGCATCCCTGCAGGACACCCTGAAGGCTTCCTCGAAGCTTTCGCCAATATCTACAGGAATTTTGCCTATGCCGTAAAGGCGCACCAGGAAGGGAAGCCCCATGATCCGCTTTATGATTTCCCGACAGTAAAGGATGGGGTACGGGGCCTCAGGTTCATCAACGCGGCACTGGCATCGGCCGCGACCGAAACCAAGTGGACCAGGCTCTGACCATACACTCAGGATTTCCAAATCATTCAATATATAAACATCATAACGTCCTTTTATCTCTATGAGTAAAATTAAAGTGGGAGTAGTTGGCACCGGCTTCATCGGTCCGGCACATATCGAAGCGCTCAGGCGCCTGCCAAATGTAGAAGTCGTTGCTTTGTGCGAGGTAACAGCCGAACTGGCTAAAGAAAAAGCGGCTGCCCTGGGTATCCCGCGATCTTATACTTTCGACGACCTTATCAGGCAGGAAGATATCCAGACTGTTCATATCTGTACTCCTAACTTCCTGCATTACAGCCAGTCTAAGGCTGCCCTCCTGGCCGGTAAGCATGTGATCTGCGAAAAGCCCCTGGCCAAAGATCTTAAGGAAGCCGAGGAACTGGTTGCCCTTGCCGCAGAGACAGGGCTTGTCAACGCCGTTCATTTCAACCTGCGCTATTACCCGCTGGTGCGGCATATGAAGGCCAGCCGCGAGAACGGCGACCTGGGAGAGATCTATTCCGTTATCGGATCTTACCTGCAGGACTGGCTGTTTTATGAAACCGACTACAACTGGAGGCTGGAGCCGGACAAATCCGGTGACTCCCGGGCGATAGCCGACATCGGTTCCCACCTGATGGATATCATCGAATACATCACCGGGCTTAAAACGACTGCCGTTCTGGCGGATTTCAATACCATTCATAAAACCCGCAAAAAGCCGCTGAAACCCGTTGAGACTTATTCGGGTAAAATGCTCACTCCCGAAGACTACGCTGACGTGCCCATCAATACCGAAGATCATGCCAACGTATTGCTTCGTTTCGACAACGGCAACCGCGGCTCGATTACCGTTTCACAGGTATCGGCAGGCCGGAAAAACAGGCTGGCGTTCGAAATATCGGGAGCCAATAAAACTTTCAGCTTCAATTCCGAAAGCCCGAACGAAGTATGGGTAGGCTACAGGGACAAAGCCAACGAGGTGCTGCTGCGCGATCCCTCGCTGGTTGACCCGGGCGCCCGCTCGCTTATCACCTTCCCCGGCGGCCACAACGAAGGCTTTCCCGATACATCCAAGCAGATGTTCAGGGAGGTATACGCGGCTATCGAATCGGGAAGACAGCCCGAAAATCCTACCTATCCGACCTTTGCGGACGGATACCGCGAATTGCTTATCTGCGAGCGGATCCTGGAAAGCAACCGTTCGCAGGGCTGGGTTGAGGTGTAGCTAATTGAATCATGATTCATGAATTATGAGATGTAAGGGCATCAGTCCGTCGTCACATCAACTGATTATCACATTGTCTCATTAACCTTATATAAATGAAAACCATAAAAGGACCCGCTATTTTTCTCGCCCAGTTTTTGGGCGACGAGGCGCCGTTCAATACGCTCGATTCGATAGCCAGGTACATGGCTGAACTAGGTTACAAAGGACTTCAGCTCCCTACCTGGGATCCGCGCGTTATAGACATTAACCTGGCTGCAACCTCGCAGACATATGCCGACGAACTGAAAGGCAAGCTCAGCGACCTGGGGCTCGAAATTACAGAGCTGGCTTCGCATATCATTGGGCAGCTTGTGGCATCGCACCCGGTTTATGACGATCTTTTCGACGGTTTTGCCGCTCCTGAAGTCCGTAATAATCCCAAAGCCCGTACGGAATGGGCTGTCGAACATCTCAAGCTTGTGGCTAAAGCCAGCCGGAACCTCGGACTTTCGGCAAGCGCTACCTTTTCCGGCGCGCTTGCGTGGCCTTTCCTGTATCCCTGGCCGCAGCGACCTGCCGGGCTGGTCGAAACAGCCTTTAAGGAACTGGCTGCCCGCTGGAAGCCCATTCTCGACGTTTACGACGAAAACGGAGTCGATCTGGCTTACGAGCTTCACCCGGGAGAAGATCTTTTCGATGGTACCACCTTCGAAAGATTCGTCGACTACCTGGGCGGGCATACCCGGGCCAATATCAACTACGACCCCAGCCATTTCGTGCTGCAGCAGCTTGACTACCTGCAGTTTATCGACCTGTATCACGACCGGATCAAGGCTTTCCATGTGAAGGATGCCGAATTCAATGCTTCGGGCAAGCAAGGCGTTTACAGCGGTTTTTCAGGATGGGCCGAACGCGCAGGACGTTTCCGTTCTCTCGGCGACGGGCAGGTAGACTTTATCGGTATCTTCTCCAAGCTTTCGCAATACGGATACGGAAGCTGGGCGGTTCTCGAATGGGAGTGCTGCATCAAATCGCCGGAGCAGGGCGCTGCCGAAGGAGCGCCGTTTATCGAAAACCATATTATTGAGGTAACTAAGAAGGCATTTGACGACTTCGCCGGTACAGGAGCGGATGAAGCCTTTAACAGGAAGATCCTCGGCTTGTAATCCATAGCAGGCAATTAATTCCCGGTCCCTCCCGACGGCAAGATGCCAGTCAGGGCGGGACCGCTTGTTTTCCGGTAATCCCCGTCGCTACCTGAATTCCTTTTTCAACCCTCCTACCAGCTTTCTTACCGCGGCTTTCTGCGAATTGAACTTGTTGCTGCCGTTGGGACTGGCCTTGTAAAAAGGCGACTGCCAGGAGTCGGATTTGCTTTTCAGATGCGCGGAAAGCGCAATTGATTTTCCTCCCCACGAAGTCCAGGTGACGCCGCCGGACACCCTTACCTCTACTCTCATGATAATATCGGCACTCCCGGCGCTGCCGGCAATGTTCCAGTAGCCCCATTCCCGCAACGCGCTGATTATTTCCTGCGAGAGTTCTTTATCCGGCGTCTCTACATAGACTGAGCTTCCTTTTCCGAAAGAATCGTTACCTGCGAATGCCGCTATCCAGGCTACCTGGAATAAAGCGATCAGAATGATTGATTTCATTTGAATAATGAGTTTATACGGTTGATTGCCGGATGGTTGATTAAGGTTCTGCTCGTACGCCGGTCCGGCATACAGGACACCTCCTGCCTCACTGCTTCTTCAAAATTCCCGATTTATCATAAGCGCCGCCATAGCGGCTTTCCGGCAATTGAAGGGAGAAAAAAATGGCTGAAAACAGGGATGTTTCGCCTTTGTGATGAAGCAGAAATTTGCAATACGGAATCACCGAAAACTCTTAAGCAACTACAAACTTCCGTTATCCGGTTATTAACAGACACTTGTATGAAAACGATCCAATGTTTCTTCGTCATCCTTCTGATTTCCAGCGGGACATATGCGCAAAATGCACAAAAAGAAAAGTCCTTTTTTATCGGCGGCGGTGCCGGGCTCAACCTGGCGTCCTATTTTCTTACCGATGACTACGCCAATACCTGGAGCACACGCAAACCCGTAGCCGGGTTGACAGGCGGGATGATATTCGGGTTCCAGATGGGGAAAATGGGTATCCAGAGCGGGATCCATTATACGCAGAAAGGTACAAGGGCCGAAACCGACAATTTCCGGCTTAACAATGGTGAAATGGGTTACCAGACGATCAGGGAAAGGACCAATTTCATTACGATCCCTTTCTGGTTCCGCTACCAGATCACCGATGGTAAGGTGGGCTTCTCGGCCGCGGCCGGGCCTGCGCTCAATATCGCGCTGAGCGGGAATTACCGTTCCGGCGTGCATTCGGTAGGCGGAGCATCTGCCTATTCGAGCGGCTCGATAAGCTTCGGTAATGGCGTCAGGGAAACCTACAAGGGCGCACAGGCTGCCTTTTGTATCTCCCCGGGTGTTACTTTCAACGCCGGCAATACAGGAAAGTTCGGTCTGAATCTCGTTTTTGACCTGGGTTTCAATGCCGTCAACCAGAGGAGCAGTGAAGCCAACAACAGGAACGGGATCATCAGCAATATGGGAACCGGCCTTACGTTCAGCTATGTCCATCATATAGCTTTCGCGAAGAAATAATTAATTTCAAGCTGTGCACACCTAGATCGCCGGCTTCCGGTGGAGCAAAGCGGCCCTTTCGACCAGTATGGTTCGGGGGCTGCTTTGGCGATTTGCAAAAAACAAAGCCCGATTATGATCATCCCTGCCATGCACCCATACGCCAGGTTTCTGCTGCTCCTGATCATGCTGTCCGCGGGCAGCTTCATATCGCGGGGCCAAACCGCAGCGGCGCCTCTGTCCTACATCGACAGCCTTACCGCCGTACTGAAGACAGGCTCGCACGATACCGTCAAAATACGGGCTTTGTACGAGCTTTCCCATTACTGGAGTGACCGCGACACGCTTAAAGCGCTCGAGTATGTAAGGCAGGGAATGAGGATGAGCAAAAAACTCCCTCAGCTCTACGCAATGGGCTATTTTTACCTGGGCGGTTGCTATTTCGACACCGATATCGCGCTGAGCCAGAAGTACTATATGATGTCGGACAGTCTTCTCAGGAATTTTGACAATCCCGAAGCCTATAATACGCGTGCAAGGGCCTGGCATAATTTCGGGGCGCTTTTACAGAGACAGAACGACGAAAAAGCATTTGCCAACATCATTCTTTCGAAGGCAATTCCTCTCGCGGAAAAAGCAAAGGACACATTGAGGGTAGCCCGCAATTATTGTTCGCTGGGGCTGGTGTTTTCCAACCAGCTCGATTATTCGAAAGCCATCTACTATTTCAGGCTGGCTGAAGGAGTCATGGAAAAAGGCGGGGCGACGGAATATGACTGGCTGGAGCTCCGCCTGAAACTTGCCCGCAATTATATCTTCCTGAAAGAATTCGCCGATGCCTACCCCTATATTACCAAAGTGCAGGCTATGCTTAAAAACGATCCTGCATCTCCTTTTCTGCCGGAATATTACCTTATCGAAGGTATGTACAAGGCCGGGATCAACGACCACCAGGCAGCCATCGCCAGCTTTACAAAAGGCATAGAGATCGCTCCTGAAGTGCACCGGGAAATAGACATCGAAGCCCTGATGTTCCAGAAATTTAAATCCTTCAGGGAACTCAAACGTTATCCGGAGGCAGCCAAAACGCTCGAAATACTCATCAGAGACAGCGCCCGCTATCCCGGCAATTCGAGAAACCTCCTGCTTCAGCAGTACCATATGTCGGAAGTACAGGCGCTGATGGGAAACTACCGGAACGCCTATGACTGGCTGCTCAGGTTTACGGTAACGGCAGACAGCGTCAAGGTTGAAAACACATCGGCCGAAATCGCAAACCTGGAAGCCAGGTACCGGTCTACAGAAAAAGAAAAGCAGATCCTCAGGCTGCAATCCCAGAACGAAAAAGCAGCCCTGACCATTAAAAACAACCGGTTGCTCAACTGGCTTTTCGGTAGCGCCAGCTTTTTTCTCCTTATCGTCAGCGGGCTGGCCCTGCTTTTCTACAGGAACAGCCGGAAGCTGCTGGAACACCAGCGCCACGTGCACGAGCTGGAGCTTCACCGTATGAAGCAGGATCAGCGTATTATGATGTTTTCGTCGATGCTCGAAGGACAGGAGCAGGAACGGACGCGCCTGGCCAGGGATCTGCACGACGGGTTGGGCGGATTGCTCTCAGGTATCAAAATCGAGCTTTCGCAGGTGAATCCTGAGCATCCGGCCGAAAGCAGGCAAAATCTGTCCCGGACGATACAGCACCTCGACAACGCCGTAAACGAGCTTCGGCGGATAGCCCGGAGCCTCATGCCCGAGCTCCTCATGAAGTACGGGCTTGCCGAGGCTACCAGGGAATTTTGTAAAAATCTGAATATCGCAGGCAAAACATCAGTGGTTTGTCAGGTTTTTAACTATAAGGAAAAGCTTTCCCAGGAAAAACAGATAGTTTTATACCGGATCATCCAGGAGCTCGTCAACAATGCCCTGAAGCATGCCGACGCTACCCAGATCCTGGTTCTGCTGCAGCAGCGCGACGACATATTGTTCATTACCGTGGAAGATGACGGAAAGGGTTTCAATGTTTCGGATGCGGAAGTGAAGAACGGGTCGGGAATAGCGAATCTGAAAGCAAGGGCCGAGTTTCTGAATGCTTCGATAGACATCCAGTCATCGCCTAAAACCGGTACTACCGTCACGATTGAATGTCCGGTATGATAACCTTTTTATACGCATGAAAGTATTTATTGTAGACGATCACCCCATTGTACTCGAAGGACTGAGAAACCTGCTGAGCCAGCGAGAGGAAATTGTCGTGACCGGGGCCTACGCCACCGGCAAGGAAGCTTTGGAAGCGCTCGGTCAGGAATTGCCGGACGTGATTCTCCTAGACATCAACCTGCCGGATATAAACGGCACCCAGCTGTGTCGTGAAATAAAAGAACGCCATCCGTCAGTGCGCATCATCGCGCTGAGCGTGCACAATGAGCGGCTGGTGATCCTCAATATGCTTCAGCAGGGAGCCAACGGCTATGTGCTCAAGAACGCGATCGGGAAGGACATCGTAGACGCCCTCTGGGGTGTGATGATGGGCAAGATGTACCTCTGCAACGGCACCCGGGAAGTGTTGGGCAGCATAGACCATACTCCTATAAGGGAAATCCCCCGGCTTACACGCCGGGAAAAAGAGATCCTCACCCTGATCGGGCAGGGAAAGACCACCCAGCAGATTGCCGGCGATCTGTTCATCAGCCCGCATACGGTCGAAAGCCATCGCAAAAACCTGATGGAAAAGTTCGGTGTGCCCAATACCGCGATGGTCCTCAAGCTGGCTACTGAGCACGGCCTGATGAATTAGTGTAGGTACCTGTTGCTTTTTGTGGCAAACCCTCTACCCCGCCTGCCGCAGTTACCCCACCTTTCTGCTATGTATGCCTGAAACGGGTGCGCATAACGCCTTTTTGACGATTGCAGAAAGGCCTGGTATGGTTATTTCTAAATTCAATACTATCATATACTCAATAAATTACATGATCATGAGCGCACTAACTGATAGATTGAAAGGACAGTGGAATGAAATCAAAGGAAAATTAAAGCAGAAATATGCCGACCTCACAGACGATGATTTATTGTATGTGGAAGGCAAAGAAGAGGAATTGCTCGGAAGGCTCCAGCAGAAACTGGGTAAAACCAGGGCTGAAATCGAAAGGGAGCTCGGGTAAAAGACCTCTGGCGACCGTCTTGAAAGCCTAAACCATAACCATAAAAGGACAATACGGATATAAAAGGATACAGTGTAAGCTTCATCCTCTGTATTTTCCGGTTGTCGGTAAAGACTCTCGTTAAAGTACGGTCGCCGGACATTAGATGTGGTTTGCAGCAAAAAATGCAAACCTGTCAGAAAGGCTGTTTCGGAGATCATTCCGGAACGGCCTTTTTCTTTACCCGTCGTACCTTCCGGCTCAGTAAAAAATGTTGATCTGTCCGGAGAATCTGAACCTGCCATAGGCCAGGAACCTGTAGGCATAGGTACCTGCCGGAAGCTTTACTCCCTTATAAGTGCCGTCCCATTTATGGTCGCTTTCATTGCTGTAGTAGACGCATTCTCCCCACCGGTTATAAACCCATACTTCGAGCTGGTCGATTTTCCGGACCGGTGTCCAATAGTCGTTGTTGCCGTCGCCGTTGGGGGTAAAAGAGCTGGGATAAACGGTAGACGCAGGAATTTCCCTGCCGACCAGCCGGATAGATGCAGAATCAGGACAGCCCTCTTCCGACTCGGCGTGGACCGTAAATACCATATCTCCGGGCACCTTTACTTTCTGGTTCAAACCACCCTGGTCGGGAAACATTTCCGGCGGCTCCCAGGAAACGACCTTATAGACACTCCGGTTGCCGGCAGTTTTCAGCTCAATTATTTCTCCGATAAATAACGAATCTTTATGTGCGCTGCTCAGCAGATCAAGCTCAAATTCCTGTATCACAATATCTACGGTCCTGTAGATGCTGTCGCAGCCGACTGTATTGGTAAAAGTGTCCTGAAGCTTTGTATTGCTCCTGTACCTGATACCTTCAAAATCTACATGCTCGCAGCCTACCAGGGAGAGCTTTTCCTCTTTCGGATCAAGAGGATATACCGTGATCCTGACCGTGCGTTCGAGGCTGTCGCAACCCCACCTTCCCTTCAGGCTTTCCCGCAATACCTGGCTTTGGTTATAATCCCGGCCGTTATACTGTACGATACCGCAGCTTCTGACCTCCAGCGAATCGCGTATGACAGGGGCAGAGACTTCTACTCTTACATTTTCTGTAATGGTAGTGTTGCAGGCGTCGGTTACCGACAGGGTATAGTCGGTAGTAGCGCCAGGCGTTACGCTTACCGTATCTCCCGCCATGTTGCCCGGCGACCAGCGATAGGTATACTCCGGCATGCCGAAACCTCCTTTTGCGATCAGCTGGATCTCATTTCCATGACATACCTGGTAGCCCGGCAGTGCCTTGAAAAACTCGAGATCCAGCGTCCGCCCTTCCACCGTAATGACAAAGGGCCCGATTCCCCGTACACAATTATCTCCGCAGCCAAAATCACCCATGCAGTTGCGTAATATTGAAAGCCTTACATCCTGCAGGGTGGACTCGCAGCCAGGCCGGAAGCATGCATTATAGTAATGAGTGGCATAATCACCCCCGCCGGTGATGCCGGGCGTGGCCGGATTGCCCTCCGTCAGCCATTTTACGTTCTCTCCGCAGGTACCCCCGCCCAACCGGTACTTATAAAACATCTTGTCACGGGTACAGGGACTGTCTGTCCGGATCCGGCCGGAAAAAATAATATTGGTAACGGTGATCCTGCCAGGCACTTCCACTTTCCAGGCATAGCTGCATTCTTCCCGAAAGTCTTCCGAACAATCACTCCTGTTGTCGGCGCTCGCGTTATACGACTTCAAAGGGTCTGTAAAGACAAGCTCGGAACGCGCCCCTGTTACCAGCGGATCTATCACAAAAGGGCCTGAGGCAAGCAAGTCCCTGAGCATATCGCTGGTAAGCAAAATCCCCTGCCGGTTGTCCTCAAGCACGTATGGAACCGAAATCCGCACACCGGCTTCCTGCCTGGAATAGGCGACTGCCTCCCCTACAGAAGCGATCTTTTTTCCACGTATGCTCAGCCTTATACTCCCGACACCCGACTTCATTTTATTTTCATTCTCAAATTCCGGTACTATCCCGTCTTCATGCTCATACGCATCTTCAAAAACAAACTCATCAAACCCGGGATACTCCCATTTCCTGACGATCAGGTTTGTCTTGATCTGTCCCCTGTCGACAGACATCTCGGCATCTACTCCCGGGAAAATGTCTTTTACAAATATGCCGTCGTCCCCCGCAGTAAAATGGGTCCAGTCCGCCGAAGCCAGCAGGGTTTTCCCGGATTTGCTGCGTCCATACAGCGTCCAGCTGTTAAAGGCGATCATACCGCCGGCTGTCCTGATATAGGAATGCTTCCTGTCCAGGTCGAAGCCTACCGGCTCGGGCTGGCGGGAAGCTTCGATGATGCGGCTGTCAATACGATCGAGACGCCGGTCTATCGAAAGCCACCGCCCGTCTTTCTGATAGTGAAGCGCTCCGTAGGCCGACTGCGAAAAGACCCGGGAAGGGTTGTCCGCATCAACAAAATACCGGGTGGTTTCAGATCTTTTACCGAGTATCTCTATAGCGCCGGGCACAGGCTGCTCAACGGGGATACAGGCGGCATCGGGGTGGTCGCGCTCTGCAGGGTTATACTTTAACCATTTCTCGTCTATCGTTCTTTTCCGGGAGGTAAAATGCGTGTAATTCTGTGCTGCTGAAGGAACTTCAATAACCTGGCCCCCTCCCAAAACGGGAATAGTGATATCCTGGCCTGCCGACCGGTGAAAAGTCAGCACCAGCCCGGTCAATACGGTCATGGTCAGCAGTTTTGCCCGATTTATCACTGTTAGTTTTTGCAGAACGTTCATAATTCTCCGGCAGCCCTGATGAAAACGAAAAATACCGGGGTTCACATTGTTCAAGATGAATAAAATAACGTTATTAAATTTCTTAACATCGTTAAACTATATAAATCCGATCCCTGAAATTCTATCTCTGACGCTAATCCGGCTTCAACAATACCGTTTTCCCCGATTTCGCCGAACGGCGTGCCGCATCGAGTATCTCTACGGTCGTCACATTAACAGGCAGGCCGTACCAGTCATACCGGTCGAGCTTTCTTTCACTCCTGATCACCTCAGCGAAGATCCTGAAAGGGTTTTCCAGGGGTTCCGGCAGCGGATCGGTCTTAAACGCCTCCTCACCCTTCTTTGCATCCAGTCTTTGCCTGACATTCAGCCTGTCGACTGCTATCGCATATCCTTTGGTGCCGTATACCTCCATATCTTTCCGGCTGAAGCTCCAGCTCCACGATGCCTGAATAATGCACTGCACGCCGGGATACTGCAATATGATAGTCGCTTCGTCGTCCACTTCAGGATACAGGTCAGGCCTGTTCTGGTAGGTGACCGCCGTTACGGAAACCGGCTTTTGACCGTTTAAAAGCCAGGTCATCAGGTTTCCGCCGTAGCAGCCGAAATCGGTCAGCGCACCGCCGCCGTTTTTTACCGGGTCGGCAAGCCAGGAAATAAAATGCTTGTCCATCTGGGAAGGTCCGCCATGACCGTCGTTTACCATTACCTTGCGAAGCTGCCCGAGCATCCCTTTATCGTACAGATCCTTCACATACCTGTTGCTTGCATACCATGAAGTCTCGAAGTTGGTCAGAACGACGACCTTATGGCCTTCCGAAAGGCGTTGTATTTCCAATGCATCCTCGTAGGTGGTCGCGAGCGGTTTTTCCACCATGACATGAATTCTCCTGGGGGCTGCCGCTCTCACTACTTCGACATGCTCACTGACCGGCCCGAAAGCCATTACTCCTTCCGGCTTCAGCCGGTCGAGCATTTTGGTCAGGTCATCGTAAAATAGCGAGGCAGGAAGCTCATACCTCTTGCGAAATTGCTCCACAAGTTCTTTGTTCGTCTCGTATATTCCCACAATTTCGATCCCGGACAAGTCGAACCGGTTAAATATCCAGCTGCTGTGGCCGTGGCTGATGCCTGCGACCGCCAGCCGGGTTTTGGACTGGCTGAGTCCGGGGCTCACGGTCATTGCAATTATTAGAAAGGTAAAAAGTAAGATATTCTTCATATTTATAAAATTGATATTAAGTCTTCTCCCGACGTGTGTCAAAATCTACGGGAGTCTGTGCTTCAGAACGGGTACTCAACCCCTTCGGGAAGCGATTCTACGGCTACTTTCATCCACTTTCCTTTGATTTTGATCACCACTATGTCGCGGTCCCTGTCATAGAAAATCGTACCGTCCCCTCCTTCTTTAAGCTCCCGGTAGTTTACATATTTTGCGTCTTCCTCGTAATTAACCTCGGCATCCTTCTCAGGCGGGGTAGTTACCAGGTCGCTGCGCCCGATCCGTCCCAGGGTCAGCGCGTTTGTAAGCCGGAGCGATCCGTAGAAAATAGCCTTATCCCGACCGAACATATAGGAATGCTGCCTTACATCGGAGCCGATCCGGAACCAGTTATAAGCCTCGTTGGAGTGGTCATAAACCGTTCCGTAATAGTAAAGCTCGGCGACCGGCCTGGTTTCTTCAACATGCTTGTTGACCAGCATGGTAATACGCGACCGGTCGTCTCGCGCGTAGCCTTCGAAGACATGAAAGCCCCATCTCTTTTTATTGCGTTCTTCGTCGTTCCCCCGTACCTGTATCATGTAGGGCGTGCTCAGGATGCCGTCGACGATGGTATACATCGGGGTAACTCTTTTATCGAATCCGAAATTGTACCCGCGGTCCTTCCATCTCCACCAGGTCGAATCGATATCTGACGCTATTTCCAGGTAACGGCTCCCTGACCCGTCATATCGGATTCCGGACCCGTCGGCGGGTTTTAGACGTATATACTTAGCCAATTGCTGGGCCGGAAGCAGGGTCCCCGTAAAAAGCCAGGCGGTAAGGCCAATAAAAAAAGAGTAATAAAAGCGTATCATTTTTATGTAAAATGAATTTATAAAATTTTCAGCTCAAAGCCTGCCATAGTCCATAGATACTGACCGCGACGATCGAAGCTACGCTCAGCCAGAAAAAAAAGTCGTAAGTGCCGGTAGGCTTAAGGCTCGCAGGCAAAGACCTGTACCGGAAAACGACGGCTACGTAAGCGACCAGCAGCAGCAATACCGAGGTAGCGACGCCTCCCAGGATCACCATCAGCACGGGCGATTGAAAGAAAAGGAACAGCACACACCACGCTGCAGGAAATATCCATGAGAAAATAGCGATCGCCTTCTTTCGTGCGGCGTCGGTGTCGAACCTCATCCATCCCAGCTGGCCAAATGCGTCGCCCCAAACCCTCGACCAGCTTGCAGCGGCCGTAAACACTGTCGAGTACAAAACTACGAAAGCGCCGACCAGGAACAAGACTTTGGCCCATTCGCCAAGGGTTTCCGTAAAGATCCGGCTGAGCACCTCTACCATCCGGTACCCTTCCGGAACCTGGCCGCTTCTGTGCAATACGGCCGCGCCAAGCAGGTAAAACGCCGCCGTTACGACAGTATATACCACCATAGAAAACAGGGCGTCGAGGTACATCACATCTATCCAGCCTTTGGCGCGTTCGGCCCATTCCCTGCTGCCGTCGTCAGGACCGACGTTGGCGGCATAGCCTTTTTCGATACACCAGTAATTGTAATACATGATCTCGTCGCCCCCTACCCCGGTGATCCCGAATGCGCCGAACGCTATGAGCACCAGCTCCGGGGGGAGACGGAACGAAAGCCCTTCACGCAGTTGCTCCCAGGAAATGGCATATCCGGTTCTCTGCAGCAATATGACCGAGCAAAGGATGATGAGCGTGAAGATGACAGTCATAATAAGCGCGCCCTTTTCAATACTCCTGTAATAGCCTCTGTATACGAGGAGAGAGGTTATTACAGCTGAAATGATCGCCCAGAGGTTGACGGTCAGAAAAGGGAACATCATATGGAGGACGATTGCTACGCCTCCTACAATACCGCCCATCTGGAGCAGTTTCAGCCCCTGCAACGACAGCCATAGCCAGATCGACCAATGCGCCTTTCCGAGTTTCCTGCCCGGCAGCAAATTGAAGCTGGTCATGGTGAACCTGCCCGAATAGATCGCGTTTTTCCCAAACTCCAGCTGTATGGCCACTTTGACCAGGCAACTTACAATTACCACCCAGAAGGTTATAAACCCGGCTTTGGCGCCCAATGCGGTCGTAGCAATGAGCTCGCCGGAACCAACAATTGCGGCTGAGAGTATGAATCCCGGGCCGAGGTGCCTGAGCTTGCCTCTAAAGCTGACGGGTGGCGGCTGAAAATGTTTCATAGATAGCTGGTTAAGCGGTTATGGTACAAAAGGTATTTTCCTGCCGATGCTACTGACGTTGCCCCTGACCCTCCCGGCTGAAGCCGGGAGTTATTCACCGCATTGCCTGTCGCTGAAAGCCCGGGTTTCGCCCGGATTGACTAAATTGCGGTTAATTACAACTATCATCTTTATGAAAATCGCTCTCTTTAGTACAAAACGCTACGACCGGCACTTCTTCGACCTTTTCAACCAGGACGAGGCTCACGAAATCACCTATTTCGAAAACCGTCTCGACGGATCCACAGCCGGTCTCACTTCAGGGTTCCCGGTAGTGTGCGCATTTGTGAATGATACCCTTGACCGGGAGGTGCTTCAGATCCTGGCCGGGAATGGGGTAAGGCTGGTAGCCATGCGCTGCGCCGGCTACAATAATGTAGACCTGCCGGCCGCTAAAGAGCTGGGCATCGATGTGGTACGGGTTCCGGCCTATTCGCCCTATGCCGTGGCAGAGCATACGGTAGCGCTGATCCTTACGCTGAACAGGAAAACGCACAAGGCCTACAACCGGGTACGCGAGGGAAATTTTGCGCTCGACCGCCTGGAAGGATTCGATCTTTTCGGAAAGACGGTCGGCGTCGTAGGCACCGGGCAGATCGGGACGATTTTCGCAAAAATCATGATTGGATTCGGATGCAATGTAGTAGCCTTCGATCCTTTCCCCAATAAAGAACTCGAAAAAGACGGGGTTACATTCCTGCCTAAAAAGGAGCTGTTGAGTGAGTCGGATATTGTCTCACTGCACTGTCCGCTGACCCCCGAAACCTACCATTTTATAGACGATATAGCTATCAAAAGATTCCTGAAACCGGGAGCCATGCTTATCAATACCAGCCGGGGAGCGCTCCTCGACTCGAAAGCCGTGATCGACGGGCTCAAAAAAAAGCGCATCGGATACCTGGGTATAGATGTTTATGAGCAGGAAGCGGACTTCTTCTTTGAAGACCTGTCGGAAGAGATCATTGACGACGATCTTTTGGCGCGGTTACTGAGCTTTCCTAACGTGCTGGTAACTTCGCACCAGGGCTTTTTTACGGAAGAAGCGCTCACCGAGATCGCCCGGACAAGCCTTGACAACGTAACGCATTTTGAGAAAGGGACGTTTATTGCTAAGAATAAGCTTACGTAAGTCAGTTAAATAAGTATCTTGCATTGGCATTATCAACGACGAATGAAGCTATTTGCTACCGGCCCCACTGACCTTGAAATCGTAGAGGGAATCGCGCTCAGCTCCCCGAAGAAGCGTTTTTTTGAAGACAAGCTTTATAACAGGTACGATTATCTTATCAAGGAAGGGGTTTTTAAGCACCGCCTTAGCGAAGATGAAAGCTCTATTGCCTATTCGGATTCCGTTTTATCTGTCATTGAAAACATTGAAAGCGGGGCTTTTGAAGGCAGGTCTTCGCTCAAAACCTACATGCACCGTATTTTTTCAAACAAGTGTGTTGACCAGGTAAGGAAAAATACGACTAACAGAGCACAGGTAAACCTGGGAGGCTCTGTAGATGAGCACCTTTACCGGCTGCAGGACGATACCAGGTCTGTTATTGAAGAGCTGATGGAGCAGCATGATATCGGCCTGTTATGGAAATGCCTGGAGGAGCTTGGTGAAAAGTGCCGGCAGATGATCCGCTCCTGGAGCGAGGGCATAGCCGACAGGCAGATTGCCCTGGAGCTTGGCTACCAGTCGGCCGAAGTCGTCAAAACCAGCCGGCTCCGTTGCCTGGAAAAGCTCAGGAGCAATTTCCTGCAACGTTTTAACTGATGCCGGGTAGCCGACCTATATAAATATATCCTGTCAGGAAATGGATAAGCGCATAGAAGCATTTATAAATAACGAGCTTTCGGACGATGAAATAACGCTCCTGGAAGAACAATTAAAGACCGACAAGCGCCTTGCCGAAGAGCTGGCGTTTTACTTGTCCGTCAAAAAACTCGCCGCGGGGGAACCACGTCGCCTGAAGCTGGAAACCCGGCACAAGGAATGGCAGGAAAAAAGAAAAGAAAAACCTCCGATTCCGTTGATAGGTTGGCGCTGGGCGGCCGCCCTGGTTATTATCGCAATCGGGCTGGGATGGCTGCTGAGAACAGGCTCCGGCCCGGATCTGCATGACCAGTCGGGACAGTATATCGCTCAGAACTTCGAAACATTGAGCGTCAGGATGAGTGGTGCGGATACCGGCGATAGCCTGCAAACGGCCATCAATGCTTTTAACGCAGGCAACGCCGGGGCGGCCCTGGCTATCTGCGAGGAAATACTCCGGCGGGATCCCGGCAACACAGAAGCTCTGAAAACCGCCGGCATAGCTGCGCTCAGATCGAAAGACTACGATAAAGCCATACAGTTTTTCCGGCTTCTCGGCAACGATACGTCACTATACGGAAATCCTGGTCGGTTTTATGAAGCAGTGGCACGTCTGCAAAAAGGCGGAGGGCAAAATATAAAACAGGCAGAAGAGTTACTGGATGAGGTAATTGCCAAAGATCTTGAAGGAAAGAAAGAGGCTGAAAAATGGAGAAAGGGCGATTGACCGTCGCTTCCCCCTTGCTTTTTTATACAATGACTTGATATTTCGCCGGTTATATCGTAAATAAGCAGGACATTCCTGCCTGATTCAAAACAAGCCCCAACCACAAAAAAACTTTAAAATGAAATTTTCTGCCCGAACCTTTTTTTTAGCAGTACTGATCGTATTGATCATACTGTATCTGAAATACTGTCGTGAAGACAAGCCCGCCGGCCCGGTAAAGGAGCCTGCGTATGCCGGCTATAGTATCCGCCTAAACGGAATGTCTGTCGGGGAACTGAAGGATACCCTGGAAAATGGATTGGGAATTACGATAAAGCCGGAAGATCTGTATGCATGCCCTTGCGACTCTTCACTTGTTAACCTGAAGGTTGCAGGTATTACTATCGAAGGGCATGGCCCCGCCCGGGCAAAAAGCGAGACTGGCGGCGTAGGACTCGATATTGAATACGGGAAAAATTATCTGCTTGTCTCGAATACCGATTCTTTGCCCAGAGATTTCATAGGTTCATGGCTATCGGCCCTGAAAGATTCCACTACCGGGTCTGTTAAGGAAGGACGGTTCAATCCTTATTCGCTTACACCCGGCGAAAGAACGCCGGGTACAGCCGCGAATCTTGTGGCCATTTTCGACAGCGGGATCCACCCCGATCTGAATATACCGCACTATGCAAATGTCCTGGGGGTAGACAGTACCTATCGGCCTCGTCTATGCGACCAGGTAATGTCGGTGGCTACCGGGCCGCAAAAGCGAATTTTCGGGATTAACCATATGCATGAGGAAGGAGGCGGTCCTATTGACTATTCCCATATCTGGGATCATACCCTGAACCTTCACGGCACCAAAGTTACCCAACTGCTGGCCTCACAGAGGATCAATCAGCCCAGCGCTCCGTTAAGGGTTCTGACCATGAGGGTATTGAACAACGACAATAAAGGAGACCTGTTCTCGCTGATGTGCGCCATGTCGCAAGCGAGGAAAATGGGGGCCAGGATATTCAACATGAGCCTGGGCTACTATGGACCTGTCGATACTCTTTTTGAAGAACACATGGAGCAGTTGGCAGCAGATAAAATATGGGTGGTAACAGCCGCCGGCAATGCTGTTGACGGGTTTGATTCAGGCGACAGCAATCTTCCCGAAAACAGGGACCTGGCCTTGCGCCCGGCTGAAAGCAGGTTTTATCCGGCTTATTTCAGTAAAAACATGCAGCACGTAATAGCGGTTACTTCGGTGAGCGGAAGCCCTGATCAGACCTGCGACCTTCAGAACTACGGAAAAGAAGTTGTAGATGTGGGCGTTATGGCCAATGACTGCCATTTCCGTTTTACGGGAGGAACCGAACAGGTGAGCGTAAGCGGGACTTCTTATGCGGCGCCTGTCGTAGCCGGCTGGCTGGCAAGGAAGAAAGATTTAGATACCTTCGCTAATAAGGCTGATCTACTAAACGATGCCCCGGATACTACCGCACTTTCAGACAGGGTAAAAGGTGGTAAGTATATAAGAGCCAATGGGTATTAAATAACGGCATCTGACCTGCATCCTGTGCTGGTAACTGTTTTTTTACTGATTCTGGTTTACTCCGCGCCTTTAACGGATACCTGCGGAGACCGGGCGGATATGTATCATAAGCTGGAGCGGGTTCTCAAAACAGCAGAATCCGGGCAGGTTATTCCGGAGCTGGAAAAGCTGAAAAAGGAATGGGAAGTATGCGGCCTGGAACAGGATTCTACCTATTCCAGAATCTTGCATATATTGGGAAGAAATTATTGGGAAAAAGGCAATGCCGACATAGGCGCTGAACTCACTCTAAAGGCTATTGAAATCAATTTACTGGATGTTCCTTTCGTTACCAGAAAAGAGTTATGCAATAACTATTTCAATCTGGGTGCAATTTATGCCGAAAAAGGAGCCGTGTTGGAAAGCCTGGAATCCTTCGGGAAGTCGATTGAAATAGGTTTGCAATACCCTGAAAAACTCTTTATTGTTTCAAAAGCTTATAGTAGGCTCGCCAACCTCCATTTTGGGCAGGGTGACCCTGAAAAATCAGTGCTTGCAGGCGAAAGAGGCTATCGGATTGGCTGGGAGCTGGATGACCCGGCCGTGATGTCGTCCAATCTCCTGGAAAAGGCACAGGCATTGATCGAGCTAGGTTCTCTGGAAGAAGCCAGGCAATCGCTGGAAAAGGTAGTAGCTCTTAGTTCAAAAAACAATATCCACTCGGGCATGCTATACACTCTTTATGCAGAGATAGATGTAAGGGAGAAAAATTTCGACCACGCAGTCAGCCATTTTGAAAAGTCATTTTCTGAATTTAAGAACGAGGGTTTTGAATATGGCTGCGGCCAGGTATGCGTCAACCTGGGCTATTTGTATGCCGAGAAAATGGGCAGATACGAGTCTGCCATGGAACAATACGGAAAAGCGCTCACGTATTTCACCGAACCGCAGGACAGGGGTTTGGTCATAAGCTCAATCGCCGGACTCAAAGTCAAAACAGGCTTTCCTGATGAAGCCTTGCGCACCAATGGAGAGGCTATGAAAGAATTTCTTGGCGGCAGCTATACTCCGTCGAATGCAGCCTCAAATCCTTCGGCCGGCGTGATCAGGCAGGTTCTGGACAAAACAAATCTCCTGGCTATTATCATTCAGAAGGGCGACATACTGCTCAGGCTTTATGATGCGAAGGCAGAGCAGCCATTGCTCCAAAATGCGCTGGCCTGCTATATGCTAGCCGATACCATGGTCGACTTCATGAGATGGGAGCACAGCGGCAAAGCATCCAAACTATTCTGGCGGGAGAAAACCCGGGGACTTTATGAAAATGCCATCAAAGCCTGCTACCTTCTTGAAGAGCCTGGCCAGGCATTTCACTTTTTTGAAAAAAGCCGCGCGGCATTGCTGCAGGACGAGTTGAACGATCTCGGGGCTGCGCAGCTCCTTCGTCCGGAAGACCAGGCCAGGGAAAACGAGCTGAAAGCGAAGGTCAGGGATTTGCAGGGGCAATTATCGGATCAGGATGTCGGTGAGGCTCAGAAGAGCCTGCTCAGGAACCAGTTGTTTGATGCACAGGAATCCCTTATCAGGTTTGTCAGGGGTCTGGAGGTTAGCAATCCCTCCTATTATGCCTATAAGTATGACAATCGCATCCCTTCTCTCGCCGAGCTCAGGCAGAACATCCTCGATCCGGGCCAGAGCTACCTCTCATATTTCATCGGTGACAGTGCGGTGTATGGTTTTTACTTTGATTCAAAACCTATTTTAAAAAAGATCGATCTTCCTTCCTACCGGGAAGCATTACATGCCTACGAGCGCTTTCTATCAGACAAATCACATCAAAACAGGGATTTCGCGAACTACCTGGAAGTTTCACACCGCCTGTACCAGCTTCTCATCGAGCCATTCGGGATCGATGCAGGCAAGCGGCTCGTCATTTCTCCCGACGGCAAAATTCTGCCTTTCGCTGCGCTGAGCAGATCAGCTCAAAGGGAAAGCTACCTGGTACGTACAAATGCGGTCAGCTATACCTATTCCGCCAGCTTCCTTTACCGCGGCAGCAGGAAAAGCAGGGATCCGTTCACATTCGGGAGCTTTTTCGGCATGGCGCCGGTCAACTTCCCGCCGGATCAGGGGCAAAGCACGCTGCCGGGCTCCGATAAAGCCCTTCAACAGCTCGACAGGCAGTTTATTTTCTCCAGGATCCTGGAGCGGGAAGCCGCTACACGCGGAGCATTTACCGCTAATCTCGCGAGCTACCCGATCGTACAACTGTTTACGCATGCTTCAGCCGATACGTCCGGAAAGTCAGGGCTCTCTCCTACCCTGTTTTTTGCAGATTCATCACTCCGGCTCACTGAACTCGGAGTCCCGGTACGCAATGCAACGGAACTGCTCGTATTATCGGCCTGCGAAACCGGCCTGGGAGTCGAACAGCGGGGAGAAGGGGTTTTCAGCCTGGCGCGCGGGTTTGCAGGTATCGGTATCCCTTCCGTGCTGACGACGCTCTGGAAGGTCGAAAACCAGGCTGTATACGAGATCACACGGTATTTTTACGAAGGGCTGGACGGCAAGCTCCCGTTGGACGAGGCGCTCAGGAACGCGCAGCTTAAATGGTTGGAAACAGGTGAAAAATCAGACCAACTGCCTTACATATGGGCGGGAAATGTGCTGATCGGGAATACTGACAGCGTTTCTACAGGCCTTTCTCCCTCGCATGTACGAACCGCAGTTATTGTTATGCTGATTCTCTTTGCAGGGATACTGTACCTGCGAAGAAAAGCTGTCAAAGGGGATAACCATTAAGGTATTAAGGTTAATTAAGAGCGTTCTTAATTTTCTTAATTCCTTAATGGTTCCAAAATAGTATGCTCGCCCGCACCGCCTCCAAGGCACTTTTACGGCCATTCTGCGGTTATACTAAGCATATACCCGGATCGATATGCGTAACGAAGTAGTGCTGGTCAATGACAATGACGAAATTACAGGCTATGCTCCCAAACTGGAAGCCCACCTCAAAGGCCTTCTGCACAGGGCATTCTCAGTGGTGATCTACAACTCAAAAGGAGAAATTTTGCTCCAGCAAAGAGCATTCGGAAAATACCATTCGGCAGGGCTCTGGTCGAATACCTGCTGCAGCCATCCGCAGCCAGGCGAGAATATCCGGGAATCGGCCGGGCAACGACTGTACGAAGAGATGTCATTCCGGGCTCCACTGGAATACGTGGGCAAATTTCATTACAGGGTAGAGCTGGAAAATGATATGACAGAGAACGAAATCGACTATGTATTCAGGGGATATTACAACGGGGAAGTAAATCCCGATCCGGACGAGGTAGCTCAGTATAAATGGGTGTCCCCTGGTCAGTTGCTCAGCGAGCTCGAGACAGCACCCCACCTCTACACTTACTGGCTGCCAATGGTGTTGAATACAATGTGAATTGTTTAATTTCGCGCCGTCTCAATCCAATAAAATTTCCATAGTCCCCGATGAAAGCGGTTTTAACCATTTCGCTGCTTGTCCTGTCCAATATTTTCATGACCATCGCCTGGTATGGCCACCTCAAGCTGAAGGAGTATTCCTGGTTTTCGGGGCTCAGCCTGGCTAAAGTGATACTGTTTAGCTGGATGATCGCGCTCTTTGAGTATGCAGTGCAGGTGCCGGCCAATAAAATCGGCTTTGAAGGGAATGGCGGTCCTTTCTCGATCTGGCAGCTGAAAGTCATCCAGGAGGTGATTACGCTCGTGGTTTTTACACTCTTCACGCTTTTTGCTTTCAGGACGGAATCTTTCAGGTTTAACCACCTGGTCGCTTTTGTTTTCCTTGTTCTGGCCGTCTATTTTATGTTCAGGGAATAAGCTGGATAAAATTAATCTACATAACTTTGTAGATGGTACGAAGTATGAATAGTCCAAAATTCAACACTCGTTTATCCCGATGAAATACCTGCTTATCCTTACCGTTTTGCATACCGGCCTTTTGGCAAGCTGCGACCGGAATGACTATACGAAGACACAGAAGACCAAAGCGGATGCCTACCTCGCCAACGATCTGGCCGCAGACGGCTGCTCCTGGCACTTTTCTGGTATTGAAAACGAAAGATATTATGCCGCCAACGATGCCTCATGGGATAAAATCGATGCGTTGATAAAGAGCGCTCCTCCCGAAAACGGCATGTACAGGATACCTGTGTATGTGGAATTTTCCCTTACCGGCAGTAAAAAAGCGGTTCAATGCGGATGGGGTAGAAAGTCGGAAATGGAGGAAATCAATATTTATAGCCTGAAGATCCGGAAGGAATAAAAGGTTTACGAAAGAAGCTACTTTACATCCGGCGAAGCCCCGTTTGCAGGCTTCGCCGGATGAAGCAGAAAAATTAAGCCGCTGACCTCTACAGGTCATTTACGACCGGCAGCAGCACATGGCTGGGTTTCGGCCCGCCATAATGAATAGTCTGGTTCGCCACCCTGGTTTTGGTCGAGCTTCCAAGCGGTTCTCCCGTATTAGGATTACGGTCAAACTGCGGGAAATTGCTGGACGTGATGTCTATCCTGATACGGTGGCCGGGCTTGAATACATTGGCCGTGCCCGTCATTTCTATTTCGTACTCATATACCTCGCCGGGCTTCAGAAGCTTCATCTTGTCGAGGCTTTCCCTGAACCTCGCCCTCAATATTCCTTCCGAAACGGGCATGGCGAAGCCGTTCGGGTGAACATCCACCAGCTTGATCATCCAGTCGGTATCCGGACCGTCGGTAGCGGCCTGCAGCTTCATTTTTACAGGACCTGCTATTGTCAGAGGCTTTTCCAGGAAATCGCCCGTGTACACCAGCACATCTTCCCGCTGCTCCAACGGGCGCTGATCCCGCGGGCCGGAAGGCGTCGGGGTACCGCAGCAATTGTTGCCGCCCGTAGTCGGAACCGGGCTCAAAGGATCGTAGCGATAGTGATCGGTCCCTGACCTTCCCGGCTTTTGAAAGGATAGCAAACCACCGCCCCGTACGGAGTTGGCGGGCCGTTCCGCATCCAGGTAAAGCGGCGTAAACTTTGTTCCCGGAACCGGCCAGTCGTCTTCTTCCCTCCATTTGTTGGCCCCCATATAGAACAATTTGACCGGTTTTTCTTTTTCCAGGCCGTTTTTGATCCCTTTCAGATGATAATCATAAAAACGAAGTTCCATGTCAAACTGGCTCACATACGCCTCGTCCGTAAAGTCTACGCCTCCGAATGATTTGGAAGGACCGTGTCCCCACGGCCCTATGATTAACCTCGCTTCCTTGCGCGCGTGGGGAGTGCCTCCCTTGTTGCGCATACCGACATAGCCGTTGATGGTACCCATTACGAATATGTCAAACCATCCGCCCGAGCTGTAGGTAGGTACTTTAACCTTATCAAAGCGCTCTTCATCGCTGATCTCCTTCCAATAGGCGTCGTAACTCTCGTGCGCAATCCAGTCGCGGTAGTGCTTTACTTCCGAGCCGGCGCTTTTCAGGTCCCCGTCTTTCAGCGGCAAATGCATGAGAATGTTTTCATATTTCAGCTCTTCCGGCGCATACTCTGCAGAATGCCAGTACTGGGGCAGCATGATGCGGTCGGGCATCCTCACCACTCCCCAGCCGTAATTGAAGCTCAACCTGAACGCCCCTCCCATCGTAAGCCAGTTGGCATAGATATTCGTCGACGCCAGCGAAGGGAAGGCAGCAACCAGGTGCGGCGGCGCCTGGCTGGCAGCCTGCCACTGGTTATGCCCGAGATAACTTCCGCCCTGGGTTGCTACTTTCCCGTTTGAAAACGGCTGCTGCGCCGCCCATTCTATGGTGTCATATCCGTCTTTAGCCTCATCCCTGAACGGTTCCCATTTCCCTTCACTTTCATATCTTCCCCGTACATCCTGCACTACGACGGCATAGCCGTGCTGCGCAAACCTGATCATGGTCTGGTGCACACCATCTCTCTGAAGCCCGTAAGGAGTACGGGTAATGATCGTCGGGTAACGGCCGGGTTTGACCGGCAGGTACACATCCGCATAGAGAATGGTGCCGTCCCTCATCGGAACAGCCTTGTGTCGTTCTATCCTTATTTCATTGCCGGGGGGAATTTCGGCGCTAACCGCTCCCGGCATATGGATAATCAAGAAACCAGCCAGGTAAACAAGAAAACGGGATTTCTGAAAACTGAAAAGATTCATGTAAGGGAATTTAGGTTAAGAGTTCAGTAAAATATGGCTTTGGCTTACCTGCCCGGGTACTTCGGATCCCACCAAACAATGCTGGTAAGCAGGTTTCCGACATTCTGCCGGTTGAGCGCCTCGTTGAAATTGTCGGTATTCAGACTCAGCTCGCTATCCGGGATGATCAGCCGGCGGGGTATCGTTCCTCCGGTAATGTTGCCAGGGTAGTTGGTGGGAATGAGCTTTGGATAGTCCGTACGCCGCCAGTTGGCAAAAATCTCGTAGTTATCGAGAAGCAGCGCCACCCATTTCTGAGTACTGATCTGTTCAAGTTTTTCCTCGAAAGTCCCGTTCTCTTTGAATGGATTCTTTTTCAGATACGCTTCTATCTTTTCGGGTGCAATCACACCTTCTTCCCCGAAATGCGCCCAGTGCCGCATACCGGCCCTGACCGCATTTTCATACGCGGTTTTGGCGCTTCCGGTATCCCATCCCCTTATGATTGCCTCGGCCAGCAGCAGATGGCTTTCGGCATTTGTAAATGTCAGCACAGGACTGCCCCAATTGAGAATGGTATTAGGATGAGGCTCGGAATAGGTATGAAAATCATCCGGTTCACCGAAAAGAACCCCGTTCGGCATGCCCCTCTGGATTACCGTCGACGTATCATAAACATATCCGCTCCCATTCGGGTTATCTACCCATACGACCGAAATCACATTAAGCCTCGGATCGCCGGTGTTTTTTAAATAATCGATAAAAGTTTTGGCATATTTTCCGCCTTGTGTATTGCTCACACCTGCCTGGGGATTCTGATAATCCTGTACCAGCAGCACATCGGCCTTTGGATTACGGCTGTGTGCAACCTGGCCGTTGAGATAGCGGACCATCGCGATCTCGTCGTCATTGAGGATCGGACCGCCCTGGATCGCCTTTTTTACCCAGGTTTCAGCCATATCGGGGCGGGCGTCGGTAAGCCGCATTCCCAGCCGCAGCATGAGTGAGTAACCGAACTTCTTCCATTTGTTTACGTCGCCGCCGTAGAAAAAATCGTTGGCTCCGAAAGTAGTGAGCGAAGGATTAAAAGCAGCTATGGATTCCTCCAGCTCTTTGAGCATATCCGCGTAAATCTCCTCCTGCCGGTCGTACTTGGGCTGTATAAGTCCATCAATACTTTTAAGAGCTTCAAAATAAGGCACATCACCATGGACATCGGTCACAATATGAAACATGTAAACCTTCCATATCCTGGCAGCAGAAAGCATGTTTACCAATTGAGGATCGTCTTTTACTTTCTGGATCACCCTTTCATTGTCGGCCAGCGCCGTATTGTATACCGCCCAGTGGCTTGTTGCCATACTGATATTGAAATACTTGTCGCCGGTACCCCTTACTTCACTGTGCGTGGCAAACTGCTGCATGGCCTGCGCCAGGATAAAATGCTGCCCGTCGGCGCCGTTTGTAAAGTTATAAGCCACCCCTACCATCTGGGAGTTCGAGAACAAATATCCCGGCACTACTTCCTCGTAGGCATTCGGATTCTTGTTGAGATCTTCAAGACTGGTCTGGAAGTCATCGCACGCAGTAAATAGCAGGACGAGAAGCGGGAATATTCCTTTATATTTTAATTTCATATTTTTCATCAGAATGAAATTGATAATTTACTGATTGTTTAGATAACTGATTTCTGACATCTGACTGCTCAGAGCCGTCAGAAACTCAGCCTCAGGTTAAGCCCGATCTCCCTGGTCTTAGGCATCATGACCCCCGCGCCGTTCTGCGCGTTGTTGTTTGCGTTGATTCCCTGCTCCGGGTCGAAATGATCTGAATTCCGGTAGAGGAACAGCAGGTTACGAGCCACAAGCGACAAGTTGAGGCCGGTCAGCTTTGCGTTTTGCAGGCGGACTGCCGGGAAGTTATAACCGACGATCACGCTGCGCAGCTTGGCAAAGCTACCGTCGATCATGAAATTGGAGGAATACTGTCCGTCATTATTGTAATAGGTAGCCATGTGAGTGGCCGGCCAGGTGTGGCTGAATTCGGCGCCTTTTTCATCCACTCCGGTAACGGTAAGCCCGTTCTCCCGTCCGGGCAACGTTTCTTTCAGCAGCCCGAAACGCCACATATACTGCTTGTTCACGGAGAAAAACTCATTTCCGAACTTGGCGTCTATCAGCGCGCTGAAGTTAAAATTCTTGTAGGTAAAAGAATTTTCAAATCCCATGGTATAAGGCGGTACACCTATTCCCAACGGTTCGGTCGGCCCGAGCATCGCGTACTTACTGATGCTGTTGTAGACAAGGCGGCCGTCGGGGGCATACTGATAACTCCTTCCGAAACGTGTACTGGAGTCCTTGCCGAGGAGACTGGCCGGACCAGTAGGCTGTCCGGGAGCAAGCGTGATTACCCTGTTTTGGTTGTAGGCCATATTGAAGCTCGTATTCCATGAAAAGTCGGAGGTTTTGATCGGGTTGAAAGTCAGCAACAGCTCTATTCCCTTATTCCTGATCTTACCCACGTTGAGCAGGGTGGAAGTTGCGCCTGATGAAGGAGCGATACCTGTCGAAACGATATCGTCGGTATTGACCCGCTGGTAAAAAGTCAGGTCGATCCCAAACCTGTTATTGAAAAACTGGGCATCGATACCAATTTCGGAAGTGGTCGATGTCAGGGGCCTCAGGTTCGGATTGGCAATGGCACTTGAAGAGGTTTGCACCGGCACTCCTAAATGTCCTCCGGGTCTGAATGAATACAGTTGGTTGATCGCATAAGCCCCTACGGTAGCGCTTCCGACCTCTGCCCACGATCCGCGCAACTTAGCGAAGTTGATCGCCGACGGCAGGTTGAGCGCTTTGGATAAAACAATGCTACCTCCTATAGACGGATAGAATATCTTGTTGTTTCCGGGGTTCAACGTAGAAAACCAGTCCTGGCGCCCGGTGAGACTCAGATAGTAGGTTTCATCATAGTTCAGATCGGCAGAGGCAAAAACGGAGTTGGTACCAACCGAACTGTATCCCTTACTGGGCACCAGTACCCTGACGTTGTTGGCGCTTATCCAGTCGGGGATGATAAACTCCGATCCTACAAGTGAGTTGCTTGACAAAATATCGCGCTCCCAGTTCCCCCCAACCATGGCCCCGATCCCGAAACGATCTGCGACAACAGTGTTGTAGTTTGCTATAATCCGCGCATTTGATCGCGTAGAGACCTGATCCATTGACCGGTAGGTACCCAAAGGTCTGAAGGCTGTCCCTATCGGGTAGTAATCTTCTTCGCTCCAGTTGCTGAAATCCCTCATGAAATCGGCTTTAATGAAAAAGTCGGGCGTAATGTTGTAGGTAAGCGCTGTCTGGGCAATGACCCTGTTGGTCCTGTCTTTATTCTTCATCCTGTCGCGGGCAAAATAGGGATTGGTAGCCTGGTTGACATGCTGCCACTCCACCTCCCGTCCGGTGGCGGGGTCATAGCCGGGCGCAAGGTTCCTGATATCGACCGTATTGGCCAGCAGGTAGACACCCCAGGCTGCATTGGTCCCTACATAATCTACGCCCGGACGGTTGATACCCAGCTCGTAGTTATATTGAACCTGGGTGTCGAAGCTCAGCTTCTCGCTCAGAAGGGCTTTCAGGTTGAGATTGGCGGTTTGTCTTTTGTAACCGGACCCTTTCAGGATGGAATTCGATTGTAGATCGGACAAGGAAAGCCGGTAGGTAACCCGCTCGCTTCCCCCTGAAAAAGAAAGCGTATTGACGAGGTTGGTACTTGGCTTGTAGAAATTTTTGATGTTGTCTTTCACATGCACCGGCGAATAAGGCCTTTCTACGCCGTCAAACTGTACATACGGCCTGCCATCCATTTTTTCCCCAAACGACAACCTCCCCGTACTGATGGCCTGACCCTGAGTTGTAGGACGGACACCCAGGGTTCCCTGTCCGTATTCGTACTGATAGTCCGGGAAAATATAGATGCTCCCGACCGTAAAGTTGGAGTTGAGCTCTATCCCGATCCCTTTGTTCAGCTTGACGCCTTTCTTGGTTGTGATGAGTATGACACCATTGGCGGCCTGGCTTCCGTAAAGCGCTGCGGCAGCGCCTCCTTTCAACACGCTGATTGTCTCGATATCATCAGGGTTGAGACTTGTGATACCGTCGCCAAGGTCGGTAGTAGCCCCGTTGGCCTGGTCAAGCACCGTAGCCGGCCGGTTGTTAATCGGCATCCCGTTTACTACATAAAGCGGCTGATTGTTGCCGTTCAGCGAACCGTTACCCCTTATCACCACCCGGCTCGAGCCTCCCGGGCCGCTGGCCATGGCTGTCGCATTAACCCCTGCTATCTTCCCGGTAAGGGCATTACCTATATTTACTTCCCTTGCCTGGGTAAATTCTTCTCCTTTTACTTCCGTAACCGAATAAACCAGCGACTCTCTTTTACGTTCCATACCGAATGCCGTTACGACCACCTCGTTCAGCGCCTTTGACTCCGGAATAAGCTGAACACTCAGATCGGTTTCGTTACCCAGCGGCACTTCTTTTGTTGTAAAACCTACAAAACTGAACACCAGGATGGCGCCGTTTCTTTCAGCATCAGGGACGTCCAGGACGAACCGGCCCTCGACATCGGTGATCGTACCTCTCTGGGTTCCCTTCAGAAGCACGTTAACTCCCGGTAAGGACGCGCCGGTTTCATCGCTGACCTTCCCTGTAATGTTCCTGACAGCCGGGGCTTCATAAAGTCCCTGATCGGGCAAAGCAGGCGGAGAAGGCTCTTTCCTTAATATAATCCGGTTGCTGACCAGTTCATAGGCTACCTTCTGCGGAGAAAGCACCTGCCTGAGTACTTCGGCAAGCTCCTCGCCCTCAAACCTGAAACTGTACTTCTGCGCAGGAAAGATATGCGGGTTGTACATGAACTTGATCTTCGTCTGTGCTTCTATTTTGTCCAGCACCTTTTCCATTTCCACGTTCGACAGGCGGAGGCTGATTTTTTGCTCCAGGACCCGCTGACCGTGCAGATTACCGGCGTTCATGATAGTAGCGACCGCCAGGCAAAGCATGGATTGATAAAGAGCTATACGCATAATTTTCCGTAAAGCGCGATTGGATAGATCTTTTTTTAACATAAATTTGATTGTTGTCGGTTTAGAATTCGGCACAAACAATCCCGGGATGCCTTTCCGAGGCATCAGTATGGTAGTCACCTGAACGGGATATTACGCCGGTGATGTGCCAGCATCACCGGTTTTTTGTAAGGTCAAAGGAGTTTCTTCATAGGCAGCTCGATTCTTGGGCTTATTAGTGTTTAGGTTTTTTCCGGTATCATGTAATAGCGTCTTTTCGAATCTTCAGTGTTTTTCAAACCTTTAGTGACAGCCCGTACTGTTGATAATAATGGTTCCATCCATTTGTTCGAATTCTGCTCCGAAAGTCTTACATATCAGGTTGATCTTTTCAAAAAGAGGCTCATTTTCTAGAACGGCGGTCAGGTAGCAGTTACGCATTGCCTCCTGGTCAAAAATGATCTCGACCCCGTAAGTCTCCGATAAAGCTGCAAATACTTCCCTGGCGGGCGTCGCCCTGAAGTTGAACGATTCTGCAGAAGCCGCGCCCTCCAGTATTTCCGGGGTCTCTACAATGCTCCTGGTCAGGCGTGAGTCCCCGGAGTTATATACTATTTTCTGATTTGGTGTGAGGATCATCCCCTCTTTCAGGCCGGTATCGTCCGGATTCCCGTTTTTCACTCCCTCGGGAGAAACGGGAAAGACAGATACCTTGCCGGTCTTCACCACGACTGTCACCTGCCTGTCATTTTCAAATGCCCTGACCCGGAAGCTGGTGCCCAGTACCTTGGTGGCCAGCGTACCGGCATACACAATAAACGGGTGCCCCGGTTTTTTTACCACATCGAAAAACGCCTCGCCTGTCAGAAAAACTTCCCGTTTCTGACCGCTAAAGGTAGGCAGATAGCTAATCCTGCTCCCGGGCTGCAGCATTACCGTGCTCCCGTCGCTCAGGTATACAAGCTCAGGTTTTTCCGTCCGGTTAATTTTTTGCTCCAAAGCAGGGGGCTGATACGCAACCGGTCCGGGAGACTCTACCAAATTCTTACCGGTCTCCGGCTGAGCGTAAAAAAACCACCATCCCAAAACAGACAGGAGAAAAGTAGCGGCAGCGGCGAAGTACCATTTTACAATCCTGAAACGATTCTGCACAGGCAGATCCTGGCGGGAAGACTCCAAGGCGACGGATAACCTTTCGAGCTCATGGTAAATCTCCTCGTCACCGATCTGGTTGAAAGCACCTTCAGTCAGCTCCAGCAGCCTGGCCGCGCTTTCAATCACCCTGTTCCGGTCGGGATCCATAGCGGCCCACTCTTCCCAGAAAAGCCTGTCCTGAGGGCTGTCAAAAAGAATCCACCTGCGAAACGATTCGTTTGCAGCCAGTTCTTCAGGAGACAAATTGCGATAGTCCGCCATACCCTGCTTCTTGTTGAGTACTTTAGTTACCCATTAGGATGCAAATATTACCGGGCGATACTCTTGGGCTGAGTAATTATTTTTAAAAGTATCGTATGTATAACCTGCCCGTAAAAAGAAAGTACCCGCATTAAGCGCGGCAGGCAATGAACGTCATCTATACAATCTGGGCTTTCAGCGTAGTAAGCGCCCTGAAGAGCAGGTTGGCGACCGATTGCCGGTTGATCTGCATGATCTCTGCTATTTTCTCGTTTTCGACACCTTCATAGTATTTGAGAAACACTGCCTCCCGCTGTCTCTTAGGGAGCTCTTCGATAGCCGATCTCACTTTGTACAGGTGGTCTGCCTGTATCTCTTCTTCCACCAGGGCTTCTTCTATTGTATGATAGTCCGACAGGTGCCCGAAATCATCCACATCAAAAAATACACGCGAATTACCAGGCCGTCGAAATTCCTGGATGAGCTGGTTTCTCAGTGACTTCAGGAAGTATAGCGAGACAAACTCCATCTGAATGCGCCGCCGTTTCACCCATATGGCGATAAGCAGCTCCTGGATGGTATCTTTAATAAAGTCCCGGTCACGGGTGAAATTGAATGCATAGTTGAACAATGACCGGTACAGCCGGTCTGCCAGGTGGCGGAACGCTACGCTGTCGCCATCCTGCGATCTCTGCCACATTTGCAGAAGCAGTTCATTCTCCCCGGCAGTCCGTCGTTTTTGATCTGTCACAGGCAATCGATTGATAAAACTAAAACAGGCATTCAGCACATTATCAACCCAAAAACTGTTTCAAGATAGAATAAAATATTGATTTTACATCGGTTCGTGAAATTTATTTAGTGTAAATCGGGCCTGAACGGGAGTTTTTATAGGCTTCGGCCGTCGACACTTATACGCCGGACGACCTGCACGCGACCGATAGCATCACGTCCGGTGTTAAAATCCAGGGTGTTTCCCATTCCCCGGGTTGTTGCAGCGACCAGGCTTTCAGGCAGTTTGAAACAGGGCGGGGGTCGCTGCCCGTAGTATACTTATTTTCAATTTATTACATTGCTGTAAAAATAGTATCGGAGTATAGAAAAACGGGGTTTCCAGCCTCTGGAAGCATTTTTTTTTGAGAGAAGTGCCCGGGATATGGCGCATAACTAAAAGGTCTTTGCTATCTTTGCCGCACAGAAATACCCTCTCTTTAAGTATTACGTTATGACCTCCAGTTCAAAAAAGTGCCCCTATTGTGGCTCTGCCACAGTCAATCGCCTTCGCCGTCCATTGTGGCTCAGGATGATAGTTATCCCAACCAAATATTACCATTGCGACTGGTGCCTCAGGCATTTTATCAGGTTGGGAAAGTGAGCCCCGATTTACCGGCTTCGGCCCGAACCGTAAAATAATCGGTTCGGGCACTCCCCACAAACAGGCGATACCCGTTCTTCTGAAATTTCCGCGCTCCCGGCAAGCTCTTCTTTCACAGAGAAAACCATTATAGTCATGCAGCAAATCTCCATCCATAGAACCCCGGCCACCTGGGTGATACATTCTGGCATGTGGCCGGTGTCAGCCTCCCCCTTTACTCTTTAACCGGTCGATCATCAGGATGGCGCGGTCGATGCGCGTCTGAACGGACCTGCCATTGTTGATATAGTAAAGAATGCCCCGTTGAGTACCAGGCTTGGCGGCATGGAACAACCGGTCTCCTTCTTCATCAATAGCCAGTAGCTCGGCCAGCTCTTCGGGCATAGGCCGCCCGTAAGCGCTGTGGTCGGGCCGGAGCGATACCGCAACTTTCTGGCCTAACCGGAGTTTCCCGGCCTTCCGGACAGGCGTGCCGACGCTGATCTCAAAGGCGCCGTCCCCTTTCGGTCGCAGCGCGCAATGAAATTCCTCTCCGCCTTCGATCGAGCAAAGCAGGCGGAGATTGCGCGGGTTCGAAAAATGCCGGGAAGCTTCCGCAGGCACATCTATATAGTGGCCCCGGAAACCTTCATATCTTCTGATTACCGACTCGAAACGAATGGCGTCTGTCAGGTCGCTTTCCATAGTGAGGTAATTAGGCCGTAATTAATTTAGGTAATTATATACAATTATAACCAAAGTTAGGAGATTTTTTGTATATTTGGCTTATAAACACGCACAGTTATGGCCTCCAACAAAAAATTTTCCTCTATTTTGGAATTGGTAAGGGTATTTCCCGATGAAAAAAGCTGTCATGCATATCTTTCATGGCAAAGATGGGAAGGAGAAGTAACATGCCCGCATGAGGGATGCCAGCATAATAAAGTGTATGTCTTTTCTGACGGAGTAAGGTATAAGTGTAAAAAGTGTTCAAAGCAATTTACGGCCAAAACCAATACGTTCATGGAGAACAGCAACCTTGAAACTGTAAAATGGATAATGGCTATGTACCTGGTTTTGCATAAGAAGGGGATCAGCTCCGTTCAGTTGGCAAAAGATATAGGCGTCACTCAAAAAACCGCATGGTTTGTTTTACAGCGGGTTCGCTGGGCGTTAGGAAATGAAGAGGAAGAAACTTTGGAAGGTACCGTATTGGCCGATGAAACCTTTGTCGGCGGCAAGAATAAAAACCGGCATGCAGATAAGAAGGTTAAAAACTCCCAGGGACGAAGCTTTAAGGATAAAACACCTGTCCTGGGCCTAATGGAAGAGCAGGAGTCTTTTATAGAAAGTCGGCCTCATAAAGTTGTGCCGGGAAAAATGGTAAGAGAAAAGGTGATTACTAAGCAGTCAAAAGTTTTGTGTAAAGTAGTTCCCGATACTTCTGCCGGGTCAATACAGCCGATAGTTACTCAGTATGTTTCTAAAGGCAGTAAATTTGTGAGCGATGAATGGACAGCTTATAACGGGATGAATATTCGATACGAGCACCATGTAGTTGATCACGGCGCAAAGCAGTATATGAATGAGTATGGTTACACTACCAACGCATTGGAAGGTTTTTGGGCACTGGCTAAAAGGTCTATCATTGGCATATACCATAAAACCAGCCGTAAGCACCTGCAAAAGTATTTTTACGAGTTTTCTTTCCGGTATAACTATCGGCATCTTGGTATCCAGCAGCAGATAAACAGGGTCATACGCAATATGTGCTGCCCATTAACGTACAAAGAACTAACCTCCTGAATAGAAGCAGGTTGTACAATATGAAATCATATGAAAAAGGAACCAAAATTAAAGAGCCCTGAAAAATGTCTTACTAAAGAAGAGACATCGAATACATGGGTAAGAAGTATTCGCAGTGGGAACGATCGCCTTGATGAGCTTATCAAGAAGGCACTAAAAAAGGGAAGTCATAAGAAGGATAGTTAACTTATGATAGTGTATCATTTATATAATAGTCTTTCCCGTCCAATAGGTTTTCAAAATCTGCCAAAGTGGATTTTATTAGATTCCGGTATCTGTTCGATGCAGAGAAAATCACAGAAAAACATGTATCGAAATGTTCATAGTCAGGTACAGATATGATCTTGTCTACTTTCTCAAACTCAAAATCTCCGTTAAGTAAGTACCAGGCATTGAACTTTTTGTATCTAGCCATCTGCTGACCATCAGTTTGAGCACAGACAAATACTACTACACTGTCTGGTTTGACCCCAAAGTGTTGGTATAAAAGATATATTATCGTGTCTTTTAGCCTTGGATCTCCATTAGACTTATGGGCACTTTTAACGTTAAAGCCGAAGTAGAATACATTATTACTAAACGGTAGTTCGGCAGGAAATATCCAACTACCATCAGAAAAGTATAGCTCTACTTGTAAATTTTGAGTTGTTATGAACGAGTACGTACGGCTTTCCTCCGAGTAATCCCAGCTATATGGTTTTAACAAAATTAACTCCTTTAGCGTTCAACTCGGCCATTGTCAAATTTCCCTCAAAATAGGCGTTTATCGCTTCCTTGCGGGTTTTAATTTTCTGGATAACCTTTAAAGCTGCCGGTGATACCTGCCTGATTACTTCTTTTTCCTTTTTCATGTCGTACACTGTTTAGGTTTGCCGTCTATCATGTCCCTTGTCAGCGTGTGTTGTATTGATTAGACCATCAGTACTCGTTAAAATAAACACAATTTGCTTTGTTTTTGTGTAAATGTATGAAGTATTTCAATATCTATAACATCTCTCCCTGGTAAAAATATACCTGCAACGGGCCCAGCGGCATCATCTATAGGTGCTCCATCTCATCTCGGTTAAAGATCCAATGGTCAAAAAGTATGAGCGCAGAGCTCATAAAACCGACTTAGACCGATCATCTAATTTTCTTAGGGGCGTCGTTACCCCCATATAACTGATTTTCATATATTTGCCTCCTATGCCTAATAAACAGCCAAAACCGTCTGCCTATGTAACATCCTCATCTATAAGATATTAGTACGATACGTCATTGCTGATCACAGAAATTACCACAATCTAAAGCAGAGCAAGACAATGAGTATAGTACGCCGGTAAGGCGTGGCTATATCATTTATGCTTTGTGGGCCGTGGTAAGCCCCTGTGGTCGAATGGTATCAGTCGCGCCTTTTTTGTTTCTATTTTTTAACCACAAAACTTACCACAATGCAAATTTTCACATTATTTCCCTCTTTAGGCTTAGGATGGGTCATCCTTTCTATCGCTTTAGGTATTGCAGGGTCAGGCCGTGAGGTTGGCGGAATCCTGGCTTTCATCCTTTCTATGCTTTTTTCGCCCCTATTTGGGATGATCATTGTTTTTGACTCGAACAAAAAAAGAGTCCTGAAATTTGAGGAGAAGCTATTAGAAAGGCTTGAATCCAGCCCTATGCATGGCATTCAAATCCTGGAAGAGAAATTTAAATCTGGATTTATAAACGAAGAAGAGTACAAGAGCATCCTGAAGCGCATGGGGCAGCAATAAAAGGTAACCCTATTCGTATATACCATATAAGCCCGGAAGTCTCGGGCTTATATGGTAATGGTTATAATTGTATATAATTACCTTAATTTAAAAGACATACGGAGCCACAGGCTGCCGTCCCGGAGCGGGCGGCTCCTGGTCTTCGGGACCGGTCTTATCGTCGCCCTGCCGTGCCCGCCACCCGGCCAGGGCTTTTCTGAACCGCTCCAGCATAGGACGATGGTTTTCGTCTGCTGCGAGATTATGCTGTTCCCATGGGTCATTCAGCAAATCATACAATTCCTCTGCAGGCCGGTGGTGGTATCTCCATAAAACGGACGCTGCATGAGCATTACGAAAAGATTCGGTCAGCCACGACGGCCAGTACTCACGTCCGCCGTCGTGATCCTTCGCGAGGTTCATATGCGTATTGTAGATTTCGCCCGGGGCCAGGTTAAGAATGTACTTATACCGGTCGGTACGCAGCATGCGCATGGGAGTACGGTTCATCTCCCTGTCGCCCGTATGGGAGGCAAACAGCATTTCCCGGTGCTTCAGCGAAGGTTTTTTCAAAACCGGCAGAAAACTTGTTCCATCCATTTCCGGAGAAGGCGTACCTCCGGCAATCTCTATCATGGTAGGCAGAATGTCTACATGCGAAACAAGCGCTTGAGTCGATGCCGGGCCGGCAATATGGCCGGGCCAGCGGACCAGCAGGGGGACCTGGACGCCGTAATCGTATACGTTCCATTTGCCGAATGCCCACTGAGGTCCCTGATCGGAAGTAAACATAAACACCGTATTTTTTTCAAGATCGTGGCGACGCAGCATTTCTAATACCTTGCCGACGTTGGCATCCATCTTGGTGATATCCGTATAATACCTCGCCCTGGCTTTCCGCGTTTCCCGGGTATCGATATGAACCGGGGGAATGTCTACCTCTTCCTGACGATAGGCAGGTTTTTCCGGCCATATGACATGCGGGCTGTGATCGGCTACGATTAATACGAAAGGCTGCCCTTTCGCCTTGCCGCCCAGCCATTTGTCTACCGGCTCCACATTCAGGTCGTGGTACAGACCCGGGACCTTTTCATAACCAGGCTCACGTACATTGGTACCGGCTATGCGTTCAAAAGGAAATACATCTTCCGGCCCTACATGCAGCTTCCCGGCAATGGCTACCCTGTAGCCCAGCGCAGAAAGGTACTGCGCTACCGAACGCGTGCCGCTTTTAACACCTGAATGGTTGCCGTGTGCCCCGTGGCGCAACGGGATCATACCTGTGAACAGGGAGCTCCGGGAAGGGCCGCAGGTCGGAGATGCGGCAAATGCCTTGTTAAAAAGAAGCGACTCCTGCGCCAGACGCTGCAAATGAGGTGTCCGTACTACCGTATTGCCATAAGAGCTGATATCTTTTACGCCTAGGTCGTCTGCTATGAATAAAACAAAATTCGGCTGCACCGGTTTCTTCTGCGCGGATTGACCGGAACAGCATAAACTGAGCAAAAACAAGTAAGGCAGCACCCGTAACCATTTCATAAAAAACCGGCGTATTTTGTAATCCATACAAAACTAGGAAGTTTTTCGATCCCCCTCCCATCCGAAAATACGTTCATGCCCGATGTCCCGGCAACCCTCTCCTATTCATATTTATTTCGGATAAGCGGACGGGCAGGTTGAAGTGATCGGCGATTCATTAAATTTGTCGTTAACAGATTATCCAGGTTCCCGGATCTTTAAGACAAGCGATACCCTGCTCCGGGTTTGATGTCAATAAAGACAAGCCGCATTTTATGAAGCAAATGAACGCCCAGAACGTAATAGATTATCCCAACAGCAACACCATTTTCATGGTATGGAATTTCAAGGCTAACATGGACATAAAGCCTGTTTTTCAACGTATCTGCGCCTTGATGAGCAATCTTAATAATTCTGCGCAGGTACGCACCGCCACTACTTCTTCGAGGGCAAGCGTAGTCATGGGAATCGGCTACCAGGCCTGGAATAAACTGGACCTGCCCAGGCCTCTTCCCAGGGAGCTGGTTGAATTTGAGCCTATCCGGGGACAAAAGCATACGGCAGTCGCCACACCCGGGGACCTGCACTTTCATATACGGGCAGATGACAAGAGCTACTGTATTGATATGGCTGCCGACATTGCCGTCGTACTATCGCCGGCTGCAGATTGTATTGACGAGATACACGGGTTCAGGTATTGGGACGGAAGGAGTATCCTGGGCTTTGTAGACGGAACTGAAAATCCGAACGGTGCCGACAGGGCTTTCTTCGGTATCATAGGCGACGAAGATGAACGATATAAAGGCGGAAGCTACCTTTTCATTCAGAAATATATACACGACCTGGCAGCCTGGAGAGCATTGCCTGTCGGAGAACAGGAAAAAGTTTTCGGGCGAAGCAAAGCCAATGATATAGAGATGCCGGATGATGTAAAGCCCTCAAACTCGCATTCCGCTTTGGCGAATGTAGGCGACGACCTGAAAATCGTTCGCGACAATATGCCGTTCGGTCATATGGCCAGCAATGAAATGGGAACTTATTTTATTGCCTACGCGAGTACATTTTCGACAGTAACCAAAATGCTCACGCGGATGTTCATCGGCGAGCCCGAAGGGAATTATGACCGGATCCTGGATTTCAGCACCGCCAAAACAGGGGCTTTGTTCTTTTGTCCTTCTATCAATATGCTGAATGATTTCGCAGGATAGAATAAGAACGGAAAAAAGGATTCCTACCGGCCGGGTACCGGAACCCGTCTAATTCTTCAAACTTGCCATATCAATTACAAAGCGATATTTTACATCGCCCTTCAAGAGACGTTCGTAGGCATTGTTGATATCCTGCATGGAAATGAGCTCGATATCGGCCGTGATGTTATGCCTGCCGCAAAAGTCGAGCATTTCCTGTGTTTCGCGAATACTGCCGATCGTCGAACCTGCAAAGTTTCTACGGGCCGGAATAAGGCTGAAAGGCGAGACAGGAAGCGGATTTTCCGGTGCTCCGACCAGGACCAGCGTTCCGTCAACTTTCAAGAGTTTCAGGTAGGCATTCACATCGTGCTGAGCCGAAACACAGTCCAGCACAAAGTGCAGGCTACCAGCATTGGCTATCATCTGTTCTTTATCGGTAGACAGAATCACTTCATCGGCGCCCAAACGCAGGGCATCTTCAACCTTGGAAGGCGAAGTTGTAATCACCAGAACATGAGCACCCATTGCTTTTGCCAGCTTCACACCCATATGCCCCAATCCGCCGATACCTATGATGCCCACTTTTTTCCCCGGGCCTATTTCCCAATGCTTCAGGGGCGACCAGGTAGTGACTCCCGCGCAAAGCAAAGGGGCCGTAGCCGCCGGGTTAAGTTTTTCGGGTATACGCAAAACAAAATCTTCATCCACGACCACGCGCTCCGAATAGCCGCCGAATGTTTGCCGGTTCAGGTATTTTTCCCTACCGTTGTAAGTCGGCACCATGCCTTTTTCACAATACTGCTCATTCCCCTTTCTACATTGTCCGCATTCCCTGCAGCTATCCACCATACAACCCACGGCGGCCAGGTCGCCGGTTTTGAATTTTGTGACCCCGCTCCCGGTCCTTGTAACCCGGCCCACGATTTCGTGCCCGGGTACATTCGGGTAGATCGTACGATGCCACTCGTTCCTGGCCGTATGCAGGTCTGAATGACAAACACCGCAATACAGGATTTCTATCTCGACATCGTTCGCGGTTACTTCCCGCCGTTCGATGCTCATCTGTTTCAAATCCGCCTCCGGCGCTTCGGTTCCGAATGCTTTAACTGAAAATGTATTCATTTGTATAAAAAGTTATCACCCCCCGGGAGCTATCGGGCTGTCAGAGCGGCCGATGCTATTCTATATCGTTTTATAAGCAAGTAGTGCCCGGCGGCTCATTTCTGTAACCAGGACATCTGCGCCAGGTTCTCAAGAGTGGTACCGGGCACTTCTGCATTCTTATTCTATAACTGCTGAAAACTCGATCTCCACCAGGTATTCAGGCGCTACGAGGCGGCTGATTTCATAGATACCGGTCACGGGTTTTATCTCCGAGAAGAAATGGCCGTGAGCTCTCGCGATATCATCGAACTTCGAAATATCGGTCGTAAAAATGCGCGTGCGGATCACGTCTTTCAGCCCTACCCCCAGGTCTTCCAGGACCGCACTGATACGCTCGATGATGTTGTACGTCTGGGCGTAAATATCGTCGGCCTTCACCTTTTCGCCGTCTATAATGGCAACGGTACCCGAAACTTCGATTGTATTTCCTATCCGGACAGCCCGGCAATAGCCCATCTTATCTTCCCACGGTGATCCGCTGTAGACGGAATGCCTTAATTTTAAATGCGATGTCATCGTTTTTTACTGGTTTTTGATTTCTCAAATATAAAACGAATCCGTTCAAAAAGAACAGCGCGGCTCCCGCCGGATTCGGTTTAAATGCATTTATACGGCGCCTTCTTCCCGACGGGCCGCACATTCGGTTAATTTTCCGGATACAATGCAACGATAATTACACTACACTGTGTCTTTACCAATGAAAGGCAACAGTATGCGCGCATCATCACATTGTCTCACCATCACTCACGATCCCACATGGTTGTCGGGGCAGGACACATTAATTTTATACAGATGAAACGATTTGCATTAACACTTCTAGCCGGATTTATAATGACAGGCTGGTTAACCGGCTGTAAACAGAACACGCCTGAAAAAGAAGAAACAGACATCTGGGATGAAGCCGCGGTGGAGCACGTTCTGAGAAAAACGATGTGGCGCGTGGAAAAAGTCTTCAGGGTAACGGGTTCGGAAGTTGTCGATCTCGAAAACGATCCCGGTTTCGACAACAAGTACTTTGACGCAAGAAAGTCCTTACTGTTTTCTTTCAATGACACGGGAATAGACGTGCTGGAAAGCCAGCCTATGAAAGGAGACCCGAAATTCAGGGAAGGAGCTGAAACCTACGAGTTTACTAACCGGTTGACCCGGCCGACCAACGTATCTTACGAATGGGACGATACACGTCAGACCGTGATAGCAAAATCGGAAGGCGCAAGAGGCTTTCTCGATGTACCTGCCGGGTTCACAGGGGTGTTGGATAAGTCCAGTATCGTTACGTACAGTACCTACCAGGAGGAGGAGCAATCCGAGAAACCTTCCGGCCTTGTATTCGAGGTGGAAGCCGGCAGCTCCGTTTATAAATACTATCTCAAGCCCGTATGGTATTATGAAACCGCACCTGTAGTGACACACATATACCGCTATGTCGTATTTCCATAAAGCAGGGTATTTTACCATAGGGAGCATCCGCTTTTTTTGCGTCATCGCCCTGTTATGTATAAATGCCTGCTCCCGTGTCGAGGACCAGCAGCTGGATTTCGTAAAAACGCCGCCCGAATCGATCATACAACAGGTCAAAAGCAGGGTACCGGATGCTACGCAGATCAATTTTTCGCCGGTTGTGCCGGGGAAGATCTGGCTTGCCCGGACTTACAGCGCGTCAAAAATTCACCAGCTTGCCGTATCCAGGTCGGTCTTGCTCCTGCATTTAAGCACCTATAGCGATGCCCCTCCCCAAGATATTCAGAGCGTAGTGCGGAACCTGGATTTCCCGGCCGGTATTTTTGACGATACAAAAGAGGTACAGGATCCCGGAAATCCGGGATACAGGGAGTTTCAGAGCGTTTACGTAATAAGAAGCGAAAGGTATCTCCTGACCAGCAAAGCAGAGCCCGGCAGCGGAAGTCTAAGCATAAACATCCATCCCAGGGCATATTCACAGTTTGTATCCACAGATTTCGATGATCTGCCTTCAGGTATCCAGAAACTGCCGGTCAACAGGGACGGATTTCAGAGCGTGACCATCACCGAAGAAGGAAACGGTGTCATTTTCCAGCTTCAGTTCCGGGACGGGATCCTGGAGGTAAGCGACGATCTCGAAATTCTTTATTCCGACCTCGGCAGCAATACCGCAGATGTCGTCCTGAACGACCTGCCGGGCCAGATGAGGGAATGGCTCGCCGGCAATCCGCCACCGGCGGGATTGAGCGACTTTTCATGCCGGCAATTCCGGTTTGGGGACAAAGAGGGATATCGCGTAATATTTCAGAACGACTCTCAGAAAATACATTTATTTTTCGATATTTCCGGGAAGCTTCGCTATCAGTACTTTACAGCTTCAATTCCGGCCTGATAAAATGGGTAACAAGTCGTTAAGCAGCAATTTGAACCTGGTCTTGCTGGTGCAGGAATGCCAGCGCGGGGACCGGCGTGCTCAAAACCTGCTTTACGACTACTACAAGAAAAAACTGTTTGGAATTTGTCTGCGCTACGCAGGATCGGCACCGGAAGCAGAGCATATATTCCAGGATGCGTTCGTCCGTATTTTCGATCATATTACGGAACTGAAGAACCCTGAAAGCATTTCGTCCTGGATAAAGTCAATTGTGATCCGTACGGCTATCAACCATTATCACCGGGAAATTAAGCCGGGTAAGGAGCTGAGCAGCCTGGACCTGATCGGACAGGAGCCGGAAGACGAAACCTTCCCTGACATCCTGGGCCAACTGGAAATGGAAGCGCTGGTAAAAGCTATCAACCAGCTTCCCGCCGGCTACCGCCTGGTAGTAAACCTCTACCTGGTCGACGGCTATACACATGCCGAAATAGCGGAGATGCTGAATATTTCGGAAGGAACGTCGCGAAGCCAGTTTTCGCGGGGAAAAAGCGCGCTTATCAAAAAACTTGTTCAAAAAGGATTCAATCACTATGAGCACATCCGGCAAAACCCATGACGACGGAATGAGGGGTCTTCTTCGCGACAGGTTTGAGGATTTTGAGCCTGAAGCCCCGGAGCTCTTCGATGCCATAGCCGGCACCGGACATACAGCTGCGAAGCGGGCTGTGCGCTGGTATTTGCCCGGGATTATCTCCGTTATGCTGCTGATGGTCACTTATCCTCTGAACGAGCGACGCCTGCTGCAGGAAGGAAATGCGGGTCATGAACCCAAACAGGCCTACCGGCCGGAAGCCGGAACGCCGGTACACCAGCCGGATCTCAGCAGCGAACAGTCGCCTGCAGCAGCTTCCGGGAACGATAAGGAAACCAGGCGCAGCATTACCGGTAGAACAGGTGAGCCCGATCAAAGCTCACCGGAGCCGGCTGTTACAAAGCCGGATAACAGGTTACCGGCGCCGCGGTTCACTTCCGGGTACCCTACGCTGCCGCCGCCTGTAATGAAATTTTCGCCCGGGCCGGCCATCCGGCCGGTAGCTTTTGTCGAAGACAACCCACAGGAAAAACTACCGGTAGAGAAAAAGCAAAAGGACCGGCTGTCGGTACACGGAGCCCTGGGAGTGAACTATACGCAATACCTGCTGACGGTGCTTCCCCAGGAGAACCTGTCGATAGGCGACCTGTCCTTTCCGGATCCGGGCGACAAGGTGAACTGGCGGTTACAGGGCTCGCTTGGCATTGACTATAATAAGTGGCAGCTTAGACTTACCTACCAGGAATTCACGCAAAAATTGAGCTTCCGCGAAAGCCGGGGGAGTGTTGAGGTGGCATATTCGGATGCCGGGCAATATACGGTAACACCAGTTACCGCAGAAGTTTCAAGCGAGAAGAACTTCAGGATTGCAGGCTTGTACCTGAGGCGCCTTCAGCCGGTAAAATCAACCGGGTTGTATATCGGAGCCGGGGCAGGCTACCTGGCGGGGCTGAAGGGGGAGTATCAGGGGGTATGGGGACAGGCGTTCGCAGGACACCACAAGCGCCTGTCTCCGACAATGGATTTTTTCTATGAAACACAATTCAATTACAGCTTCCGGCCGTTCAGGCTTACCGACCCTTCCCTGACCTTTAGACCCTACCAGGTCGGCCTGTCGGCCGGGATCAGGTGGAACGGCCGGGCAGCAGACCGGTAATAGCCGGGTACAGGCAGGTTTTTATTTCCCTGCCTCGTTTCTGACGCGTTCAGATATGAAATACCTGTCGGCCATACGCTTCTTAAAATTGGCATCGAAATACGAATTGGTCTCTATATTGATCTGGTGGGTATAGCTCCTACCCTTTTTGGCAGCCCCGTAAAGCTTGCTTATCAGGTAGTCCGCAATGTCGGAATGTTTGTAATCGTCCAGCACCCGGTTATCTACCTTCTTATTGTTTAGCCAGACACCATATACATCGGCTCTCTTGAACGATTCGAACAATTCCTCCGAAGGCGGGTTCTTCCGGGGCTCCTCGCGCTTGAAAATAGTATATTCCTGTTGTCTCAGTTGTTCAAGAGACATTTTTCCAACCATCTGCCAAAGTCTTTCTTTTTCCGTATCCTGGAAAACAAAAGCCGAATACTCAACGCCCTTTTCATTCACCCTTTTGGTTTTATGTTTTTCAAAACTTGCCTTATAATCTGCCAGTTCCTCTTCGGTCAGGCCAGGTCCCGGGCGCCAGTGTTCGGAAGGCGGCGGCGGAGGAGGAGCAACCGGCAATTCTCCGGGTTCCAAAGGCGGCGGAGGCGGTGCTGCATTCTGGAGGGCGACCCGTTGTTCTACGGGCGGAGGCGGGGGCGCTACCTGCGCCCGTATCTCGTCGGAAACAGCATAGAACAATCCTGCCGTAAGGAAGGAAAGACAAGCCCCTTTCATTATAATCCGGTTCCAATGCGGTGTTTGCGTCATCATGATCATGCGTTTTTTAGTTTGAGAATAGTTAAAACTACTTGCAAGCAGCGGCGCGCCGTTGCCGGCCAGCCAATCCAGCAGCAGTCGCTGGTAGCCGGAAACATTTCCCTGGCGAGCGGTTACATACTGATCTGCAAGAAATTCGTGATTGAGCCTGATTGCTCTTTTGTAGAGCACAATGAAGGGATTGAACCAATAGAAGGCTCCTGCGAGCTCCATAAAAAGAATATCCCAGGTATGCCTCTGCTTTACGTGGGTAAATTCGTGAAGCAGGATGGGCGCAGGGATCAGGTTTTTACGGTACTCCTGTTCGCTGCAAAGCACATAGTGCATAAACGTGCATATTTCGGTTCGGCCAGGCAACAAAACCAGGGTAGCCTGGGGCAGCCTGTGCTGCTTTGAGGCTCTGATGCGGCGGCTGATCCGAAAAATACCAAGCATCAGCCGGAGCAGCAGGAAAAACGTAACAAACAGATAAGTCACCGTCAACCATTGCCATAGCTCCGGCCAGCCCGGGAAGCCGCTCCCTTCCACTGTTGTCTGAACGGCCCTGAATAAAGGTACCTCCGCGGCAACGCCGGCCGTCATTTCCGGCTGAGAAGCGGCTTTAAAGATATCGGCCTGCCGAAGCGGCACGAAAGGAAGCAGAAAAGAAATTACGGGGGCAGCCAGCAGGTAAAACCTGTTGAACTGATGCGTCCGCTCCTTTTCGAGAAAGAAATGATGGAATGCCCACAGCGCCAGCGAGCAGGCAATCCCTTTAGCCAGGTAAATGATCATCTTCCTTTCGCTCTATTTCGTTGTCGATCAGGTTTCTCAGGCTTTCCAGCTCCTGTTTCGTAAGCTTACCGCTTCGTGCAAAAAAGGATGCAAACTGAAGCGTCGAGTCGTCAAAATAATTTTTAATAAGGTCGTTTACATGGTTGCCGAAATATTCCTGCTTGGAAACCAACGGGTAATACTCCCTCGAATTTCCATAGGTACGGTAAGATACGAATCCCTTTTCCTGCATACGTTTCAGCAACGTGGCAACCGTGGTTACGGCCGGTTTGGGTTCCGGGAAACATTCCAGCAAATCCTTCATGAACACCTTCCCATTTTGCCAGATGAACTCCATCACCTGGACTTCAGCGTTGGTCAATCTAACCATAGTCTACATCTTTAGAGTTAACTCTACAAATGTAGAATAAAAATATTATATTCCAACTCTCCCTGAAAAAAATTAAATCAGGGCCGGTCCCGGGATAGGAACTACAAATTATAAGAGAAGATTAAAAGTATGGAAACCCGGCTTTAAAACGCCATTTGTCTTTTACCGGCGGGAAGTGATGTAGCTGGATACCGTCTCGACGAAAGGAAACGCTCTTACGAATTTCTCGATTTCTTCTTTTTCAGCAGAAAGCATTACAGAGCCTTCCAGGAATACTTTCCGGCCCACTACCTGCACTACAACATGCTTACTGTTAAATCCTTTGTGGTTGAACAGGGCTCTTCTCAGGAAGTTAGCCATATCGCGGGGGGCCTCCATATCCAACTCCTCCCCGAAGTCTGCATTATTGGTTGTCATAGCTTCATTTTTTTAGTTAATCTGTTTTTTATTTATTACATAATAAACCCTGATTTCTCAGCGGTTTCCCGGCAGACCGGTCGCATCAAAATCAGGGTGGAACCGTCGTGTGACAGGAAGAAAATCTGAACTATCCTGCCTGGCTATCTTTTTCTACACGGATGGCGCTGTATCCCCGCGCTGTTTTCTCCATCTCAAAAGTGACCTTATCCCCTTCCCTTACAGGCTGGGACAGCTCGTTTTTGTGAACGAAAATTTTCTCTCTCGATTTCCCGTCTATTATGAAACCGTACCCTTTTTCACTGAAAAATGATACAACCCCTTTACGCCTTATCTCCTCGGCTTCGACCGGGGCCGCGCCCAGCAATATGTCCTGTACGTTGACCTCCGCCCTCCGTCTGCCGACAGGAGGCGGAACAGACGTCAGGTTACCGTGTTCATCAAGGTAGGCCATCATCTCGTCAAGCCCTTTTCCCTTGTTGTTGTTTGCCTTCCGCTCTTCCATTTTTTGAGCTTTGTCCTGCTTTTTCTTTGCTTTTTTCTCTCGTTTCTCCTTCTTTGAAAAAGTTTCCGCCATGATTATTACTTGGATTGAAATGGCCCGAAGGGCCTGTGTACGACCTGATTACCTCCATATTAAAGCCAATCAGTTTTTGAATATTCTTAAGATCTGTACGTTCTTCACTGTCGCAGAACGATACAGCTACCCCGTTTGATCCTGCACGCCCGGTTCTGCCTATCCTGTGCACATAGGTTTCCGGGATATTGGGCAGTTCATAGTTCACTACGAAGGGCAGCTCCTCGATATCGATCCCACGGGCAGCGATGTCGGTGGCGATAAGGACGCGGATCCGGCTGTTCTTGAAATCTTCCAGCGCTCTCTGCCGGGCATTCTGGGACTTATTCCCGTGAATTGCCGCAGCGCCGATACCGGTCCGTCCGAGCTGCTTCACCAGTTTGTCGGCCCCGTGTTTGGTACGCGTAAAAACGAGCGAACGGGCTACCCCTTTGTCATTCAACAGCGTGATCAGGAGGTTCGCCTTGTCGTTTTTCTCCACAAAATACACAGATTGCTTCACCGTTTGGGCGGTTGAAGAAACGGGGGCTACGGTTATGTCTTTCGGGTTCCTGAGTATCGAATCCGCAAACTTCCGGATAGACTGGGGCATGGTGGCGGAAAAGAACAGCGTCTGCCGCTTTGCCGGAATTTTTGCCAGGATTTTCTTTACATCATGGATAAAGCCCATATCCAGCATACGGTCTGCCTCATCGAGGACCAGGATTTCGAGTTGTGACAAGCTCACGAAGCCCTGCTGGATAAGATCCAGGAGACGTCCCGGGGTGGCGATAAGGATGTCCACACCCTTTCTCAATTGCTGTACCTGTTTCCCTTGCGGGACACCGCCAAAAATCGCAGTATGAGAAAGCGACAGGTATCTTCCGTATGCGTCGAAGTTTTCCGCTACCTGGATAGCCAGTTCGCGTGTGGGCGTCAGAACAAGGGCCTTTATACCTCTCCGGCTGCCGCGTTCGTGCAAGATCTGTAAAACAGGGATCGCAAAAGCCGCCGTTTTACCTGTGCCCGTCTGGGCAGCCCCTACAATATCTCCTCCTTCGAGGATTGGCGGGATAGCGTTTTGCTGGATCGGTGTCATAGACGTATATCCGTATTCAGCAACAGCCCTCAGAATGGGCTCAGTTATATTTAATTCGTTAAATTTCATTGGGTAAATGATGCCGTAATTCCGGCGATGCTAATTTGTGTTAAATAAAAATTATCCTGCCCCGCCAGGCTAGCGGACTCACTGTGAAACCAATATACGTGTAGCAATGTCGGTCCTCTGAGCCTTTGGGGTTTACCGGTTAAAATAGAAGCCGGCAGGTCTTCCTTCCTGATTCTTTATGTGTAAGGCTTCTGTTGCAATGAAAAATACCCGCACAATCTCCGGCTAATCAGAAGGCCGGCATAGATTTATTTTCTTACAATACGTTAAGAATTAGACAAAGGCAGCTGGAATGGCAAAAACTGAGGAAGAGAAAAACTCTAGATTGTATCAGAAGCAGCAAGGCAGAAGCCCGTTGTATTTTTCACAAAGGTAGTTAATTATTCCGGATTAACCTAGAGAAATTTGTTATAAAGGCGACAACAGACCGGACTTTCTTTTCCACGTACCTTTCCCGGTTTGGCAGACAACTGATTTCCTGTAAATTTGATCATCGGCTTTCGCAGCCTCACCTCTAAAACAATACCAATCGCATCCGACATGCTGACCGCCATACTTATTTTATCGGTTTTACTGATTTTACTAAGCGTTTTGCCATTTATACAAAACCAGCACTGGGTGTTTCGGGTACCTGAGTTCATGAAGCTCCAGGTGCTCATCCTCCAGGTCATTGTGTTTGTCGCGGCATGTTTTTATATGGAAAACGTAATGTGGATGTGGGGATTGCAGGTAGTACAGCTCGGGCTGATCGTTTACCACATCTATATCCTGATGCGCTACACCAGATTCTGGAGAACCACAAAATTTGAAGCCACCGGCAAAGCTTCCGGCAAAATAAAAATCATTTCCTGCAACGTCTACCAGTTCAACACGGAATACCGGCGTTTTGTCGACCTGGTCAGGAAAGAGCAACCCGATATTTTCCTTACGATGGAAAGCAACAGCGACTGGGAAAAAGCTATGCGGACGCTGGAGAAAGATTACCCTCGCCATGAAAAGGTAACTTTGGAGAACACCTACGGGATGCACTTTTATACAAAGCTGAAAGTGCGAAAGATCCGGACGCACTATTTCGTAGCCGACGATCTGCCCAGCATAGAAGCCGAGCTTGAAACCCGCGACGGGTACCGCTTCGTCTTCTTCGGAGTGCATCCGCCGCCGCCCAGTCCGACGGAAGAAGAAAACTCCAAGGAAAGGGATGGCGATTTGCTCAGCGTAGCCAAACGGGTGCGGGATTACAAGTTGCCTGTAGTGGTCACGGGCGATTTCAACAATGTGGCCTGGGCAAAATCATCCATACTATTCAGGAAGACGAGCCGCCTTATCGATGCCCGTATAGGAAGAGGCATTCTGGCGACTTTTCATGCCAGGCACTGGTTTTTCCGGGTCCCGCTGGACCTGTTATTCCATAGCCCGGATATCTTTATAGACAAGCTTTTCATTTATCCGTCCATCGGCTCGGATCATTTCCCTATGGGATGCGTTTTTCACATCGACAGGCATTCCGACGAGCAGGAAGAAGAGATAGAGAATCTCGAACAGGGTGAGATGCGGGAAGTAAACGAGCTGATCGGGGAAGGGAAAGCCGAGGAGAGTGAGAACCGGTAGGGTCCGTCCAGGTCTCAATCCGGGACTTTGTATATCACGGTATTCATGTTTACGCCGGCTCCCATAGCGGCAAATACCAGGTACTGCCCGTTAGTGATCGCCTGATCCTGCAGTTTTCCTTTTGACATTAGGTCATACATAGTGGGCAGGGTCGCGACCGAGCTGTTGCCAAGCCGGGAGATCGTCATAGGCATTAAATGTTTCGACGGACCGGACAGGCCATACAGACTAAAGAGCTGTTTAAGAATTGCCTCATCCATTTTTTCGTTAGCCTGGTGAATGAGGAATTTATCTATTTCACCAAGGGAAAGCGCCGCTTTTTCCAGCGTTTCCTTAATCATGCCCGGCACTGTCTTCAGTATGTTTTCGTATAGCTTGTGCCCGTTCATCTTTAGAAACAGCGTACTTTCGGTAAATGCGGGATTGGCGGAAGAACCCATACGGATCAGGTAGGCAAGGTCACCGGTATAGGATTTAACAGTATCTGCAAGGATGCCAACAGGATTTTCGCTCCCGACGGTTTCCACAATGACTGCGCCGGCCCCGTCCGAATAGATCATACTGTCGCGGTCATGCGGATCGCATATACGCGAAAGTGTTTCCGCGCCGATTACCATGATCTTTCCGGCTTTACCTGATTTCAAAAGCTGATCGGCCTGTATGAGCCCTTGCAACCATCCGGCGCAACCGAACGGCAGATCGATGGCTACAGTAAACGGATTCGTGATCTCCAGACGATGCTTCACTCTGGAAGCCAGCGCCGGGACAAACTCGCTTCTGCGATTATCGGCGCGTATATCGCCGAAATTATGGGCTACGATAATGTAATCAAGACTTTCCGGGTCTGTTCCAGACGAAGCCAAGGCATCTTCTGCAGCCAGAAAAGCGATATCCGAGGTAACCAGGTCGTCGGTAACGTAACGACGCTCCTTTATCCCGGTTATCTTTTCTAATGTTTCAATGATTGCCGACGTAGGCTTGACCTGCCTCGTTCCGTTCGGGGCGTAAAACACGTGGTCAATAAAGTCCTCATTCGTAATACAGCGGGTAGGGATATAACTTCCGCTACCGGTTATAACCGAATATTTCCGCGGCTCTTTTTTGGGATCCCGCTCTTTACTCAGATCCTTCTCAGCGGACATAATAGGCTTTTATTTCGTAGCCGCTTCCGGGCAGATCGGCCACTTCAAAATCGTGGTTAAGCAACGTTGCATAGGGAATGCCGAAAATAGTATCAGTTTCCGGAAATCCTTCCCCCTTCCTGTAAAGCGTCCCGCTGCTGGTCACATCAAACCTTGGGAAGACCTGGCTTTCACGATGCAGGAACAGATCGTTAAAATGTAGCTTCATTGAATCCTTTGATGAAATCAGGTTTTTAATAGTCCTAAAAGCGGTATTAACAAAAGCATTCAGAACGCGCATTTTTAGGCTCTGAATGCTTTTGTTAATACTATACTTTAAATACTATACTCTCCTCACGTTAACCGCGTTGAGACCTCTTTTTCCCTGAGCAAGCTCAAAAACTACTTTGTCATTTTCCCGCACTTCGTCAAAAAGGCCGGATGAATGAACAAAAACATCCTCTCCTCCCTGTACAGGTGTAATAAACCCAAACCCTTTAAGAGTATTGAAAAATTTTACGATTCCCTCTTTCATTGTACTATTTGTTTAAAAATTAAATTATTCAGTTTATTTTTTTCTGTTTCGACGCTAACGGTCTATTGAAATTTGTCTACGCATGATCCGATACCACTCATTTCATGCGTTTATGGTTTGATTATCGATTGGGTTATTGAAAGCATATTGCCGGATACCTGCAGTCCGCAGGAAAAGAAGCACAGCAGGTCTACTCCAGTCGTTTTTCTGCGTATGATCTCGGCAGCAATGACAAAGACCGGCACAGTTCTCCGGCTAATCAAAAGGCCGGCATAAATTTTAAAAGTAACAATTAAGTGAAAAGGCAGCTGGAATAGCGAAAACTGAGGAAGAGAAAACTCTAGGTGGTATCAGAAGTAGCAAAGGCAGAAGCCAGATTATATATTCGGACCAAAGGTAGTCAATCTTATTGAGCTGACCTAATTTATTATTGAACTGACCTAATTTATTTTACCGCTTCGGAATCATCCTATTGCTTCGTTTATTTGAGGCAACCCGAATTCCTTCAGGCTTCTTACATGAGATCTGAATGCGACGCTGAAAGAAGGATTTTCAAGGTATTTCAGCCCGAAATCCTCCGCCGTCTGCTTTATAATTACGGATATTTCCGGATAATGTACGTGACATATCTTAGGAAAAAGGTGGTGTTCTATCTGGTAATTCAACCCTCCCAGGTACCAGGTCAGTATTTTGTTTCCGGGAGAAAAATTAACAGTGGTCTCCAACTGGTGAACAGCCCAGTCATTCCTGAGCTTTCCCGTGGAGTCGGGCAAAGGATAGGCAGTGCCTTCTACCGAATGCGCAAGCTGAAATACGATAGTCAGGATAAGCCCCGATGTAATATGCATGACGAGGAAGCCTGCGAGAATTTCCCCGAATGGTATCCCGAAAACCAAAACCGGCAACCCGAAAAATATTCCGAAGTAGAACAGCTTCACCAAAAGCAAACCTGCCAGCATTTTCCTGTTCTCGGACGCGCTCTGGCGGTTAATCCCTGTCTTTATAAATCCCCGGTACTGGAAAAAGTCTTTTAGCGTGACCCAGTAAAGCGTGAGGATACTGTAAAAAAAGAAAGCATACAGCCACTGCCAGCGATGCGGGCGTCCCGGAATCAAATGGGGTGATAGCTTCACTACTCCCCTGTCCCGGATATCCTCGTCCAGCCCCGTCACGTTTGTATAGGTATGATGGAGTACATTATGCTGGAACTTCCAGTTTTTCACACCCACTCCTACCAGGTAAAGCGTATACCCAAGCCACTTATTAATGCCGGCGTTGTCCGAATATGCCCCGTGGTTAGCGTCGTGCATGATGTTCATCCCTATCCCCGATACCGCCAATCCCATGATCAGCCATAGCGGAAATGCAACGACCAGGGAGGGCTTATAAACCAGGATAACAACAAACGGCAGAATATACGCAGACAGGAAAATAATTGTTTTCAATACCATTCTCCCATCCCCGTGACGGGAAATCTTCCGTTCCCGGAAATGCGTATCAACCCTCTTTTTTAGTGTGGTATAAAAATGACTTTTCGTTTCGGGGCAGAACCTGACCTTCTCTTGCTGGCACATTTATCTTTTGATTTAGATGAATCGAAAAATGAAAGGCCAAATAAACTAATCGATCCGGACGGTAAGCATTCTTCAACAGTGAAACGTAAAGGTACGGGATTTGTTTCGATTTGCAGGAAAATAGTTTTCATTGTCAACTTCAACCGGTGTGTGCTCCCGGCTGATGTACGCAGAAACGTAATCCGGCAGCTAAATTTCCTTTCGAACCTGTTAAGGTAAAAGACAGAATTCAGTAGATTTGCATAATCAGTTATGTAATTAACTATGAAGCTATGAACGTATTCGACAGGACGGGTAAAATGGCGCTGGGCAGCAGGCTCCGCGCCCTTACGGCAAAATTTACGGACGACGGCGCAGGCATATACGGTTTATATGATATCGGGCTTGTTCCGAAATGGTTCCCGGTATTTTTCGTGCTGTCGGAAGATGGGGAAAAAACGATTACGGAGATTGCCTCCGAGATCAGGCATTCACAACCTTCCGTTACAAAAATCATTAAGGAAATGGCGGCGGCAGGCCTGGTGAAAGATAACCTTAAAGCAAAAGACAAAAGGAAAAACCTCGTCGGCCTGACTCCCGAGGGGGCAGCTCTTAATGAGAAGATAAAAGAATTGTATCTGGATGTGGAAGGGGCGGTTGAAAGTATCATCGGCGAAGCAACCTACAACCTCTGGGAGGCTGTAAAAGAATGGGAGTTCCTGCTGGAACAAAAATCTCTTTTAAGAAGGGTACAGGAGCAGAAGAAAATCCGTGAAGGCAAAGATGTCCGGATCGTACCCTATGAGCCGCAATATCAGGCGGCATTCAGATCGCTTAATGAAGAATGGATTTCCCGGTATTTTGAAATGGAAGAATCCGATTACAGGACATTGAACAATCCGGAGGAAGATATTTTGAGTAAAGGCGGAAAAATATTCGTTGCCTTGTATAAAGATGAGCCCGTAGGTGTCTGCGCGTTGAAAAAAGCAGACAATGCCCATTATGATTACGAAATGGTCAAGATGGCTGTATCGCCGGGAGCCCGGGGAAAAAATATCGGATTGCTGCTTGGAAAAACAATTATAAAGGCAGCAAAGGAGCTGGGAGCGTCAAAAATCTATTTAGAAGGTAATACGATATTGAAAGCGTCCATCGGCTTATATCAAAAATTAGGTTTCCGGAAAATAGCAGGCTATCCTTCATCCTATAAGCGGGTCAATATCCGCATGGAACTGGAGTTGGATAGTAAGGACATATGACATGACGAAGGCAAACAAAGAAACAGTAAATTAAACTTTTTAACCGCAACGATATGATAAAGAAAGGGACATTGGAGCTGATCAACAATACTCCTCTGGTGCTGTTGGACAAACTGGCGCCGGGAAGAGAGATCTACGGTAAGCCGGAGTTTATACAGCCTGGCGGTAGCGTAAAAGACAGGGTGGCGTATCAGATTATCAGGGATGCCTATGCCGACGGTCGTTTAAAGAAAGGGCAGGTTGTTGTAGAAATGACCAGCGGCAACATGGGGGCGGGCCTGGCCGTTGTCTGTAAACAATTCGGCAATCCATTTGTCGCCGTGATGTCGGAGGGAAACAGTCCCGAAAGAAGAAAGATTCTGAAAGCGTTGGGTGCGGAGCTGCTCCTGACCAGGCAGATCGATGGAACGCCCGGAATGGTAACGGGTATGGACATAGCACATGCAGGGGAAGTGGCAAAAGAATATGCCGCTGAAAACAACGGTTTCTATGTCGATCAGTTCAATAATCCGTCGAATGTTTTAGCTCATTACAATACGACAGGCCCCGAAATCTGGAATGATTTACCAGAAATAGAAGCTTTTCTTGCGTCCATAGGGAGCGGTGGTACATTTGTAGGTGCCTCTCAATTTCTTAAATCCAGAAACAGGAACATAAAATGCATTGCTGCCGAACCCCGGAATGCGGCGATAATAAAAACGGGAACAGTCAGATCTGCCAGGCATATTATCCAGGGAACCGGTTATAGCTCCGTGCCTCCTCATTGGGTAGACGGCCTGGCTGATGACATTGTCACTGTTACAGACGAAGAAGTACGGGGCATGACCAAAAGACTGAGCAGCGAGCAGGGATTATATGTCGGCTATTCTTCCGGGGCCAATGTTGCGGCAGCTCTGAATTACCTGGAAGCCAATCCGGATATTAAGAATATTGTCACGATATTATGCGACACCGGGTATAAGTATTCGGATTTATAGGCAGGAATACCTGTATGCTTTTTAACCTGCAAGGCGTAGCTTTATGGCAACAAAGGAGCTTTGGCTCAAAGACGATTGTTAACATGACCTCCTACCCGGCCGGAGTGTATATGCTGAGAATCCGGCACAAGGAAAAAGTAAAAACACTCAGGGTAGTAAAGCTCTGATATGAACGAAGACAAATTATATATCGGTTGTTCAAGCTATGCCACACCATCCTGGAAAACCTTGTTTTATCCGGATGGCCTGCCCAAGAGAGAGTGGTTTGATTACTATTCCGGACACTTTAATACTTACGAGTATAACGGTACCTTCTATAGGTTTCCGACCGTACAAAATTTACTATCGTGGCATGATAAGGTTCCTGATGATTTCAAATTCAGCGTTAAAGTTCCCAAGACAATCACACATATAAAAAGGCTGGAGCGGTGTGAAGAAGAAATAGAAGAATTTTATTTAATAAGCCATGAAGGGTTCAAAAATAAGTTAGCCTGTATCCTCTGGCAGCTGCCGCCAAGTTTCAGCTTTAGCGGGGATAGATTGAGATCTGTTGTACGGGTGATGAACCCGGACTTTAAAAACGTCGTCGAATTCAGGCATGAAAGCTGGTGGCGGGAAGACGTTATAACGGAGCTGAGCGAAAATAATATCACTTTCTGTAATGTGAGCTATCCTCAACTACCTGCTGCGATCCTGCAAACTACTTCGATAGGATATATACGCATGCACGGCGTACCCAAATTGTTTTATTCAGAATATACCAGAGAAAATGTTGAAACCCTTTATCGTGAAGTAAAAGAAGCAGGTTTTAAGGAAGTGTATATCTATTTCAATAATACGGCATCGACAGCTGCTATCATAAATGCTTTACAGCTGAAGGCAATTTCCGGGCTGCATCAAAAAAATAATTTTATACCCTAACCCGGCACGCAGTAAAGCTACGGTAAGCTTCGGGCCGGGAAAATACCAGCTTTAACCGTAGTCAATATTAACGGCCTTATAGCTCTACCGATTTTTTACCTGCGCTTCAATAAATGGGACCTGGTCATGTACAGGATATATAAAAGCAGCTTCATCAGCGAATTTCGCTGTTTCATGAAACCGGGCATTTCGGCGGTGGCGGGAATCTGTCAATTTTGACACCGTAACAACATCTACGAATTTACCATGAAGAAGCTTAATGCACGGCGTATATCCGCCTTTATCCTGAGTCTGGTGCTTGCTACCGGACTGGTAGCCTGCAAGAATGAAACTGAACCATCGCCCGTTCCGCCAACCGATGGCACAGGCTCAGAACAGCCGCAGGCAAGGCCCGGCAAGGTATGCCCGGTTGGTGTGCAATCGGGAGAGGCCATCACTACGACTATCGGTCCGACGGGGGGAATGCTTACTTCGCCCGACGAACGCCTGACCATCTGTGTACCGGCCGGAGCAGTAGAGACCAGCCAGACCTTCAGCATGCAGCCGATTACCGGCACCGGCCCCCAGGCCTTAGGGAGCGCCTTCCGGCTTGAACCGCATGGCATTACCTTTAAAAAACCGGTGAAGATCACAGTTCGCTACAACCCCGACAATCTTGAAGGTACCATCGCTGAAGCCCTAGCTCTGGCCTACCAAAGCGAGAATGGGGTGTGGCGGCTGGCCGCCGGGAGCCGGGTGGATACGGCAGCACATACAGTGAGTGTCGAGACTACACATTTCAGCGATTGGGCGGTATTGCAACGGGCACTTTTAGCTCCCTCAGTGGGCTTCGTAAAGCCCGGGGATAACCTTGGCCTGGAAGTACGGCTGCTTGATGATGATCTTGTGGTTCCATTGGTCAATGATACGGACGTCCCCGAGCCCTATGAGTCGCCATCCACAGTCGTTGACTATACCAGTTGGAAACTGGTCGGCGCCGGGAAGCTGACCCCAGCTGCCTGGAAAGCGCTTTACTATGCACCGGCAACATCCCCCGCCCGAAACCCAATGGTGGTGACCATCAAGCTGAATGGCCCTACCATCATTGATGGTAAGCCTTACAAAGAACTGTGGTTGGTATCAAACATTTATGTGGGCGACGAAGGCATTACCTACCGCATTAATGGCGGCAAATGGATCAATACAAAAGTGGCGCTGGGCGCTCAATACATCAGTACCCCAAAAGGCCCCATGCTGATGATGAACGGGGGTGGGATGAACGATGGAAAGCCTGTGGGCGTGACGATCATGCAATTGAATCCACCAACGTATAGCCCTGAAGGTGGAGATTTCGGCTCCGTTGGCGGGGTACATCAGGCCTGGCAGGTGGGCGAAGGAGGTCCCCAGTTTCAGCTATCCGACCAGGGCGGAACATTATTGTACCTGCATTATTACCGGATCGGCAAAACTCCCTATCCCAGCCCCGGAGCTTTCACCATTTCCCGGTTTGGCCAGGTGGGCGAGATGGTTACCGGTAAGTTTGAACTGGGAAAAGCAGGCATTATTTACCCCGGTAATGAAGCGCTCAGCACGACGGGCCGGATCGAAGGCTTCTTCCATGTCACGCGAACCAAATAAGATCTGACTGAGGCCCACCCGGATCGTCCGGTTCTTAAATTCTCAGATATAGGGACCTTTCATTCCATTTCTTTGGATACGCTGATATCTCTTGCCCGGGAATGGCGTCGCAACTTCCCCGCGGACTTCAGGCCGTTACAGTATTTCCGCGATTACCTGCAGTTTGGCTATTATCCTTTTTCGCTGGAGGACAAAGAAGGTTATGGCGCCCGGCTTAACCAGCTTATCCGTACCATTGTAGAATACGACATGGCCGAGCTTCACGACTTTGATATCCGCAATGCAAAAAAAATGCTTCAGCTGCTATACGTACTAGCAGCCAACGTACCCTTCAAGCCGAACCTGAAAATGCTGGCTGAAAAAAGTGGTATACACCGGAACACTGTTAATGCGTACCTGCATTTTCTGGAACAGGCAAGACTCATTCGTCAGCTTTACCCTGCCGGAATCAGCGTTGCTATTCTGCAAAAGCCTGAAAAAATTTACCTCGACAACACTAACCTGGCCTATGCGCTTCATCCCGGCGAGCCTGACAAAGGCAACCTGCGGGAAACTTTCTTCGCCTCTCAACTTCGGGTAGGCCATCAACTGACCTATCCGTCATACGGCGATTTCCTGGTTGATGGAAACTGGTTTTTTGAAGTCGGCAGGAAAAGTAAAGGCAATAAACAACTTCAGCATATTCCCAACGGTTTCGTCGTGGCCGATGATACAGAATATCCCGTGTCACAGCTTCCTCTCTGGATATTTGGATTTTTGTATTAAAGTCGGTATAGTTTTTGGAGAACCGGGCAAGGCTTTTTTATTCCATATATACCGAGCCCGGAGGAGTAGCGCCGGCGTTGGAAAAGGCCGTTTGGATGCGAGGGGTGAGCGCAGCGGCCTCGCTGCTCCGGTGGGCAGCTTCGAGGCTCTGCTGAAGACCTGTCAGCGACCAGCCGTTGCCTGGGTTTTTGGCCAGGTCGGCGCGATAGACTTCCGCCGCATGATCGTGCCGGCCTTCACGCAGGAGGTGGGCGCCCAGGAATTGTCTTGACGGAACCGGCCAGTCCTTGGGTTCGGTATGGATCAGGTTGTCTTCCAGTTGTACGGCTTTTTCCATCGCGTCAAGCGCCTCCCGGGGTTTTTGCCTGGCGTAAAGGACGATCCCCTCCAGCAGCGCCTCCGCGATCTTCCCGGTCTGTCCGGTCGAATTAAAAGGAATCCGCCGGGTTTTGAGCGTGGGATCGGATAGCTTTTCCCGGAGGTGCCCCAGGTGTGCAGCCGCTCCGGAGATATCGCCGGTATAGACGCTTGCCAGGCCCCTGGCAAAATGCGACAATAAGCCCGCATAGGCCCAGTCTTCCGGGATAGGCGTAGTATCACCGAGAATTTCATTCCATTTTCCCAGCCGCACACGAGTCATCACCGGCAGCATGAACAGGTATTGATCGTAGGTGTTCATGGGCGAAGCCGCCACGCTTTCACGGGTCATGCGGGCATAGCGGATGGCCTCGTCGTACATGGCCCCGGTAAAGGCACAGTAGGTTTGCACGGCGAAATAATGAGAAGAAGCGGTATTAAGCCCCAGGTGTTTTGCGTGCCGGTCGTATACGACCAGGTTGCTATCTGCCTTGATATTGACGTCAACTCCGAGGGGATACAGGCCGTTCCGTTCGTATTCATGGCTCGCCATATGGACCATGTGCGGCACGCCGGGCATCAGGTCTTTCAGTATGTGGGCGCTTTCCAGCGCAACTTCCGGCTGGCGCGACGCTTCCGTCAGGTGAATGTAATAGTGCAGCGCCGCCGGGTGCTCCGGATTGTTGCGGAGCACATCGGTGGTATATCCGATCAGCTCGGGCGTCCACGGCCTGGAGGTGCCGTCAGGAGCCCAGAAATCCCAGGGGCGCATCAGCATGACCGCATCGACGTAAAGGATTTTGGCCTCCTCATCCATCTCCGCAAGCGATTTCATCGCCTCCGCGTAGGCAGCGTTCAGCACGGCCCGGTCCCTGTCGCCGGGATCGTCGGAATAGCGTTTGTTCATCGCCGCGACGAGGCGCACTTCGTTTGCCGGGGATTTCACCGCTTTCCGGTTCATTTGGGTCAGGACCTCCTGCAGGCCGGACGGTTTGGTGTAGAGGTGGGCAGCGTTGTAATAAGGCCCCATTGCAAGCGCCTGACCCCAGTAGGCCATGGCGTTGTCGGGATCGAACCGCGCCGACTCCTTGAAGGAGGCTACCGCTTCCTTAAAATGATATCCGTAATAGAGGCTGAGCCCCTGGTCAAAAAAGAACTGGGAGCTGTCTGATTCGGTTGCTACCGGATAGGAATGATGGCCCCATCCCGGGAGGGCAACGATGTAGCGGCCTTCTTCCGACAACCCTACTTCTCCCCCGGTCACCATCCCGCACATAGCTATGGCAGAAATATCAGAAGGGTATGCGGGTGTGGTTTTAAAAGATTGGAGAGACACAACGCCCGCCATCAACAGGATCAATGAAACGGTTGGAAGAAGCAGTTTCATATCGGCAATTTTAAATAAACGGTTACTTACCAATCATAAATATAAAGGGAATTGGGGAGATATGCTACGTACAATTTGACGCATAGACTAAGGGGGCAGGCATATCTCAACCTACAGGCCTGGCCGCAGGCTTATAGCGTATTGTAACAAAAGTAGCTGTATCCCAACCGGCAGGCAGCTTTCTTTGGCTTACAATCAAGTCTGGAAAACGATGAAAACCCATTACCGTATCCTGATCATAGGCGGGGGTACCGCCGGTATCATGACAGCCGCGCAGCTAAAAAAGAAAAGGAGCGATCTGGAGATCGCTATCATTGAACCATCGGAAGCACACTGGTACCAGCCCGCCTGGACACTGGTAGGGGCCGGCACTTTCAATATGGCTAAAACCAGAAGAAGCGAGCAATCAGTAATCCCGAAAGGAGTTACCTGGCTCAGGGACAAGGCGATTGCTGTTCTTCCCGGCGAAAACAAGGTGATACTCGCTTCAGGCCTGAAGCTCTCTTACAACTTTCTGGTGGTCGCCACCGGTCTTGTAAATGACTATTCGCAGATTGAGGGATTGGAGCATGCGCTGCAAACAGGTGCTGTCTGCAGTAACTATGTCGATCCGGAATATACGTGGGAGTCGCTGCAGAAATTTAAGGGCGGGACTGCCCTGTTCACCCAGCCGGCAACGCCTGTCAAGTGCGGGGGCGCACCCCAGAAAGCTATGTACCTGGCGGCTGATTACCTGCAGAAAAAAAGGCTGGATAGAAAAACCGATATTGTTTTTCTATCACCTGGTACTGTGATTTTCGGTGTAAAATCTGTTGCTGAGACCCTACTGGAGGTCATCAGCCGTTACCACATTAAGGTAATGCTCTTTCACACACCGGTCAAGATAGACGGAGACCGGAAGCTTGCGTATTTCAAAGACAGCACGCCTGCCGGTAAAAAGAAAGGAGAAGCACCTATCGGCAAGGTGAAAATAACAGAGGAAGGGTTTCTGGAAATCCCGTTTGACTTTCTTCATATGGCTCCTCCGCAAAAGGCGCCCGATTTTATAGCCGTATCTGAGCTGGCCAACGCCGGCGGATGGGTTGATGTCGACCAGCATTCCCTGCAGCATAGGAAATTCCCTAATGTATTCTCTTTGGGCGACGTAGCTGCTCTTCCAACTGCGAAAACAGGCGCTGCAATCCGAAAGCAGGCTCCTGTTGTGGTTGACAATCTATTGAAACTGCTGGATCAAAAGCCCGCCGATAATCATTCTTACGATGGCTATTCGTCCTGCCCGTTGGTGACCGGGTACGGGAAAATGGTATTGGCCGAATTCAACTATCGAAACGAGTTCACACCGGACCCGCTCCTAAAGCTCATGCTGATCTTTAGAAGTTATAAAGAGCATTGGCGCTTGTGGATCCTTAAAAAATACGGGTTGCCGTTCCTATACTGGAACCGGATGATGAAAGGGAAAATGTAGTAAAAAGTAACACGTATCCGAAGCATGCTTCTGCCTAACATTATCAGTACCATATATCAATTCAATCTATTGCTAATCAATCTATTACTAATTTCAATACTCAAATGCTCGACTTAATCACAAAGCCGTGGCCCTGGTATACCGCGGGCCCGCTGATCGGACTTACGGTGCCGGCCCTTTTGATCATGGGTAACAAATCATTCGGGATCAGTTCATCACTCCGGCATGTTTGTGCCGCATGTATGCCTGCCGGCATACCCTTCTTTCAATACAACTGGAAAAAAGAAGTGTGGAACCTCTTTTTTGTTTCCGGCATATTCATTGGCGGGCTCATAGCGGGGCATTATCTGGTAAACCCCGCCAGCATCGAAATCAGCCCGGCCCTTGCCACAGAACTGGCGGGCTATGGCATCACCGACTTCAGCAACCTGGTGCCGGTAGATATAGCAAACTGGGACACCCTGTTTACCCTGAAAGGATTTATCCTGATGGTGGGAGGTGGATTTCTCGTAGGCTTCGGCACCCGCTATGCAGGAGGCTGCACAAGTGGTCACGCCATCATGGGGTTATCCGACCTTCAGGTTCCCTCCCTGATCGCCACCATTTGCTTTATGATCGGCGGAATCGTCATGGCCAACTTTATCCTGCCTCACATTCTTTCTCTGTAAATCGACCAAACCTCATCAAGCCCCATGTCACGATCGAAAGAAGTTATTAAGGAAATCAAACCACAGGCGGCCGGCGACGCCGACAGACAATCGCGTGCAACCGATGCGATGTGCGTAAATGAAAGTCAACTCGACCATAAATGGTACCATAACCTCAAATACCTGATGACAGGCGTCCTGTTCGGCATCCTGTTCGTCAAAGCAGAAGTCATTAGCTGGTTCCGCATCCAGGAGATGTTCCGGTTCCAGTCGTTTCGCATGTATGGGATCATCGGCAGTGCGGTTGTTGTAGGGATAATTTCGGTAGCGCTCATCAAACGGTTTAATATCAGGACCATATACGGCGAGCCGATCCGGTTGTCGCCCAAAAAATTCAACAAAGGGCAAATTTACGGCGGCCTGATCTTCGGGCTGGGCTGGGCGCTCACCGGCGCTTGTCCGGGACCTCTTTTCGCTCAGATAGGCACCGGGGCTACCGTTATTGCTGTTACGCTGTTGAGTGCCATAGCAGGTACCTGGGTCTACGGTTTTTTCAGGGAGAAACTTCCTCACTAATTCATAATGTCATTTATATCGCGCTTTAAATGGATGTCTTTATCCATAGGCTGTCTTTTAACTGTCTTAGAACTAAAGGCGCAGCAACATCACCAGAATGCCTGGATGAGAGCCACGCTGAGCTATCCGGTTAGTCCGAAGCTCAAAATTGACGGTGAGTTCCAGCACCGGCGGCAAAGTGGTTTCGAAAGTAAGGATTGCCTCGACGAAGAGCTCATGTACACCCTGAGAAGCTGGGTTCACTATCAGCACAATGAGTCGGTGAAGTTTTCGGTCTCCCCTGCTGCTTACTTCTCTCATCACAGGATCATCCAGCAAAAAGCCGATCTATCTTCCGATCCGGTTAAGGAAATGCGTTTTTCTGCGGCTGTGGACTTACAGCACGAGGTTTTTAGGAAATTCTTCCTGACAGACCGGAATGCAATAGAGTATCGCGTCTTTCAGGGCAGCGCCAGCAATATCACCCGGACGAGAAACAGGTTTGGCATAAGATACGACTTCATGCCGTGGCTGAAAGCCGGTATTTACGAAGAGTTTTTTGTGAACCTGTCGGGTACCACCACCTATTATTTTTTTGACCACAAAAGGAATGTGGTCTTTCTGGACTACACACCCATGCCGGGGCTCAGGATCGAGACGGGCTACGCCTATATTGTACGACTTCCACCGGGGAATCTGAAAAAGATAAAGGAGAACAACCTTTTTCTGAATCTGACTTTTCAGCTACACCGGCATCACGGTCAGAGCAAAAAACATAGCCATTTGTAGCCCGGATTTAAAGAAAGGCGGAGTCCTTATTCTGGAAGCGTTTGGAAAACAGCACGCAGATAACCACAAAAGGAGGACCCAAATGCCGGCGGACCTCGGGACGTCAATATGCTCTACGATCTGGCGGAGCTCAAATCGGATTTCGCGGGATTTGAATTTATCGAAAGCGTCGAAACCGTGATCGAACTTAATGAAGGAAACTACCATCGGGGCAAAGCAAGCGTAGTCAGGATTTATGCGATTAAACGATAGTATATATATTATAGTGAAAGAAGATTAAAAATACGGATTTGACCAGTGCTAAGAAGTAGCTTCCGGTTTCATTACTAAAAAGAAATCAGAAAGCTCCTATATATAGAGAAGAGATTCATAAGATAACTTATGTAGTGGTCTAAAATTAACTGATATTCAATGACTTATTTTATATTGGACTCCCTTTTGGTAACAGCCGTATATCAAAGTCTGTATCGTTGAGGCCGGAAAAAAGCGCCTTACTCCGCAAAGCTTCTCCTTCACGGTGAGAGCTCAAAGCCCTTGCCTGCCGAGTTCATGCTCAATATGTCGTTTATCTTATTTCGGTATGGCCATATGCCCGTTGATAATTCTTATGGACCCTTTATAATACCGTCAAATTTACAAAACCAGACGGGAGACTGACACGCACGGTGCTGTGAGAGGTTTGGGGTGAAATCCCCTTACCTACTCGACATAAATTTGAGGATCTTATCCTACAAAACCTTTATCAAAAAGCACACAATAGTACACTTTACCGTAGTGGCAAAGAACAAGTACATTCTTTTACAAACAGTTTATCTCAGTAGTATGCGGTGTATTTCCTTTTCTTTCTTGTCTCCATAGCTGACATGCAGAAAATAAACACCTCTCGATAATTCGCTTACGTCGATCATCAATTTGTTATCTGATATGAGCTGCTTTCGATATGCTTCTTCTACAACGATTTCCTTTACGGGTATCGTGGACTTATCACTAAACAAATTGATGGTTTTCGGCAGACCTTTCAGGTTATCTGTCCTTTCAAATTCTATTTGTAATTGATCCGTTGCAGGATTAGGATAGACTACATAGCTGAAGAAAAACCAATTATCCACACTCCAAATGAGCTCATCCCATTCCCCCCATCCACACACGTTCTTCGCTCGAATGTATACTTGCTGAGTTGGGGGGTTAGAACCATTGGCATAGTAGATGTCTACCTCCTTCATAGCAGGGAATTGCAGCCAGGTTGATTGAGTTACATTGCCATAAAAGACATCCCATTCAAATTGTGTCACAGCTCCAGCGGGGAAATAATCCTGGTATACCGCTTTAGCGCTTATAGTTCCATAGTTGTCAAGCACTATCGGCAAATTTCCGTTAGCATCTGTAACGTAGATCTTACTATTATCGGGCGTACCCGAAAAAACCAGATGTTGAAATTGAATATTCCCTCCACATGTATTTGAAACCGACGCCGTGATGGTTGCCAGACCGGAGGCTGCTTTGGTAGCTACCCCTGTGGTTGAATTTATGGATAGTACTGACGGATTACTGCTACCCCAGGAAACAGTACTCCCCGAAGGTAGATTGCTTACTGCGAATGTCTCCGTACTACAGACAAAATCATGACCAGTAAAAGTAATTTGGGAAGGTTGTGAACCTACTCCCACAGCATACCAGGCATTTTCCACTTGCTGGACTAAGAAGCCATTTGTCCCTCCACAGAACGTCTTGGCAGCATTAACAGTTGCGGTCCTGAGTTCATCCCAGGTTGTAGTATAATTCAGATACCCATTGAAAACTGATTCTACTATTAAGTTTTCGAGGACATCCATACCCACCCCGTAAACACGATACAAGTTCCATACACCGTTCGCACCACTTCCTCCATTTGCCAGCAAATAGGCCCATCGTGAGAACACCCCACTTCTGACATAGCCATCGCTATTGGGGTCATTATATAGCCAGGAATTATACGTATCGGCTATTTGAGTAGATGCATTTATATTAGTGGGATTTGATATATCTCTGACACATTCATGATATTTAGGGCTTTGATTTGCTATTTTCCAGCAATCACTTCCCGGCTTGATTCGATTAACTAGTATTGCCGACCATATGTCAGACAAGCCTTCTCTGAACATCTGTCTCGAAAGGCCATCTGTAACCCAGTTATAATATATTTGAAATTGAGTAATACCATGTCCGTATTCATGGGCAACCGTTCCCAGATCAGATGTTGGTTTGTAATTATTGCCTCCACCTCCAAAGACCAAAACATGATCACCAGTGCTCCAAAATGCTTCATCTCTGTCATTTAAATAATATCCGTACTTTACCAGCGCCTCTATAGTGAATCCCGGTCCGCTTGCGGGATTATCAAATCCTATTACCCCATGTGTATTATATAAATGATCATATATCTCCTGAAGAGCCCAGTGTACATCCAATGCCATATCGGTACTGTCTCCTCCGTGCTCCCCAGTAGTCCATATGTTATTGTTATCACTAATTTCAAATTTTGCCGGTTCATACCAATAGCTGGTACTATTTCTTAATGATCTCGTCCATATCACTGATTGACGTGTTGAGTCAGACAGTTGATAAGCACCATTGTAGAAGCCGGTATCGGCAGACCTGGTACCTGAGTAGCGCGTGGAAAAAGTACCTGTCGCGGGAGATACTTGAGGAGTCGCTACTTTTTGCAAGGCATTGCTTCCCCGAATATTTAGGTCCGAGTCTAACCTCTCATCCGAGTTTCCTTCAGCTTTGATCAAATGGTCTTCTGTTATTGTCTCCAATAAATCACCGGTCTGTGCATCGATATATACGGTTACGATGCCATTCTTGACTTTGGAAGAATAAATGACAATTCTGTACGCAAGTTTTGCTATGAAATCTGTTCCATTATTCTCTGAAACCTCCCTTATTAAAAGCTCAGCCCTGTATTTGTAGACGCTGTCGAGTGGAATAGACGCCGATCTGCAAAAGGCATTCTTTGCTTCGATATCGGTTAAACGCGGGTTGGTATTCAGATCAGTAATATGCGTATAGTGCCCGTTAATAAAAAAACCTTTCCGTCTATGTAATGCAGATTATAACCGGAACCTTCCACAGGTATGCCGTTATATCTCTGTACAAATTTTTCGTGCGTAACATCTTTCCGGCTTTGTCTGTGAGGTATTTTGTCAAAGCTTATCTTAGGATCGAGAATAAGATATTTCTCCCGAAACTCATCAAAGCTTAAGCTAGTAGGAGCAGAGAACTCAACCGCGAAAGGAAAGCCATTCGCGGAAAGTGATACTTTGGGCTCGTTATTGTTTCCAAATAGGATAGAGTGATGGAACAGCAGAACAAAGTTGAGAAGGATTATAAATAGTAGCTTCATAAATGTATGAGGTTTAGTTAGAAATTTTTTATATCGAAGTTGCTATCTGACACGTTCGAAAATTATCGGGATATTGTTGATACCTGCGGCGCAATCTATGTTATAGGAGTGTTTCATAGTTTTGGCATCTGGAAAGTCTACAAAAAAGCACACTCCTGCTCTATACAAAAGTGTGTCTTTCCAATAATAAACCTCACTTACAGATTCATTT
>JBBCKD010000030.1:0-71972 GCA_037191015.1 Spirosomataceae bacterium
GGGGGGAAGTATATGAGCCTCTGGTGATTTCTCCCCCTGTTTATACCAGGCTTAGCGACGACGTTTATATGTTCAGGGATGAAAAACCGAGGACTGTAACGGTCACCGTCACCGCAGCCAGGGAGCAGTGCCGGGGGAAGATAAGGCTGGAATTACCGCAAGGATGGAAAGCTTCACCTTCTTCTGAAGAATTCAGCGTTGCCGGAAAAGGTGCCAGCGCTGAAGTGAGTTTCCAGGTATGGCCTCCCCGGATGCCGGCGGAAGGAACGGTAGTAGCGATCGCAGAGATGGACGGGCAGACGTATGATCGCGGGATGGGGGTGATCGCTTACGAACACATACCCCGGCAGGTTCATTTCCCGCAAAGCACAGGGCGGCTCGTCAGGCTGGACCTCCTGACAAAGGGCCGTCACATAGGGTATATTGAAGGAGCGGGCGACGCCGTGCCGTCTGCATTGCAGGAGATCGGGTATCGTGTAACGGCCCTGGAAGACAAGGAGATAGAGCTGAATACCCTGAAAAATTTCGATGCGGTGATACTGGGGGTGAGGGCTTTCAATACCAGGAGCGTTCTGGCCCGCAAGCGCGCTGTGCTGCTGGAATATGTAAAAGGAGGAGGGAATCTGATCGTGCAGTACAATACAGGCATGGAACTGCCTTCGGGAGACCTGGGGCCTTATCCTTTTGATATTTCCAGGGAAAGAGTGAGCGTGGAAGACGCCGAGGTCAGGATTATAAACCCGGAAAGCCCGGTCCTTACCTCGCCGAACAAAATCACGTTGAAAGATTTCGACGGCTGGGTGCAGGAGAGGGGGCTGTATTTTCCGCAAAACTGGGACAGCAGATACCGCACGGTCATTTCTTCCAATGATCCGGGAGGTGCTCCCCTGGACGGCGGGATCCTGTATACGCCCTATGGAAAAGGCTATTACGTTTACTCCAGCTTGTCATGGTTCAGGGAGCTGCCTGCCGGCGTCCCGGGGGCCTACAGGCTTTTTGTTAACCTTATTTCGCTTGGGAAATAGGAATTTAGTGAGTATGCCGTAGGCGCAGATGAGATAATGAAAATTTGGAAAGTGCAATTAAATTGTTGATCTCACACTTTTTAACTTTTTTTAAAAACAATTTTTTGTCTTGAAGATTAAAGGCGTAAATAGTATATTAGCAGCTTACAAATTTTATAATAACCTAAAAATAATGGCAACTTCACGAAGAGATGTTTTGAAGCTTGCGGGCCTTGCGCTGGCAGGAGGCAGCTTCCCATCTATTATCATTCCTTCCAAAACCTTTGCAGGCGTAAACAGCGAGACTCTGAAAGTAGGGTTGATCGGCTGTGGGGGTCGTGGATCGGGAGCAGCTAAGCAGGCATTGAGTGCAGACCCTAACGTGGTATTGCATGCGATGGGCGATATCTTCAGTGATAAGCTTGAAAATTCGCTTACCGGGCTTAAAAAGGTGCACGGGGATAAAGTGAAAGTGGATGAAGGGCATAAATTTATCGGGTTCGACGCCTACCAGAAGGTGCTTGATTCCGGTGTAGATGTAGTGCTTCTTGCTACTCCGCCTCATTTCCGCCCGGCACACCTTGAAGCGGCAGTGAAAGCCGGTAAGCACATTTTCTGCGAAAAGCCCGTAGCGGTGGATGCACAGGGAGTAAGAAGGGTGCTGGAAGCGGCGAAGCTGGCAAAGCAAAAGAACCTTTCTCTCGTATCAGGTTTTTGCTGGCGTTACGATGAGCCGAAAAGGGCCAGTTTCGGAAAGATCCTGGACGGAGCCATCGGGGAGGTAAACACGGTATACAATACCTATTATACAGGCCTTCTCTGGTCTCACCCGCGCAAGGACGGATGGACGGACATGGAATACCAGCTCCGTAACTGGATGTATTATACCTGGCTTTCCGGCGATCATATCGTGGAACAGGCCGTGCACAGCATCGATATGATGTCGTGGGCCTTCGGCGACAAGCTGCCCGTAAGCGCTATCGGTACAGGCGGGCGCCAGGTTCGTATAGATCCTTTGTTCGGCCATATTTTCGACCATTTTGCGATCACCTATGAATATGCTGACGGGGCTAAAGGCTTCCATTTCTCGCGTCAGCAGGCCAATACCGATACCTCTTATTTAGTGGAAAGCCTGGGTACAAAAGGACGGGCGATGGTCGATTGCTCCAGGAGGGTGCATGAGATTTACGGCGCCAACCCGTGGAAATACGGCGGCCCGGCCGGCGATATGTACCAGACTGAGCATAACGAGCTTTTCGCTTCCATCCGTAAAGGGAAACCTATGAATGACGGCGAATGGATGTCGAACAGCACGCTGCTCGCCATTATGGGCCGGATGGCCGCCTATACCGGAAAGAGGATTACCTGGGAGCAGGCTCTGAATTCGACAGAGAAGCTGGGCCCTGATGTCTATACCTGGAATACGGCTGTTCCGCGGGAGGAAGTGGCTAAGCCCGGCTTCACCGCATTCAGCTAAATCCAGTGGCTTCTTAATGTAACACCAAAAACGTCTACCATCTCTGTACTTGGGAAAGTCTGGGGTGGTAGACATCGTATTTTATGAACAGAAGAGAATTCCTTAAATCTAATGCGATGGCCGCCGCTGCGGTAGGCCTCGGAGCCTCAGAAGCTTTTTCATCAGTCGCAAACCCTTCGCAAGCCAAACCTTTGGTAAAAAAGAGCCTCAAATGGGGCATGGTAAAAGAAGATCTTTCCATCCTTGACAAATTCAAGCTGCTGAAAGATATAGGTTTCGACGGGGTAGAGCTCGATTCTCCCAACGACCTCCCGATGAAGGAGATATTGAATGCCCGCGATAAAACCGGGCTTGAATTGCCCGGAACCGTCAACTCCGCGCACTGGAAGTCGCCCCTCAGCGACCCTGATCCTGCAAAAAGAAAGGTATGCGCCGACGCAATGGCGCAGGCGCTCCGCGATACCAAAAAATATGGAGGCACCACGGTATTGCTCGTGCCCGGCGTGGTGAATGCGGAAACTTCTTACCAGGCAGCATGGGACCGTTCAATTGCAGAGATAAAGAAGCTGATCCCGGTGGCCGAAGAAACCGGTATCAAGATCGCATTTGAAAATGTCTGGAATAACTTCATATTGAGTCCTATCGAAGCAGCCCGCTATGTCGACGAATTCAACCACCCGCTGGTCGGCTGGTATTTTGACGTAGGCAATATCCTGCGCTACGGATGGCCGGTTCATTGGATCGAGGTATTGGGAAAACGGATCTTCAAAGTGGACATCAAGGAATACAGCCTGAAAAAAATGAACGAGGAAGGTCTCTGGAAAGGGTTTGGCGTAGAGTTGCTGGAAGGAGATTGCAACTGGCCGGCAGTCAATGCCGCCCTGGCGAAGGCCGGGTATTCCGGATGGGGATCGGCAGAAGTAACCGGCGGCGACCGCAAGCGGCTTACAGTAATTAAAGAAAAAATGGATGAGATTTATAAATCCTAGACGGCATGCATGTAGAGACGGAAGGCCTTCCGTCTCTACAACGATAATCATTATTTTAAATGGAAATGGAAAAAGAAAAAGAAGTAAGTAGCCGGCATTCAAGGCGAAGTTTTTTGAAAGGGTCGGCCGCAGTACTGGCCGGCTTTACAATTGTGCCCCGCCATGTGTTGGGTAAAGGCTTTCTGGCTCCCAGCGACCAGCTTACGAAGGGAATTATCGGGGTAGGAGGAATGGGACAGGGGCATCTGGCCTATGCCGGAACCCGGGTAGTGGCTATTTGCGACGTCGACCAGAACCACCTCAAAAGCACGCTTGCCAAGCTCCCTAAAGGTACTAAAGCGCTTACTGATTACCGGGAATTAATCCAGTTGCCGGAAGTAGATATCGTACACATCGCAACGCCGCCCCACTGGCATGGTATTATGGCGGCCGATGCTGCCCGGGCAGGAAAGGACATTTGGGCTGAAAAGCCGATGACCAGGACCATCGGGGAAGGAAAGCGGGTCGTAGAGGCAGTTCAGCAGCATGGCCGGATATTCCGTCTGAATACATGGTTCCGGTTCGACAGTAATTTTTACGGGATGAATACTACCGTAAAACCTATTAAAAAGCTGGTAGACAGCGGAATGCTGGGATGGCCGCTGAAGGTGACCGTAAGCCGCCATACCGGTTTCGACTGGAAATTCTATTGGGTAGGCCGCACCGACCTGAAGCCCGAACCCGTACCCCAGGAGCTCGACTATGAAAAATGGCTGGGGCCTGCTCCGTACAAGCCCTATAACAAGCACCGTGTTCATGGTACCTTCAGAGGTTATTGGGACTATGACGGAGGCGGATTGGGAGATATGGGCCAGCATTACCTGGATCCTATACAGTATTTCCTGGGGAAAGATCATACCAGCCCGGTGAGCGTGGAGGTTGACGCCCCGCAGCAGCATACCGACGCGGTAGGGACCTGGAGAAGGATAGAATATACCTACGACGACGGCTGTAAGATCATCCTCGACGGTGAAGGAAAGGATACAAATGCGGCGTACATAGAAGGTCCTCAGGGGAAAGTATATAACGGCTTCCGTTGCGATATTCCTGATTTTGAGAAGAAGCTCGCAGCATTCCCCGATCCGGAGCCGCAGGTTACCGATTTTGTGGAAGCCGTGAAGAAAAGGCAGAAATTTGCTTTGAACGAAGAAAACGGGCATCGTTCGTGTACGATCGTCAATATGGGACTTGCAGCCCTCCGGCTTAACCGTTCATTGAAATTCGATCCTGTCAGGCAGTTATTTATCGATGACGACGGCGCCAACCGCCTCATAGACCAGCCTATGCGTGGCCCGTATACCTTGTAATACTTCATTTGACTTTCATTTTTTTCGATTAGACAGTGAAAAAATATCTATTTACCATTCTGCTGTTTGGAGCATCCTGCGGATGGAGCACAGCCCAGAGGGCAGATACCAGGACAGTGGAAACCCGGATCGCCGACCTGCTGGCGCAAACCCCGGCCAACGACCAGAAATCGCTGGAGAGAAATGCCGGCGAAGTGGCAGCGCTTGGGAAAGCAGGCATCACCCAGCTGGTATCGAGGCTATCGGCGCCTGAAAAAGGCCAGAATGCGGCGGTGGAATATGCGGTGGGAGGTTTTACCTACTTTGTTAACCAGCCCGGGCAGGAGTCCTGGCGGAAAATGGCGGCCGAGGCCTACGCAGAAGCGCTGCCGAAGCTGAGCGATAAGACTAATAAAACCTTTGTGCTGTTCCAGCTGCAGCAGATCGATAAAGGAGAAGGGCTGGCAGCCATAACCCCTTTGCTGTCTGATAGCGACCTGGCAGGCCCGGCAGCGAGAGCGCTGGCGGCTTCCGGCACTGAAGCTGCGGGAAATGCGCTATTGAAAGCGCTGGCGGGCGCTTCAGGCAACAGCCTGATCTCGTTTACGGAGGCGCTGGGCGATATGAAATTCAAGGCGGCGGCGCCGGCTATAGAGAAACTCGCAGAAGGAAGCGATAAGGACGCAAGAAAAGTAGCCCAGTATGCGCTGGCACGGATCGCTTCTCCTTCGTCGGAAGGTATCCTGCGGAAGGCGGCCGAAAAGTCGGGACTGGTTTATGACGAGACCAACGCAACTGCGAACTATCTTCAATACCTGACCCACCTTAATGAAAATGGTGAGAAAGCGCTGGCAGAGAAGTCCGCGCAGACCCTGTTCAGCAAGGCTTCTTCTTCAGGCCAGGCGCATACAAAGGCTGCAGCGCTTAGTATACTTGCCGATGTGAAAGGCGAAAGCGCGGTTGCCGAGCTGGCAAAGGCTGCGCAAAGCCCGGATGCCAAGCTGAGAGGAAGCGCCCTGGCCAACCTGGGTAAATTCGCAGGACCGGCTACGACCGCTGCGCTTCTGAAAGTCCTGACATCAGGCAGCCCGGCTGTGAAAGCCGATGTAATCTCGTTCCTGGGTAATTCCGGCACTGAAGCCGCCCTGCCCGCTATTACCAGGGGGCTTGCTGACAAGTCGCCGGCAGTGAAGATCGCATCTGTCGGAGCGCTCAGCAAGCTGGGCGGAGAATCAGGTGTGGCGAAGCTGCTCCCGCTTTTGAAAAGTAACGATCAGGCAGTAGTAGGAGCTGTAAAATCGGCTTTGCTTACCACAAAAGGCAACGCGGTTATTGACCAGGTAGCGTCGGCTATCCCCGGGGCAAGCGATGTCGCGAAGGTAGCGCTCCTGGATGTGCTGGCGAGCCGCCGGGCCGAAAGCAAGCTCGGTGTTGTAAGCGGGTTGCTGACCAGCAGCAACCCCGCTGTTAAATCTGCCGCATTTTCCGCGCTGAAAGGAGTAGTTTCAGGAAAGGACCTGCCGCAGCTGTTCGGCCTGCTTAACTCTGTCAAAGACGGCGCTAACCTGGCGGGCGTCCAGGAGGCGGTAAAAGCTGCTGTACGGAGCCAGGGAGGCGGCAGCCAGCAGGTGTCGCAACTGTTATCCAACATGAACCAATCCGGGAATAAAGCAGCTTATTTGCCTGTTTTGGCGAGCCTTGGCGGTTCTCAGGCGCTGGCTGCTACTATTTCGTCTTTCAACAGCGGAACTGAGGCAGAAAAGAAATCGGCCATCCAGGCCCTCAGCCAGTGGGCTGACGATAAAAGCCTCGATGAGCTGTATAATATCGCCAAAGCGTCGAACGCCGGCTATAGGGATGAGGCTATTGCCGGCTACGTGGCAACAGTGAAGCGTTCCCAGGCGAATCCTGTACAAAAGGTAATCCTGCTCAGGAAAGCGCTGGAAGTAGCCGGTAGCACCGGTAGCAGGAAGGAGATCCTGACCGAGCTTCAGCGGAATAAGACATTCCTGGCATTGGTGACCGCCGGTAAGTATCTCGACGATCCGGAGCTGCAGCAGACTGCAGCCCACGCAGTGATGAACATCGCAATGGGCAATACCCAGTTTGACGGCGCGGTGGTGCGCGGCCTGCTGACGAAAACCATGCAGGTCATACAGGGCCCTGATGCGGAATACCAGAAGGAAGGGATCAGGAAGCATCTTTCCGAGCTGCTGCCTGACGATAAAGGGTTCGTTTCGCTCTTTAACGGGAAGGACCTGACCGGCTGGAAGGGATTGGTAGACAACCCGATAAAAAGGGCCAGGCTGAGCGCCGATTCACTCGCATACAAGCAAAGGCTGGCAGATGAGAAAATGAGGAACGGATGGATAGTGGAAGACGGTGTACTGGTCTTTACAGGTAAAGGTGACAACATCGTGGCGAAGAAGGAATACGGCGATATCGAAATGTATGTTGACTGGAAGCTGGATGCCGACGGCAAGGACGGCGACGCCGGAATTTATCTTCGCGGCACACCCCAGGTCCAGATCTGGGATACTTCCCGCGTTAAGGTAGGGGCCCAGGTAGGATCAGGCGGACTGTACAACAACAAGGTTCACAAGAGCACGCCTGATAAAGTAGCCGACAATGCGCTTGGAGAGTGGAATACTTTCTATGTCAAAATGGTAGGCGACAGGGTGACGGTCGATCTCAATGGCGAACGCGTCGTCGACAACGTGATCCTGGAGAACTTCTGGGACCGCACCATGCCGATTTTCCCGGTAGAGCAGCTTGAGCTTCAGGCACACGGTACCAAAGTTTATTACCGCGATATCTATGTAAAGGAATTGCCGAGAGCAGAGCCTTTCCGGTTGTCGGAAGAAGAAAAGAAGGAAGGATTCAAGGTACTTTTCGACGGGACCAATATGCACGAATGGGTAGGAAATACGGAGGACTATTTCATCGAGGAAGGTAACCTGGTGGTAAGGCCGAAAGGGGGTAAGTCATCGGGCACCCGGAATCTTTATACCAAAGACGAGTATGCCGACTTCGTGTTTCGGTTTGAGTTCCAGCTTACGCCGGGCGCCAACAACGGGCTGGGCATACGCGCTCCTTTAAACGGTGATGCCGCTTATTCCGGCGCTGCGGAGCTGCAGATACTGGACGATACTGCCCCTATTTACAGCAAGCTCGAGGCCTACCAGTATCATGGATCGGTATATGGCATCATTCCCGCGAAGAGAGGACATCTCAAACCTTTGGGTGAATGGAACTACGAAGAGGTTTACCTGAAAGGACCTAAAGTGAAGGTGATCCTCAACGGGACGACCATTGTAGACGGCGACCTGGAGGAAGCCGGTAAAAATGGTACGCTCGACAAAAAGGACCACCCGGGGCTGCTCAGGAAAACAGGACACATCGGATTTTTGGGTCATGGCACCGAAGTCAGATTCAGGAATATCAGGATTAAGGACCTGTCTCAGAAGGAGGAGCCTGCTCCCGTAGCGGTCCAGCCGGAAGGCAAGAAAGCCAAAAAAGATAAAAAGAAGAAGAAGTAGCAGACTGCGGAAAATGATGCCGTGGACAGGAATCTGCCCACGGCATCATTTTTTTACTGATAACTGTAAATCCCGTTGAAAACAAAATGGAGCAGACAGCTGACAAAATTCTGAACCTGGACAAGGCCAGGGACCTGGTAGCACGGTGGCATGGGGAAGGAGAAAAGGTGGTATTTACCAACGGATGCTTCGATATCGTACACCTGGGGCATGTAGATTACCTCGAGAAAGCCCGTGCGTTAGGGGATAAGCTTATATTGGGGCTGAATACCGATGCGTCGGTAAGCAGGCTGAAAGGACCGCTGAGACCGGTAGTGAACGAGCAGGCGAGAGCGCGGCTTATGGCGGCAATGTCTTTTGTCGATACTGTCATTTTGTTCGACGAACCGACACCTTTGCAGTTAATTGAAGCCCTGGGACCTGACATATTGGTAAAAGGTGACGATTATTCAGTTGAAAATATTGTTGGCGCGGATTTTGTGACAGCTAACGGAGGAGAGGTAAGAACAATCCCGCTGGTAAAGGGATATTCTACTTCGTCACTAATTGAGAAAATAAGAGCGGCTTATACCTGAATTTTCTTATTTTCGTTAGCTGGAAAATAATTTGAACCAAATCTTAGGGAAAACACAATGGCAGGAGCTTATTTGATAGGTCTGATCGTAATGGCGGTCAGCTGGTATGTACAGTGGAGATTGAAGAGCAAGTTTAAGGAATATTCGGAAGTAGGGTTGAGGATCGGCCTGAGCGGCCAGGAAATTGCTGAAAAAATGCTCCGCGATAACGGAATTTACGATGTAAGGGTACAGTCGGTAGAAGGAACGTTGACCGACCACTACAACCCCCAGGACAAGACTGTCAACCTGAGCTCTGATGTATTTTACGGAAGAAGCGTTGCCGCCGCTGCGGTGGCAGCCCACGAATGCGGCCACGCGGTGCAGCATGCTACAGCCTATTCATGGCTGCAGTTCCGCTCGAAGCTCGTGCCGGTCCTTACGGTATCTTCCCGTTATATGAGCTGGATAATCCTCGGGGGTATCCTCATGCTCAATACTACTCCTGTGCCGTTGGCCATCGGGGTAGCGTTATTTGCGCTCACAACCCTTTTCAGCTTCATTACGCTGCCGGTAGAATATGATGCGAGCAACCGCGCCCTGGCGTGGATCGACCGCCAGGGAGTAGTAACCAACCAGGAGCATGGAATGGCTGCAGATGCCCTGAAATGGGCGGCGAGAACATATCTCGTAGCGGCAATCGGTTCTCTGGCAACGCTGCTTTATTACCTGATGATTTTGTTGGGTAGAAGGGAATAAAGGCGGGGAATGATAACATATGCTGAAAGAGGCTGCCTCAAAAGGGCAGTCTTTTTTTGTTTCTTTATACCGTTGTCAGATCCGGAACCATATGGCCGTCCCAATCGTTAATTAGTCAATAAATTCAGTCCAATTGTACGATGTCTTTTTTGCCGGCACAGGGTGGTTGGTCGCAGCATTCAAAGCTGCTGCTTAACTTAATTTCGGTTTATTTTATCTGGGGTTCTACCTACCTGTTTATTCATTTCATGACGGAGGATATGCCTCCTCTCTATATGGCCGGCTGGAGAGTGCTGGTAGCCGGGTGTATTCTCTACCCATTTGCACGGCTGAACGGGCATCCGCGGCCCGGTCGCGAGGAAGCTGTTTCCTCGGGGATTATAGGGGTGCTGCTGCTTGGATTTTCGATGGGCGGCATGAGCATCGCGATCCAGTATCTTCCGACCGGTATTGCGGCGCTGCTGGCCGGTTTGCTGCCGCTGTTCCTCATAGTCATCAACTGGATTGCCTTTGCTAAAGTAAGGCCGACAATGCTGGCTATGACAGGACTTCTTACAGGTGTAGCCGGAATCGCGCTTTTAGTACAGCCGGGCAGCTTTAAAGAAACTTCGCCCGACAGCTGGGTAGGCATTGTCATCATCCTGTTTTGTAACGTCTTCTGGGCAACGGGAACTTTGCTTTCGTCCCGGATGAAGCTGCCTCAGCAGCTTATATCGAGCTCGGTCCAGATGCTGGCCGGAGGCGTGTTCCTGCTGTGCATCAGCCTGCTTTTCGAACCCGTTTCGTTTTTAAGCATACTGGATGCGCCGGGCAAAGCTTTGGGAGCGATGGTTTACCTGGCGTTTTTCGGATCCATTATCGGTTTCAGCTCCTATGCCTGGCTGGCCAGGAATGCTTCTCCGCAGCTGTTGTCTACCTATGCTTATGTCAACCCGGTAGTAGCCATGCTGCTCGGGTGGGCCTTTGCGGGAGAAGTATTGAACGGGCAGTCGATCGTGGCGGGAGGGGTGATCCTGGTAGGGGTGATCCTGATGGTGGCGGGAAAACGCTAATATGTGTATATTTAGCCGGATTTATCTTTTAACCGACTAAATGGACTTTAACAATAGGACTGCCCTGGTAACAGGCGGCGCTTCAGGACTCGGAGAGGCTACTGTCCGGAAATTGGCTGCATCCGGGTGTAATGTATGGATTGCCGATATTCAGCAGGAAAAAGGAGAGCAGCTGGCAAAAGAACTGGGGAGCAACGCGAGGTTCCGGATGACGGACGTTACCAGCGAGCAGGAAGTCCGGGCTGCTATTGATGATGCATGCGAAACGTTCGGCGGCCTGCATATAGCGGTGAACTGCGCCGGGATAGTAGCCGGAAGCAAAACGGTAGGGAAGACAGGAGGAGTATACGGGCCCCATCCTTTGGATTTATTCAGTAAGGTTATCAATATAAACCTCATCGGCACCTTTAATGTGATGAGGTTAGCTGCGTTTGCGATGCAGTCCAATGTGCCTGACAAAGAGGGAGAGCGTGGTGTTATTATTAACACTTCTTCGGTGGCGGCTTTTGAAGGGCAGATCGGGCAGGTAGCTTATGCCGCCAGCAAAGGCGCCATTGCAGGTATGACCCTCCCTGCTGCGAGGGATCTGGCTCCTTTGGGCATCAGGGTGATGTCGATAGCGCCCGGCCTGTTTGAAACACCGCTCCTACAGAACCTCCCGGAAGAGGTGAAACTTTCTCTTGGACAGCAGGTTCCGTTCCCGTCGAGACTTGGAAGACCGGATGAATACGCTAACCTGGCAGCGGCTATTATAAGCAACCCGATGCTCAACGGCGAAGTGATAAGACTGGATGGCGCTATCAGGATGGCGCCGAAATAAGAAGATAGGTATAAATTCCCGGTATGAGACGGTTACTGTGCAGGTATTTGCTTTTGGTGTGGTCGGGTTTGTTCTTCGCTTGCGGAAACAGGTTGACGCTGCCCGAAAATGTGGCTGCGGAGCTGGACCTGATCTCGGGTCCTGTAGACTATACCTACGACGTCAAACCCATACTTTCAGATCGCTGCTTTGCCTGTCACGGGCCGGATGCCAACAAGGTAAAGGGCGGGTTAAGGCTGGACGTAGCCGAAGTTGCCTACCAGAAGAAAGGTGATAACGGGCTGTTGGCCATAGTGCCCGGGAAACCATGGAAAAGCGAGCTGGCCCACCGTATTTTATCTTCAGACCCGGACATGATGATGCCTACTCCCGAGTCTCACCTGACACTGACAGACCGGGAAAAGGCTGTTCTGGTCAGGTGGATAGAAGAGGGGGCCGAATACAAACCCCACTGGGCGTTTACAGAAGTCAAGAAGAGTGCCCTGCCCGAGGTGAAAAATAAAGACTGGGTGAAAAATGAAATAGACCGCTTCGTACTGGCTAAACTGGAGCAGAAGCAGCTCAGTCCCTCCCCCGAGGCCGACAAGACCACTCTGCTGCGCCGGGTATATATGGATCTCACCGGTCTGCCGCCTGCTCCCGACCAGGTGACCAGGTTCCTGAACGACAATTCTCCCGATGCTTACGAAAAAGTAGTAGACAGCCTGATTGATTCCCCTCACTACGGGGAGCATATGGCTGTACCGTGGCTGGATGTAGCCCGCTATGCCGATACGCATGGCTACCAGGATGACATGATGCGTACGGCCTGGCCTTACCGGGATTGGGTGATCAACGCCTTTAATAAAAACCTGTCTTACGACAAATTCGTCACCTGGCAGCTGGCGGGCGACCTGCTTCCTGAGCCTGGTACCGAGCAGCTTGTTGCAACAGCCTTTAACCGCATGCATCAGCAGAGTATGGAGGGCGGGATTATTTCGGAAGAATACCGGACTGAGTATGTGGCTGACAGGGTCAATACTTTCGGGCTGGCCTTTCTGGGGCTTACCACCGAATGTGCCCGCTGCCATGACCATAAATACGATCCGGTTAGTCAGAAAGATTATTTTTCGTTGTTTGCTTTTTTCAATAACATCAACGAAAACGGGCAGATCCCATATAATGGCGAAGCTAGTCCCAGTATAACGCTGCCTACTCTAAAGGCAAAGCAACAGCTGGATGCCATCAGGAAATACCTGGCGGAAGAAGCTCAGAAACGGGAACGGATCCGGGCTTCTTCCACGTCCTTTCAGGAGTGGCTTGCCAGGGCGGCGGGCGATCCGGGGAAGAACATGCTGAAGCCCGGCGACGGGCTATACGGGCATTTCAGCTTCGACGAACCCGGGGGGAAGGTGCTTAAGAACCTGGCCAACCCCGGGCACCAGGCTATCTGTGAAGGTGACGAGAGCCTTTCAGACAGCGCCTCCCGGCCAGGGAAATTCGGGTTAAGCCGTCGTCTTTTCGGGGAAAATGCCGTCGATTTCGGGAAAGAGTTCGCCTACTTCGAACGCAATCAGCCTTTTACCATCAGTATCTGGCTGAATATCCTGGATGAATCGCTGAGCGGTCCGCTGATCCACAAATCCAATCACATTACAAGCGGCTATCGCGGCTGGAATATTTTCCGGGAAAAAGACGGTACTTTCAGGGTAGTGCTGAGCTATGTATGGCCGGACAACAGCATCGAGCTGCAGACGCTTAAGCCGGCGCCGGTCAACCAGTGGACACAGGTGGCCTTCACTTATAACGGCCTCAGCAGGGCAGAAGGGGTAAATGTCTATATCAACGGGGAGCGCGCAGAGGTAAAAGTAATCAACAACAATCTCACCCAGAGTTTGTTATACGGTAAAAACAAGACCAATATAGCGGTCAATAACTTAAAGATAGGCAGGCAGAATGATGTCTACACCAAAAATTTTGATGTAGACGAGCTTAAGATCTATACCCGCAGCCTGACGCCGCTCGAAATGCGGGGACTGTATTCACAGCGGGATGAAGTGGCGGAAGCCCTGAAAACCGGGCCGGCGAACAGGACGGAGCAGCAAATCAGCGGGCTTCAGGAGTACTATTTTACCAATATTGCCGGAGATTATAAAAAAAGCCTGGAGGGAAGCCTGAAGCAGCTTGGGGAGGAGACTGAGCTGCTCAATACGCAGATCGATGTGATGGTCATGAAGGAAAGGAAGTACCCCCGGAAGACCTATATCCTGGATCGCGGTGTCTATGACGCGCCCAAAGAGGAAGTGTCGGCCGATACGCCGGACGGAATTTTTAAAATCCCCGGAGACTATCCTAAAAACCGTCTTGGACTTGCCAGATGGCTGCTTCATGAAGATCATCCGCTTTTTAGCAGGGTGGCCGTAAACCGTTTCTGGCAGCAGTACTTCGGCAAGGGGATGGTACTTACGGCCGGTGATTTTGGAAACCAGGGCAGCCTGCCTACTCACCCCGAGCTGCTGGATTGGCTGGCATCGGAGTTTATGCGCTCCGATGTTTCCGGGAACTGGAATGTAAAAGCGTTGCAGAGGCTTATTGTAACATCGGCCACCTACAGGCAGGCCTCCTACGGCTCGCGGGAACATATAGAAGCTGACCCGGATAACAGCTATTATTCGAGAGGGCCCAGCTACCGGATGAGCGCCGAACAGATCAGGGATAATTCACTTGCGGCCGGCGGGCTGATCAATCGTATGGTTGGCGGCGAAAGTGTATATCCCTATCAACCCAAAGGGATCTGGGAAGCGATCTCGAACTACGGGAAGTACCGTCAGCAAAAGGGCGACACGCTCTACCGGAGGAGCATGTATACCGTTTGGAAACGGACGGCCCCGCCGCCGATGATGCTGAACTTCGATGCCTCCGAACGCCATTTCTGTGCCGTGAAACGCCAGAAGACCAGCACGCCGCTGCAAGCGCTGGTGATCATGAACGATCCGCAGTTTGTAGAGGCTTCCCGGGTGCTGGCCCAGCAAATGATCCAAAAAGGGAAGACGCGGGAAGAATGTATTGACTACGCCTTTATGGCCCTGGCAGGACGTGCCGCGAGGAGAGAAGAAGCGGCTGTTCTTACGGATTTGTACGCAGGAGAATACGAAAGCTTCCGGCAAAGCCCGGAAAAGGCGCAGCAGCTTTTAAGCGTAGGCGAATATCCTGTCGACCGGTCGATCGCCCCTGCCGAGCTGGCAGCTACCACTATAATGGTCAGTACCGTCATGAACTTTGACGAATTTGCGATAAAACGATGAGCTTTTTACTAAAGCTTAGTGTACAGGATATTATAAATACCGGGAAAGTGGCTTTTAAGTATTAAATATAGATTTTAATGATTCTCATTGTTTTGCTGGAAGCTTCTGACCTGGGGCTTTTTATAGGGCGGTTCCACCCTTTGCTGGTACATCTTCCTATCGGATTTCTGCTTATAGCGCTGTTCCTCGAGATAGGGCAGCGTATGGGAAAGCTGTCGGTGACCGAAAATACAAAGACATTTATACTGCTATGCGCTGCCATCGGCGCTACATTTTCCTGTATAGCAGGTCTTTTGCTCGCTTCGGGAGGCGGGTACGAAGAGGAAGCGCTGAGCCGGCATCAATGGCAGGGGATAGGGGTGGCTGTATTTGCATGGGTCGCCTGGCTGGCCAATACCAGGTTTTTGAACTCGGCCCCCAACTGGCTCCCTGCGTTGTACGCCCCCGCTTTCGGACTGGCGGTTTTGCTTATGCTTACTGCCGGGCATATAGGAGGAACCCTTACCCATGGAGACGGTTACCTGACGCAGTATGCGCCGGACGCGATAAGGCTGGTGGCCGGGTTACCGCCCAAGGGAGAATCGTCTGCCGGGGAAATTAAACCGCTGGCAGATGTCAGCCAGGCGGTCGTTTATACGGAAATTGTGCAGCCTATCCTGAATACCCGGTGTGTGCAATGCCACGGGAGCTCCAAACAGAAAGGAGACCTCCGCCTGGACGGTTATGCGCATCTCGAAAAAGGCGGCGAAAACGGACCCGTGCTTTCGCCCGGGAAGGGAGGAGAGAGCGCGCTTGTAAAGGTATGCCTTCTCCCGGTTGAGGACGATTTGCACATGCCTCCTAAAGGTAAGCCGCAGCTTACTACCGCGCAGATCGGGCTGATCAGCTGGTGGATCGACCAGGGGGCTCCGATAGACAAGAAAGTGGCCGATCTCGAGAAAAACGATGAAATAGCCGGCAGCCTGCTGGCATTGGGCGGCGGGGATACCGGTGGTGAAGGGAAGGCGATGCCCCTGGGCGTCGATCTGAGTAAAATTACAGCGCCCGAGCCGGATAAGAACGCCATTTCCGAGCTGAGGAAATTGAACCTGATCGTATCGCCAGTATCGAAAGATCAGAATATTGTGGAAGTAAGCGCTGTCAATGCGCCCGGTTTTTCGGATGCGCATACGGCGCTGCTTCAGAAATTGTCTGACCAGGTGGTATGGCTGAAAATCGGCAGCACCGCCGTTACCGACAAGGCGCTTAAGGATATTGCCGGGTTAAAGAACCTCAATAAGCTGTATCTCGAACATACGGGCATTACCGACGAAGGGATCGCGCAGCTTGGCAACCTGCCCGGCCTGGAGTATCTTAATCTTATAGGAACGAAGGTTACCGATGCGGGTATCAGCAAAATTGCCGGGCTAAAAGGGTTGAAAAGTATTTACCTCTGGCAATCGGGTGTTTCCGATTCGGGGATAGCGGAATTACGGCGCCTGCGCCCTGATCTGCACGTGGTCGGCGGCCTTTCAGAGCAGGAGATCCGGGATTTCCTGAGTGCGGGGAAAAAAGACAGCCTTGCTAAAGCTGAATAGGAATGGGCTTCAGCCCATTCCTATCAAAATTAAATCGAATGAAAATGTCTACACGGATAGCAGCTCTCTCTCGAATTCGCGGAGGATCCGCTCTTTCATCGCTACTTTGCGCTTCTGTATATTGATGCTGCCGTTTCGCTGCTTCAGGCTTTCCTCATCAGCAGGCGGATTGGTTTCAAGCATCTGGATGGCAATTTCCAGGTCGGTTTTTTCGCGTTTTACAAGCCATTCCATCTCCTTAATCTTGGTACGGATCTGCTCTTCACGGCTTTTCAGATCGAACGCAGGATATTTCCGGAGCAGGACCCTCCTCAGGTAGCTGAGCTCAAACACCTTATCGCAGACATTCCTGAACTTTTCAGCCAGCTCTTTGTCGGCAAGCTTGAACGGAAGCCTGATTTCTCTCCATTTGCTGAGCAGCACCTTGGTTTGCTCCGCCGCTACTTCGATCGTATCGTTTTTCAAATGGTATTCTGCCTGCGCGAGAATCTTTTGCTGTTCAAGGATCCGGGGATCGACCTTGACTTTTGGCTCGATGCCTTTGGCATTGTTATACTTGTCGTAGAAAAGCTTTACGAAGTGGCGGTAGGCCTTGCTTATCTTGAAGAATTTTTTGGGCGGCACCTCCCCGACGTTGTTCCACGCATAGCGAAGCTCGCGGGCTTTTTTGTAGGCTTCGTCGAGATCGCTCATCCAGGTCAGGGTCTTGGCCTGCTTGATAAGATCCTCGTAGGCGTCGATCCGTTGTTGGATCATCTGGTTCTGCTCGGCAAAATGCTCCCTGCGGCGCTGGAAAAAGTCATCCAGGATAGATTGGAAGTGCGTTTCTATCTCGTCACCGTATATCTTGTCGATAGAACCTGTGCGAATCCATTTCGCTTTGATCTCCTGCAGTTTGTCGGTAGCCTGCTGCCAGTCTTCTATCCTGGCTGCTTCTTCGGCGTCTTCGATCAATGCCCGCTTGATTTCGAGATTTTTGATCTGGTTTACCTGGATGAGTTCGGTCAGGTAGGCTTCAAGTTTATCGAGCCTGGCAAGCAAAACCGGGAAATCCCCGATGGCATCAAATCCGAGCAGTTTCTGACGCAGCTGTAATAATTTCGTCAAATAAGAGCCTTTGTTCTGGGCTTCTTCAACTTCCTGTTCAAGCTGACTGACCTTACTTTCTGCGATGGTATACCGGTTCTTAAAATAATCAATAGCATCTTGCTCGGTGCGTTTGACTTCTCCAATTTGTCTGTCAGGGTACTCTAAATAGCCTTTTAAGAATACTTTGCCATTTTTAATATAGCCGTGTTCTTCCATTAAAGTGATGTTCTCCATCTTTCCTTTGATTCAACTTTTACAATGGGGGTTAAATAACGATATTTGCCTAAGTTTACAAATTAAACAAAAAATGAGTAACGAAACTATAATTTTCTCGATGGCGGGCGTAAGTAAGACGATCCCGCCTAATAGAACGATCCTTAAGAATATTTATTTGTCCTTTTTTTACGGGGCTAAAATCGGTGTCCTTGGCTTGAACGGTTCCGGGAAGTCAACGCTGCTGCGGGTAATCGCCGGGGTAGACAAGGATATCCAGGGAGAGGTCGTTTTCTCACCCGGCTATACAGTGGGTATGCTGGAACAGGAACCGAAGCTCGACCCATCCAAGACAGTAAAGGAAGTAGTCGAAGAGGGAGTCCAGGAAATCGTCGACCTGCTCAGGGAGTTTGACGAGATAAATGAAGCTTTTGGCGACGAAAATGCAGATTTCGACAAGCTTCTGGAAAGACAGGGAACTGTCCAGGAAAAGCTGGACGCGCTCGACGCATGGAATCTCGACAACCGCCTGGAGGTGGCGATGGACGCCTTGAGGTGTCCGCCGTCCGATCATCTGGTATCGACGCTTTCGGGAGGAGAAAAACGCAGGGTAGCGCTCTGCAGGCTGCTGCTGCGCCAGCCCGACGTGCTGCTTCTCGATGAGCCTACCAACCACCTGGACGCCGAGTCGGTCCTGTGGCTCGAAGAGCACCTGCGTCAATACAAAGGGACTGTCATAGCCGTTACCCACGACCGTTACTTCCTGGATAACGTGGCGGGATGGATACTGGAGCTCGATCGCGGCGAAGGTATTCCCTGGAAAGGGAACTATTCATCGTGGCTTGACCAGAAGCAGGAGCGCCTGAAGAAAGAAGAGAAGACCGAATCGAAACGGCAGAAGACTTTGCAGCGGGAGCTTGAATGGGTCAGGATGGCGCCGAAGGCCAGGCAGGCAAAATCGAAGGCCAGGCTGGGAGCGTATGAAAAGCTGCTGAGCGAAGAAGGCCGGGAGAAAGAGGAAAAACTGGAGATATTTATCCCGTCGGGCCCCCGTTTAGGGAATAAAGTGATAGAGGCCAACGGGATTACGATGGGGTTTGGCGACAAGCTGCTGTATGAAAACCTGAGCTTTTCGCTGCCGCCGGCGGGAATAGTCGGTATCATCGGTCCGAACGGCGCGGGGAAAACAACTTTATTCAAGCTGATCACCAGGCAACTGCAGCCGCTTCAGGGGCATTTTGAAGTAGGCGAAACCGTTCAGTGGTCGTATGTCGACCAGGAGCACGATAATCTCAACCCGGATAAGTCCGTTTACCAGACCATATCCGAAGGAAATGAATGGGTGATGCTCGGCGGTAAGCAGACCAATGCGAGGGCTTATGTAAGCCGTTTCAATTTTGCAGGGGCTGACCAGGAAAAGAAAATCGGGAACCTGTCGGGCGGAGAGCGAAACCGGGTGCACCTGGCCCTGACATTGAAGGAGGGCGGTAATCTCCTGTTGCTCGACGAGCCTACCAATGACCTGGACGTCAATACGCTGAGGGCTTTGGAAGAGGGGCTTGAGAATTTTGCCGGCTGTGCAGTGGTGATCTCCCACGACAGGTGGTTCCTCGACAGGGTCGCTACCCATATCCTGGCATTCGAGGGAAATTCCGAGGTGTACTGGTTTGAAGGCAACTTTTCCGAATATGAGGAAAACCGGAAGAAACGCCTGGGGAATGAAGCCAAGCCTACCCGGATCAAATACAGGAAACTGGTATAAAAGATGGACGATGTAAAAAGGCGGTCCGTCTACCTGACCGGGGCGGTGGCTGCGGTTGTATTGGGAACGGCTACTGCCTGGCTGATACGCGGCACTACCGGTGTACATATTCCGCTGCTTGCCGCTGCCGTAGCCGGCATTATCCTCGGGTTGATCGATCCGCGGCGCGGCTGGATCCCGGCGCTTATCCAGTCTGTGGTATTGGTAGCAGGGGTCCTGGCAGCAGGCAGGAGCGGGTCGGTGCCGGAGATAGAGTACCACAGCCTGACCGGGGCGGTGGGGCTGACCTTTGCAGGCAGCTTCATCGGGGCTTTTATCAAGAGAGCTTTCGATAGCTGATTTTCACCACAAAGGCACGGAGATACGTTCTCCCTCGTCTTCAGACGATGGGAGGGCGACTTCAGGTCTCTGACCTGATAAAGGATGATCTTTTTTTGCCGGTCAGAGACCGGCTTTCGCTCTTTCACCGTCAGGAGACGGGAAAGAGCGGGTCTCTGTGGTAATCACTTTTATTGATTTTGCCGGAACTCCGCTTTTCTTTAATTTTGCCCCCTGTTTTACTGAGTTTTTTCACCATAGCATATAAATAATGTTGCTTAGCGAGCAGGAGCTGTTGCGCCGACAAAAGAGAGAGGAGCTGATCAGGCTCGATATTAACCCCTACCCTCCGGAAACTTTCGAGGTAAATACTACCGCAAAAGATATTCTTGAAAATTACGGGAACAACAAGATCGATTATAAAAATGTTTCGATGGCCGGGCGGCTGATGAGCTTCCGGATCATGGGCAGCGCTGCATTTGCCGAGCTGCAGGATGCCACAGGCCGTATCCAGCTCTATTTTCGCCGGGATGATCTTTGTCCCGGGGAAGATAAGACGCTTTACAATACCGTCTTTAAGAAGCTTCTCGATATAGGCGACATTATTGGTATTACAGGGTTTGTTTTTACTACCCAGACCAACGAAATATCCGTTCATGTGCAGCGCTTTACCGTTCTCAGCAAAGCGCTCAGACCTTTGCCCGTGGTCAAGCGGGACGAGCAGGGGAATGTGTACGACGGATTTACCGATCCGGAGCTTCGCTACAGGCAGCGTTATGTAGACCTGATCGTCAACCCGGATGTAAGAGAGATCTTTATCAAAAGAGCCCGGATCATAACCACCATGAGAAGCTATTTTGACAGCCAGAACTGGTTGGAAGTAGAGACACCGGTATTACAGAATGTACATGGCGGGGCTGCTGCAAGACCTTTTGAAACGCATCACAATGCGCTGGACACCGATTTGTACCTCCGCATTGCGACCGAGCTTCACCTGAAGAGGCTGATCGTCGGCGGTTTCGACGGTGTATACGAGTTCGGGAAATTGTTCCGGAACGAAGGGATGGACAGGACGCATAACCCGGAATTTACGACGGTCGAGCTGTACGTGGCTTACAAGGACTATAACTGGATGATGGAAATGGTGGAAAGCCTGTTGGAAAAGGTAGCCGTCGCGGTAAACGGAACTACCGAAGCCAGGTTCGGCGACCAGGTCCTGAATTTCGCAGGGCCCTATCCGCGCCTGAGCATTACCGATGCTATTGAAAAATATACAGGTCTCAATGTAGACGAGCTGGATGAGGCCGCTATTCGTGACCGTTGCCGCGAATGGGGGATGGAAGTGGACGACAGCATGGGGAAAGGAAAGCTGATAGACGAGATTTTTGGCGAAAAAGTAGAATCGCATATCATCCAGCCTACTTTCATCACGGACCATCCCGTAGAAATGTCTCCGCTGACTAAAAAGCACCGCTCCAAACCCGGTATGGTAGAGCGGTTTGAACTTTTCGTAAACGGGAAAGAAATAGCCAACGCCTATTCGGAGCTGACCGATCCGATCGATCAGAAGGAGCGTTTCGATGAGCAGCTGCGACTGAAAGAGCGGGGGGATGAAGAGGCGATGGAGATGGACGACGATTTTATCAGGGCGCTGGAATACGGTATGCCGCCGACCGCCGGGATCGGGATCGGGATCGACCGGCTGACCATGCTGCTGACCGGCAATGCCAGCATACAGGAAGTAATATTCTTCCCCCAGATGAGGCCGGAGAAGCGGTTGGAAGTTGCCTCTGAAGCCGATTACCTTGCGTTGGGGGTCGGTAAAACATGGATTCCCGTATTGCAAAAAATGGGCTTTCTGACAATCGACTCTATAAAAGCAGCCAATCCCAATAAGATATTCAACGACCTGGGCGGGCTCAGGAAGAAATTCAAAATAGAGGAAAAGGTGCCCGATCCGGGTGTCGTCAGAGAATGGATAGAGAAAGCGGGAGCTCCTCTTACTCAATGATCTGCGGAGGAGAACCGATTCCCAGGCTGTTCTGAAAGCTGGTTAGCGGCAGCTCTACATTCCGGGTCAGGGAGATATTCCGCTGTTCATGACCGGGCACAGGCGCGTTGTCTGTGTGGGTCACATAGCATCTCCACTTACCCGAACCGACTTCGATAGACTGTGTTGTGAACTGGCAGTTGTTGATCGGTCCGTTCTGGTTTACCCAGCAATAGGACTGGTAGTTACCCTCGATCGTCAGTATGTAGTTGCCGCCCGACTCGGTAACCTGTATATTCGGGACGGTAAGAGCCGTTATGGGGGCCAGGGTGGTCAGAGGGGTGAAGCCGGGCGGCGAGCCGAACGGTGTATAGGATCCCGTCGCGATCTGGTTCCCGAGCGCTACGAGGCCCTCCTGGTTAAAATGGAGGTCGTCCGATTGCCTGAAGACGCCTGCTCCCCCGAAATCGTCGGAATAATAAGCGCCCCATGATACATTGGACAAGCTGCTTTTAGTTTCTTCCTGGCCCTGTATGACAGCCGCTGAGGTACCCGGAGGGAAATAGGACACCCTCGAGATGGTCCAGGCCAGACCGGGATTGAAGTGCTGCCGCGACCGGTTGATCACGTTGACGAGCCCTGTCCGGTAGGTATCTTTGGAAGTGCCGATAACTTTGTCCGATTCACCCTGATGCCATACCACGGCGCGGGCGCCGAACATACCTCCGTAAAAATTCAGCGCTGTTTTTAAGGTCAGGTAGGGATGTCCCGCTGCGCCTTCGCTGCCCCACTCCGCCACATCGGGGTTACAGTTGATGGTCCACGGGCTGCTGGTAACGGCATTGCGGTTATCAGCACTTTCCGACCAGTTCATGACCGAGGTGCCGGTAGAAGCGGTGTTGAAAAAAATGACCGGTATTCCCCCGTTTTCGTCGGATATCTTCCTGGCCGCCACTTCGTAGCACCAGAGGTTCTGATTGCCGTTCGGGGCTACTTTTTTTTGCGTGTCGTAGGCGCCCCGTTCCATTTTTTCGAATACCGGGAAAGGAAAGGTCTTTTTGCAGAAGCAGTTTTGGTTGATCAGGCTCAGGCCGTCGTAAGCATCGCCCGGTAGAAGCGGGGATCCCGTCGTTCCAAGCCCGATCCCCTGCATATTCGACTGCCCGGCACTGTAAACCACCTCTCCCACGCCAAACTTGATTTCACTCGTTTCCAGTAGGGAATTGTCGACGCCGTAGGTTTGAACTGTCAGCTTGTGCCACCCGGCATTTACCTGCAGACTAGCCTGGAAAAGACCGTTTTGAGGCACGTTCAGAACTTCGATGATCTCCGGCATCGGCGATCCTCCGGTGATCACATTCAATTTCTCCACCTTATAGCTGAATTTGCGGGTAGCCCCGTTTTTAAACTGTACGGCGACGGGGATCGTCGCCTTCGAAGCCAGGTCCCGCTGGTATACCGACCTGTTGAGGGGAAGGCTGATATCTATCGACTGGCCGTAAGCCGTATGCAGGGCCGGAAAAGCAAATGCTGCAAGCAGCAGGGTATATTTCTGGAAGTTATTTTTCATCTGTATAGGAGGTTTTAACTGTCAGGCGTCAGCTGTTTGTTAATCGGGCGGCTGAAACCTGATCTGACACCTGGTTTATTTTTTAATATCTTTCGTTGCGATCAGCGGAATAGACAGACTGTAATGGAGGTTCAGCGCCCTGATACATTCATTCGCAATCACAGCCTGTCCGAGCGCTGTCGGGTAGATCCCGTCGGTCGAGAAGAAGTTACCGGCGGGCCACGACGGATCGATTTTTACGCCGTCGTGGGTAGTATAGGAGCCCCCGAGGATCTGCCGGTAAATTTCGTGCAGGTCTGCTATCGCCAGGTTGTAGAGCCGTGCGGCGCGTTCGATTTTGAAGCGGTTGAAGGTAGCGGGATCAGCGACAAGAAATTCATTATCATAAGGATCGCGGGAAATTACTTCGACATCTTTCAGAAGGATCGTCCCGGTCAGCTCGCGGGCTACTATTTTTTCCGCTGTTTCGCACGGTAGCAGGAGGTCGGTTTCAAGGTCGAAATTTACCGGCCCGACCGAAGTGGAACGTTTTACCAGGAGCCGGACAGGGTAATTTTTTATTCTATCCCGGTTATACTGCTGGAAATAGGGAAGGGATAAAACATCGGGAACATTCAGAAGCAACCCTTTTTTCCCGGTTTTGACCAACTCGCCGATCATTTTCATTTCATCGGTATGGTCAAGTGATTCAAAGGCTATCCCGGAAATTCCGCCGCCGTCATTTTGGATGCTATGCACGAGATCGTCGAAGCCGGCCTCAAATATGAACAGGTCGGAACGCGTGTCGAGAGAAGAGATCCATTCCCGCTGACTCAGAGGGCTATGGCCTGAAGCGCCGGTCCTTATCCTGCTCATAAACGGAAGCGCATCGGCCCTGAGATGGCTGGATTGATCCATTCTTTTACTGAAATAGGGGATGGCAAAATTATTTAAGCCAGTTCCTGTATAGGGTTCCAGGCTCCCGTCCGTATCTGTCAGGGCCAGGTTATTGGTTACTTTTTTCCGGGCGGAGGGCAGCGTTGCCGGCGGCGAAGTAAAGTAGCCGGTCCCGTTTCCTTTAATTTTGCTGAAAAGCGGTTGTGCGAATGGTACTCCTATCTGCCTTGAGATCAGGTGCGGGTAAGCCCATTGCTGGCCTTCACGGAACAGGCCGCCGTTTTGAAAGCCTGCGGTGAGGCTGCCGCCGAATGCTATGATCCTGTAAGTGGAGGCATTTTTCCCGTCGCTCATTAATTCGCGGGGAAAAGCTTTCCGGTGGGCGGGCAATATCGCTTCACGGACTGCCACAATAGTATCGCCAGGTTCTGACCCGGTTTTGTGAACGAAACCGACAGCCGGGGCGCCGCCGCTTAACAGAACTATTCCCAGCAAGACCGGCACAGAGGGCAGTACCGGAATAATGCGGTAGATTTTTTTTGTCATAAATCTAATGTTACCGGACGGCAGGACATGTCGCCGGGGGAGCGACAAACCAGACCTGACCTTTACAATGCACAGGGTATGAAAAAAGAGGGTTAACTGATTATTCCCCCAATATTAAGCATATAAGCGGAGTTAGCGGAAATTAATTTATTGAGCGGTAGGGGTTCTCCGGGATTGTTTCTATTTTTATACTTTATGTGGGATAAGAGATATTTTTGTCGGCAACTTTTTCCCGTATTTTCAGATGTATAAAGGAGATCCAGGGCTTTGGCAGTCATTTCGGGAAGGAGACCGGAGAGCCTTCGGGGATTTGTTGAGTATCTATTACCGGCCGCTGTTTGAATACGGAAACAAATTTTTAAAAGATCGCGAACAGGTTAAAGACTGCGTACACGACCTGTTTATTCATTTATGGGAACGCCGGATGTTTTTAGGACAGGTTACGAACCTCAGGGTTTACCTGTTCATAGCCCTCCGTAACCAGATTTTTCAGAAGTACCAGAAACGGGCGTTATGGGAGGAATTGCCCGGCGAGTTGAGCGAAAATCAGCCGGAAGATAGCAACCATGCCGAAAATTGTATCATCGCCGAAGAGACCGATATCGAAAAACGTGTTCAGCTTCAGAAAGCAATAGGCAGTTTGTCCAGGCGTCAGCAGGAGGTCATTCACCTCAAATTTTTTGAGAACCTGACAAATGACCAGATAGCGCAGGTAATGGACATTTCGAAGCCCGCAGCTACAAACCTGCTATCTCAGGCGTTAAAATCGCTCCGGGAACAATGGCACCTCCTCTTTTTCGCGCTATACGTCTTTTGCTACTTTTATTTCTGAATTCTGACGAATATTAAGTAGCTGGTAGCCAGATTGATATAACTCTTTTAAAAAAATAATTATTTTTCTTCATTATAATCTGATACTTTTTCCATCCTCCTTATAGATGTATCCAAAGAATGGTATTCAACCATGAAGCAATATAAGGATTACGAAGTAGACGATTTCCTGAGCGATGATAATTTCATCCAATGGGTCCGGGACGGGTCTTCATCCTCCCGCTTCGTCTGGCGGGATCTTCAGGCTACTTATCCGGAAAAGAAGGCCGATCTGGAAAAAGCCAGGGCGTTTATTCTTCAAACGCTGGCGTCAGGCTCGTTGACAGATGCCGAACAATCCCAAGAAATCGACCGGATCCTGACTACCGCCGCCCGGCGGAGGGATATGTCTCCTTCCCGGACAGGCATGCGGTTTTCGTGGTGGCAGGCCGCCGCAGCTGTTGTCGTTCTTATGGGCATAGCCCTGACGGTCTGGAGAGGCCGGTCAGCGCCACCGGTGTATGCCTATGATCAGCTGGTAAAAACTTCAACCTTACCGCTTAAGGAAGTGGCCAACATGCAGAGCGAACCGCAGCAGGTATTGCTGCCGGATGGAAGCCGGGTAACCTTGTCCGGTCATAGCCGGATCAGTTTCGCCCGTGATCTCGACAAGCAGGCAAACCGGGAAGTATTCCTGACAGGCGATGCTTTTTTTGAAGTTACCAGTAATCCGCAACACCCCTTTCTGGTCTATGCCGACGGACTGGTTACCCGTGTGGTCGGTACGAGCTTCAGCGTACAAACCGGGGATAAGAAGGTATCGGTCGTCGTTCGGACAGGCAAGGTGATAGTTTACCCGATGCAAAGCGCCGGTACACCCCCGCTTTCAGACGAGAAATCGATGCTGACCCCCAACCAGCAGGCTACTTTTATGACCGATAACCTGCAAATTACCCGGTCGCTGGCCGAAGCGCCGAAGGAATTGCTTTCACAAGGGTTGGAAGAAGGGCGGTTTCAATTCGACAACGCGTCGATTGCCGATGTATTCGCCAGGCTGGAAAATGCATACGGGGTTCCCATTGTTTACGACAAGGCGATCATGAAAAACTGCCGATTGACGGTACCTATGGGTGATGAGCCCTTTTTTGCTAAACTTGATATCATTTGCCGTGCCATAGGCGCTGGCTATACAGTCGACAATACCCGGGTAGTAATTACGAGTATTGGTTGTGACGAATAGCCCGGTATGTAGAATTTTTAACCTAAACTGATTATACAGCGACTCTTATCGCTTTCCTTCACATCCTGGTAAACATCCGCTCGTTCGCGAGGGGATGGGGAGGATTTGTTTTTCCGAAAAAGAACATATGGTAAATTATAGAAAGAATTATACTAAACGCAAATGATTGCGCTTCTTAGGAAAACGAATTTATTCCTGGTGCTTGCCGGGGTGGTGGCAGGTATGACCTACGGCCGGAATGGTTTGGCCCAGGACTTACTCAAACAACCCGTAACGGTCGAAGCGAAACAGCGTGATCTGAAAGCAGTTCTGAGTCAAATAGAGAAATCGGCCAGGGTCCGTTTCGCGTATTCCCCTTCACTGGTCCGCGGCCGGAAAGTGAGCCTGGCGTTGTACAATCAACCCCTGGAAGACGTGCTCATCCTTCTGCTTCGCCCGCATCGTATTCATTTTACTGTATCAGGAGATTACATTATCCTGAATCGTGATCCCGCCTCTTCCGGATCAGGTGAATCCACTCATACGTCCTCATCAACAGATTTAGCGTCGGCCGATATCAATGTACCTGCTGACCGGATCATTTCAGGAAGCATTACCGATGAAAAAGGACAGGGATTGCCGGGCGTCAACGTTGTAATTAAAGGAACGACCAGGGGAACAACAGCAAATGCCGATGGCGATTACCAGCTGAATGTACCGCCGGGTAATAACAATGTCCTTATTTTTTCCCTCGTAGGATGTGTCAGCCAGGAAGCCGTCATAGGCAATCGCTCTACAGTGAACATCCGGTTGCTGACCGACAATAAAACCCTCGAAGAAGTGGTCGTGGTCGGGTATGGCGCACAGCGGAAGAGCGATGTGACCGGCGCTATTATCAGCGTGAGCGAAAAGGAATTGAAGTCGCGCCCGGTAAACAATGCCCTCGAAGCCATGCAGGGCAAAGCTGCGGGTGTAGACATCACTTCTAATGAGCGTCCGGGAGAGATTGGCCAGATAAGGATCCGCGGCGTACGTTCGCTGACGGCCAGCAACGCCCCGCTGTATGTCGTCGACGGGATACCGCTGATGTCCTCTGCCGGGATAGAGACGCTGAACCCCCAGGATATCGAATCGGTGGATGTGCTTAAAGACGCATCGGCAACGGCTGTCTACGGTTCGAGGGGCGCCAACGGGGTGGTATTGGTGACAACCAGAAAAGGCGAGGCGGGAAGGATGACCATGAGCTATTCCGGGACGGCGACCGTTGAAACCATCAGGGATTTTACCCGGATGATGGACGCCGGCGAGTACCTGACCTGGCGCCGCTGGGCGTATTATTACGCCGATCCGAACAAATACCCGCGCGGGGACCAGCCTACCGAGGCCAACGACTATATTATTTTCCTGGGCGCCAACGATCCCTACGCCTGGGCCAATATTATGAAAGGCTGGGAGGGAGGAACCTGGGACGGCTCAAAGGTAACTACCACCGATTGGTTCGGGATGGTGACCCAGGCTGCGCTTACCCAGACGCATACCATCAGCCTCAGCGGCGGAAGCGATAAGATCAAGGCATTCGGGTCATTCGGTTACCTGAAGAATGACGGCACCATGAAAGGGCAGGGCTTTACACGCTATTCCTCGAAAGTGAGCGTCGACCTGGCGCCGTTCAAGTGGTTTGAGATGGGCGTCGGCATGAACACTTCCTACAGCATCCAGGATTTCGGCCAGTCGAACACGGGCGGCACCACCTCCGGACCGAACAGCATTTACCATGCAGCGCGCTGGTTGTTTCCCTATGCAGTTCCATATGATGCAGATGGCAACCGGATCCAGTTCCCGGGTGGGGACGATATAGTAAAAAATGTGGCGGATGAGTGGCTGTATTCGGTAGATACCCGCTACCAGCTTCGTGCACTGGGTAATTTCTATGCGCAGGTGAGTATTTTGCCCGGTCTTAAATACCGGATGAACTTCGGCCCGGATTTCAGGTATTTCAGAAACGGGGTGTATATAGATGGGCAGTCCTTCAATCGTTTGGGCGCGCCCAATATGGCTTCGCTGGAAAACCAGAACGACTTTTCCTGGACGTTGGACAACCTGGTTTACTACGACAAGACGGCAGGCGGGCACCAGTTCGGGCTGACGCTGCTGCAGACCGTCTCTTCCTGGACCCAGAACGGCTCCTACATGCGCGCCCTGGGCATCCCGCTCCCGAGCCAGAAGTGGAACGCGCTCAACCTGTCGAATATCGCGGCTTTGGACAGCTGGGATTCCAATCTGACCGAAAGACAGCTGATGTCCTATATGGCCAGGGTCAATTACAGCCTGAACAAAAAATATCTCCTGACCGTATCGGGCCGCCTGGATGGTGCTTCCCAGCTTGCCCGCGGACATAAATGGGCATATTTTCCCTCTGCGGCACTGGCCTGGCGCGTGAGCGAGGAGGCGTTCCTGAAGGAGGTCAGCTGGGTTGACCAGTTGAAAGTGAGATTGGGTTTGGGAACCACCGGTAACTCGGCGATCTCGCCTTACCAGACCAAAGGCGGCGTAGTGTCGCTGTTTTACCCTTACGGAACAACCATCACCCAGGGATATACACCTTCCGAATACCAGATCAGCGGTGGCGACCTGGCCATGGCCAACCGCGCGCTTACCTGGGAAAAAACCACGCAATACAACCTGGGAATTGATTTCTCGATCCTGGAAGGACGGGTGTCGGGGGTGGTCGATCTCTATACTTCCCACACCACAGACCTATTGATGGAAATGTCGATCCCGCCGCTGAACGGGTTTACCAGGACCTTTGCCAATATCGGCGAGACTAAAAATAAAGGAATTGACCTGACCCTGAACACCGAGAATATCAAAGCGGGAGGTTTCACCTGGGAGACCGGTCTGAACACGGCCTGGCAAAAGGATGCCATCATCTCACTGGCCAACGGAAAGGAAGATGATATTGCCAACACATGGTTTATCGGGCATTCCATCGGTACCCTTTACGGCTATGAGCCGAACGGCCTCTGGCATGAAAGCGACACCGAGGAAATGGCAAAATTTAACGTCAATGGCCATCGCTTCCAGGTAGGAATGGCGCGCCCGGTCGACCAGAACGGGGACTATAAAATCAACCCGAATGACGATCGTGTGATAATCGGTCATACCAATCCGCGCTGGACCCTCGGCCTCACGAATAGCTTCTCCTATAAAAATTTCGATTTCTCCATATTCCTCTACGGACGCCTGGGCTATACCCATAATACCGGCGGCGAATGGCAGGGAGGACGGTACACACAGAGGAGCATCAGCTATTACAATGAAAATAACAAGGACGCACAGTATCAGAAACCCATCTATAATGTGGCCGGCGGGGATCCCTATTTTAGCATACTCGGCTATCGCAGCGGGGCATTCCTGAAGGTCCGGACAGTACACCTGGGGTACACTTTCCCTGTCTCCTTTACCGAAAAGCTGAAGCTGAACCACCTGAAAATTTATATACAGGGCAAAAATCCCGGTATGCTCTTCTCCGGGATCGACTGGATCGATCTGGACCTGGGTACGTCAACCTGGAACCGCGGGTTGTCAATGGGCCTGGATGTACGATTCTGAAATAATGTTCTGAAAAGTCACGATAGATAAGAAATGAAAAACAGATCTTCCATAATCAAAACCGTAGCAATGGCCGTCATACTGTGGTCGGTGACGGGATGCAGCGATTTCCTGGAAGAGGAACTTACCACACAAAGGAGCTCCGATTATTTTGAAACCGAAGCCGGCATCCGTGACCTGGCCGTAGGGATTTATTACAATCTGCGTTTCCATTTTGCATCGGAGTGGGGATTTGCCACTACCAATTACGGCACTGACGAATTCCGTACCGGGGGAGACGCTTCCAACCACATGTGGAACAGCTATGACGGCAGCTTCAGCTCCCTGGTCACGGCCGTAAACGTAAACACCGTAATGGCCAACACGCTGTGGGATAACATGTATATGGGCATCAACTCGGCCAATCTGCTGATCCGGAATGCAACCGGATTTTTCCCTGCAGGCGCCGAAAAGAATACCTTTCTCGGCGAGGCGTATTTCCTGCGCGCCTTCAATTATCAGAAGCTGGTGCGCCAGTATGGCGGCGTTCCGTTAAAGCTGGTTTCGGGTACAACTATCGAACGCGAGTTTGCCAGGAATAGTGCGCAGCAGGTAATGGAGCAGGTCATTGCCGACTTTAACGAAGCTTACAGCCTCCTGCCGGCCACCGCCTCGGCTACAGGGAAGATCACGAAAGATGCGGCGGCGCATTTCCTGTCCAAAGCCTACCTGTTCCGTGCCAGCGAAATCAATAATTCCTGGAATGCATCCACCAGAGCCGACGATCTGGCTAAGGCATTGCTGCTGGCAGAAGAAGTGATGGGCAGAAGGCAGCTCGCCGCCGATTTTGCCGATCTGTGGAACTATACCGGGGTCGACGGCGCTAACGAGCAACTGGATGAGGTGATACTCGCCGCCCAGTTTACTTCCGATAAATCTACGCGCGGCGCGTTCGGCAACCAGCAGCACCTTTTCTTCCTGTCGCAATACCTCAATCTGCCCCAGATGACCCGGGATATTGCCGGGGGACGGGAATACCAGAGGCTGCGTACCAATTACTATGCTTATGAGGTATTTGACCGGGTGAATGATTCCAGGTTCTGGAAAAGCTTCAAGACCAAGTATGCGGTAAACAACCCAAGCGGGATCTACCGGCATGGCGATCTGGGCGTGATGTATATCATCAACAATGCCGGCGATACCCGGTTTACTTCCGCCGCCGGCCTGACCGGCGTTGCCGACCTCAAAACCGGGAAGGTGATACCTACCGTATTCGCCACCTATGTGGGAGGACAGGCCTATATCGATGCCGATGCGTTCGAGAATCGTTTTGCTCCGCTGAGCAAATACCTGGACGGTTCAAGGGAAGCCATTCCGGATGTGATCGGGAATCGCGACGGGATACTGGCACGGCTGGCCGATACCTACCTGACGGCGGCAGAGATCTGTATCCGCCAGAATAATTACGCCAGGGCGCTTACCTTTATCAATGCCATCCGCGACCGCGGCGCCTATAAAAACGGGGAAGACCGTGCCGCCTATACCGATGGAGGCGCGGCATTCCAGGCTGCTACTTCCACTACGGCCAATTCGTTTTATAAGGGTAATTCTTACTACGAATCAAACGATATCCCGGTTACAACAGCAGCCACCAGTCTTACGATAACTTCTTTTTCAAGTCTGCCTGCGGAAGATGAGGCGATCATCAAAAAACTGGGCTATACCGGTGAATATGACCGGGCTCTTTGCTTCCTGTTGAACGAGCGCTCAAGAGAGTTGATGGGTGAATTTTACCGTTGGGAAGATTTGTCCCGCACCGGCACGCTGCTAACCCGTGCAAGAGCATTTAACGTACTCGCAGCGCCCAACATACAGGAAAAACATAACCTGCGGCCGATCCCGCAAAGTCACCTCGATGTGATCCAGAAGGACGGGCGGGCGCTGACGGCTGCCGAAAAGCAGGCCGAGCAGAATCCGGGTTATTAACCGCCCGTTTAAAAGGTCAGGCATCAGCGCTGACCAACCTGAAGCTAACTTATTCAAAAAAAGAAACGTAGATATGAAAAAAAGTTAACGCATCAAAAAATGAAAGCCAGGGGTGTAGGAGCCCCTGGCTTCAGCGTCCGTCCGGGTTGGCCCCCGTTTGCACTCCGGGAGAGGAGTGCCGGACATTATTCACTTGTGGTCTTTAACCAAATTAAAAGTATGAACTATTTTATAAAAAGCTATCGACGATTCGTCGGGAAGGGGATTAATTTTATAAAAATTTCGGTATTACCCCTCTTTTGGGCCGGAGCGCTTGCTACGCTGTCCACCGCTCATCCTCTCCATAGCCGGGACCTGCCGGCATTTGCACGTTTATCCTATATAGTTAACGGGACCGGGCTTACGGAACAGGTTGTCAAAGGGCAGGTGACCGATGAAAAAGGAGAAGGTCTTCCGGGTGTCAATGTGACCGTAAAAGGCACTCACATAGGGACTTCCACCAATGTCTCGGGCGACTACAGCCTGAGCGTGCCCAATGCCGACGCCGTACTTGTATTCAGCTATGTAGGTTTTCAGAGTAAGGAAATCACGGTGGGCGCCCAGACAACAATTTCCGTGTCGCTGGAGCCCGACCGGCTGGCCCTTGAAGAGGTAGTGGTGGTCGGATACGGAACGGTGAAAAAGAGGGACCTGACCGGTGCCGTTACCGGTATCAATGAAAAAGAAATCAAATCGCGCCCCGTGGCCAATGCACTGGAGGCCATGCAGGGGAAAGTGGCAGGCGTCGACATTTCTACCGCCCAGCGCCCGGGTACTGCGCCGACCATCAACATCCGCGGGGTACGTTCTTTGACGGCATCCAATTCCCCGCTCTTCGTGGTGGATGGCATCCCGTTGATGACCGGCGGCATCGAATACATCAACCCCAATGACATCGAGGCGATCGACGTGCTGAAAGATGCTTCCGCTACGGCCATTTACGGTTCGCGCGGCGCCAACGGGGTTGTAATTGTTACCACCAAGCAGGGTAAAGTAGGTAAAACTTCCCTGAACCTTAATGTAGCTACTACTTTCGAGACGCTGGAAGATAACCGGAGGATGTTTAACGCCGGGGAGTACATCGATTTTCGCCGCTGGGCCTATTACTACAGGAACCCGGCAGTATATCCCCGCGGCGACCAGCCCACAATAGCAAATGACAGGGCGATCTTCCTGGCCACGGGCGACCCTACGGCCTGGTCCAATATCGAAAAAGGATGGGCTTCCGGGAGCTGGGACGGCTCCAAGGTAGCGACTACTGACTGGTACGGGATGGTTACCCAGCCCGGCATCACGCAGAACCTTACGCTGAGCGCCACCGGCGGGACCGAGAATATAAAAGCCTATGCCTCATTCGGCTACCTGGATAACAAAGGGACCCAGAAAGGGCAGAGGTATAAAAGGTACTCGACAAGTTTAAATCTCGATGTGGCCGCCTCCAAATGGTTCTCGATGGGCGGTAATCTCCAGGTTTCATACGGTGTGCAGGAGTACGGGCAATCTACGGCAGGCGGCAACCCGCTTTCGTCGCAGGGCTCTATTTATGAGCAGGCAAGGACGCTTTTTCCCTATGCACTGCCTTACGATGCGGAAGGGAACAGGATAGAAACTCCCGGCGGGGATATCGGGATTAAAAATGTGGCCGAGGAGTGGCTTCTGAACCAGGATCAGCGAACGACCCTTCGTGCATTCGGAAGTCTTTTCGGGCAGGTTGACTTCGGCGGGATCACCCCTTTCCTGAAGGATCTCAAATACAGGGTAAACTTCGGGCCTGACTTCGCCAACTACCGGGGCGGGAATTATATCGACTCCAGATCCGTCAGGAGCGCCGGTTCCAATTATGCAGCGCTTGTCAAAAGACAAACGATCTCCTATACGCTCGATCACCTGATCTATTACAACAAGACCATAGGCCGGCATGATTTCGGGGTGACCTTATTGAGCAGCCAGACACGGTATTCGAGAGATAGCAGCAATATCGCCGCTAACGGCGTTGCTTTTGCAAGCCAGAAATGGAATGCGTTGTCCAAAAACTATATTCCGGCCGATAACCTCAGCGCCTATTCTTCTGATTGGGTAAAAAGCCAGCTGCAGTCGTATATGGCTCGGATCAACTATACCTTTAACGATAAGTACCTGCTCACCGCGTCGGTACGCCGCGACGGCGCTTCCCAACTGGCCGACGGGTATAAATACGCATGGTTCCCTTCGGCCGCCCTTGCGTGGAGGATAAACGAGGAAAACTTTCTCCAAAACACGTCATGGGTCAACGACCTGAAAGCGAGGGTAGGTGTAGGCGTTACCGGCAACTCGGCTATCGATCCGTATGCTACGCAAGGCGCCATTACTTCTGTATTTTATCCGTATATCAGCACGCTGGGAGCGGGCGCTGTGCCTTCCACCACCATGGCCAACCAGGGGCTGGGTTGGGAAAAAACTGCCCAGTACAATGTAGGGCTTGATTTTTCCGTATTCAACAGGAGGATAACCGGTAGCCTTGACCTCTACAAATCCAGGACCACCGACCTGCTGATGCAGATGTCCATTCCTACCATAACCGGCTACACGACTACCTTCGCTAATATCGGCGAAACCGCCAATAAAGGATGGGATCTGAGCCTGACAACGGACAATATAAAAGCAGGCGGCTTCAACTGGATCACCTCGGGAAGCCTTTCCTGGCAGAAAGACCGTATCGTGAAGCTGGCAACAGGCAGCGACGATATCAATAACGGCTGGTTCATAGGGCAGCCTATCGGGGTGATTTACGGGTACCGGAGCGCAGGGCTCTGGCAAGCAGAAGACGCTGAAATTTTCAACCAGTACAATGCCAACGGTAACACCTTCTCTGCCGGGAACGTCAGGCCGGTGGATATTAACAATGACATGGCCATCGACGCCAACAACGACCGCGTGATCATCGGCAATACCAGGCCCAGATGGATCCTGGGGCTGACCAATACGTTTACCTACAGGGGCATCGAGCTTTCGGCTTTCCTTTATGGCCGTATGAAGTACATGTATGACACCGGCGGCGAATCGCAAACCGGCCGCGGTACCCAGCGGGCAATTGACTATTATACCGAAAACAATGTGAACGCAGAGTACCAGAAGCCCATCTATACTGAAGGTACGGGAGATCCGTTTCACACGGCTCTGGGCTACAGGAGCGGCTCTTTCCTCAAAATCCGCACTATATCGCTGGCCTATAACCTCGACAGCAGGGCGCTGAAAACGCAGGCTATCACCGGGTTAAAGCTATATGCGCAGATTGTCAACCCCGGAATGGTGTTCTCGAAGATCAGCTGGATCGATATGGATGTGCTGAGCGCGCCCTTCAACAGGGGGATCACCGTAGGACTGAGCGCATCATTTTAATTGCCGCGGCTATTCACAAAAAATTAAAGTAAAATGAATACGAAAAAACTGATTATCAATATACTGCTTTTTGCAGGCCTGTTCTTTGTTTCCTCGTGCAACGATGATTTTCTGAAAGAGGAACTGGAAACGGCGAGAGGGATGGAATATTACAAGACCGACGAAGGTATCATGGCGCTTTCGACGGGTACTTATCATCATGTCTTCAGTGCTCCGTTCAGCTCTGAAGCGCCCTTCTGTACAAACAGCTACGGGATAGACGAGTTCGGTATCGGTGGCGATGCCTCAAACAGCAGCTGGAACAATTATGACGGAAGCTTGAAATCTATTGTTACGGTTGTCAACAGCAATACGACGAGCGCAAATGCGCAATGGGACAACCTGTATATCGGGATCGGAAATGCTAACCTGCTGATCGAGAATGCAACTGCCAGCGCTTCCGGATCGGACAATGTCAAAAAAATCGCTTTGGGCGAAGGCTACTTTTTCAGGGCCTATTGTTACCTGCGTCTGGTGTCGCAATATGGCGGCGTACCGCTCAAGACCACTTCAAGCAATACGGTAGAGCTGGAATTTACCAGGGCTACCGCCGAAGAAGTGAGCGCCCAGGTGATAGAGGATTTTAAGCAGGCCTATAATCTCCTGCCGGCAGCCGGTGCACCTGCAAAAATCACCAGGTTTGCGGCAGCCCACTACCTGGCCAAAGCGTACCTGTTCCGCGCCAGCGAAATCAACGATTCCTGGAATTCGTCTACCAAAGCGGGCGATCTTGCCGCCATCACTCCTTTGTGCGATGAAGTGATCGCGCAGCATCCGCTTACTGCCGATTTCGCAAGCCTGTGGAACTACACCGGCCCTGACGGCCCCAATGAGCGCCTTCCGGAGCTGATCCTTTCGGCCCAGTTTACATCCGATGTTTCTGCCAGCGGCTCAAACTCGCAGCACCTGTATTTTGCAGCCCGGTATGACGACCTGCCTTTTATGCAGCGCGATCTTACCGGTGACAGGCCCTATAGCCGTTTGCGCCCCAACTATTATATGTTCAGGATATATGACATGGTCAACGACTCCCGCTTCTGGAAAAGCTTCCGTACCAAGCACCGGCTGAACAATTCTTCAGGCAGCTATTATGTGAACGGCGACCTGGGCATCATGTATATTGTCAACCAGCCCGGTGATACGCGCTTTTCGTCGTATGTGCTGAACAACGAAGTGACTTACAGCGCCACCGGCAAAACCATCCCCAGCGCCTATGTCGCCTACCCGGGCGGCAGAACGACTGACGGCGCCCTGGATGTGAACGTAAGATTCCCTTCTTTGAGCAAGCATCTCGACGGCTCACGGGCGGCCGGTTTAAACGACACCAGGGGTTTGCGCGATCTCAACCTGGCCCGTTCTGCGGAAACGTACCTGATTGCGGCCGAGGCGAAGATCAGGCTGGCAAAGCTGGGTACCGGCTCATATGCCGATGCGCTGCCCTATATCAATGCAGTCAGGGCCCGCGCCCAGTTTGCAGGCGGCGAAAACCGTTCGGCCTACTATGACGGCGGAGGCTCGTATAAAGTATCTATTCCATATTCGGCAAATCCTACTGTCATAGAGTCCATAAGGTCATACATGGGCGAAAATTCGTATTACGAGTCGAACAATATCCCGGTGACCACCGCCGCCTCGGCCAGCCTGGCTATTGCCGATATCAACGCTCTTCCTGCAGGCGACGAATATGTGATCACCGCATTGAGCTTAACAGGCGCTTACGACAGGATGCTCGCGCTTGTGCTGAATGAACGTTCGCGTGAGCTTGCCGGCGAGTACAAGCGCTGGGAAGACCTTTCAAGAACAAAAACGCTGGTACCCCGTGTACGGGCGTTCAATTTCCAGGCAACCGGCTTTATACAGGAATATCACCAGCTCCGCGCTATCCCCCAGACATACCTGGATGGGATCCAGGCAAACGGCCGGAGCCTGACTTCCGCAGAAAAGCAGGCGCAGCAAAACCCGGGATACTAGGGATTACAAAAACAAACGGGGAGAGCGAAGGCTCTCCCCAAATCCTTCCCCTTTTCATCCCATCAGGATACCGGCGAAAGTAGCGGAAAGATAGGACGCCAGTGTTCCGCAGATAAGTGCTCTGAAACCCAGCCTGGCCAGGTCGCCCCTCCGTTCGGGGGCAAGCTCTCCGATTCCCCCTACCTGGATGGCTATCGAGCTGAAGTTAGCAAACCCGCATAGCGCAAAGCTGGTGATAACCATTGTTTTGGGCGACAGGGCGTCCTTTACTTTGATGAGATCGAGATAGGCGACAAATTCGTTGATGACCATTTTGGTCCCCATCAGGGCCCCGGCTGTCTCAACGTCCCGGGCAGGCACGCCCATAGCCCAGGCGAAAACCGAAAAGAGCTTGCCGAGGATATAGTTGAAGCTGAGTTCCGGGAAATTGAACATCATCCCGACGCGGCCCAGCAGGTAGTCGAATAGCGCTACCAGGGCAATAAAGCCGATAAGCATGGCAACCACGTTCAACCCTACTTTGAGGCCTTCACCGGCGCCGGCAGCAATGGCGTCCAGCAGGTTGGCGTGATTTTTACTGACGTCGATCCTGACAGCTCCCGCGGTTTCGGAGCGCTGGGTTTCGGGGTAAACTATTTTCGAAATGACCAGGGCTCCCGGTGCGGCCATCAGGCTGGCGGCGATCAGGTAGGGCGCGGGGACCCCGAGAGAAATATAGACGGCCATCACGCCGCCGGCAATACAGGCAAAGCTTCCTGTCATCGAGGCCATAAGCTCCGACCGCGTCATTCTTTGAAGATAGGGTTTGATCATGATCTGGGCTTCCACCTGTCCTACAAAGGCGCTGGCTACGTTTGAAAGCGCCTCCGCTCCGCTTACACCCATCAACTTATAGACGCCCCCTGCAATAAAGGAAACCACTCTTTGCATAAGCCCCACATGGTAAAGCATATTGACCAGGACTGCTACGAATATGATGGTGGGTACGACCTTGAAAAAGAAAATAAAATCGTTGCCTTCACCGAAAGCCCGGGTCATCAGGGGCATATTGACAAGCGATCCGAACACAAATTCCGCTCCTTTGTCGGAGAATGAAAGCAGCTTCTGTATCTTTTCGCCCAGCCACTGGAAAAGCGTATGGCCGATGTCTGTCCGGAGGATAAAAACGGCAATCCCGAACTGCAGCAGGAGCCCTGTCCCGACGGTACGGAAGCTGATTGCTTTACGGTTGTTGGAAAGCGCGAAGGCAATGCCCAGGATGAGGACGATGCCTATTATTCCTTTAAACCTCTCCATCGGTTGTTCTCGGCATATTTATATCAGGAGCTTAGGTCATGGTGCATTTGAAGACGGCCGGCGGGATCGTTCTGACGGAAGAGCGCTGCTTTCCTGACGTCTTCCATGGTTATTTTGTAAAACTCTTCATGAATATTGAAGCGCGCTGACTCGGCGTCGGGCATGACCTTTGAATAGGAGCCGTCTTCGTTAAGCACATACGCGTTGACATTGTCTCTCAGGTTGTATTCCAGCATGGCAATTGTTTCCTGCTTCACGTCTTCATCCACGAAAGCAAAGAGGGACTCGATACGCCTGTCAAAGCTGCGTACCATGACGTCGGCGCTGCCCCCGTATACAATAGGGTCGTTCGCGTTGTGGAAATAGTACAGCCGGGAGTGTTCCAGGAGATCGCCCACGATCGACCGCACTTCAATATTTTCACTCAGGCCTTCGCGACCGGGTCGCAGACAGCATATGCCTCTCACGATCAGCCTGACGGGTACTCCCGCCTGCGAAGCCTCGTAAAGCTTCATGATCACTTCCCTGTCTTCCAGGGAGTTGATCTTGATACAGATCCCGGAGGGTAGTCCTGCCTGCGCGTTGGCAGCCTCTTTCATGATCAGCCCGATGAGCCCGTCGCGCATGTGCCGGGGAGCTGTAATGAGGTTGGCATACTGATTGGGAACAGAGTGTCCTGTAATGACATTGAAAAATTCCGAGATGTCGCGCGTATACTCTTCCCGCGAAGTAAGCAGGCCAATATCGGTATAGAGCCTGGCGGTATCTTCATTGTAGTTGCCGCTCGACATGTGTGCGTAACGGGTCACATTGTTGCCTTCATTCCGGATGATCAGCAGGAGCTTTGTATGGGTTTTCAGCAGGCCTATGCCGTAAATAATGAAACAGCCGGCTTTTTGCAGCCGCTGTGCTTCCCTGATGTTGTTTTCTTCATCGAACCTGGCCTTTACTTCAAAAAGCACGGCTACGTGCTTGCCGTTTTCAGCAGCTTTCAGCAGCGCGTTGGTAACCCTCGAATTTTTTGCCAGCCTGTAGATGGTCAGTTTAATGGACAGCACCTTCGGGTCTTCGGCTGCCTGCTCGAGGAGCTGAAGCACAGGCTCGAAATTATTATAAGGATGGTGAAGGAGTATGTCTTTTTCCTGGATTACCTCGAATATGTTGCTGGCTCTTTCCCGCCCGATACCCAGCGGCGGAACGGGCGGGTGGGTGGGAGGCGTCTGATCCTTGAACTCAGGGAACCTGACGATCTGCCAGAGCCCGGTGTAATCGATAAGCCCCCTGTTGACGAAGATGTTGTGTTCATCGATTTCCCAGCGTTTCCTTAACAGCTTCAGCAGCTTATTATCGGCGTTTTCCTCGATCTCAACTCTTACAACCCTTCCCAGTCGCCTGTTTTTAATTTTTTGCCTGAGCTCGTCGACCAGGTCGGCTTCAATATCGTCGCTGTCTTCCAGCGAGAAATCTTCATTGCGCATGACCCTGAAGATCGTCGTGGAGCATATCCGGATATTGCGGTAAAGTTTCTTGATGTGCGAGCGGACAATACTTTCTATAGGGACAAAAAGTACTTCTTCCGCCCGTTCAACCACGTAAAAGCGGGGCAGGTTGGCCGGCAGCTGGACAAAAGAGAGCTTTTCTTCCTCCTCGTCGTTGCCGTCTGCTTTTGTCGTTACGGCCAGGATAAGGACCTTCGCCAGCAGGACCGGGAATGCATGCGTGTAATCATACAGCATGGGAGTCAGCATAGGGTATACCGTCCTGTCGAAAAAACCGGCGGCTTTTTCGCTTTCTTCCGGCTCCAGCTCCCCGACCTGTACGACCCTGAACTTGTGTTTTTCAAAGAGCGGGCTGAGCTCATCGAGATACAGGCTGTTTTGTTCTTCCACAAACTGCTGAGCTGTTGTGAGAAGCAGCTTTTTGAAGGGCACTTCCCTAAGGCCCGAATAGTCGATCCTTTGCTTCCCGTAGTCAAGGTAATTGTAGAGGTTACCCACCCTGATGGTAAAGAACTCGTCGAGATTGGAGCTGGTAATAGCCAGGAATTTGAGCCGGTCGAAGATGTTCCGGTCTTTGTTTTTTGCCTGGTCCAGGACCCGCTCGTTAAACTTGAGCCAGCTGAGGTCACGGCTTATCAGGTCGCTCTGGGCAACGGTTTGCGCGACTTTCTCCGGGTTTTTCCTGAAAGGGCTTTCCTCTTCCTCCTGTCTGGCCGGGCTGAAAAAAGAGAACAGGTCGGAAAGGGATGACTTTTTTCTGTCGTTTTGGGGAAAACTGGAATGGTCCGAAGGCATGGCAATGGCAAAGTGGGATTGAAACCGGCTGGGCGTTAAAGATATTTTCCTGGCTTTTTGTCAAGCCCAAATTAGCCATTTTTACAGATAAAAAAAAACCATCTCCAGGCTTGCCTTACCGGCCCGGTTCGGAACGGTAGGGTGAAGGGCCGGCGCTTCCCGGGATGTACGTTTTCAGCTCTCCTCTCCTGATACCGGTCATGAAACGTATGGAAATGCCGAAATTCCAGCCCGTCCCGTCGGACTTCAGAAAGCCGGTATCGTTTACCTTTTTGTTGTCTGCATAAGTGAGCTCCGTAGAGATGGCGGTGCCGTATCCCCAGTGGCGCCTGATGAAGAAGGCCGCATCGGTCCATTCACTTACTTTGAAGGCGTATTCCACAGAGGCTTCGACCCCGTATGTCCATTCGTTTCCGATCGTGGTTTTACTGCTCAGATAGGTGGTATCGGTCGGCCCCCTGTTGTCGTAGTGGGTAATCATATAGGCTTTGGGATCGCGCGACCCGCCCGAGTTGGGAACGCCCCATACACCGCCTCCTATCCAGAGGCCCGGTCGCCGTAGCCCCATTTTTCCAAATTCGACCAGGAACTTCGTGCGGAGAAAAAACGCGTTTCCGTCATTGGAAAATTTGAAGCCTCCCTTATTGGTGGTGTTCAGAACCGCTGTATTGTGAATTTTACTGTGCGCATACCCTCCCTCCACAGCGAGCTGCTCACGGAAAATCCAGCCGACCTGGCCGGCAAAGGAAAAGTCAATAGTGCTGGCGGGAAAAGGCTTGAAAAGATACCTGTAGTTATTATCGAGGCTGGTGATATCCGAACGACCGAACAAATCGGCTCCCAGGTACCACCGGCTCAGGATTTTTACCCTTTCCAGCTGCCTTTCCGCTTCTTTTTTCATCCTGACCTTTTGGATGGTAGGTGTTTCGGATGCTTCGGGAGTATAGTATTTTTCGTCAGGCACGTCCGTTTCCTGGGCCCTGAGTACCGGGAATGATAAGATGGTCAGTATAAAAACAAAGGAGATGTGTCTCATGCTCTTTGCGCTGATCTTTTATTCAACATTACTATCCGGCGGCGAAAAATGTTGCTTCGGGTGAAAAAAAGCGGATGGCCGTTTATACTAAGACCACCCGCTTTGTAATAAGGTTGCAATGCCCGTCAGATATCTATACGGGCGTATTTTGCATTTTTTTCTATAAATTCCCGGCGTGGCGCCACTTCATCTCCCATCAGCATGGAAAAGAGGTGGTCGGCTTCTGCGGCCGATTCGATGGTAACCTGTTTCAGGCTGCGCTGATCGGGGTCCATCGTAGTGTGCCAGAGCTGCTCGGCGTTCATCTCACCGAGACCTTTGTAGCGTTGTACGTTAACCGAGTCCTCCCTGCCGCCGCCTATTTCCCTGACAGCCGCCTCTCTCTGGGCTTCGGTCCAGCAGTAGCGCTCCTCCTTGCCTTTCCTTACCAGGTAAAGCGGAGGCTGTGCAATGTAGATATAGCCGTTTTCGATCAGCACCTTCATATACCGGAAGAAGAAAGTAAGTATCAGCGTCCGGATATGGCTGCCGTCGACGTCGGCATCGGTCATGATGATGATCTTGTGGTAGCGGAGCTTATCGATGTTCAACGCCCTCTCATCGCCTTCGCGCCCGATCTGCACCCCCATGGCGGTAAACATATTCTTGATCTCCTCGTTCTCGTAGATCTTGTATTCCTGGGCTTTTTCGACGTTCAGGATCTTACCTCTCAGCGGCAGGATCGCCTGGAACATCCGGTTGCGCCCCTGCTTGGCAGTTCCTCCTGCAGAGTCCCCTTCCACCAGGTACAGCTCGCATATTTCAGGATCGGTCTCGGAGCAGTCGGCAAGCTTCCCGGGCAGCCCTGTGCCGGTAAGCACATTCTTGCGCTGCACCATTTCCCTTGCTTTGCGGGCGGCGATCCTTGCTTTGGCGGCCAGGATCACCTTGTCGATGATCATGCGGGCCTCTTTCGGGTGTTCCTCGAGGTAGGTTTCGAGCATATCGGAGACCACCTGGCTCACGGCTCCGGCCACATCGCCGTTCCCGAGCTTGGTTTTGGTCTGTCCTTCGAACTGGGGTTCGGCTACTTTAACCGAAATAACGGCTGTGAGCCCTTCCCTGAAGTCGTCGCCGCTGATCTCGATTTTTTCTTTTGCAAGGATCCCTGATTTGTCGGCATAATTCTTGAGCGTCCTGGTCAGCGCCATCCTGAAGCCGGAAACGTGCGTTCCTCCCTCTATCGTGTTGATGTTGTTGACATACGAAAATACATTTTCCGAATAGGAAGTATTGTAGATTAGGGCTACTTCGACCGGCACCGCCACCTTGAGGTTTTCCATATACACCGGCTCGGGAATGAGTGCCGGCCGGGTGCTGTCGAGATAGGTGACAAACTCGGTCAGGCCGCCTTCCGAGAAAAACTCTTCCTGGCGGGGCTGCCCGTTTTCATCCAGCTCCCGGTTGTCGGTAAGCATGAGCCTGATCCCGCGATTCAAGAAAGAAAGCTCGCGCAGCCTGGAAGCAACGGTGTCGTATTTGTATTCGCTGGCGGTAAAAATAGTGTCATCCGGCTTGAAATGGATGATTGTCCCGGTGATATCGGAAGCGCCGATCACCCTTACCGGGTAGAGCGGTTTACCCTGGGAGTATTCCTGCTCGAAGACCTGGCCTTCGCGGTGTACTTCTGCCCTGAACTCGATAGACAGGGCGTTGACGCAGGATACCCCTACGCCGTGCAGACCACCGGAAACTTTGTAGGTGTCTTTGTCGAACTTGCCGCCCGCGTGAAGGACGGTCATAACGACCTCGAGCGCGGACCGCTTTTCTTTCGGGTGCATGCCCGTCGGTATGCCCCGGCCGTTATCTTTTACCGTTATGGAGTTGTCGGGTTCAATTGTAACATAGATGGTGTCGCAATAACCGGCTAAAGCTTCATCGATGGAGTTGTCAACTACTTCCCATATGAGATGGTGAAGCCCTTTCATCCCGGTGTCTCCGATGTACATTGAGGGCCTCTTACGCACGGCTTCAAGCCCTTCCAGTACCTGGATATTCTCTGCAGAATAATTACTGGGCGCCACTACTGTTTCGTTTGCCATATAAATGGGGTACTTTGGCTTAAATTTTATTTAGAGATAATAGAATATATGAAGCGTAAAGATACGAATTTTTTTGGAGTATACCGGGCTCAGGCTTCCCCTCTTTCGGGGCCGCGATACCGGAAATAGATTTTAAGCACTTCGAGGGGCGCCTTGACAAAATCGTGCCATTTTAGTTTTGATCCCCCGATTTCCCGCCATTCGTAGAGCGGTGATTCTATGACCTTTCCGGCATAGGCCTCTTCGCCCAGCAATTTTTTGGCCCTAAGGAAAAGCTCCAGGTCGAACAGCCACCGCGAAACAAACGGGCTGTCAAAAAGCCTGGCGGCAAAAGGCCCCGTAAAAAGCTTCAGCCCGCATTGGGTATCGTAATTATGAACGCCGAGCAACTGCGAATAATAGGTTGCGAAGACCCTGCTTATATAATGCCGGATGAGCGTCCTTTCGATCTTCCGGCCGGCCATCTTGATGCGGCAGCCGGCTACGATCAGGTACCTGCCTTCGTTGATCAGCTCGTTTAACGGGACGACCTCATGCACTGGAGCCGACAGGTCGGCATCGATATAGCCGACATAGTCATACCGGCCGGTTGCGAGCGCGACCCTGCATCCTGTCCGGATGGCTTCGGCTTTCCCGCTATTGACGGACAATTGCTCGGTGAAGATACGCGAAGGGGCCTGGCCGGCGATCTGCCCGATGATCCGAAAGGTTTTATCACGGCTTCCGTCGTCTATGAACCATAAGTCAATATTTTCAATGCCGGATACGAATTCCAGAAATTGTTGACCTTTCAGACGTTTTTCTTCATTATAGCAGGGAACAATAAGTGCAGTCCTTTTGGGCATCCGGCGAAAATTCAAATATAAGGAGCTAAATATACGATCATTTTCATTCAGAGGAAACAGGCAGGTACTGGTCAGTCCATGAGACGGATCCTTCCGTGTAAAGCCCTATCTGGTAAGACCCCGGCGGCAGGTTGTTCAGAATTGCAGTCCCTTCAAACCCGTTTCCGAGCAATGCACCGGAGGTGAGCAGAGCCCTGTATGCCGCTCTCTGGGTAAATACCGGGATCCAGTAGGGAGTCTTTCCTTCGGTCCGGATAGCCAGGAATACCTGTTTTCCCTGGCGCTCCGACGAGGATATCCGGACAATCCGTTCGGCGCTCGAGCGGCTGGCGTCTTCCAGGCGGATAGAATCCAGGGTAACCGTAAGGTGTATGCTGCTTCGCGTTTCGCGGGTATTGTCATACGGGAGCCGGTCGCTCATCCTGATCACGCCGCTTGCAACGGCGTTCCGGTAGGGTTCGCTGATATTCCTGTTAAATGACGGGAAATACTGCAGGAACACGCCATGGTTGATATAGTTGGATTCTTCGGCAAGCAGCTGGTCCCTCAGGAAGCGGACATGCGGCGTAAAATTGAAATAGCTCAGCAGGCATAGTAACAGTGCGGCCGGGATAAAAACAACGCCGAGTATTTTCCTGGAGCTTCCGCGGGTAATCCTTAAGGCCACCAGGTAAAAAATACAAAGCACATAGGAGGAGTAATGAAGATATCGCGGAGCTGCTATGGTTTCAACTCCCTGCCAGCTGCGGGTCGCTACGACCAGGCTCCCCGTAATGAAAAGAAAGGCGGTAATTCCCCACAGGACCCTGTCGAACAATCCGCTCCCTTTGCCGGTGATACTTTTCCTGAGCGTTATAACCGACCAGGCGATAAGCGACCCTATCAGGAACAGGCCTGCCAGTGCGGCGATCAGATAATTTTTTACGGCAATCAGTGTAGTGCTCCCGAAAAAGACGCCGAATGATTGGATGAGGTTCAGCGGATCTGCCAGGCTTTGCGAAATGCTGGCATTCTGCCCGCTTTTGAACTCGTAAAAATAGACCAGGTATATGACAAAGAAGGCAGAAACGAGCCTGGCAGTGCTCTTCCGGTCTTTATCGATCAGGCTGAAAGTAAATGCTATCGGAAAGGAAAACAGCCCGTTGCCATGGGTAAACGTGGCGATAACCGAGACGAGCAGCGCAAGGTTGTATTTCTTTTTTGCACACAGGTATGCCAGCAGCGTAAAAAGGAAAACGACGTCGGATTGCTGAAGAATGCTGATGGACCAGGTAACGTTTTCGTAGTATTGGGGATGGAAGAGCAGCCAGGGGACCGGTATGAAATACCAGCTGCTGATACCCAGGGAGCGGAAGATTTTCCAGAGGATGAAAATGGTAGAGCACCAGACTACGCTTGCAAAGAAGATAAGCGACCGCCAGCCGATATGTCCTTCAAGGTAATAATCGGCCAGCGTCAGCAACCGCGGTACGACGATCCTGTGCTCCTGGTGCTGCTGGTAGAACAGCTTTAATTTTTCCAGCCATCCGTCGGCTTCCTTCACCCACTGTACCGTCTTAAGAAGATGGAAATCGTCGGCATAAAAGAGTGCGCCGGAAAAATGCCGGGAATAAATCAGGTACCCTGCGACCGGCAATGCAATGGCCAGGTATGCAAGGATGCCGGAACCGCGGGACAGAGAGGCGCTTTTACTCAAAACAGGGAATGGTGCTAAAGAGAGTTAATCTTCCGGGTAAGGGACATATATAAAGCCTGCGAAGTCGTTGTGAATGGCGAAAACGCAGCAAAATTCATCGGGGTCCCGGTAGTGTTCCTTGAAATAATCGACGGAAGCCTCCCCGACAAGTCCCCGCTGGATAAACTCTTCCAGGAAGGATGCCCTGTACATCCACTCCGTATCCAACTCCCCGGGACTGAAGAGCAAAGTCCCCAGCTCGCTCGGCATCCTGGATACCACGAACAAAGGATACTGCGAGAAGCCTCTTTTTCTTACCTGGTAGGAAGCCTCTTTCAGATGATCGGCGACTTTGACGAAATCCTGGGAAATGATCCCCAGCAGCTTCCTGTTCAGGTCAGGAGAGTTGGCGTCGTCAAGAAGATAGTTTTCGTTGCTATGATGAATCATGACAGGTCTGAATGCTAAAGTCTGGCCATCATAAGGAGCGACAGGTCCTTGTACGGCATTTTGAATTTCTGTGCAATATGGGCGTTGGTGAGCGAGCCTTTATAGGTGTATACACCCTTCATGATCCACCGGCTGGAGTACAGCATTTCTTCTATTCCGCCTATCGTCCCTACTTCGAGCAGGAAGGGCAGGAATACATTGCTCAAAGCGATGCTGGCGGTGCGCGCAACGCGTGAAGCGATGTTGGGGACGCAATAGTGGATCACGTCAAGGTGCTTGAAGACGGGTTTCTCGTGGGTAGTAAGCCTGGATGTCTCGAAGCAGCCGCCCTGGTCGATGCTGACATCGATGATGATGGAATTGGGATTCATGCCGGCGACCATTTCTTCCGTTACGACACAGGGGCTCTGCCCGTTTTCTCCCCTCATGGCCCCGATCACCACGTCGGCGCGGCTGATGGCTTCACGCAGCGTGTCCGAGTCGATAATGGAAGTATACACACTCTGTCCCACCGCGTACTTGAGTCGCTGCAGCCGGTAAATATGGCGATCGAATACCTTAATATCCGCCCCGAGGCCCAACGCTGTACGGGCGGCATACTCTGCAACGGTACCGGCACCGAGGATCACTACTTTGGTGGGAGGAATACCGGTTATTCCGCCGAGTACAAGGCCTTTCCCGCTGTTCGGGCTGCTCAGGTATTCGGCTGCGATCAGCATGGACGTGCTCCCTGCGATCTCGCTCATGGTTCTCACGATCGGCAACCCTCCGGCGGGATCTTCGATAAACTCATAGCCGATCCCGGTGATTTTTTTCTGGTTGAGATTTTCAAAAAAGGTCTTCTGATGCGTGGGGAGATTCAGCGCAGAAATAACGGTCGCACCCGTTTTTACCCACTCGAATTCCCTGTCGATCAGCGGCTCGACTTTCAATATGAGGTCGGCCTGGAAGATCCGGTCGGCGCTTTCCAGTATCTCCGCCCCGGCTTCGGTATATTCGTTGTCCGCGAAATGTGCTCCCGTTCCTGCTCCCTTCTCGACCCAGACCCTGTGCCCGTTGCGGGTCAGGATAGCAGCGCTTTCGGGCGTCAGCGCCACGCGGTTTTCCTGGAGGGAAACCTCCTTGGGAACGCCTATCAGCAGGGACTTCCCGTTTTGGACCAACGGGTCGAGCGATTCCTGGGGGTAAAGCGCTGATTGCTTGGCGAGCTCCTTAAAGCCGGTAGGGGATGTAGACGGTGTGGCCATTAGGTTACTGAGTAGTAGAGCTTATGTTGTGCCCGGCATGCGGAGTGATGACACGTTTCCCGGATTCGTCTCTTTTCAGCAAAAGGCGGAAGCTGTCTTCCGGCCAGATAGAATGAGCTACTTCCGGCCATTCGATGAAACAATAATTGCCCGAATCGAGATACTCCTCGATCCCGATCTCGTATGCCTCGCGTATATTTTTTAGCCTGTACAGGTCAAAATGAAAAACGGGTAGCCCGTCCCTGGTCCGGTATTCATTCACCAGCGAATAAGTAGGGCTTTGCACCGGGTTTTGCACGCCCAGGCGCTCGCAGAGATGCCTGATCAATGTCGTCTTACCGGAGCCCAGATCACCTTCGAATAGCCATATACGGCGATCGTCGCTCAACTGCAGCAGTTTCGCCGCTACCTCGTCAAGCGCTTCTATCGGTTCCATGGGTATGTTCTGCCGGTTAATATGCATGCTGCAAAAATACTCTTTTTTAGCGGATTGTAATAGCAGTGGCTACATGCTGCTTTGCCGGCAGAAGATGTGCTTGTTACGTTATCTAACATGTTAGATAACAAAGATACAGTGCGATTATCCCGTTACAAAGCAGCAAGTTATCGGATCTGATAGCTAAATTTGCCTGTTTTTTTAAAGATTGCAGCGTAATGACAGATCTTCAGTAAGGAGGAGCTCAGAGATTTATGGGAATACAATACTTTTTGGAAATTACCGGCACCTTTGCCTTTGCCGTATCGGGCGCCCTGACCGTGAAAGACCGGGAATATGGCGACTGGTTTGCGGCTTGCTTTACGGCTTTCCTGTCTTCTATCGGCGGCGGGACGCTCAGGGACGTGCTGCTGGGGAGCTATCCGCTTGTATGGATAAAGGATATAAACCTGATTTACGCTATCCTGACGGGTATTTTTGTGACTTTTTTATTCTACAGGTACCTGGTAAGCCTGAAACGTACGCTTTTTCTTTTTGATACTTTCGGGATAGCCCTGTTTACGATCGTAGGGACTGAGAAAGCGCTCAGCCTGGGAGTCCGGCCCGAAATAGCGGCGATAATGGGCGTATTCACGGCCGTAATGGGAGGCGTTATCCGGGATGTCATGACCAATGAAATGCCGATTGTCTACCGCAAGGAGGTATATGCCACAGCGTGCTTTGCAGGCGCGGTATGTTACCTGGTGCTCGACCACCTGGGCGCCGGCCGGAATTTTGCTTTTCTTTCCGCGGCTGCCCTGATTATCGTGATCAGGATACTGGCCGTGAGGTACCGGTGGGTAGTTCCCGGATTTTTCAGGTAACATAATATTTGCGTAGAATTCGCTGAATTATCTTTTATTTTGCCAGGGATAAATCGGTTATTCTGTTCCTTAATGTTGATAATATTTTGATCAAAGTACTTCATCTCAGTACTTTTCATCTTACCGGTGGAGCGGGAATCGCGGCAGCCCGGCTCAACAGGGCGCTGAACAGGAACGGCGTTCAGTCAGGGTTGCTGGTGGCTAAAACTTCTGTTGAAGAGCCGAATGTATCCGGCCTGGATTACAGCGTCCCGGGAAAAGCTTTTTTCTGGTTGCGGTTTGTTGCTGAAAGGCTGTTTTTCGTGCCGTATGAACGAAGCCCAGAAGTCAGGTATGCATTTTCGCCGGCTGTTACCGGGAAAAATTTAGCCGCGCATCAGCTGGTGAAAGAGGCGGATATTATTCACCTTCACTGGATCAATTTCGGATTTTTGTCTGTCGCCGATATCGGCCGGCTTTTGAGCCTGGGCAAGCCGGTAGTATGGACTTTGCACGACATGTGGGCCTTTACGGGAGGCTGTCATCATAGCGGAGAATGTGATCATTTTATGCTGTCCTGCGGGGATTGCAAGTTCCTGAAAAAACCCGGGGAAAAAGATCTGTCCTACGACCGGCTGCTTGCTAAAAAGCAGCTCTGGAAACCCGGAAGCGGATTTATGGCGGTAGCGTGCAGCCGGTGGCTGGGTCAGAGAGCGCAATCGGGCAGCCTGTGGCGGCCATCGGACATAACCAGCATACCCAACCCGTTAGACACCGGCCTGTTCAGGAGAATAGAAAATTTTACCCAATACGCCGATTTAGGATTGCAGGCCGGCAAGGTCTATATTCTTTTTGCGGCGGCTAAAGTTTCGGCAAAAGGAAAGGGCTTCGGCTTTCTGTACGAGGCTTTACGTATCCTGGTCCGGAGAAACCCGGACGCCGGGGAGAAGCTCGGGCTGCTGGTGTTAGGGGCCGACGACGGGGGGATGCTGGACGATATCCCCCTGGAAGCCCGTTTCCTGGGTTACATAAGCGGTGATGAAATGCTTGTAAAGGTGTATAATGCCGCTTCCCTCTATGTGACGCCTTCGGTTGAGGATAACCTTCCCAATACCGTAATGGAAGCGATGGCCTGCGGCACGCCGGTCGTGGGCTTTCCTACCGGCGGTATCCCGGAAATGATCGATCATAAGGTAAATGGCTACGTAGCGGATTACAAATCACCGGAATCGCTGGCCGAAGGCATAATGTGGGTGCTGGAAAATAACGCCGGCGGCGCGCTTTCGGAGGCGGCCCGGCAGAAGGTGCTCCGGGAATACGACGAAAAAGTAGTGGCGGCCCGGTATCATGAACTTTACAAAAGTCTTCTAGGCGGATGCAAAGACCCAGTCTGACTATTATTACCGTTACTTACAACGCCGGCGCTTTCCTGGAAAGGACACTGGAAAGCGTTGTGAAAGGCGTAGCGGAAACAGGAGAACCCGGCCAGGTCGAATACCTGCTCATGGATGGCGCCTCGACTGATCATACGCTGGAGATAGCCGCCCGTTATGAAGATGTCCTGAAGCTGAAAATCCGCTCGGAGCCGGACAGGGGCCTTTATGATGCGATGAATAAGGGCCTGCAGCTGGCTACGGGGAAATATGTATGGTTTCTGAACGCCGGGGATGAGGTTTACGATGGCAGCACATTGGGCAGGCTTTTTGCCGCATTGCATTCCGGCGCAGATATTTACTATAGCGATGCGTTGTTTGTGTCCGTCGGCGGGGAAGCGATGGGCTTGCGGAGCGAAGTGACGCCTCACAGCCTTCCCGAAACGATCTCGTGGAAGGACATGGCCCTTGGTATGAAAATCTGCCACCAGGCATTTATTGTCAAAAGAGAACTGGCTCCTTTTTTTGAAGCAGATAACCTGAGCGCCGACCTGGATTGGGAAATTGCAGCGATGAAAAAGGCGGCTGCCATCGAATATCTCCGCTTTGTGCTTTGCAGGTACCTTATGGGCGGCCTCTCGGCCCGGAAGCGCGGCAGGTCGCTGTCAGACCGGTGGCGCGTTCTGAAACGGCATTTCGGCTGGGGAGCTGCCGTTCTGAACCACATTAAAATAACGGCGAGGGGATTGTCTTTTTATATGAAAAGGGGAAAATACTGGTAGCTTTTCCCCGATGGGCACCCTTTACTCCGGCTTAACGGCCTTAACCACGATATAGGGAGAAAAAGCCCTGGTGTTGAAAGGAAATATCTTAAAGAAAACTTTGATCGGGAACCAGGTAAGCTTCATGAAAGCCCTGACCCACAGGGGCTGGGTCTCCGGGTTTTCGAGCCACAGCATAAAATACCCGGAATATCGCGCTTCTACGTTTTCAAGCCCTGTGTTTTCGCAAACCGCCCTGAGATACGCGGGATCCATACAGCCGATATTGTGTTTTTCGTAGTTGGCGGGATCGAAGGTTTTCTGAAACCATCCGTTAAGCCCCCGGAAATTGGGAAGCGAAATAAAAAGCGCCCCGCCGGGCTTTACAAACTGCGAATGTCTTCTGACGATATCTTCGGTATCGTAAAAATGTTCAATCAGTCCGTTTGACATCACCAGGTCATATCCTGGATTCGACTGCAGCTTAAAAATATCAGCTTCCACAACACCGGTAGCTTCTTCCGGGACATGATTGGCTTTCTCAAGCTCTCGCAGGATCGGCCGGTGAACGACGAAGTCGAGAAGGGTGGCCGCTACGCCGAGCCGGTGGGCCCATACCGAATAATAGCCCGGGAATCCCCCGATTTCCAAGAGCGTCCGTACACCACGGCTCCTGATCAGCGCATCCAGCTCCGAAAGAAAGGGGTAGCCTGAAGGGATCTCAAACACCAGGTTTTTCTTGCTTTCCCAGTACTTCAGCCAAAACGCTCTGTCAGTCAGTTCATTGCTGCTCATTCGGTTAATTGATGAGACGATTAGATGATTAGATAATTAGATGATTAGAGAATGTGACAATGTGTCCCGATAGCTATCGAGAGAGGCAATGTGATGATGACATAACTCTTTTCGGAGGATCCTCCCCCTCCCGGGAAGGAGAGGCCGGAGGTGGTCCGTGGGACAGTACCCGAGGTTTTATTCTGCATTTTCTGTTTTCTCTAAAACTTTTGCCTAAATTTCAATCTTGAACAGTTATCTTAAACGCAACAAACAAATATTTACCGACGTATTGTTGGATGTGAGCGTTTCAAGAATGACCTCTCGGGACCTAAACCCATAAAATGGCTGTTGCAAAGGAATGAATAAAAATATTACTTTTTTATCAGGAACCCTGATCCTGGTCTTTTTTTGTTCTTTGGAGCTGATGGCTCAGCTCAGGCCTGTCAGGGGTAAAGTCACGCTGGCAACAGACGGGAGTCCGATCCCGGGCGTTTCGATACTGCTCAAAAACGCCGGAACCGGTACCACAACCGACCTGGAAGGTAATTATAGCCTGGAAGTCCCTCCGGGGACAAACGTGATCGTATATTCTTTTATAGGTCTTGAAACCCAGGAGATCAACGTCGGGCAGGGGAGGTCGACCGTCAATGTGATCATGGAGGAAAGCCAGACAGAGCTTTCCCAGGTGGTGGTGACGGGCTATCACGAGCTTCAGCGCAGGGACATCATAGGCTCGATATCTTCGATAAAAAGCGACAAATTCAAGGATATGCCCGTTACGGGCTTTGACCAGGCTCTGCAGGGACAGGCTGCGGGCGTGCAGGTCTCCCAGTCATCGGGTACGCCGGGCGGCGGAATAGCCATCAGGATACGGGGAAATACTTCTATTTCAGCATCGAACCGGCCTCTCTTTATCGTAGACGGTACGCCGGTTTTTGACGGGAGCATTACCGGCAGGGACTTCGGGGGCCAGAACGATAACTCGCTGGCGGTGGTCAACCCTAATGACATAGCCAATATAGAAGTATTGAAAGATGCTTCCGCCAAAGCCATTTATGGTTCGCGCGGGGCAAACGGCGTGGTGATTATTACCACCAAGCGTGGAAAGAACAATAAAACCACTGTTACTGCCGACGTACAGAGGGGGATCATCGAGCTGATCGGGCGGCCCAAACTGATGAACTCTTCCCAACTGGTAGAGCTGCAAAGGGATGCAGTACTGGCTGCGGGTAGGAACCCGGATGAAATGGGCCTGATCCAGGGAGTGACCGACCTGGTAGATACCGACTGGATTTCGGAGGTGCTGCGGCGGGGAGTACTGCAGCAGTACCAGGTTACGGCTTCCGGGGGTACCGAAAAGACGAGATTCTATTTCAGCGGCAACGTGCGGGATGAAGAAGGGGTTCAGCTCAATAACCGCTTTACAAGATACACCGGCGCGCTTAACCTGGACCATTCGGTTAACCACCGCCTGAAATTCGGCGCCAATATCAACGTATCGATGACCCAGAATGACCGGGTAAAAGGTGATAATTTTCTCGACGGGGTTTATTCGGGTGCAATAAAGAGCTTGCCGTATTATAGCCCTTATGACGAATTCGGGCGCTTATATGTGCCCAACGACCCCAACTATGCCGGGTTTCCGAACTTTAACCCCGTGGCCCAGGCGCTCCTGCCTCGCTTCAGGACCTACGGGCTGAAGATCCTGGCGGGGGCCAACATGGATGTTTCGATCGCCCGCGACCTGAACTTCAGGTCGAAGGTGAGCATGGACTACAACAATGCCGAGGAAGACCAGTATGAGCCCGCTACCACGGCGATAGGAGGCTACCTGGAGGGGGTTGGGGGAAAGGGCTACGGAGTGTACAGCTCGTTTACCCTTTATACGCTTACCAACTCCAATGTGCTTACTTATTATAAGCATATCGACGAAAGACACAGGTTCAATATGCTCCTGGGAAATGAAATTATCCATACGCAGTCGCGCGAATCTTCTGTTGTGGGACGGATGTTTCCCAGCACTCAATTTACCTATCTCAATTCGGCAGGAATAATCGACCAGGGCGGTTCCTTCTACGCCCAATCGGGCCTGGTTTCATTTTTCGGGGAGTTGAAATATGATTTTAAGGACAAGTATCTGCTGGGCGGGACGATTCGGACCGATGGGTCATCCAGGTTCGGAAAAAACAGGAGATTCGGTTACTTCCCTTCTTTCTCAGCCGGCTGGCGCATATCGGAGGAAGCTTTCCTGGCAGGCGCACGCTTTATAGATGACCTCAAGCTCAGGGCCAGCTATGGGTTTACCGGCAACGAGCGGATAGGGAACTTCCAATACCTGGGGACATGGTCCGCCGCCGTTTATAATGGTAATACGGGTGTCGGGCCGAACCGTCTGCCCAACAGCAACCTCCAGTGGGAAAGGACAAATGAAGCTAATATCGGGATAGACGCTGCTTTGTTTGATAACCGTCTCCGGATCACCGCCGACGTTTACCGCAATCTTACCGATAAGCTTCTTTTTGCAGAACCCATCCCGCTTACGACAGGTTATGGCAGTATCCAGGGGAATATAGGCAGCGTAAGCAACAAGGGCGTCGAACTTTCCATTTCCAGCGATAATCTTAACGGCGACCTGAAATGGTCCACAGATTTCAATATTACCAGGAACATAAATAAGGTAGAGGCGCTCGCAAACAGCGATACCTTGTACCGGGGATATACCGGCTCCGGGGTAGGAGGTACTAACGCGGTGCTGGAAGGCCAGCCGCTCGGCACATTCTGGGGGTTGAACTTCCTGGGGGTAGACCCCGCGACGGGAGATGCGCTTTATGAGGATATCAACGGCGATGGTAAAATTTCGCCCCAGGACGGGCAGGTGATCGGTAACGCGCAGCCTGAATTTTACGGAGGGCTGAACAACCGGTTTACATACAAAGGGTTTGACCTGAGCGTATTTTTCCATTTCATGTATGGCAATAAGGTGCTCAATTTTACCAACACAGCGCTCGTGAATACCGGGGAAGATGTAGTGAATAACCAGAGCATCGCCGCGCTCCGGCGCTGGAAGAAGGAAGGTGATATCACGGATGTGCCGCGCTATGAGATGGGCAATACCTATAACAACTACCACAGCAGCCGCTTCCTGGAAGACGGCTCTTTCCTGAGGTTGAAAAATGTGGCGCTTGGCTACAACCTGCCTGCGCATTGGGTAAGTAAAATCAAGCTCCAGAGCGCCCGGGTGTTTGTTTCGGGGACTAATCTCTGGACATTGACGTCGTATTCGGGCGTGGACCCGGAAGTCTCCACTCTCGATGGAAGCACAACAGCTCAGGGAATCGACTTTTTTACGCTACCCCAGGTAAAGACAATCCAGGGAGGGTTTACTTTGACGTTCTGAAGGCTATGTCAGGAACAAGAATGAAAAATATCGTGAAAGGAAGTTTGCTGGCTATTCTGCTGCTGGCGTTTGGCGGGTGCCGGGAAATACTCGAACCCCCGCCGGTGGACCTGCTGGTCGATGACCTCGTATTGCAGGGGCCGGACGACATGGAACCGGTGAGAATAGGACTTTACAATGCGCTGAGAGGATTTGGCTCGACTACTATCTTCGCAGCCGATTTTACACCCGATTATATCCAGAATAACGGCACTTTTACGGACTTCAATGAGCTGGGGAACAAGAGCATTACCCCCGCCAACACGTTGGCCAGAACGCTCTGGGGGAATATTTATACCACTATTTACATTGCTAACTTTATAGAGGAGAATATTGACGGAGTGGCGAGGGTTTCCCAGGCGGAAAAAGACCTGCTTCTCGCCGAAGCAAAGTTCTGCCGGGCGTACGCCTACTTTATAGCCGCCCATACTTTCGGCGACGTCCCGAAGGTCGTCAATACCGATGTACAGACCAACCGTAGTATTGCAAGGACTCCGAAGAGTGAGATCCTGGCCTGGGTAAAGGAGGATTATGAAGCGGCCCTGGCCGTACTCCCCGAGCGGTGGGATCCGGATAATGCAACCCTCAACAAGCAATTTGCCACAAAAAATGCCGTGCGCGCGGCCCTTGCGAGATATTACCTCTATGAAGGAAACTGGCAGAGTGCAGAGGAAATGGCAAATACGGTAATCAATAACAGGCTTCAGGCGCTCGACTCCAGCTATGTTACCGTGATCAGCACCGAGTTCGATTCAGAGTCTATCTTCGAGCTTGCCTATGCCAATTCCTCGAGCGATGATCCCGGGACTTCCACGACGGGTCTGAATAATATCCTGGTGGGAAGGAGGGAGGTGATCCCTTCCAACAGCTATGTCCAGGAGATCGTGAACGTCAATGCCGGGACCCGCAGGGCTACGATTACCTTCAATACAAGCAACCAGCAGGGGAGAGATAACGGGTGGACGGTCACGAAATACGGAACGCCCGATCAGGGGAACAACAATATAACTGTTTTTCGTCTTGCCGAAATGTACCTGATAAGGGCTGAGGCCAGGGCGCAGCAGAACAGGATTACGGGTACATCCGGTGCGCTGGCAGACGTCAATACGCTGCGGCGCAGGGCAAAAGCGCCGCTTGCCGCCTTCACCACCCAGGCTGCGGCCCTGAGCGCGATCGAAACCGAGCGGCTTTACGAATTATCTTTTGAAGGACACAGATGGTTTGATTTGAAACGTACGGGCAGGATAAACGCGGTTATGACTGTTTTTTCGCCGAGGTGGAATGAAAAGTACAATCTCTGGCCGATTCCGCAAACGGAGATCCAGACAAACCGGCTGCTGGTACAGAATACGGGCTACTAAGAAATCAGTGAATTGCCAAAACTTATGAACAGAAACAGCATACCGGCCGTGATACTGCTCCTGGTGATATTCATGGCGACCCTGTCGTGCCATGAGCAGGAAATAGTGTACAACGGTCCCGACTACGTGAGGTTCACCGATACGAGCCTGGTGTATAAGGAGAGCCTGGGGGAGGTTGTTCGCGTGAGGGTTCATCTCGTCGGCAAGCCGTCCGATACACCGGTTACTGTCTCCTATTCTGTCGGCGGTACTGCCGTTGAGGGAAGGGACTATTCCATTACCGGGCAAAAAGGAGTCGTGACGATACCGGCCGGCAGCCTTTTCGGAGAGATCGGGCTCAACCTTATCAATAATGCGAATAATATTCTTCGCTCTTCCGAACTTTTGTTTACGATCAACGCTGCCTCTCAGGGAGAAAAGTCGGTCCAGGTAGGAACAGGTAAAAATTTTTCGATGGGAAATTCGCTGCGGGTTACCATCGAAGACGATTGCCTGTTCGGGGGATACTACAACGGGAAGAGGGCAGGCTATGACAGGGAGGTGAAAGATATAGCCATTACAAGCACCAATTGCACCGAATACCTCCTTGCCAACTGGAATATCGGCGTGCTGAGCTTTAACGCCGATAAGATCACGCTGCGTTTTGTCGATAACGGCGATAATTCCATCACGATCCCCAACCAGTATAACGTACTCCTGGGCGATACGCTTCTCGGCAACGGAGCATGGGATCCGAGAACCCGGCAGATCATCCTGAATGTAACCGTCAAAACGGAAGGCCAGTCGGGAGCCGATACATTGATAAATATACCTCAGTTGACCTATGTGCCGCGTTAAATATTTTTGCAGGAAGAGCATAGCCGGTTTGCTGGCAGCCGTATTTCTCCTGTCGGGCTGTGCAGAGAAATGGGAGCCCAAACCCCTGACAATGACTCAGCTGATAGCCGGTAAGGAGAAAAAGATCTGGAAGTTCCACGCCATCGAAATCATAGATGAGGGTGAAGTGGAAGGACCTATTTCCTCCAATGAAATCTTTCTTCCCTGCTCAAGAGATAACGAATACATTTTTTATAACAACCAGGATAAGACATTCGAATACACAAGCGGCGCCATCAAATGCAGTACGTCTGAGCCTGACGTACTTATAGATGATGCCTGGAGCTATACAACGGTCGACGCAACATTGGAATTCGCCCTGCCGCTGGCCTTATTCGGCGGGATATATATCCTGCCGTTTACCGTGAAAAAGCTTACCGATACGGAAATGGTGCTGGAGGTGTATTTTACCAAAATATATGTGGATGAGACGGATGCAAGCTACCGGGTTACGCTGAGATCCGAAGCAGGCCAGTAAACAGCAATTTTTATACGCATGAAGCAGTTATTCATTTTTTTTCTTATTGCACTGCTGGCTTCCCCGGTTTCGGCGCAGGTGGAGGAGCAATGTGCAACCATGCCGATGGATAGCATTTTGCGGCTCAGGCACCCGGAGATGGGTTCGCTCGACGAATTTGAGCTATTTGTGCAGCGTAAGGTGAGAGAGCGAAACGAGCTGGTACTGAAAGGTGGAAGGGTCGCCGATGAAATCGTTACTATCCCGGTGGTGGTGCATGTGGTGCATAACGGGGAAAATGTCGGGTCGGGTACCAATATCAGCGCCGCCCAGGTAGCTTCCCAGATAGAAACCCTTAACGAGGATTTCCGGAAGAGGGTCAATACGCCCGGGTACAATACGCATTCGAGAGGGGCCGATATAGAAATAGAATTCGCGCTTGCAGTTATAAACCCCCAGGGGCAGACTATGGCCGAGCCCGGTATCAACAGGGTGGCCGGCGGTCGTGCTACCTGGACCCGCGACCAGATAGAGAACCTGAAAACGTACACGATCTGGGACCCTACTCTTTACTATAATATCTGGGTGCTGGACATAGGAAGCAGTGGCAGTACCCAGCTTCTGGGCTATGCGCAGTTCCCTATACAGTCGGGCCTGCAGGGATTGTCAGAGGGTGGGACGGGTACGACCGACGGGGTAGTGGTGCATGTGAGGGCATTCGGAAATTCTCGCAAAGGCAATTTCCCCAACCTCTTCACCAACAATAACCAGGGTCGTACGCTCACGCATGAAACCGGGCACTGGCTGGGACTGAGACATATCTGGGGCGATTCCAATTGCGGGAATGACTATTGTGACGACACGCCGGCGCAGGCGTCGGCCAGCAGCGGATGCCCGGCGGGAAGGCAGAGCTGCGGAGGGACGAATATGGTGGAGAACTATATGGATTACTCCAACGACGCCTGTATGAATATTTTTACGCTCGACCAGAAGTCGAGGATACGTGCGGTAATGGCCAACAGCCCGAGAAGACGGGAGCTGCTTTCTTCCAATGTGTTGGGAGATACCCAGGGCGGGGCGCCGATAGCCCGCTTTACATCCGACAGGCAGCAGGTTCTGCTGGACGGCGAGGTCCAGTTTACCGACCGCTCGCTCAACAGGCCGTCGTCATGGTCATGGAAATTCGAAGGGGGCACCCCCGCAACATCTACCGAAAGGAACCCGGTCGTTACGTACCATACAGCAGGTACCTATAGTGTTGAGCTTACTGTAACCAACAGCAACGGGAGCAACATGCTCCGCACTGCCGGATTTATCGAAGTGCTGAATGCCGGGCAGTGTTCCGGCGTATCGAATTTCAAAGGCTCTCAAACCCTGATCCGGGAGACGGGCGGGGGATATGTGGCCGGTCAGAATGCCTCCCGGATAAAAGCGGTATCCGAATTTTTCGAGAATCCGCTGGGATACAGTACCGTGAGCAATGCGAGGCTTAAATTCGGCCGTGTATTCATGAAGGATGGCGCCGAATCGGAAGCGGTGGTCAATGTGGTGGTATGGAACGCAAGAGGCTTCCAGGGCGGGCCCGGGTCGGTTCTGGAATACAAGGCAGTTCCGCTAAGACAAATCGCGGCAGATATTGCTGCAAACCGCGCTACCAATGTTACCTTCAACCGGGAGGTCCCGGTAGGGGGACGGGCTTTCCACATCGGGATAGAGCTGACCTATGAAGGCGACACGGTGGCGCTTTATACCACACGCGACGGGGAAGCGCTGAACGGTACTTCCTGGAGGCAGTCAAATGATGGAGAATGGGATCTGAACCTGAGAACGAACGGGTTGAATATCGCGCATCATATAGAAGCGATCTATGGTATGAAACCTTCCGTTCAGCTATCCAGCTCGAATATATTCGTCAACCCCGGAGAGTCTGTTACGCTGCAGGCAAGCGGGGCAGGCATTTACCAGTGGACGGCTGCCGACAATGTGAACGGAAGCGTCGGCCCGATGGTCGTTGCAAGGCCTGGCAGGACGCAGACCTACTATGTGACCGGCTCGGGAACGGATGTATGTATAGATACGGCGTCTGTCACGATTTATGTCAGAGACGTTAGTATAACAGGCAATGAGCCTGTTTATGAAGCATTCGCGAAGAGCGTGACGGTCCGGCCCAATCCGGCTTCGGCTGTTGTATCGGTTTCCGTCAATAACAGCCTGCGCGGTGCAGGGAGCATCGGCGTACTATCTGTTAGCGGGACCCGCCTCAACCGGATACCGATAGATAAAACAGCCGATTTTGCGGAGTATCCTGTCGACATCAGTAATTTGCCGGCAGGTATCTATCTCCTGGATATCAGCATCGGGGAAAACCGTTTGGTAAAACGGGTCATGAAATACTGACCTTAAACTTCTCTTACCTGATTTTATCGGCGATTGCCTTCATTTTCTGCAGTCCTGTCTCTGCGACTTTCAAAGGGTCCCGGGCGTAGTAGGTCTTGTTAAATAGTTCCAGGGACAATATGATGGTTTTGCCCGGCGTTTTGATGTCCTCCAGTACCTGTGGAATGGGGGCGATACCATCGCCGGTATAGACCCTGTCGGCATCTACGATACGGGCCCTGTCGGGCTGTGCCGGGTAATCGTTCATGTGGAATATTTCAATAAGCGGCTTTCCTACGAAAGGTAAGCCGGCATGCCCCGATCCGCCTTTGTACAGGTGGTAGACATCCAGCAGCAACCTGGCATCGGTCTGGCCCGATTCGGCGGCAACATACAGAACCTCCCCGAGACGGGACAGGTTTTTGGAAAACCCCCACAATTCCAGCTGGGGCTTTACCCCGGTTTGCTGTCCCAGCTCCACAAGCGCAGCATACCTGTCTGCAGCGGCTTTCAGTTCCAGCTCTCCTTCTGTAGCTCCCACAGGCGGCGCAGCCACGCGGTAGCAGCCGACTTCTCTTAGCTGGTCCATTTCGGCCTTCATCTGCTCAAGGCCGTTTTTCCGTTTTTCCTCATCATTGACGGCCCATTGGGCAAAGCCGATAGCATTTTCGACCGTAAGCCCCAGATCGGAGATCATCCGCTTGGTCTGTGCCGCGGAATTGCCCTCTTTAAGATAGGCCAAAAGGCTGTTTACCCAGATCTCCACAGACGGGAAGCCGGCTTTGGCCGCTATTTCCAATTCTTTCCTGAACCCCAGTTTCTGACCTGCGATCGTACTCATATTCAGACAGTACCGGAACAGGGGCGCTTGCTGCGAATTTTCCATTTTTGAAGAGATTAACGAGGCCGGGCCTGCGCCGGCTATAATAGTTGACAGGGCTTTGCGACGGTTCATGCTAAGTTCGCTGATTGAGCTGGTAGAATATTTTCATAAAGCAGCCGGGTGGGTAAAACCTAACCGTTTGCTGGCAATAAAAAAACCGGACACAATGTATCCGGCTTTTCCGTTCTGACACCAATTAGGGGGATTACCCCATACTCTTTTAATTTTTATTTTCAGTAACTGTGCGGTCCGGCCGGCGCGGCGCTACCTGCGCGGCCCGGCCTGGAGGACCAGGTCATTGCCTATCCATCTTCTCAGCTCTTTATCGTATTTCACCTGGTGATCAGGAAACTCGATGTATTCCTCGTCTGAGTTGGCAGTGAGATAAGGAGTCAGATCCTCACCGGCGATGAACCTTGAAAAAAGCAATTTTGTTTTTTGCGCCAGTTCCTCTTCTTCCATTTTCCAGGTACGGTATACTTCCTCGTATGTTTCTATTCCGCCGTTTTCGTCATACCTGAGCCTTCCGGCCGTGGCAACGCGCTTTACCTTGAAGCTGGGCGCGATACGGCTTACCTCAAAATAGATATAGCCGTCCGGGGAAGGGAAATATTTGTCGAGGTGCACCCGGTCTGTCTGCCTGTTGTAATGGGCGTTGAATTTTTTATCAAACTTGTTGCCCTCGTTTGCCTTTTCGGGAAGCGGCGCTGCATACCGGATGATGCTTCTTTTGAATGCCTGCTGCTCCGACGGACTCAGGTGGGTAGAAACCTCATAGTCCCGGTTCGCGGTGCACGCTGCCAGCGACAGCAGAGCGAAGAAAAGAATAGTCTGAATCGTTTTCATCTGCAATTAGACGATTAGACAATTAATTCTTCATTGCCTAATCGTCTATTATTTAATATTCAACATTAATAGGATCAAAATGGCTCCATCCTTTCGTCCAATCGGTGGCGCCGAATGCTCCGCGGAAAGTCACGCTCTTGTCAAACTGGTTGCTGCGGTTTTCTTGGCTGAAGTGCGGATAATCGAACTTCGCTCCTTGAGACAGCGTGCCGCTTGTAAGCGCGAAATCCGGGTGGGCAGGATATTCCGTATTCAGCCTTTTGGCGAAAAACTGATCAGCTTTAAGACCCAGGGCTTCATAAGCTGCTTTAGTCTGGAAATCATTGCCTGCTTCGACGATGTTGTCGTTGGCGGCCAGGTAAGCCGAAATCGCATTGACAGTTACGTCTGATCCGGAGACGATAGTAGCGGTTTTGCCATAGAAAATGTTATTGGCAAACTGGCCTGTACCGTCTGTATAGTTCGGGAAAACCGAGCTTTGGTTAAGACGGATAGCGGTGGGGAAGCCTACAACTACCGAGTTATAGAGAGAAGCGGCTACATTCCTTCTCAGGTCTGCCCCGAACTTATAGTTGCCGGAGAGGGCGTTGCCGTCAAAGGAAGGTCCTAATACGGTAAAGTTTGATACTGTTGCAGTCGTTTTGAAACGATCCGGGTTATTCTGCCCGTCGGTATCCCATTCGAAGCCATTCGAATCAGACTGGTCGGCATAGCTGGGATAGCGTACGCTCAACCCGAACTGGAGATTACCCGAAAACCCGTTATCGATGTCGAAGCAGTCGTCCCATGTACCGAAGACGATGAGGTATTTCCCGTTAACACTCCCCCCGAACCATTCTATACCGTCGTCGCCGCCGTAGCTGACCTGGATATGCTCAAATTTAGTGCCCCTTCCGACAGCGCCCAACGTGATCCCGTTGGTTTCGTTGTTAGGAGTGAGCTCGATACCTGCAAATTCAACGCGTACGTATTCCAGTTCTCCCGATGAATCGTTGTCGTCGGTTCCACCGTATATTACGTTCCCGCTGATCCCTTCTATAGATGGTGATTCAAGATTGACGCGGGCATTACCCAGTAGTACCAGCCCGCCCCAGTCGCCGCGGTCGCGGTCGCCTACTGCCTGGTTGGAAGTGAATATAATAGGTTTGCTGCTCTCGCCTTTTGCGATCAGCTTGCCTCCACGGTCAATAACGAGGGTGCCCTTTGATCTTTTCTCTCCTGCAATAACAGTACCGGGCTGGATAGTGAGGGTCTGCCCGCTGCGAACGAATACAATTCCCTCCAGCAGATATTTCTTATCTGCGGTCAGCGTCTGTGTCGACAGGTCTCCCTTGAGGACTACATACGCAGGCTCTTCCGGTTCGGGTTCCGGCGTCGGCTTGTCGTCCTTACAGCCTGCCAGCAATACCAGGCCGGCTAACATCCAGGCACTCAACAGATTCGTCTTCATAAAAAGTTGTCTTGATTAACTGAATTGATTGATTTATTTATTGATACTGAAATTTGACAGGCAGATGAACCGGGGTTGGCTTTTATTGAATCGTGTAAGTAATGGAAGCATTGATAAGCGTTCCCCGGCGGTAGTTGAAAATCGGGTGGTCTTTTGCCATATCGATTGCTGCGTTCCGGTCGGTATCCTGATAGAACCGGTACCTCATATTGAGCAGGTCCTGTATACCGGCTTTCAGGCTGAGGTTATTGCGGAAATTTTTGGAAACCGTGAGATCTACTGAATTCCGCGGGAGTTCGTAGATGGTAGGGAACATATCGCTGCTTACCGCAAAGATCCTCTTGCCGAAAATGTTGTATGATGCGCTGAACTGCCATCCTGACTCCTCGTCCAGGTAACTGGCAATCGCGTTGACGATATAGGGCGATTGGCCCTGGAGCGCCCTTTTACGTTCCTGGGCCAGACTCGCGTTTTGCCCGTAGTCGACCGTTGAACGGATATAGGAGGCATTCATGTTGACGCTCAGCCTGTCGATGAAAGTACTGCCTGTGAGTCCTTCCAGCGATTTACGTACTTCAAGTTCCACACCGTAATTGTAGGCTTTCCCTGCATTCTGGTAGGAGAATCCCGGGGATTCCGACCTGTTCAGTATAAGTGTTTCTATCGGGTTGGTGAAGTGCTTATAGAATCCGCCCAGGCTCAGCACCTCGCCTTCTCTCGGGTAGAATTCATAGCGAAGGTCGAGGTTGTCGATGCTGGCTATTTTCAGATTTGGGTTGCCAAAGCGCTCGGCTTCGAATTCGTAGTCATAAAAAAGGAACGGAGCGATTTCCCTGAATTCCGGGCGGTTGAGCGTACGGTTGTAGGCAAACCTGAGCTTGCTCCCGGTTGTAAGATCGAAGTCGACATTGAGGAAGCCGAGCGGCGAGAACCTGGAATTATTTACATTGACGGGGTTTCCAGATTCGCTGGATGATTCCAGTTTCAGGACATTGTACTCTCCCCGTACACCGGCAGAAATGTTAAGGCGGTCGACAGGTATCGTTACTCCCGCATAGGCTGCTCCAAGGAGGTTGGAGGCGGTGTAGCTGTCACTGCTGTTGGTGCCTTCTCCTATCCTGAAGCCGGTTTGCTCAGCAATATTCTGGTTGGAAAAAATTTGCGCAAGCGGCAGGTTTATAAGGCGTTCCTCCTCGTTTATAGGAGTGGTTCCGGGAATCAGGTAGCTGAAATACCGGGTGTTGAAGCTCCTGGAGCGATAATCGGCAAGATACCCTGCTTTTAGCCTGACGGGGGCTGATTCGCTCCCGCCGATCCTGATGTCATAATTCAGTCCGTGGCTGCCGCCGGTTTCACTGAGCTTACCGAAATAGCGGCCCGTATCATACAGGTTGGAGCTGGGAGGAACGACCATACGGTACTCGTTACCGTCGATCTCCGTATCGCCCGGGGCATTGCGTATTGTGCGGAAACGCCTGAGGTCCGGTTGGTTTTCTGCCAGGTGGTTAAGCCCGAATACCCAGTTGAGCGTGCTGGTGCTGGCCGGGAAAATATGTGTGCCTTCGAGCTGTCCGCTGTAAATGGTACGGCTTCGGTACTCGTACATGTAATTTTTTCTGCGGTAGCCGGCCTGTTGGTTAAAGTCTTCACCGGTACGCAGAACAGTGAGGTTCTCGCCGATCTGATTAAACAGGTTTTTGAAGGCGATTTTATTGTAGGCATTCAGGTTAAGGTTCCAGTTGCTCAGAATACCTGCTTTATTTTCCTTTTCGTAGTAATTATCGATGTAGGCAAAGCGTTTCTCACCGGTTTCGAAATAGCGAAAGAATTCCCTTTCCGAACTCTGGTATGATTGCGAGAGGTTGACCGAGGTGAGCGTGCTTAAACGGGCGCTGCCGAGCTGCCAGGATCGGCCGAAAGTTATACCGGCGCCGAGATCCGGGGTGGCGGTTGTCTGGCGGGCTACGAAGTTATTAGGAAGCGAATGGGCAGCCGCTATCTTGACGGGTGAGCTGCCGGGAAGGTCGCGGAGGTTTGTAGCCGGGAAGGAAGAAGGCAGCGCCCGGTAACCGCTATCGAATCCGAGGAAGTCGGTAGAAGATCCTTTCGACTGGAAGTACGGGTTAAAGGTAGTGCCCGTCCTTATCCCTCCCGAAACGGTTACGGAAAGGAAGTTGCTTTCGGCAGCGTTGTTTGTAAAGACTTTGATCAGCCCTCCCGCGAAATCCCCCGGGTTGTCTGCAGAACCCGATTTATACACGAGCATCCTGTCGAGGACGTGGCTTGGAATAAGATCGAATGAAAAGGTACGGCGGTCGATCTCGGTGCTGGGGGCAATGGCGTTATTGAGCACTACCTGGTTGTAGCGTTCGGGTATGCCACGTACCATTACAAAGCGCCCGTCAACTATGGTGACGCCCGGGATACGACTCATGACCTGGGCTGCGTCACGGTCCTGCGATATCCTGATCTGCTGCTGCGAAACCCCGCTGACCACCTGGGCGGCATTGCGTATTTCCGAAATGACGGCCGATTGCGTACCGGTTGTCCTGGCGGCTCTTACCACCACGGCCTCCATCATTTCCGCCGCTTCCCTGAGTTTTACTTCAACGGTGACGGTCTCTTCGCTTGCAACTTTGACTTCCTGGAGCTTCTGGGATTGATAACCTACCGATGAGACGATAAGCGTGTAGCTGCCGGGAAGAACGCTTTTGAGCTCGAAGTTTCCTTCGATGTCGGTGGCTATGCCGTGACTCGTACCTTCTATCAGTACGCTTGCGCCGATAACTCCTTCAGAAGAGAGCTCATCGGTAACCTTGCCTTTGATTGTGCTTAACTGGGCCAGTGCGGCGCCATGGAAGGCAACAAGGAGAAGGGAGAAAAGAAAATTTAACCTCATTGTCTGGTGTCAGTATTGTTCATATCTGACACAAAACTAGAGGTCGTGTGTTACCTGTTTGTTAAGACAAGATTACCTTTCCGGGGCGGGGTCACACCTCGCTTTTATGGAACAGCCCGGCGAGCACGTCCGCTGCGTAGTCGGCTTCGTTGGCTGTGTTGAACTTGCTGAAGGAGAACCTGATGCTGGGCCGATCGGAGTCGGCCTGTATGGCCTGAAGCACGTGCGATCCTATGTCGGTCCCGCTTGCGCATGCGCTGCCTCCCGAAGCACAGATACCCTCTATATCCAGGTTAAACAGCAGCATATCGCTTATTTCCGTGGCAGGCAGCGATACATTGAGAACCGTGTAAAGGCTCTGATCCGGATCGGCGGAAAGACCGTTAAACCGTACGCCTTCGATCTTTTCAAGGAGGGCCTGCTTCATTCTCAGTTTGAGAGCAAGAATGTCCCGACGGTGCTCTTCCATGTCCCGGTAGGCAATTTCCAGGGCTTTGGCAAGACCGACAATCCCGTATACATTTTCGGTTCCGCCCCTCATGTTTCTTTCCTGGGCTCCGCCGTGTATAAAAGGCAGTATCCGGGTCCCGGCTTTCTGATAGAAAAAGCCGACCCCTTTAGGGCCGTGGAATTTGTGGGCGGCCCCTACGATGAAGTTGGCTTTCAGCTTTTTTACATCATGCCTGAAGTGCCCCATCGTCTGCACGGTATCCGAATGATAAACAGCCCCATAGGCATCGCAGAGCTCGCCTATAGCTTCGATGTCATAAAGGTTGCCGATTTCATTGTTGGCATGCATCAGGGAGACAAGCGCTTTCCGGCCCGATCCAAGCAGCTTTTCCAGCGAATCCATATCTATCCTCCCGGATTCATCTATGCCTGCATAGCTCAGCTTTATTCTCCCCGTCTTTTCAAGGTGGCTTAACGTGTGGAGAACAGCATGATGCTCCAAAGGAGAAGTGATCACGTGCTGAATACCGTAAGTTTCGATGCTGCCCGTCAGAACGGTGTTGTTTGACTCGGTGCCTCCCGATGTAAAAAAGATTTCGGCGGGCGAAGCTCCCAATAGTTCGGCAACAGTCCTCCGGGCTCTTTCAATCAGTGAGCGGGCCTGCCTTCCGTTGGCGTGTATCGATGAAGGATTTCCGTAAACATCTTTCAATACCGGCAACATAGCCTCCAGCACCTCGGGATCAAGCGGGGTGGTAGCGGCATTGTCGAGATAAGCTTTCATATGTACTCATTCTTTTGGGGCGGACAAAATTTCTTTGATGTCCATTATTAGTTTGTTGGCAAGATTATTAGCGGTAGAGATCATGTCGGCTTCGGAATAGATCCTGATAATCGGCTCCGTGTTGGATTTCCTCAGGTGTACCCAATCCTTGTCGAAGTCTATTCTTACCCCGTCGACGGTATTGACAGGCTGTTTGGCATACTTCCGGACAATGGCCGCCAGTACCTGGTCAACATCTATTTCAGGGGTAAGTTCAATTTTATTTTTCGAAATATAGTAGTTCGGATAAGTGCTTCTGAGCGCGTTGACAGATTTTCCGAACCTGGCCAGGTGACTCAGGAACAGGGCGATCCCCGCCAGGGCGTCTCTCCCGTAGTGAAGCGCCGGATAGATAACGCCCCCGTTTCCTTCACCTCCTATAACGGCATGGTGCTCCTTCATGGCTTCTACCACGTTTACTTCCCCTACCGCGGAGGCATAGTAAGCCCAACCTGCTTTTTGGGTAATATCGCGGAGAGCGCCTGTAGAGGAGAGGTTGGAGACCGTATTGCCGGGCGTATGCCTCAACACATAGTCAGCCACTGCAACAAGGGTATATTCCTCACCGAAAGCAGTGCCGTCTTCTCCTATCAGTGCCAGCCGGTCTACGTCGGGGTCGACCACGATACCCAGGTGGTAATTCCCGGATTCGATGGTTTTGGATATTTCATGAAGATGCTCGGGCAAAGGCTCCGGGTTATGAGCGAAATGGCCGGTAGGCTCGCAGTTTATTTTTGTGATGTTTTCGGGCGCTACTCCGAGCGCTTCGAGCAGCCTGGGCACCGCGATTCCGCCCGTGGAGTTCACGGCGTCTACGGCAATGCGGAAATCGGCATTCCTGATGGCTTCCCTGTCGACCAGCTCCAACGCCAGGATCTGCTCAATATGCTTGTCTAGGGCAGTGTCGTCGGTGGTATAGGAACCTATTTTTTTGACTTCAGCGAAATTGAAATTTTCGTTTTCAGCGAAGTTAAGCACCTTTTCGCCATCCTGAGCGGAGAGGAACTCGCCCTTGCCGTTTAATAGTTTGAGGGCATTCCATTGGATGGGATTGTGACTGGCGGTGAGAATGATCCCTCCGGCCGCGTCGGAATTTTCTACCGCAAGCTCTACTGTCGGCGTAGTGGAAAGCCCGAGGTCTATAACGTTAAGCCCAAGGCCCTGAAGCGTGCCGGCTACTATGTGGGTGAGCATCGACCCTGAAAGCCTCGCGTCCCGGCCTATGATAACGGTAGGGTTTACCGGATTCTGGTCAAGTACCCACATGCCGTATGCGGCGGTGTATTTTACAATATCGACCGGGGTAAGACCATTGCCGGGAGCTCCGCCAATTGTACCCCGGATACCGGAGATGGATTTAATTAGAGACACTTTTAAATTTAATTAATATAAAATGGTACGGAATAACAGTGTTATGGAAGAGGCTGCTCCTCGCTTATTTCTTCCAGTTTTTCAAACGCGGGCTTCATCCAGTCAACCGGGAGCTTCTGAACGGAATTTTTGAGCATAGCTCCCCATTGCTTTCCGATATAATCGACATCATCCTTCTCGAAGCGGTGTTCCACCATCCGGAAGGTGTTTTTCCTATACAGCACGGTATCGATAGGGTAATCGACATCGTTGCAGCTGACGCGCGTCGAATCGAATGAAAGCAACCCGATCTTGAGGGCTTCCGTCATAGGAGTATCATACACAAGGCTTCTGTAGAGGAGCGGCTTCCCGTACCCTGAGTTGCCAATGATGATAAATGGCGAACCTTGTCCTACCTCTACCCAGTTTCCCTCGGGATAGAGCAGAAAGAGTTTATGCTCGTCGTCTTTTTCAAGCTGTCCGCCGATAATGGCATGCAGGTTGAAACTCAGCCCGGATTGCTTGAGGGATTGAAGATCTTCTTCTGCTACCCGGCGCACCTGCTGTCCCAGCGAGTTGACCGCTTTATACATTTTGTCGAAGCTGGCGTCATTCTCTTCAATAGCATCTTTAAAATAAGCAATTGCTTTGTCTCTCAATGATCTCAGGCCGGAAGTCATGATAAACATGGAATGATGCTCCAGCTGGTGGACAGACAGTTTTTTGTTCGATGATACCTCAGTCCCCGAAGTAAGTCGTGTATCAGCAATGGCAACTAATCCGGATGCGAGCTTGATGCCCAGGCAATAGGTCATACTTAAAAACGAGGTTTACAGAAAGCAGAACTCTGCCGCGAATTTAGCAAATTCTTTGATGGACTTGCTATGCCTGCCGGGATTGTATCTGGCTGCCCAATAGTTGTTCCTGGGTGGGTTTAAGGCCGAAATAGGTCTCAAAGATGGCGTTATCAACCTCGTTGTTGCGGGTTTGGAACCTGTCTAAATAGTGGTGCAGGCTGTTTTTGAAAATTTCTTCTTCGCTGCTGTACTCGATATCGCTCCTCAGCTTACTGAGCGTTTTTTCTGCGATGTTGCCGGCTCCCATCGACGGAATGCAGCCTGCAATCGCATAGAGCGAGGTTTCGGCCTGAAGTAGTGAATACACAATAGACCGGGGAAAATGCCTGTCCAGGATCAGGAAGGAGGCGATGTTGGAACGGTTGAGCGCTTTGTGCGTCTGGCGGAACATATTGTATGCGCTCACCGATTTAAGGACGGCCGAACTGATCATGAGTTCGAGGGTATAGTTGGTGTTTTCAGGATCCTGTACGAGGGTAAAATATTTCACGTCCAGGAACCTGGAGCTTTTATCGGCCCGCTCGAGGAACCTGCCCAGCCTGCCGAAATGCCATGCTTCGTTGCGTGTAAAAGTGGAATCCACGATCCCGTGATACAGCAGGCAACTGTTCTTGATATCGTCAAAAAAGTCCTGCATCTTATCGGGGGGCGCAGTGGTTTGGGTTTGCGAAAGATGCTGAAGTCTCAGGTGCAGCGAATTAATGCTCTCCCACATCTCGCGGCTGATGGTTTCGCGTATTGTTCTGGCATTTTCGCGGGCAGCCAGCAGGCAGCTGACGATAGAGTTGGGGTTGCGCTTGTCGAAAGTCATAAAATGAATGACATTTTCGCGCGAAGGGAAGTCGTAATAATGATAGAAGTTGCTGTGGTCGGCGGTGGCTACGAGAAGAGGGTCCCATTGCTCCTCTGCGTTTGGAGGCAAATCGAGCGCCAGGTTAAAGTTGACGGCTACAAACCGTGCGTAATTTTCGACCCTCTCCATATAACGATTGGTCCAGTAAATGGAATTGGCGACCCT
>JBBCKD010000031.1:0-531468 GCA_037191015.1 Spirosomataceae bacterium
AAATGAATCTGTAAGTGAGGTTTATTATTGGAAAGACACACTTTTGTATAGAGCAGGAGTGTGCTTTTTTGTAGACTTTCCAGATGCCAAAACTATGAAACACTCCTATAACATAGATTGCGCCGCAGGTATCAACAATATACCGATAATTTTCGAACGTGTCAGATAGCAACTTCGACATAAAACATTTCTAACTAAACCTCTATACATTTATGAAGCTACTATTTATAATCCTTCTCAACTTTGTTCTGCTGTTCCATCACTTTATCTTATTTGGATATAGTAACGAGCCCAAAGTATCACTTTCCGCGAATGGCTTTCCTTCGTGAAGATTGGCCGGGCCGACGAGTCAGCCTACATTTCCCACGACCGGGAAAACTCCTTGTCCTGAAAGGCTTCTGCCAGTCCTGTTATCTGTCTTAGCCGTAATACCTCATCGGGATCCATACCCAATTCTTCACTAATACGCAGGTTCAACCAGTCGTTACGTTTGAGGAAAACTGCCAGTTTGGCGGATAATTCTACCTGGTGCGTACCGCGCGCCATATTGTGGCGGACCGTCGACCACCACCCAGTTGTCGTCTTTCTTTTCGGTAGCCACCACGATGGGCATAGTCAACCCGTCCTTGCGTATCGAAAGCTCCAGCAGCCGCATTTCAGGCGGAGCTAATTTGTTTGGATTATATATAGTCGTTGCCTTCCACACGCTGCATGGTAGTCATACCCAAACTCCCGTTGGCAATCCAGATGTCTTTTACGATCCAGTCATACAACGGATAAAAGTTATAGAGATGTTTTGTGATCCGCGTGCTCCACTGTCTGCGCCGGTAGCAGGCTTTTGTAAAGTTGGTAATAGTGCGGTACCGGTTATAGCTCTCATTGGTTCGGATACCTACCATTCAGGCAGTTTTCTTTCCATTTAAAAAGATCAAGTCCTTTGTTAGGGAACCCGGAAAACGCCGTATAAACCCAGATCTTAACCGCAATGTTCGTCATGCTAAAAAAACTCGTCTGATTATAGCGTTTAGGGGATATTGGGCCTATAGGGTTGTTTTTAAATTATGTGTGGAGACATTTAACGGTCAGATTGGAAGAAGGCTATAATAAGAATAGTAATCAGGGCAAATGAATAGGGTAAGCTACGAAAAAACCTGGATCGATATTTATGCGAAGAAAATGGAAGCGTAGAAATAATCGCCGAAAGTAAAGCTGCAAGAAAAACAGAAGTAAAGCAAATTGTCAAAAAATGCAATGTCGGCTGCCCTAATCGTGCCCTGTTATTCTGTACGGATAACCATACTACTAATATTGCAAGAGCATCAATAACACAAATAACGTAGGAAGGTTTCATAAAACGTCTTTAAGGGAGGGTAAATAATTCTGCTTCTGGGTATGCGGGTGGTAGGTCCTTCTTCGAACGCCCGTCGGATCCGAAACAAAGGATCTATGATTAACCTCTTATTAGTCGAAAGAACTATGATAAAATTACCTGTAGACTTCTAAATTATTGTCTGCCAAAAAGGAGCTTATCGCCCAGGTGGGAAAAGAAATCTGAATTGGATGTGCCGCGGAGAGTACCCGAATGACAAATTGTTTATACTCTGACCTGCTCGTTGTCGCTGATGGCCAGCTGTACCTGGATTTCATATCTCTTTTGAAGGCCGTCAGGTACACTTGCACCGCCCGTTTTTGTAAGGACTCAACCGGGATTGACGCTAAGAGAGTAGAATACAACAAAGACTACCCACCCCGCAAGAGGATGGGCTTGCGGGAGATTTTCGTTTTTATGGAAAGTCTGTCAAATTGTTAGGCTATCAAAACGAAATCCCCAATCGTACGCCGATACGGCTATAAGTGCGTTCTTCGTAGCGTTCTATCATGTTTCCGGTGATTGGCTTGTCGACCCTGGCCTTCTGCATTTTATAGAAAAATACCATGGTAAAGCCCGTCGAACCCATACTCCCCATGCGGAAGCCCAAACCCGGATTCAGCATCCAGCCGCCATAAGTCACATACCGGGGATTGTCTTTATGGAACCAGGTAAATCCGTATCCCACATCGCCGGTTGCAAAAAGGCTCGTGTTCTGACGACGTTTGATGTCATATCGTATCCCTGCGGCCACCGGGTTAATCAACACCGCATTGTACCAGTCGATCCCCAGCGTGATACCGGTAGCCAACCTGGGCCGGAATAAAATTCCATTGAATGTCTGAGCTGTGAAATTGACTTTGTTGGCAACACCGACATTATTGTCAAGCGGACCGACGCGCCCGAACAATGCACCGGCTTCCGTATGGTTTACGTATATAGGCTTGAAAACATATTCCTGACTTTTTGCAGCGAATGAGGCCAGCGAAAAAAGTCCGAGTAGCAGCGTTCTCATGGGCTTACCGATCCTTAATCTGGGGAATCGGGGAGTGAACCGGTATTTTGCTGAGCAACCGCGGTCGCTGCGAATTCGATGCGTCGTATTGAAAGAAGCCATCGCGTCCGATCAATAACAGATGATTTCCCAGGCTGATGACATCGTAGGCATCCTGATCGCGAAGGTGGAAGTTCTGACGGCTGGCAATCTGCAGGTTATCGCTGGCGTCGAACCCTTTCAGGCCATAAGTGCCTTCACAAAGATAAAGGTTCGGGAAATTGATGCTCAGCCCGTAGGGATTCTGCATCGGGTAGCTCTTGATCAGTTTCGGATTGGTCACGCTCGAGATGTCGATCACATCGAGTTGGTTTTCCGATCCCTGGCAGCCGTTCCCTGTTCTCAGTGTTACATAGGCCGTGTTTTCGTGTACGACTACCGGGTCGCAAGCCCTGGCATGATTGAAGGTAGAAAGATGCTTAGGGGCCGAAGGGTCCGAATTGTCGAGGATCTGCATTCCGGTAGTGGTGCCTATGAACAGCTTGTCACGGTAAGGAAAAATAGTTTCGATACCCCAGCCAAGTTTAACCGTGGCAGTGCTTTCTGGCGTTTGCGGTGCGGATATGTCGAAAAGATGGAGCGATTGGTTGTCGACCGTATAGAGGTACCTGTCGTAAAGGGCAAACCGTGCCATCGACCCGGCCGTCCCTGAGCCGCTGCTTCCGCCGGAGGAGCCGCTTTTGTTGCTGAACGCCGCGAAACTTCCAAGAAACTGCATGGGGCCTCCCCACCAACCCCCGCCATTTTGGCTGTCTTCGCAATCGGTTTTTATAGTTTCGACGTGGTAGCTCACCTCCTGATCTTCAATCGCATTTCCATGTACACTCCACCAGCCGCCATCGAAGACGCCGCTTTTAAAAACGTCCTTGTTCCGGCCTACTTCTTTTGGGTTGGTCGGATTCGATAAATCAAGTGTCACAAGGTCCATATAGCTGTCGGCATAGAGGATATCGTCCCGCACGGCCATGTCCCCGTTTCCCGGAATTTTCAGGAAGGAAACCATGCGGGGATTAGAGATGTCGCTATTGTCGATGACATGAACGCCTTTTTTGAGCTCGTTGATCAATAAGTAATTTTTATACACGTAAATCTTCCCGGGTGATTCAAGCGACCTCGGGTTTTCGGAACGGATTCCGTTGCGCACTTCATCGACGGAAAGCCGCAACTGCTGAAAATTCCTTACGACACGTGTCTCCTTGCATTGATCGTTGCATGAACTGGCCAGCAGGAGGACACAGAAAAGGGGAAGTAAAATCAGAGGTTTCATAGGCTCGTAACAGGTTAGAAATGTGTCCAGGTCTAAGCTGTAGATACGGAAGCTTTTAAAAAGGTTGGAATTAGTTGGATAATATACTGATTTGATTGACAGAATAACCCTTTTTCCTCATTTTCAGGTGGATGCATACCAGCGGTCATAAGTGTCCCTGTACAACCCAGCAGTGTGTCAGTTGGATTGCTAAAAATCATATGTAACTCATCACGCAGCCAAACCGCCGCTTCAGGCCATGCTATGCTGATCGTATACTCTCATTTCCCCACCCACTGATCAAAAAGCCAATCCAGCAGCCCAGGCGTATTTCTAATACGTTCCCTTATATCGTGGGCTGCATCCAAGAAAACCCTACCTCCCGACCACTACCCTGCCGACCTTTACCGTGCCGTCGGCATACCTGACTTCTACCAGAACCACCCCCGGGGTTCAGGCCCGACACCGGGATACCTTTCTCTTTTTCGCAGGAAGAAACCTTTCGCAGCAGGCGTCCGGATATGTCGCGAAGCAGCACGTCCGACACAGTGCCGGAAGTCAACAGCGAGACCTGGTCGGAGGCGGGATTAGGATACACCGCCAGATCGCGCTCCGTGGCAGCCCGGGAAACCACCGACCGGATATTGCTGTACGTATACGTTCCGTCCAGGTCGATCATTTTCAGGCGATAGTTAAGACAGGTTGGGAAGGGGCCGGACGTCGCTGTAGCGATAAGCGGGAGCGATAAGCGGGGGAGACGCCGCTCCCGCCGGCAGCGGCTACTCCTCCGATCTGCTGCCATTGCCTGGCGTCAGCGCTGCGCTGTATTTCAAAATGGGAAAAATTCACTTCTTTGCTCGTAGACCAGGTAAGCAGCGCCGGCTGCTCCTGAACCATCGCCTTAAACGTTGCAAGGGTAACCGGCAGTTCCGACGAGTTCAGGAAAACGGATACCATATTCAACCCTGCCAGGCTGATGTACCTTTTCGCCGGGAAAGGAGCCTCCCAAAGCGCAGCCCTCGTCCACGGCAATACCCGCAGACGCGGTCAAACCGCCCATGGCCGACCTGATTGAGAAAATCGCGGGGCAGCACGACCTCACCGAACGGGAAAAAGAGGTGCTTCATTGTATCTGGAACGGGTACTCTAACCAGGAAATGGCCGACATGTTTTACATATCGGTCAATACGGTCAAGTTCCACGTCAGCCGGCTTTATATGAAGCTCGATGTAAGGAACCGCAGCGAACTTCGGTCCATGAAAACCTCTCCCGGCGGCCTTCCAAAGGCATGAAGGCCGGGGCCTTCCCGATCCGTTACGGATCTGCTTAGCTTGCGGGGGTTTATACAAATGCCAACCGATAACTCGTGCTTCTTCCACCCGCTTCTTCTTTAACCAGCACACTCTGGTCTAAAAGGTTCTGGATATCCCTTAAAGCGATATCGTGCGATGCTTTGGTGACGAGTTGCACGTAGTCTGGAGACTACGTGCACGCGTCATAGGTCTGCTGACCGATTCTAAACAGGCTGCTTTAAGCTGATCTGGTCTGGAAACTGTTGACACTCAGGCGTAGTCTCAGACTACGCCCAACCTGGGGGCTCCTTCAGATATTCATCTCAACCAAAACAGAAGTACCTTTCCCCGGCGCCGAATCAATATCGATACGCCCCTTCAGGAAATCAACCCGGTTTCGGATATTGTTCCAGCCCATACCTTTGGCAGTGCTTAACATCGACGTATCAAACCCTTTTCCGTCGTCTTCTACGGTTATGGTCAGAAGCTTTTCGGCCTGTGACAGGTGCGCCTGTACCAATACATTTTCCGATGCAGCATGTTTGACTGCGTTGTTTACCAGTTCCTGTACAACACGGTAGATCGCTATGGCGGCGCTCTGCTCTATGGTTGCACCCTCCATCCCGATAGACTGGTACCGGGCCCGGATCACGCCGCTGCGTTCGATATCGCTGCAAAATTCCCTCAGGGCGGTATCAAGACCGTATTTTACCAGCACCTCGGGCATCATGCTATGGGCCACCCGGCGCATTTCCCTGATCGTGCTGTCGAGCATATCGATGCTGCGTTCGAATGCCTGAGCGTTTTCCGGTGTGAGAACGAGATTTTCCTTCATGTTCTGAAATGAATATTTAATACCACTAAGCATACCGCCGAGACCGTCGTGCAGGTCTTTGGCCAGGCGGGTACGCTCCTGCTCCTCCCCTTTGAGGACGGCCTCGGTAGCGGCCAGTTGCTTTTCTTTTTCAAACTCGTCGATCCTGGCCTGCTGCAATTTCCGTGAGTGGCTGTAGTTGCGATAGGTAAGCAAAAAGATCAGCAGCAGCGCCAGGACACTGCCGATCAAAATGTAGTTGATCGTATTTTTCCGGCTGATAGCAGCTTCCTGCAATTGAATCCGGGCTTCTTTTTTTTCCGCCTGGTAGCGTGCCTCTCTTTCAGAAAACTCTTTTGCAGCCTCTCCTTTGGTCAGGCTGTCATTTACAGCGCTGTATTTTTCGAAATATTCATACGCTTCCTTATACCTGCCCTGTGTGTATTTCAGCTCCCGCATGATATTAAAATACTTACGGCGCGCAGACAAGTCTTCGGTTTTTTCATAAAATCCCCGCGCCGCCTCCAGGTGCTTTTCTGCTGCCTGGTACTGTTTTTCGTGCATCGCAATGCGCCCCAGCATCTTGTTGGCGCCGGCGATACCACTCGGAGCTTTAAGCCGTGTGGCAAGTTCCAGGCTTTTCCGGGCAAATAGCCGGGAGGAATCGATTTTACGCAACTCGAAAAAATCTCTGGAAATGTTCTGATAAGCTTCCTGTAGACTGGCCTTCCCTTCATTCCCTTGTTCCATTTGCGATAAAAATTGCAGCCGGATACGCAGCGAGGTTTCGGGATCGCCATTTTCAAAATGATTGTCGGCCTTCATCTGCATATAATACGCAAGCGCACCAGCCGCCGCCGGGCTGTCATATTTCCGGGCAATTGCAATAGCCTTATCTATAAACTCATCGGCCTTAGGTACATTTTTCAGGGTGTTAAAAACATTGCTCAGGTTGCTGTACAAGTCTGATTTCCGCATATCGAGGCGACGCTCAGTCAGGCTTTTGCCATCGAGCATCTCCGGGCTTTCAAAGATATCGGCTGCCTTTAAGTAGTAGTGGATGCAGCTGTCATACTCCCCTTTCCAATACTTGATGTTTCCCATATTGAAATCCGCGCCTGCCATCATATACAGGTTACGGTTACCCGCGGCAGAGCGCCGGGAAAGCCGGTAGTATTCCAGCGCGCTGTCTTTGTCGTCAAAATAGCTGTACCAGTTGCCCAGCAAACGGTAACAATCTGTAATGGAATTGGCTTCGCCGATAGTCAGGCTTTTCGCCAGCGCCTCTTCCAGCAACTGCCTGGAAAGTGAGCTGTCATATTCCACAAGGTTTCCTCCGAGCACTCTCAGGCGCGTTATCTGTGCCGTATCGACAGGTGTACTACGGATTTGCTCAACCTGGATCAGGGCGCTGTCCGGGTTATACTCCTGCCCTTTGCTCAAATAACAGAGCAAAAATAAAAGCAGGCCAACGAATACCGGTCCGGAGCGCATATCTCTGACTTATAATTCCAATTACAAAGAAACGTATAAACCACCTCAACTTTACTCCTCTTTTTTAATGATTTTTTGCCAACAAAAATCCCCCTTTTTAACGATAGCGCGGCGTTGGTGTCAAGGTGAAATTTGTAGTCGGCTTTCAGCTGTCAAGCTTCAGAACGCGTTCTTAAACCAATCTTATTTCCAATGAAAACAAAACTTCGCTCCCTTGCTGTTTTTATTTTGACAGCGCTTTTTTTCGCTCCCGACGCGGCATATTGCCAGAAATACTGGCGGTATGGCCATACTGGCCCGATCCCGCGTCCGCCCAATCATGTCCTTCCCACTCCGGCCATGAAACCTTGCCAGGAATGGGCAAAAAGCTATGGTTATTCGATTTTTCAGGGGCTAAGTGCCATGCAACCGACTTCCGATGGAGGCTTTATTATGGTTGGAACCACCTATACCGGATCGAAATACGAGGTATTGTTGGTGAAAACCGATGCCAATGGTACCGAACAATGGCGAAAAACCTATAGCCGTCCCGACGCTATCCAGGTCGAAGCCTTGTCTATACAGCAAACTGTAGATGGGTATATTATGGCCGGTTCTATATGGTACTCGACCGGTGACAAGGACTACTGGGTACTAAAAACATATGCTGATGGCAATGTGCATTGGGAAAAAACCTTTGGCGGCGGCGGCTACGATGAAGGCTACTCCATCGCCCTGACAAATGACAACGGGTATATTGTAGCGGGCATGAACAGTTCTTACGATCCGGAAGTGGACGAAGAACTTTATGGCAACCGATACTGGTTAGTAAAGCTTGATAGCGACGGCGAACCGGTCTGGACGAAAAAGCTGGAAGCCCAAATGAGGCCCTATTCCATTAAGCAAACGACCGATGGCGGATATATTATCGCAGGCGATTCCTATACTTATTTTAACCAGCAGCATCCGGACTTGAACTATGAAAATGCTTTTTTTGTGCTGAAACTGGGCGCATCAGGCGATTTTCAATGGCAGGTATCATTAGCTTTTGATCACGGAAGTACCGCCTATGACGTCATACAGACCAGCGATGGCAACTATGTAGCAGCAGGCTTTATCACCACCCACGACGATCCGTACTACAATGACCGGAACGGGTTTGTCGTAAAAATAAACCCTACAGGCACCATCCTATGGCAAACACAGGTCGATTTTAGTCTGAACGATGAAATAAGGAGCATCAGGCAAACTGCCGATGGCAGCTATATGTTTGCCGGTAACACCGACTATACGTGGAATAACCGATATGGCATTTCTGACCCCAGCGACTTTTGGGTGGGACAGCTCAGCGCTGGCGGGCAGGTCCTTTGGCGGGGGGCGCTGGGCGGTCCGCGGGAAGATCAGGCCATGGCCATAGCGCCCACCAACGACGGCAGCTTTGTCATAGCAGGCACTACGACTAATTCATCAGACCACAAGGGTTTTATGCTGATCAAATTAGAGGCCGGCTGCACGATACAACAGACCAACGGCCGCTACCGAAAAAAAGAGTATCTAGCGGCATACGGATGGGACCGGAATGGCAGGAAAAGCTCCGCAAGATCTAGCGATGAGGGAAGCTCAACGGTTGTATTCCGCGACTCATTGAACAGGATCATGGCCACGGTTAGCTCTGCAGGTGAGAGCCCCATGGGAGGCGATGTCACCACCACAGTTTGGGCAGACCTGGAGCAGTCGCCCCGGTATGTGAGAAGGCACTATGAAATCATGCCGGACAACGACGCTGCCACGGCTACCGGCACCGTTACGCTGTATTTCGACCAAGCCGACTTTGACGCCTACAACGCCATGGTCAGCGCCGACAAAAAGCTCCCCATCAACCCGGGCGATGCGGCAGGCAAGGCCAATTTCAGGATTGTCAAATACAGCGGGACAAGCAGCAACGACGACGGCCTGCCGGACTCCTACTCCGGCGGCTCTACGGTGATAGACCCCGACGACCTCCAGATTGTCTGGAACAACTCCCTGCAAATCTGGGAAGTGACATTTGACGTAACCGGCTTCTCGGGCTTTTTCGCCACCGATGCCATTACCTCCGAGTCGCCGCTGCCGGTTACCTTTGCCAGCATAGAGGCCTTTATCACCGAGGGCATACTCACTGTAAACTGGACCGTGGCGACTGAAACCAACAACGCCTGGTACCTGGTAGAAACCTCTTCCGACGGGAAAAACTTTGAGGTCGCCAGCGACAGGATCCTATCCAAAGCCCCGGACGGCAACTCGGCGCTCTCCATGAAATACAGCTTCACCAAAAGCTATTCCCTGCTTCCGGGCATGGCGGCGCTTCTTTTCCTGGTGATCGGGTTTGGACGGAAAAGCAGGAAAATAGCAATATATGTCGCCATAGCGGGCTGCTCGCTGTTGGGTCTGTCCTGCAAAGAGCTCATGAAGGATATCGAAAGCAGTCATGGCCAAAAAGTATACGTCCGGATTGTACAGGTCGACCAGGATGGCACAAGGAACTATAGCCGGATCGTTGAGGCAAAGCCTTAGATACCGGCTTTCAAAAGGCAGCGGGCCGCGAATTTCAGAAATATAATTAGCCACGAATGCGCGAATAGAAGGTAATTCGGGTATTCATGGCTAATTATATTATTGCTCCTTTACCAGCCTTCAATCTATTTGGGGCCGGGTCGATGAATGCGTTTTTAAAGGAACGGATTCCTTTATTTTCAGCGCTTTCAGCTGAAATAGCTCCTTCGGGCAATCCGGTCGGTTCCCTGGCCGGCGCCTATGGTCAGAAGACGGCAACTGCTTCGATTTCCACCAGCATTTCGGGTGTAAAGAGCCTGTTTACGCTGATCAGCGTCAGAGCAACATCGGTAAAATCGTACGTTTCCCTGGCCTTTTCGGTTCCGGCGATCAGGTCCGGCATCAGGGCGACATCCCAGTTCACCACATAAAAGGTGACTTTGGCTATGTCGCGTACCCCTGCGCCTGCGGAAGTACAGGCGCGGCCCACATTGACGAGTGCATTGGTGATCTGATCCGTCAGCCCCTCGGGCAGCGCTCCGTTGGGGTCGGTACCAACCTGACCCGAGATAAAAACGATCCGGCTGCCTTCGGCTACGGTCGCGTGGTAGTAGCCAAACGGCTTTTCAGCCCCCTTGATGTTATGATAGGTAATCGCCATATGTATTTTTTTTTAACAAAAATCAGAAATGGATGCTGTCAAAAATTGTAAATGGGCGACATCGGAAAATTAATTCAAAAATAAGAGGTCTGCCCGAGACAGGAGTCTGTTTGCCGGAGGACTTTAGGGGTGGTACCGGTGAAAATCGCCACTTCCTTTATGAAATGGGACTGGTCGTAATAGCCGTATTCAAGGCCTAATTGCGTAAGGCTCGCAGGGGCATCCCGCTCGATGTCCCGGAGCACGGATTGCATCTTGATCATCCGTGCGAAGCTACCCGGGCTCACTCCGACGGTTTCGAGAAATTTCCTTTCCAACTGGCGGACACCCAGGTTAACACTTTGGGCAAGTTCGGACATTTTGATCATGCCCTTACTGTCGAGAATGCGTTGGACACAGTGTTCTGTCCGGGGATCCGGAATGCTGCTGACCAGGCCGGACAGAAAAGCTTCTAACAATCCGATACGTTCTTCCAGGTTTTCCGTAGCATAGAGCTTGTCTTCCAGTGCGGAAGCTGCGCTCCCCCAAACATCCCGGATGTCGGTCAGCTGATTCGTGAACTGGCTGACATTCCCGGTGACAAAGTGCCGGAACCCCTCCGGCCTGAATCTTACACCCAGGAAGCCAATACTCTCCATCGCCTCAACCTTCATCAGGGTCGTCATCTGCCCCTGGAGAAGGCATTTCCGGCGGATCAGCTCCTTTTTCCCATCACCATCGGTTTTATAAAAAGGCCCCCTGAAGTGAAAAACCAGCTCCGGTGTGCCGTCGGGCACCCGCCTCTTCGGAACCAGATGCTCCGGTTTTGTTTCCTCGACAAAATAGTAGCAGGAAATAAATCTTGCGAGTCGGGGGGAAGGAAAGAACAGGCTTACAGGCATCTCACGGGCGCTAAGGACACGACAACGGACTGGCGGATTGACGGAAGCCGGAAAACGCCGGACCCCGGTTGAACCCAATACACAGGCTAAGTTACTAAAAAAGATTTCATCTCCCCCACTATTTTATGGAACTTAACGCCTCTTTCACAGCATCTTCCAACGTTTCCAAATGTCCGCCGGCCAATGTTTTCAAGGTGTCGTCATCCGTTTCCAGCTCTCCCCTGGCAATCTCCACATCGATACCGGCAAAAAGCCGGGCCAACGGGGCAGGCAGGCCGGCATGTTCTTCCAGTACTTTGACATACTCCTCTACGGGAAGATCGATGTACTTGATGTCCTTGCCGGATTGCCTTGCGATTTCAGCGGCATATTCAGCCAATGTAAACGATGCTCCGCCCAATTCGTAGGTTTTGTTGTCGTGTCCTTCGGTGGTCAGGACTTTGACGGCCGCCCTGGCAAAATCATTACGCGTAGCGGCGGATATTTTACCCTCTCCCGCACTGCCGTATACCGCTCCCGAATGAAGTACCCCGCCCAATGAAACCGTATGGTTTTCTATATACCAGCCGTTTCTCAAAAAGGTGTAGTTCAAACCAGATGCTTTCAGGTAGTCTTCCGTTTGCCTGTGCTCCGGCGCCAAAGCAAGTGTGGACACATCTGCCCGCAAGATACTCGTATAGGCGACGTACGGCACACCGGCTTTTTTAGCCCCGTCTATCACATTTTTGTGCTGCGAAAAACGTTTGCCGATTTCACTGCTCGAAATCAACAAGACTTTTGAAAGGCCTTTCAATCCCTCCGCGACCTGCCCGGCATCTGTATAATCAAATGCGCGTACTTCCACCCCAAAATCTTTTGCTTTTTCCGGATTACGCACCAGCGCCACAATTTGATCGGCCGGTATGTCTTTTTTCAGATACTCAATTACTTTTTGCCCCAATTGCCCGGTTGCTCCGGTAACACCTATTTTGATTTGTGCCATGTTATTTCGATAATTTAATGAATTAATAAGCTGCTCTTGTCTCAATTACATTCTCCATCCGGCGTACAAACGCTGCCCCCGGTAATTTCAAGCGTCGAAACAGGATTGTTTTTCCGCCATTCAGCAAATGAATGCGCATGGAAAAAGGTCTCTTCCGCCACATCACCCAGGCCTTTGGTCCCGGCAAGCCGGATATCTGTACGTTTTATGGTTGTCGGTTTGTCCGCTGGTTTTATTTGACAAGGCAAAGGTACGGCATATAGTTACAGATATTACACCTGTTACCTATTGGTAAGTAGTTACCTTAAGGTAATTAGATTTACGATAAGTAATTTATTCTATATCTTTGTTTCCGGTAATCAATTGGTATGAAAAAGGAAAAAGTAGTCTTGCCAGAAGCTTGTCGCCAAAGCATCCAGGGCATAAAGGATACACAGGATCTGTTGAGCGGTAAATGGAAGATGACCATTCTGGGTGCGCTTTATTATAATGGCAAATTCAGGTTTATGGATCTGAGCAGGCACATACAGGGGATTGCCCCGAAAGTCCTGTCCAAGGAGTTGAAAGACCTGGAAATGAACCACCTTATAAAACGTACCGTAAAAGACACAATGCCTATAACGGTCGAATATGAATTAACGCCGTACGGAAAAAGCCTGAATAAGGTTATTTATGCCATGGGCGAATGGGGCATAGCGTACCGAAAGTCTGTGTTAGAGAAGGAAAGTAAATAATGGTTGCGCTGCCCTTCTTAGATGTTTCCCTCCGGTCTTACATATCGCCAGGGAGGACTTTCAGTATCCCCGGGGTCTCCCGGATTTTTTCATGACTAAAAAACATCCTCTTTAGCTAATTTTAGCTTTTAGCCCCAGGTTGCTTTTTTTCTTATTCTTTTCTATAAAAGGCACACTATCGGCGCAGTATTCATTTAACAGGGGCGAGTTTTTACTCTTCCGTAACCTCTATCCATATTTTATGATTAATCTAAGGAAATATTGCGGCGAGTGGTACAAAGTCCGAATTGCCTTTTTTTTAGTAGGTTAGCTGGATGCATATATATTATTTTGTCTATCAAATTAATGGACTTAATAATCTTAAACGCACCGCAATGACTTGTTGTAACTGTGTTCTTCAGACCACCCTGCCCGCTTTTGCCTTTTGAAGAGTTTGTCGCCGTCTTTGAAAAAGCGGGGATACAAGGGCCAGATACCGGATGCTCGCTCAGCGGAGGAATATCGGCAGAATCACTAAAGGAGCCATCAACGTCGATACCGGGGAGAGCTTCGAAAAAGAGGTTACCGGCAAGGTGAAAGTAATCTCCCAGGACGAGCTCATTACCAGGGTGTCTTAATACAAATAATTTTTGAAGTAATATCCTATAAAGTCTATAGGAATAATATTTTATATCTAAAATAAACACCCGAAAGAAATGAAATTGAGATTTACGTGGTACACTGCCATTTTTTTATTACTGGCCTGGCCGGCGCGTACGTACGCCCAGCATAAGCTGACCGGAACAGTCAGGGATGAAGCGGGAGAACCCCTGCCCGGCGTCAACGTGATCAGCCAGCAGGCAAACATTTTTACGACAACTAACCTGGAAGGGGTATACGAAGTGCAGATCAGGGATTTTCCAGTCAGGTTTACTTTTTCGTTTGTAGGGCTCAAGACTGAAGAGATCGCACTGGCATCGCTGCCATCCGGTCCACTCAACGTGGTACTGACCAGCACTAACAATCTCAACGAGCTGGTCGTGGTTGGATACGGACAACAAAGGCGCTCCGATATTACAGGCTCTGTAGCTTCCGTGCCGCTTGAGGTCCGGTCCCAGCCTGTCGCATCGGTGGAAAGGTTGTTGCAGGGCACGATCCCGGGAGTTGTTGTAACGCAGACATCCGGTCAGCCCGGCGGCGGAGTAAGCGTGCAGGTGAGGGGAAACAACTCGATCAATGCGGGTTCCGATCCATTGTATGTAATTGACGGATTCCCGATCAACAATGACTACGGTGTGAACGATGCCGGTGTTACGAACGGTCCGAAGATCAACCCTCTGTCGACCATTAATACCGCCGATATCGAGTCTATTGAAGTGCTAAAAGACGCTTCTGCTACCGCGATTTATGGTTCCAGAGGTGCTAACGGGGTGGTTATTGTGACGACCAAGTCAGGTACAAAGAATAAGTCAACTATCACCTATGACGGTTATTTCGGCGCTCAGAGTGTTATCAAAACTATACCGCTGCTGAATGCTGCCGAATGGTGGCAACTACGTAAAGATGCTGCGATCAATACCGGCCGGCCGGTTTCGTATCCTACTACTATCGGGTATTCGCTGGATACTGCCGGAGCCGGTACAGACTGGCAGGATGCAGCCTTTACACGTGCGGCTATCCAGAATCACAGCCTGTCATTCCTGGGAGGAACCGAAAAAACGAGGATCGCCTTTTCAGGCAACTATTTCAGGCAGGACGGTATTCTTAAGAACACTGATTTTAAGCGCTTTTCGGGCCGTCTGAATCTGGAACACGAGTTGCGCCGAAACCTGGTACTTGGCGCTAACATCACAGTGAGCAATTCCAAAGCAAAGGTTGCTCCCGATAACATCGTATCGAACCTTTTATTAACACCTCCTGCATTGCCGGTTTACCAGGACGATGGCAGCTATGTGGTTGTGAGCCCGTTTGAATCAAGCCTTGCAAACCCTATCAACTCGTTGTTTAACCAGATCAATAATACAAATATAAACCGGGTGCTTGCCAGCACCTCGCTGGATTATACGATTATCCCGGGCCTGAAGGCACGTATACTGGTGGGAACAGATATCATTGACAACAAGCAAAACAGGTATTTGCCGAGCAGCACCTACGAAGGACTGGCTATCCAGGGGCATGCCTACGTAGGGTCATTGTTTACTTCAAACTGGCTGAATGAGAATACGATCAGCTATGACAAGGAGGTAGGGAAATCCCGTATCAATGTAGTGGGCGGCTTTACTGCACAGGAATCGAAGACCGAAGGGGCTGTTGCGGTGGCATCAGGGTTTGCAAGTGATGCTTTTACCTACAACAACCTGGGACTGGGTATTACCAACCAGGTCCCCTCTTCCAGAGAAGAAAGCTGGGCGCTGGCCTCATGGCTCGGAAGGGTAAACTATGTTTACGACGACCGGTACCTGCTTACGGCAACACTTCGTGCAGACGGTTCATCAAAATTCGGAGCAGGAAACAAATGGGGGTACTTTCCTTCGGCAGCGATCGGCTGGAACCTGAGCAGTGAGCGGTTCTTCAGGGAAAACTTCCGTAAAATAGATCAGTTTAAGTTGAGGCTAAGCGCAGGATCTACCGGAAACCAGAGCATACCTTCCTATAGCTCTTTATCCCAGTTGGGCTACTTCCGGTATAATTTTTCAAACACCACTGTTTCGGGATACGCCCCCATCACGATCCCCAACCCGGCGCTTAGCTGGGAGAAAACATTTCAGGTCGATTTCGGTATCGATGCAGCATTTCTCAATGGCCGGATCAGCATAACGGCTGACTACTACTACAAAAGAACAACTGATCTATTGCTGGATCGCATTGTTCCGGGCACTTCGGGATTGGCCCAATTGGGCGGAGGGCAGATCGCATCCATTTATCAGAACCTGGGGGCTGTTTCAAACGAAGGATACGAGCTGTATATCAACTCAAGAAACCTGGTGAACCAGTTCAAATGGAACACGATCTTCATTTTCGGTCAGAATACCAATAAAATCCTGAGCCTTGGCGACGACGTCGACAACATTATTCCGGTAATTTCACAACCTTCTATTTTAAAGGTTGGCTACCCGGTGGGGTCGTTCATTGTATACCAGACAGACGGTATCATCCAGCAGGGCGATGAGGCGCTAACACCGCAGCAGAACAAAAATCCCGGAGGGCAGAAATATAAAGATATCAATGGCGACGGGCAAATCACCCAGGCAGAAGACCGGGTCCTGGTTGCCAACCAGCCCGGGGTCAATCTGGGCCTGACCAATACCTTTTCTTATAAGGGATTCGACCTGACTGTCTTTTTTCAGGGTGCCTTCGGAGCAAAATTGTACAACAATAACCGCGCTCAGCTGGAATTGGGAACCGGATATACGAATGCATCGAACGTGACGCTCAACCGCTGGACGCCTGCAAACACAGATACAGATGTTAAAGCTGCTTATCTGGATCCTGCGATTACCATCTCGGACAGGTTTATTGAAGATGCCAGCTATATAAGGTTGAAAAACATCTCGTTCGGTTACAATATCCCGTCGTTCGTGCTAAAACGGCTGGGCCTGACCAACCTGCGTTTATACGTCCAGGCCCAGAATGCCCTCACCTGGACCAATTATTCCGGATTCGACCCAGAGGTAAGCCGTAACGGACAAAACCTGATCAATAAAGGAATAGATAACAGCGTTTACCCGAATGCAAAATCCTGGCAGGCTGGCCTTAGTCTCTCTTTTTAAGATTTTAAATTAACTACCAATGAAAGCATATTTTAAACCGCTCATCTGGACGCTCACAGCCTTTACCCTCCTGTCGTGCGAGGATTTTCTAAGGGAGGAGCCGGCTTCATTTATATCGGAAGACCAGTATTATAAGACTCGCGAAGATGCAATCAACGCAGTAAACGCCGTCTACTTCTTTCTCAATGCGCAGCCAGGACAGACACCCTACAATGTATTATTCAACACCGGGATGAATATGGCCGGAGACGACGAAGATCCGGGACCCGGCGCAACCAACCCGGATGTGAGATCGCTTTCAGTACTTGCGCATGCCTCCACCAACCTGAGGGTTTTTGAGATATGGCAGCAGCATTACGCAGCCATCAAACGTGCCAACGTAGCGTTGGAAAAAATACCTGAAATAGATTTTGATGAAACACTCAAATCCAGGCTTCTGGGGGAAACAAAGGCCTTGCGTGCACTATTTTATTTCAACCTGGTGCGTCTGTATGGTGACGTCCCTTTGATTATAGAATACCAGAAATTTATAAATGCTTCCGACTATGCAGTACCCCGCGCGCCGTCTGCTGAAGTATATGCCCAGATTGAAAAAGACCTGATCGAAGCGACAGCTGCTTTATCGGCTTCCTACACCTCTCCCAATGTCGGCCGCGTAACAGCCGGGGCAGCAAAGGCATTGCTGGCCAAGGTGTACCTTACAAAAGCCTCGCTCCCGTTGAAATTGACGGGGGATTATGAAAAAGCTGTCAGGGTTGCCGAAGAAGTGATTTCGCCCGCCGACGGCGGAACAGGCGTATATGGCTATGCACTTCAGCAGGACTACTCACGCGTATTCCTTCCGGCTTACAAGAACAATAGTGAGTATATCCTCTCGGCACAGTTTAAATCTAACTCCATGTCGCAGGGGAATTCAGAAGCCCCGAGATGTCTTATGTCGGGCGTACCCGGCTTGCCCGGAAATTATGCCCACATGGTCCGTTACTATCGAAAAGATGATGATCCTTATTTCAGTATTTACAAACTCTATTCTGAAGTAGATAAACGTCGTAACGTCACCTTTGTGCGCAACTTTACGAGTCCTTCAAACGGCAGGAAATACGGTATCCCGTTCACAAACCCGGTTATCCCCGGTGATTCCGTTGTTTTCTGGAACAAACTATGGGACCCGGATGTACAGGCTACGATGGGCCAGTCGGCCGCCAATGTTCACATCATTCGCTATTCCGACGTCCTGCTGATCCATGCGGAAGCAGAAAACGAGCTGAACGGGCCTACCGCAAAAGCCTACAACTCGCTCAATATCGTCAGAAAGAGAGCAGGACTACCCGATCTGCAGCCGGGATTGAGCAAGGATGAATTTCGTGAGGCTGTCTATCTGGACAGGAGGCTGGAGCTCTGCTTTGAGTATTCACGCTGGTTCGATCTGATCAGGCAGCGCGACGCGGCCGGCAACGGGGTACTGGTAAGGAACCTGCATGCGGCGGGCAAAACCAACACTACCGACAAAAATTACCTCTATCCGATCCCGCAGTCAGAGCTGGATAATAACCCATTGTTAACTCAAAATCCAGGTTGGGAATGATACGCAGTTTCTTTATAGCCGGAACAGCCCTGGTATTCCTGGCGGCGCATGCGGGGCACGCGCAGCACAATCCTGTCCGGCCTTTTAAGGGAGTCCTGGGCCCGACGGAAGAAAAGACAAAACAGGCCTGGCCCGAGCCGGTCAGGGCGCCGGAAGGCGCCCCCAATATTGTCTGGATACTGTTGGATGATGTGGGCTTCGGAGCGGTCAGTACTTTTGGAGGGCTCATCCAGACGCCAGTGCTCGATTCTCTGGCCAACAACGGCCTGAGGTATACCAATTTCCACACGATCGGGATATGCGCCCCGACGCGTGCCGCCCTTCTCACAGGCCGCAACCATCATTCGGTTCATATGGGGCTGTTCCCGGAAAATGCTATCGGTACACCCGGGTACGATGCGCTGATCCCCTTTGAAAAGGCGACGGTGGCCGAGCTCCTGAGGGAAAACGGCTATAATACGTTCGCTCTCGGCAAATGGCATATCACGCCCCTGAAGGACCTCACTCCCGCCGGACCTTTTCACCGCTGGCCGACCGGCAGGGGTTTCGATCATTTTTACGGGTTCCCTTCAAGGGGCAGTACCGATCAGTGGCATCCCGAATTATGGGAGGATATTACCCGCGAACCCGACCGGGCCGACGGTAGGCACCTCAACGAACTGCTGGCTGATAAGGCGATATCCTATATTTCCGCCCAGCAATCAGCAGACCCTTCCAAACCATTTTTCCTGTACCTGGCTCCCGGTGCAGCGCATGCACCGCATCAGGTTGCGCAAAGCTGGATCGATCGTTATAGGGGAGCTTTTGACGAAGGTTGGGATGCTTACCGGGAGCGTGTACTGGCCAATCAGAAGAAGCTGGGAATAGTACCGCAAAATACCAGGCTGCCGGAGCGTAACCCGGGTATTGTAGCCTGGAACACTCTTAACGCTGATCAGAAAAAACTCTACACCAGATTGATGGAAGCATACGCTGGTTTCCTTTCTTATACCGACTGGGAGATCGGCAGGATCGTACGCCACCTGGAGGACACCGGTGAGCTGGCCAATACCCTGATTATTGTCTCGGTAGGCGATAACGGCGGAAGCAAAGAAGGAACACTGGACGGGACAGTCAACAACTATGGTCCCGGGTTGTCGAGAGAGGAGCGCTTCGGGAAGGCCCTTGCACAATTTGATCTGATCGGCACTGAATACAGCAAGACCAATTTTCCGTTGGGATGGGCTGCCGCCACCAACACACCGTTCCGGCAATGGAAGCAGGATGCCAATACCGAGGGCGGAACAAGAAATCCGCTGATTGTCTTTTATCCCGAAAAGATCCGGAAAAAGGGAGAGGTGAGGCACCAGTATGGCCATGTGATCGACATTCTGCCTACGACGCTGGAAATTGCAGGCCTTAAAACCCCGGATATCGTCAACGGCTACCGGCAGGAGCCGTTCGAAGGGACTAGCCTGGCCTACAGTATTGACAACCCAAATGCCCCATCAAGACATACCACCCAGTATTTTGAAGTGAAAGGTACCAGGGCAATTTACCACAACGGATGGAAGGCAGGGACCCTGCACGAGGCAGGCAGGGATTTTGAAAAGGATGTGTGGGAGCTTTATAACCTGAATGAAGACTTCAATGAGTTGGAAAACCTGGCCGAAAAGCAGCCGCAAAAACTCGCCGAGCTCAGGAAACTGTTTGAGTCGGAAGGAAAGAAATATAATGTCTTTCCCCTGAAAGACCTCTCGGCAGCAGCGCCCCCACGGCTCACAACCTATGAAGGCCTGAGGGAAGTAAAATTATATCCCGGGCTGCCGACCATACCGGACCTGGCCAGTCCGTTGTCGAACAAAAAGAGCTTCCGGGCTACTGCCGATGTGTTTATCCCGGCCTTCGGGACGGAAGGTGTCCTGTTTTCGAGAGGAGGCAGAGGAGGAGGGGTCAGCTTTTATATCCAGCAAAACCGGTTAAAGTCTACTTATGCCCTGGCAACCGATCATAGCGTTACCGTAGAGTCGGCCAGCCTGATCCCTTTGGGTGACTCGAAGTTATCGGTAGAGGTACAATATACGGGCGATGAGTCAGGGACCATTACGCTATACATCGGGGAGAAAAAGGTGGGTGAAAGAAAGTTTGGCGCTACTTCTCCCAGCGTATATTACCATGAAGGGTTTAACCTGGGATTGGATGATCTTACGCCGGTAGCCGATAGCTATGGAGTGCCTTTCAAATTTACAGGGACTTTAAAAAGCGTGACCTTTCATTTTCCTGAATAGAAGCCGCTATGTTTTCTTCCCAGGTAAAGGGACCCGACAAAATCAGGTTTGGTTTTACAGCGCCGGAAGCAAAGGATAACCAGCAGTTCCTGCTGAATGTTATACACTGGCTCGACGGAATTTTATAATCATCAGATCATGACAAAGATTTTTTTAATATGGGCGGGCGTGATTCTGGCTTTGACCGGCGTCATTTCAGGATGTAAAAAGCAGGAAAAGCCGGAACCACCCAACGTAATCATAATTTACGCCGACGACCTCGGGTATGGCGACCTGGGTATTTACGGAGGAGATATCCCTACGCCGCATATCGATGCCATCGGTCATAACGGGATCCGGTTTACAAGCTTTTACGCTGCCGGACCTGTGTGTACCCCTTCCCGTTTCGGGCTGCTGACAGGCGCTTATCCCGTCCGGTCGCAGGACAAGCTTACCAGGGCCCTGATGCCCTTCGATACATTGAAGCTCGCCCCGTCGGAAAAGACGCTGGCCTACTATCTTTCCCGGTCCGGCTATGAAACGGCGCTGATCGGGAAGTGGCATTTAGGTGACGTCGCAGGATCGCTGCCGACAGCGCATGGTTTCGACCATTTTACCGGCTTCACCCTGGGCTGTATCGATTACTATACGCATCGCTATGGCCCGGTGCAGGAAAACTGGTACATAGACGGAGAGCCCGGCAAGGAGTCAGGGTACAGCACCGACCTGATCACAGAGCATGCGCTTCGCTTCCTGGACAAACAATCAGGGGACAACCCGTTTTTCCTATACCTGCCTTACAACGCCCCGCATTTCGGGAAAACAGATCCTGCCGCCTTCCCGGAAAACACCTTATTGCTTAAAGAAGCGCCGTTCCTGGATTTTACTGTGGCCAATACCCTCCAGGCGCCGGCAAAATATGTCGAAAAGTTCGCGCACGTCAGCGATCCCTATCGAAAGGCGTACTCGGCGATGGTCGCCTCACTGGACGATAATGTCGGGAAGGTGCTGGAGCGGGTCAGGGCTCTCGGGCTTGAGGAAAACACGATTATCTGGTTCATTTCCGACAATGGCGGCTACGCAGAAAGCTACTACGGCCATGCCCGTAACGGGAAGCTGAGAGGAGAGAAAGGAACACTTTGGGAAGGTGGCATCCGGGTGCCGGGACTGGTACAATGGAAAGGGACGATCCGGCCGGGCCAGGTGAACGATACTCCGGTCGGCAACATCGACCTGCTGCCGACACTAGCCGGGTGGCTGGGTTTCGGGCGGGATGAAGACGGTGTGGCGTGGGACGGCATCGATATAAGCGATGTCCTGCTGGGCGGGAAGAAGCCGGACCGGGAATTCTTCTGGGAATTCAGAGGCGAGACAGCCTACAGAAACGGCGATTGGAAGCTTAAAGGAGACAGTGCGCTGTATAACCTTTCAGAAGATTTGTCGGAGACAAGAAACCTGGCCGGCGAACACCCGGATAAGGTCCTGGAGCTTCGCGATAAAAGAAACCGGATAATCCGCTCAGCCGGCAGCCAAAGAAATCATCTGAATTGCAGCCTTCCGGCGAGACTGACAAGGTATTGGGCGGCGGGAATCTCGCCCCTCACCGGCCAGGACTGGACATTCAGCCGCCTGGAGGGGAACCCCATCATCACGCCGGACCTGCTTCAGGGAAGCGATGGCGACAATATCAACGGCCCCACGCTAATCCGCGTGCCTGACTGGGCTCCCGGGAAGCTGGGCCGCTATTACCTGTACTTCGCCCATCATCACGGACAGTACATCAGGCTGGCTTACGCAGACGATCTTACAGGACCCTGGCGTATCCGCGAAGGAGGAGTGCTGCGGGTGGCCGACTGTCGCTGCCGGGAGGCCCCGGAAAAATCCCGGCACATAGCATCGCCGGATATCCTCATCGACTCAGTCTCAAAGCAGATTGTGATGTATTTTCATTGCCCGCTGCCTAAGGAAGGGAAAAAGCAGCTCAATGCATATGCTCAATATACCCTAAGGGCAGAATCTGCTGATGGACTCCACTTTAAAGCAGATACGACGATATTAGGCGATTTCTATCTCCGTGTATTCCCCTGGCGGGGAGCGTACTATGGAGTCTCGCGCAGGGGGCTTATTTCCCGTTCACCCGACGGGTTGAAGCCGTTTGAGCCTCTAGGCAACCCGTTTGATAAAGTGCAGAGCAATACCCACTACCTGCGTCATGCGGCAGTGAAGCTCAGGGGCGATAAGCTGCTGGTTTTCTATTCCAGGATAGGCGATAAGCCGGAACGGATCCTGCTGTCGGAAATCGATCTGAACCGTGACCCAGCAGATTGGATTCCGAGTGATCCGGTGGATATAGCCTGGCCTGAAACTCCCTATGAAGGTGCTGACCTGCCACTTGCCGTATCGGAGGTGGGAGCAAACTACGATCGGGTCAGGGAGCTGAGAGATCCCTGCATCTTCGAAGAAAACGGGAAGTGGCACCTGCTTTACAGTATCGCCGGCGAAAAAGGAATCGGGATCGGCGTACTCAGCCGTCGCTAGCATGTCGTATCCGGAATTGCAGTGACGAGCCATGTGGGCCCGGTGGACGAAGGGTTCTACCGCGACGGCGAGCAGACCACCCAGGCCATCCGCAAGCTCCGCGAGCTGAAAGACAAACAACAGCCTTTCTTTCTCTCGGTAGATTTTCAGCGGCCGAGCTCTTTGATCACAAACGCGATCCTAAGGAAAATGTAAACCTGGCCGGAAGAAGTGACTACCGGGAAACTTTAGCCCAGCTGGCCACCCAGTTGGAGTCGGGGTGGAAGTCACACCTTCCGCCTGCAGACTGACCGGCTGGAGGATTTATACCCTCAACCTTTAGTGTGCTATCCCTAAGAACCCACAGCTAATACCCATAACTGTCCTATCTCTAAATTGTCAGCCTGTTATAAAAATGATGCGATTGCTGGTTATCCTCGGTATTGTCCTTACATTCCAGGGCCGGGCGCAGCAGGTGCCTAATATCCTGTTGCTGGTTTCCGACGACCATAGCGTTCCTTTTCTGGGCGCTTACGGATACCCCGGATTGAAAACACCTCATCTCGACCGGCTTGCCGCCGAAGGCACCCTCTACCATAACGCAAACGTCACCGCTCCCCAATGCGTGCTTTCAAGGGCCGGACTCATGACCGGGCGGAACAACGTCGCCATCCGCATGACGCGGTTTTCTTCGCCTTTGCCTAAAGACGTAGTAACCTACCCTGAGCTACTGCGGGAATCCGGTTATTTTACCGGTCTGGTAGGGAGAAATTTTCACCTTGACGGAGTGAGAAGAAATGCTTCTACCGCTGCCCTGCAGGATAAATATCTGTTAGAAACCTTCAGGCACCGGGTCGACTTTTTAAGAGTAAATGCCCATTCGGACAGTATCTTCGGCCAGTACTCCGAGTTCCTGAGCCGCGTACCGGCAAACAAGCCCTTTTTTCTCCAGGTGTGCTACAGCGATCCGCACAGGATATTCGATGCAAAAGAATTCGAGCCCGATCCTGACAAGATATCAGTTCCTTCCTACTGGCCCGATACGCCGCTGCTCAGACAGGATTTTGCCGGGTACCTGGGGGAAATACAGCGCCTAGACGGGCAGATCGGCCGGCTCCTGGACGATTTAAAGCGCAGAGGGCTCGATCAGAATACCCTGGTGATTTTTATAGGTGATAACGGAGGCGCGCTGCTGAGGGGAAAAGGAACACTGCATCGCCTGGGTCTTAACGTGCCGCTGATCATACGCCATCCAAAGCTGGTAAAACAAGGGCAGGTGTCCGATGCGCTGGTATCGGGAGAAGATCTTGCCCCCACCATACTCGAGGCAGGGGGAGTAAAAGTGCCGGACCATATCACCGGAAAGAGTCTGGGCCCTACTTTCCGCAATGCTAACGCTGAAGTAAGAAAGTATGCCTATGCGGTCAGGGGCGCCCATGGAGGTATTGCGCTACCTACTAACTCTGCAAATTTTGACCTGGGAAGGACGATTTTTTCGAAGCAGTACAAGCTGATCTATAATGCGCTGTGGCAGTTACCCTACCATCCGGTCGATTTCGCTTCATTGCCTTTCTGGCAGGAGCTGAAAGACCGGAACAACAAAGGGCTCCTGAGCGCGCCGTTCGATACGCTGCTTTTTGCTCCTTCAAGAACGATGTTTGAGCTCTATGATCTCCAGGCAGATCCAGAAGAGCTTCGTAACCTTTCCGGAAATGCGGCGTATGCAGCGATAGAGAAAGAGCTGAAAGAGCTCTTGAATGAGTGGATGATTGTCAACGAAGACTACCTGCCGCTGCCGGTCTCGGAATAATCTTAATCTTGATACACCATGTTTACACTGGCTGATACGCTTTTGATAAAAAAATTATAGCCGGTATACTGATTTTTTGTTGCCGTTTGCGAGCTGGCAGCGGATGGCCCGGAGGTTGGAGATGAGATTCCGGAACGGGTGACATTGTAGCCCAACAGCCTGATTATCTTTACTTCCTACTCGATTTTTTTACCTATTTTGACCCAGCTAAACCAAATTTCATGAAAGAGGGCACTACACAGGAAAACGAAATGCGCAGGGAACTGGGTCTGCTCGATGCCACAATGCTCGTCGCGGGGTCTATGATCGGTTCGGGGATTTTCATCGTAAGCTCAGACATTGTCCGCAACGTAGGGAGCGCCGGGTGGCTGATTTTTATCTGGGCGCTCACCGGGGTCATCACGCTGATCGCGGCCCTGAGCTACGGAGAGCTTTCGTCTATGTTCCCCAACGCCGGCGGACAATACGTATACCTGCGAGCGGCCTATGGCAGAATGGTCGCCTTTCTGTACGGCTGGTCATTCTTTATGGTGATCCAGACCGGTACCATCGCTGCCGTTGGGGTGGCCTTCGCCAAGTTTGCCGCTTATGTCTTTCCCCCGGTAGGCGAAAACGTCATCCTGCTTCGTTTGGGGATCGTAAACATTACAGCCGCGCAGGTGCTTGCCATCTCTATTATTATCCTGCTAACCTGGCTAAACAGCCGCAGCGTGAAAAGCGGCAAAATCACCCAGACATTATTGACCATTGTGAAGATCCTTTCGCTCGGGGGGCTTGTCATCCTTGGGCTCACGACAGGTTTTAATTCCGAAATATGGGAGGCTAACTGGCAGGACGCCTGGGGAGAGAATATGCGCTGGGACATCGACACCCAGACGGCTGTTCCCATAGCCGGCGCCGCCATTTTCGCCGGTATTGTATCGTCCATGGTGGGTTCTATCTTTTCAAGCGACGCATGGAACAACGTCACCTTTATTGCCGGAGAGATCAAGGACCCTAAAAAGAACGTAGGACTGAGTCTGTTCCTGGGGGTCCTCATTGTGACTGTCATTTATCTCGCGGCCAATATAATGTATCTGGCCACGTTGTCAATTCCCGAAATTGCCTTTGCCCCCTCCGACCGGGTAGCCATAGCCGCCGCTCAAAAAATATTCGGCCCGGTGGGAACTACCGTGATAGCGCTTATGGTGATGATCTCCACTTTCGGATGCAACAACGGACTTATCCTGTCGGGCGCCCGGGTTTACTATACGATGGCCAGAGATGGTCTTTTTTTCCGTCGCGCAGGCCGGCTGAATCAAAACGAAGTCCCTGGGTGGGGCCTTTGGATCCAATGTGTGTGGGCCTCTGTGTTGTGCCTTACCGGAAGATACGGCGACCTGCTCAACTATATTATTTTCGTCGTCTTGGTATTCTACGCCCTGACCATCACGGCGGTGTTCATCCTGCGAAAAAAATACCCGGATATGGAACGGCCGTATAAGGCAATCGGATATCCTGTACTACCGTTTTTATATGTAGTGATCGCGTTGAGCATCGGGATCGGGCTACTGATCTACCAGCCGGCCTACACCTGGCCAGGCTTCGTGGTGATCTTGTTGGGAATCCCGGTATTCCTCCTCTGGAACAGGGAACGAAGTTTTGAATGATGATGGATAAGCTGCCCTTCCGGCAGACAACCCGATTGAAGATATGGACCGGAATTCAATACCGATACTAGACATCAGCGACTTCGATACCATAGAAGGCCGGAGATCCCTTTCTGAAAAAATAAGCGCTGCATGCCGGGAACATGGTTTCTTTTACATCGCCGGCCACGGGATCAGCGAATCGTTCCAAAGGGATCTCCTGACGCTGAGCCGCCAGTTCTTTGCCCTTCCTTTAGCGGAAAAACTCGAAATAGAGATGGCAAAAGGCAGACAGGCCTGGCGGGGCTTTTTCCCCGTGAACGGCGAACTGACATCCGGCAGGCCCGACCTTAAGGAAGGGATCTATTTCGGCTCCGAGCTGGACGAATCCCATCCAGCGGTGAAAGCAGGTCTGCCCCTGCACGGGCCGAACCTGTTTCCCGCGCACCCCGAAGGATTCAAAGATATTGTGCTGGAGTACATCACCCGGGTAAGCGGGCTCGGGCACAAGATTCTCAGGGGCGTCGCGCTGAGTCTGGGATTGGATGAGGCTTATTTTGAGACTCATTACACGCATGACCCGCTGGTTCTCTTCCGGATATTCCACTATCCTCCTCAGCAGTTCCCTTCCACCCAATGGGGGGTAGGAGAACACACCGACTACGGTTTGCTTACCATATTGCTGCAGGACGACACAGGCGGATTGCAGGTAAAGAGCCGGGGAACATGGATCGACGCCCCCCCGATACCCGATACCTTTATCTGTAACATAGGCGACATGCTCGACCGGATCACAGGCGGGCTTTACCGTTCGACGCCGCACCGGGTACTAAACACTTCCGGGAAAAGCCGTTATTCTTTCCCACTCTTTTTTGACCCCGGCTTTTCCGCAGACATACGGCGTATCGAAGGACTTCCGGCTCCGGCAGACGACCGGGCCGGCCGCTGGGACAAAGCTAGTGTGCACGACTTCTCAGGTACCTACGGCGATTACCTGCTCAGGAAAATAGGCAAAGTCTTCCCGGACCTGGGTACGGATGCTTTACGAAGTTTCCGGCGCGGTGCGCAACTGCCATGATCCGTGGACTTGCGCCATCAAGTTAATTATCATGCACGGCACATTGTATTTTAACCAATATGGCTACAATCTTCTAAGCTGAAAATCAACAACCGTTTCCTTGCCATAGTGCTCTGCTAATATTTTAACAGAATTGGTTTTGCTCTTCAGTTGACCATTTACTTTGATGCTGAAAGTATATAAAAAGAAATTGTAGTCAGAAAATTCAATGCGCAATATAACGGAGTCCGTCTTTGGTGGAATGATCGTTACAATATTGTAGGAGCCGTCAGTACTTACGCTTTGTACGATGTCGAAAGTGATATAAATGCCATTTTTTTTAGATTCTCTTCCGAAAAAACTTACCTTGGTTCCTACTGCAGGCATCCCTTTTTCATCCAAAACTCTTCCGGTGACAGTCGTGGGTACGGCAAAGGGTTCCTTATTGACTATTCCTAAAACCCTCTCCGAGGGTTCGGGCTGTAAAGTTTGTCTTTGCTTCATATCTTTTGTAGATGCTTTAAAGTTGAAATCCGGCAATTTTTATAGCGGATGAAATCTAATAGATAGTAAATGCAGTGTACCGGGCAGCAATCGAACAATCATCAGCGTGTAGGAGAAACCCTCGAGGCCCTTACATTTATCTGCCTTTGAGGCTTGATTTTATCATAGTCTTCCACACCGGTTTCTTTGGCCCAGGCGAAATAAGCTTCAGCCAGTTGGGTTACAATACCCGGATTTTCCGATGCAACATTTTGGGTTTCCCCCCTGTCGATGTCGATGTCGTATAGCTCCCACTGGTAGGAAGGATAGGCTGAAACGAGCTTCCATTTTCCATCGCGGACCGCCCTGTTGCCTGCGCGCTCCCAGAAAATCGGGTTTCCTCTGTCCACCACCTCTTTATCCTCAAAGAAAACAGGCAAAAGACTTTTGCCGGGTAGAGCATTGGGTTTGATCCCGTCGAACGTTTCCGGGTACTTGATCCCTGCCAGGTCATAAAAGGTCGGCGCGAGATCGATAATATGACCCAGTCCCTGCGCTATCCGGCCGGCTTTGATTTTTTTAGGGTACCAGGCGATCAACGGCGAGCTGATACCGCCTTCGTGGAGATCATCTTTATATTCGAGAAGCGGCGTTTTTGAGAGATAAGCCCAGGGTTGGTCCTGGAAGCCATAGGAGTTGGGAGAGCCGATGGGGCCGGTATAGGTGTTGCCTCCCGGCCGGAAACCTCTTCCGGACGTGCTGCCTGTAGTGGTGATACCCCGGTAACCGCCCTGCGGCCCGTTGTCTGAGATAAAGATAATCAAGGTGTTGTCATACTTACCGACCTGTTTCAGGTGCTCCAGGAGCTTTCCTATGTTCTGATCAACCCGGTCTACCATAGCAGCATATACCTCCATTCTGGTTTTCCAGAATTGCTTTTCCTCATAGCTCAACGCATTCCATTGCGGAACAGCCGCGTCCCGTTCGGCGATCGTTTGCGTCTTATTCAGCAGCCCGAGCTCTTGCTGGCGCTGTATCCTCAGGACACGGAGCGAGTCCCAGCCGATATCGTATACGCCTTTATACCTATCAATATCTTCCTGCGGAGCCTGGAGCGGCCAGTGAGGGGCATTGAACGGCAGGTATAGAAAAAAGGGTCTACCTGCATCGTTATGGTTGGCAATGAAGTCCAGGGCATGGCTGGTCAGCTCATCGGTGAGATATTTTCCTTCTTCCAGATCGACTTCGTGGTTATTCCGCTTCAGCTTGACGGGCCGATTGCTGTTTGCTGTATAGAAATTACTTGCGCCGCCTATAAATCCGTAAAACTGGTCGAAACCACGCTGAACCGGCCAGGCCAGGCTGTCGTTGCCCACATGCCACTTGCCCGAAATAAAGGTGTTGTACCCGCCGCTCCTCAGTACCTCCCCAAAAGTGAGCGATTCGCGGTTAAGGTAGCCCTGGTAGGCCGGCAGGCCGAGATTTACATTGAAATAGCCGACGCCGGCTTTGTGCTGGTACTGCCCGGTAATCAACGAGGCCCGGGTGGGGGCGCATATCGAATTGTTATAGAATTGTGTCAGCCTTATACCTTCGCCGGCAAGCCTGTCAAGGTTGGGGGTTCGAATTTCAGATCCGTAAGATCCCAGATCAGAGTACCCCATATCGTCGACCATAATGAGAATAATATTCGGCCGGTCGCCGGGAAGTGTTGCCTTTCTACTCCTTTGAGCCTGTCCCGTAACAGCCAGAGAAGCCGTTATCACCAGCGCTAACAAATGTTTTTTCATTTCTATTAATTATTAAAATATCCGTGACTAATCGGGGCGATACGAAATACTAACCGGTACCTGGAGGTCACCGCTAAAAATCGATCACGACACTTTTCAACCCGCCTGTAAACACATACGGCGCCCGGTAAGCTTGGGAAACCGCTGTATTGTCGTCCCGTCCGACCGATAGTCCGTCCCAATCATCTTTGAACACTGCATTCACAAAGCGCTTCTCCCCTACCTTTTTTTGATTGACATAAAGAGATGCCGTTCCGTTATTGGCTGCTTCATTCGCTTGAAAAACCAGCTTCACGGTGGATTTACCGATCGGCAATGCCTCACCGGAATCAATGCCGTCGACGCCGGCCCCATGGTTATGAGCAACGTACAATTTCCTGTCCTGCACAAAAAGGCTCAATCCCCCAAAATGGCCGCCGACGGCGAAAATAACGCCTTCCTGCTTCGCGTCGGTAAGCTGGATGTCTGCGCTGATGGTGAAAGACCGGTTGCTGAAAACAGGGACTTCGGCCAGGTGCGAAAGACCATTGTACAAAACGATACGTTTTCTGTCATCAAAAAAACCGTGTTCCCTATCATTTTCAATGCCGGCACCGTTCCTGAGAGGGAAAACATTATATTTCGTCGCTTCTGCGTCGAATGCTGCCTTCAACTCAGCCAGCTTCGCCGGGTTTTGCCCTGCCAAATTGTTGCTTTCATTAAAATCCTCTTCGATCCTGAACAGCTCCCACGTATCGCTCTCGAAAGAGGTACCGCGCTGATGAAATGCGCCGGCTTTCCATCCGTCCTTGTAAATTGAACGCGACCCCCCGATTTCATAGTACTGTATCTTGCGCCGGCTGGGTGCATCCGGCGTCTGGACGGAAGCCGCAAAACTGATCCCTTCCAGGGAGTCCTGCCTGATCCCGTTGATGGTTTGTGCAGCTTTGACGCCTGCCAGGTCGAGCGTGGTCGGCAAAATGTCGATCACGTGCGTATACTGATGACGGATGCCGCCTTTTTCCCTGATCTTTCCGGGCCAGAAGACGATCAGCGGGTTGTGCGTTCCTCCTTCCCCGTTGGCTTCGGCTTTGAAATAACGGAAGGGTGTATTGGTAGCCTGCGCCCAGCCGATGGGATAAAGCACATTCGACTTTTCCGTCCCGATGAGATCAATATTTGCCAGGCTTCTTTTTAGATCGTCCTCGTTGTATTCCGCACCGGCTGCAAAATTACTCCTGCCGTTTACACCTCCTGCCCGCGCCGATCCGTTATCCCCGATCGAGAGGAAGATCAGTGTATTTTCAAGCTGCCCTATATCTTCCAGGTACCGTACAAGGCGCCCGATCTCATGGTCCAGATGAGCCAAATACCCTGCATAAACCTCAATATGGCGTAAATAAAGGCGTTTTTCGTCAGCGCTAAGGCTATCCCATTTTTTTACATCCGCATTATCCGGCGCGAGTTTCACGTAAGACGGCACCACACCCAGTTTCTTTTGCCGGGCAAGTACCTCCCTGCGGTACCAGTCCCAGCCTTTGTCGAACTTACCTTTGAACTTGTCGCTCCATACCTTGTCAACCTGATTCGGTGAATGCGTTGATGCAGGAGCATAATACAGGAAGAATGGCTTTTCCGGCGCTGCTGACTTCTGGTTGGCAATGTAGTGAATAGCCCTGTCCGTGATCAGCTCCGATAACAGTCTCTTGTCGTCGTATCCCTTCTCTACCTTATCGGTCCCTTCCCACAACAACGGACGATATTGATCTGTAGCGCCCCCAAGGAAACCAAAGTACTTCTCGAACCCCCTGCCCACCGGCCAGCGATTGAACGGCCCTGCCTGGGTTTGGTCGCGTTTAGGCGTCAGGTGCCATTTCCCCACAGCAAAGGTGTTATAACCTTGCTCTCGCAGGATCTCGCTTACCAATCCCTTTTCAAACGGGATCACACGGTCATATCCCGGCGTGTCCGCGCCGGCATTGCTACCCAGGTGGGCGGAGTGATGGTTTCGCCCTGTGAGCAGCGCAGTACGGGTGGGTGAGCATACACCCGTGGTGTGGAAATTAGTATAGCGCAACCCATTGTTGGCCAGGCTATCGATGTTGGGCGTGGGGATCAGCCCTCCGAAAGCAGACGACGTTCCATACCCGATGTCGTCAATGAGAATGTAAATGATATTAGGGGAGCCATTCGGGGCAAAGACCCGATGCTCTGTAAACGACGTCCGTGTTTCAGGGATCGTTTTACCGATCTTTCCCTGCCAGGGCTTCTGAGGAATATACTGCGCAATCGCCTGTTGTGGTAAATTCAGGCGACCGACAACAGCGGCTACGGCCAGTAATTTCAGTCCGAAATTGAATTTCATGTAAATATGCTTTAGGGATTTATATTTTCTAAAATCTCTTATTTGGCTTTTCTATGCATGTCATGTGCGTTATTAATCTACTAAATCTATATTTTAAATATACAAAATTAAAAATCGGCGACATCTTCCGACACAAGGTCAGGGAAACTTTGGGTAGTGTACCAGTAAGTTCGTTATCCTTACCGCTAAAAAGTGAGCGCTTGGAATGCTGGGTTGTTTTAGATTATTTTGACCGCGGTGTTCTGGATGCAGATAACCTCGATCTCGTTCTGAAAGAAAAACAGGAAAAAGAAGAAATCATCGCCTTATTAACACGCTAAGTGACAGGGCTTTTGTTAGGAAGTGACAAAAAATGTCCGGTTACAAGATTATCCGTAAAACCCGGCGCTCAAATCAGAAAACAACGTATCAGTGCCAATATGTGACTTCCCTGCGACCAGCTGTTTACAGCGGATGGCCAATACATTGAATTATAATCTATATAACATATAGACAATATATTTTAATACATATTACCTTTGAAAATACATCCAAAAAGAAAAGCAGTGTGTTCTATTATCAGCCGTCATCCGAAGCTATCTCTTCTAATTGCGTTCGTCGTAATAATCCTGGCCGAGCAGGACCTGAAGGCTCAATTGGCAGATACGGTGCGAAGCGAGCTCACGGTTGACTTTGAAGTACGGCCTCGTATGGAGTACCGCGACAATTTCAGATGGACTGCTGCCGATACTGTTATGCCCGAACTGTATACTACTCAGCGTAACCGGCTCAGTGTTAGCTATAGATCAGACCGGTTACGGCTACATGTTTCACCTCAGGAAATTCACGTTTGGGGAGATCCGGGGCGTTTTTCCCGGACGGGTAGCCTGAATTTCTTCGAAGCCTATGCTGAGCCGGTCATTTCTAAATATTTATCAGTACGGGTAGGAAGGCAAGCCTTATCGCTTGATAACGGAAGAATTTTCTCGGCTGCTCCCTGGGCTCAGCAAAGCCGCTCGCACGAGGGTATACGCCTGCTTTTCAAGAAAAATATAGAGACAGATCTGACATTTGCCTTCACGCGGCTCTATGACAAACACTTCGAACCAGCCTACTCCCCGGTGGCTTCACACTCGTATAAATACCTGGCTGTTCATCATTTCAAACATCGTCTGCCCCAAAATATCACGATGACGACCATCAATGCAATCGACATGTTTCGGAGGGTCAACGGCGATAAACCATATTATCTCCGGGTTACCAACGGCGGCAGGTTTGAATTCTACCAAAACAGTTTCTATGGAGCGGTGAATGCCTACTACCAATATGGAAAAAATGAGGCGTCCGTCAGAATTCGTGCCTACTACATCCAATCGGAACTCAGCGTAAATACGGTGAAAACCTTATTTAGGCTCGGGGTTGAAATCCTGAGCGGGGACACAAACAGGATGTCAAAAGGAGTGTCCGGCTCATTTGTGCCCCTTTATGGTGTGGCCTGGAAATTTATGGGAAATATGAATCTCTTTACACGTTTTCCGGCAGACGTAAACGGCAAAGGCCTTGTGAACCCCTATCTTTTTGCTATTCTTCAAGCAAATAACAGGCTTTCATTGCGCCTGGATTCCCATTTATTTTTTTCGATGCACCCACTGCTGATAGAGGGTGTGGAAACGGATGGTAGGTATCTTGGTTTTGAAAGTGACTTGTCGATGAATTATAAACCGGTCACGCCTATCGAAATTAATTACGGATTCTGCGTTACGTTGGCTAGTCAACGGATGGAACTGCTTGGAAAAGTGAAAGACACCGGGAAAATCCCCGTATGGAGCTATGTAATGATCTCCTATGCGCCCAGGCTGTTCACAAAAAAATGGTTAAGAACCGGAGTTTGAATCTCTTTTGTGGGTAATCTCAAGTCGGGTAATTCTCTATTTACTAGTAAAAAAAAGAACTCTATAAGATATTTATTTTAAAAAATGAAATCCAATTCAAGAATTGAGGCCAATCGTTCTTATTTTTAATAACCGGATCTGGTTTCCGATGAGAATTGGGATTAGTATATTCTCTTCCGTTACCCGGAAGAAGCAATCCCTTAAGTTCAGGTTAGACCTGTAGTGAAGGCCCAGAATCCGGGAAGCCTCTTCCGATTCGCTTAACCTGATCCCGGCATTTCCGCGTGTGCCCAGCTCTCCGCCTGTCAGATCAGCAATGCCCACTTTCCGTCCTTGTTTTATGTGTTTTAAAATGGTTCCCCCAATGCTACCTCTGCATCATCGGGATGAGCAGCAATAACCAGTATGTCCAACTTCATTTTACTTTCGCGAAAAGGATTGAATTGCGCTTTTCCAGTAAGGGTAAATAAAACAAGCTGCACAGAATCCTAATGCATATTCCAGCAAAGCAAAAATCAACAACACTCCGGCAAGAAAAAGAGACAGTCCGTTAAATCCGTAAATCGAAGCGACAAGTATGGCCACACTAAAGGCCAGCCCTATCCTGGCAGCAAAGATCTTAGGACGGCGATTGGTGGGTTTTGCCGGGATTTTAAATAGGGTCAGGATCGACTTGCTGACCAATGCAAGGGGACTGACGTTGCCGGATTGAAAAGCACGAAGTGCAAAATCGATTACCAGGAAAGCTGGTATCAGCCAAAAATGACCGATCAGGAATAGACGGGTAATCAGGAATAGACTGATCAGTATAACTACAAAAAATGCTGTAATCCTCACCTGGTTTTCATCTACTTTTAGGAGATCTACAGGGCATTCCCGGTAATTTGCCATATTAGGTGGTGTTTTTCCGTTTATTTTGACATTTCACTCCGCTCATCCTTCGATTTGAAAATAGGGTACCCCAATTGTACATACCAGGGTTCCTGGTGATATTCCTCCAATCCATATTGTTCAGGGTACTTTCTTGTAATATGCGCCGTTCCGAAAATCACGTCCCATATAAAATACATGTTCCCGTAATTGCCGTTGATCACTCCCACGCCGTCGCGGTCGTGCGCGGCGTGGTGGGCATGGTGGGTGGCCGGAGTAGAAATGACCCGTTCTATCACCCACATCACCGGATGAAGCCATTTGATTTTGTAGAGGGGCTTATCCCACGGATAGGGAGAATGCGAAGCTATCCCGACCAATAATTTCAGAAAATAGCCTGCCAGGAAGGCCTGCCCGAACCCCAGGAAGATCAGCGTGGCAGAGACGAGGCGGGAAGGAAAAAGAAACAGGTACACCCAGGAGTTACGCCCGGAAAGAAGAACACTCATCTCGGGGGCGGAATGATGTACGCGATGCCCCTTCCATAGCCATTCGTAAGTATGGGCCGCCCTATGCCACCAGTATTGGGTAAAATCCTCCAGAAGCGTAACAATGAGAAACCCGAGCCAGAAACCGACCCCTTCAAAGTAATTGGCATAGCCCGAAAAGAAATATTGCAGGACATAAGTCGTAAAAATAAAGCTCAACGGACGGGTGATTACACTGGACATCAGTAAACCGGCTATCGTAATATGCCATTCGTTCTTATTCCAGCTTTTACTTTTAAAAACTCCTCCGATATATTCGGCCAAACTGAAGGCAGTCAGTAAAATGATGATCTCATAGTAGATGGTGGTTTCTGTAAATTTCATAATAAAACAATTTATATACTTAATCTATAGAATTACTAGTTTTATATCTTCACATGCTATTCCCGGAATGAGCCGGCAGGCGGGTAGTTACAGGATGCTGGTACCTCTTATGATGATGTGTTTGATTTTAGTTCCTCCAATGCTGCACGGGCCTTGATATCGACCGTATTTTTTAATTCATGCGCTTTACAGGACAGGGCTTTCTCAAAATAAGCCCTGGCGCGGGCAGGTTGTTTACCGGATTGGTACACGTATCCCAGGTGCAATGAAGCATTAGCGGAAGCGGAATCCCAATCAGCTTTACTGCTGATCATGAGGGCTTTCATAAGGTGGGATTCCGCTTCCGCCAGTTGGCCGTATTTATGGTTACAGACTCCTGTCAGAAAATGGTACTCGCTTAGCCACTCGCTGCCTGAGGAAGGGGGCTGAAGTTGTTTCAAGTACTTGGAAGCCTCCTGATAATGTCCTCCCTCCAGGGCTATCCTGGCTTGCAAGAGCTCTTTCCCGGGGATTTCTTTGCTGATGAGTTGATGAACTTTAGCTGCATTCTTATCGAGATCAGAACCGGCATTACCCGACTGGGGAATCATTTTGAAGTGATAGAAAGATTTTTCGCTGTTTCCGGATAACCGGTAGGCATAATAAAGCTTAAGATGGGTGTCCTTAACGTAGATTTCTCCCCTGGTGCTGCGCAAATAGTTCTGGTATGCACTCGCCGCCAGGTCATAATTACCCGCCGCCAGGTAGGCGTCACCTTTATGCAAATGAAAAACCGGGCATTTCAGAAATTTATTGCCGGACGGGATACCGTTAAGAATTTTCAGGCATTGAGCGGCCCGCTGGGTGCGAAGTGAGATCGAAGCGCCTAAAAACCGGGCATTCAGGTCGTCGGGCCTGGCGTTCACATAGTTGATCAGGGCCTGGTTATCTCTTTCATCGAACCGCGCAGTAAAGGCTTTGAGGAACAGCGAGCAATACAACGCCTCGTTTCCCCATATCTCATCTCTTGTCGCCTTTTCCAGTTCCGAAAACCCGTCGTAGATGTTACCTTTTACCCCCAGAAGTTTCAAAGCCCATTTGTAATTCTCCGGAACGGATCCGATGAGCACATGAATGTTGCCCAGTGATTTATAATGAGGTACAAAGGCAGGAAATTCTTTCTGATTGGCAGATATCAATTTGTAGGCCTGAATAAGGCTATACGCCCCTTTTGTCCCCTTACCGAATTTCAGCTTTAATACCGCCCATTGTGTAAGGATCTCGGCACGAAGAAACCTGTTGTAGGGCGAGCCTGGGCTCAGGTTTTCAATAGCAGCCAACCTAACCGCTTCATTGGAAGAGGCACTGTTAAATTCGTTTTCACTGCTGCTGTTCAGTATTTCTATGAATTCAACGTAGTTTTCAAGATAAATCCTGAACGGCCCGCTTGCAGGCAGGGTAGCAATACCGGATCTGGCCCTGGCAATTTCCAGGCTGAAAACCTGGTTATACAATTCTGAGAACCCCGGAGGCATTGTAAAATCGCTCCCGAAGGCAGGATTAGAAAGCATAATCAGGATAGAGGGTATAAATCTTTTCATCTTATTCCGGTTTGTAAATTTTTGCGCCTACGGCTTCGGTCAGGGCCTTGGGTGCAAACCGGGGAAGGTAAGCATTCAGAACATTGGTAAACCCCGGGATTACCTCCGACCTTCCGGCAAAGAGCCCCTCTACCCCTATTTTCGCTACCTCATCGGGCGACATATTGAGCTTTTTGGCCAGCTTTTTAAGGGAAGGCCCCATGCCGGCCCGGTGCACAAAATGAGTATCGGTACTTCCCGGAGAGAGGCTGGTGAGCGATATGTTGGATTTGCGGAGCTCATATCTCAAAGCCCGGTTGAAGGATAAAACGGCAGCTTTGGAAGCAGAGTAAACCGCGAAATAAGGCACAGCCTGGTAGGCTGCCGTACTGGCTACATTCAGGATATACCGCTTTGCGTTGCCTTCGAGTACCGGCAGGTAAAGATAAGTGAGCTTTATAAGGGCCTTCAGGTTGACGTCTATGATCAGGAGTTGCTCGCTTAAATCCAGCGTTTGGAAATAGCCGTTCAGACCGAAACCGGCATTGTTTACCACCACTTCCAGGTTACCATGATATTTCTTCGTCCAGTCCAGTATATCGGAGTAATCATCAAGACGGCTCAGATCAAAGTTCAGCCCTTTTATATCCAATCCTTTAAATTTCCTTTGAAAGCCGGAAACAGTCTTCTCCAGCTCTGCCCCGTCAGAATCTACCAGCAGCAGGCCATACCCCCTGGCAGCCAACTCCCGTGCTATACTCCTGCCAATACCCTTGGCAGCCCCGGTTACAAAAGCGTATTTATGTAAATTTTTTCCGGACATAATAGTTAACTAATTTTTACCGATACCGGGAGGCAAAGATAGATACGATAATTTATTATCCTATTAAATCTATAGACTTTATAGTGGTATATATCCCATGAATACGTCATTGTATAATTGGTCAAACCGTAGAGACGCTATGCATGGGAGATCTGATTGCTAAATTCTTAAAAAAACATCGGCTTCTTCAAAAATTGCTGTAATTTTATTCGTGTACTTGAGTGGTGATTTTACCTTTCCTATCCTGAACTCAGGTTATTTAAATGAAAAGCATTCATCCCGGCATTTTTCTCATAGGGTGTATATTTTTTGTCTTACCCGCTGCCACGGGACAAGTGGAAGCCTTGTTCAGGAAAAGTCCTGACGAAAGAATTATGTGGCTGAGTGCAAACCCTGTCTGGCATTCGAAGGACTCGATCGCGGTTACCAGGCAATTGGACAGCGTTTTCGTGACGGCCACGCGAAACAACGACCTCCGCCTCGCATGGTATGCCGAGCTCCACAAAGTTATTCTTGCTTACCTGCTGCAGATCGACCGTGGAGGGGAAGTGACGGCTTTCGAAGATTACCGTGAGCACATCGAATCCTGTCCGGTGCCGGAAGTAAAAGCAGCCTATTGGTTTAAATCCGGCTACCATTGTTTCAGGCATTTCCGGTTTGACGAAGCGCTGCCTTTGCTCTTCCGCTCAAAAAATGAGTTTGAAAAAATAGGGTTCGATCACATCCCCAATAACCAGGAATACCTCTATGGCTTTGGGGAAATGTATTATTGGTTCGAGGACTATGCCAACGCCATAAAGCTTTGGGAGAAGGCCTTAAGCTACCCGAACCCGACAAGGCGAGGGGAGGTTTCTCTCCTGAACTCGATCGGAATGGCCTACCAGCGCCTGGGGAATTTCAAAAAGGCCGAAGAAATGTTCCTGCAATGCTCCCTGCGCGCCAACCGCTACGCAGATATTATTTATTGGGGTATCTCCACCGGAAACTACGGGAACACACTGAGGCTGCAGGGAAAAAACCGGGAGGCGCTTCCACACCTTTATACCGATTTCGACATCTGCCAGCATACCGTACCGGAAAATGCAGCCATTACGGCCCTCTATATCGCCAAAGCCCTTATGGAGCTCGATAGCCTGGAAAAGGCCAGAACGTATATTACTTTATCGCTCCCGCTGTCGCCCGCTTTCGGATGGTCAAGTTATCCCGTGAATTATTATGAAGCGCTGGCGCTGTATCACAAAAAAAGAAAGGAACACGCGCTGCAGTCCATGTATATGGATTCGTTACTGTATTTGAAGGATAGCCTCAAACTGGTTTTCAGCAACAAGCTGCTCACCGTAAACGAAAATCTGGTCAGCGCCGAAAAATACCTGAATGAGATCGAAAGCATTGAAAAACAACAGGAAAATGCCATTCTCGTACGCAACCTTATTATCGGGACGCTGCTGCTTTTTTTCGGATCAGTCTTTTACGTACTGTACCTGAAACGCCAGAAACTGATAAAGGAAAGGCAGGACCAGAAAGAACGGCAGAAAAGGGCGGATGACCTGCTGGCCCGTGCGAAGGTCGAATTGCAGCAGTACCTTGGCCATATAAATGATAAAAAAGAATTTATAGAAAAAATAAACCAGGAGCTGGCACAATCCAACAACCCGGCCAGCAATGCCGATACCAACGGCGATGCCCGGCTTTTCAACCTCGAAGCGCTGCTGGAAAGTGTGATCCTGACCGAAAAGGACTGGCAGCAATTCAAGTTCCTGTTCGAACAGGTTTATCCCGATTTCTTCGAAAACCTGAAAAAAAAATACACCGATCTCACGCCGGCGGAAATCCGCTTGCTTGCATTGCTCAAGCTAGACATTTCTACCAAACAAATAGCGTATATGCTGGGGGTTTCCATGGAAACGATCCGGAAGTCGCGCTACCGCCTGCGCAAAAAGCTCGAGCATATTGGCGTCTCCGCCGATCTTGAAGGACTGATCGACGAGTTATGAACAGGCGCGGATAATACGCCTGTGAATCATTATAACTTGCTATATAAAAGCAAGTTATAATACTATGTCCACGCTTTCTCATGGCTTTGTCCCGGCCTGTCCACGCTTTGCCCCAAACAATGTCCACGGTCTGAAATAGCGGTCAGGCCGGAGCTTACCTACCTTTTGTCCAGGTTTTCCTTCCCCGGTTACTTAATGCATACATTATGTCAAGCATTTTCACAGACAAATTGATGCGCAGGTGGATCCTGCAAATCCTCGGGCTTATACTACTGGCGGCATTTCTGACAATTGTCACCTGGCTGATCTATGATTATCAGATTCATAAGCTGGAAAATCAGCGTCCAACGAAAGAAATGAAACCGTGATCCGATTACCTGTTTCGCCTTGATCTTTTAGAGGTCACTTAACCTTATCAATTGCTATGATCCGTACTTTGACCCAAAAACACATTTCCGCCCGCATGCCGGCAGGGCTTATCCTGCTGGTTTCCCTGCTCCTGGGTACGCAGGTACTCCGGGCCCAGACCACCACCTGGACCGGCTCGACCGGCACCAACTGGAACACCGCTACCAACTGGTCGGGTGGAGAGGTGCCCGTGGCCGCAGACGAGGTCGTCATCCCCGGCGCTCCTGCCAACCAGCCCGTCATTAATACAGCGGCAGTAGCCCGCACGATCACCGTGCAGAGCGGGGCCACCCTCACCGTGCAAGCCGCGGGCAGCCTGACCCTCAACGGCAGCGCGATACAGGCTATCCATAACCAGGGCACTGTGCAAAACCACGGCAACATCGTCATCGGGAATACGGCAGGCGTGGGGCAGACAGGCGTTCGGAACGACGCCGTGTTCCACAACAACAGCGGCGGCACGATCAGCATAGACCAGTCAACTCATTATGGCCTGCGAAATCTAGGCAGCATCTTCACCAATGCTGGCAAAATTACCATTGGAGGCAATGCGGGTGCGGGGAATGTGGGGCTTTTCCACGAAAACGGCACCTTTACCAACGACAGCGATGCAGAGATCAGCGTTGACCGGTCAAACATTTATGGCCTGGAACAGGACGGCGGCACGTTCACCAATGCCGGTAAAATTACCATGGGAGCCAATGCGGGCCTAGGGGGGTACGGGCTTGCCAGCGACGGTGTGTTCAACAACAACAGCAGCGGCGAGATCAACATAGGCTATGTAAATATCGGCTTGTGGAATTTCGACCAGGCATTCAACAATTGGGGCAAAATTAACCTTGGTATTATTAATGACCTGGGGTTGGCCGGCCTTCGGAATACTGCCCCGTTCTATAACCACAGCGGCGGTGAGATCAGTATAAACCGGACGATCAATGCCGGCCTGGATAATTACAATAGCCAGAGTACGTTCATCAATTCGGGCAAAATTACCATTGGGGCTATTAATCTCCTGGCGGGTGATGCCATTTCTAACTGGGGCGCAGGCTATTTCCAAAACGACGCCTGCGCGCTCATCCACATCGTTTCCGATAATGTCATTTCAAATTCCAGCTCCCGCGGATTCGCCAATGCCGGCATCATCATCGAAAACGCCAGCGGGAACAGCAGTATCACCAGCAACTCTGGCATCGTACAAAACCTCAACGGCGGCACTTTCGGCATTGTGGATAACACCGGTTCCCTGATTACCGATCCCGGTACCATCTGGAGCGGCTGCACCAACACCAACTGGAACACAGCCGCCAACTGGCTCAGCAATACCGTACCTGTGGCTACAGACATGGTCATCATCCCCGGTGCACCCGCCAACCAGCCCGTTATCAGCGCGACGGCCTTGGCCCGTACTGTCACTGTGCTAAGCAATGCCACCCTCACCGTGCAGGCCGCAGGCAGCCTGACCATCAACAACAGCCCCGCACAGGGCATCCTCAACCAGGGCACGGTACAAAACCACGGCAACATCGTCATCGGGAATACGACAAACGTAGGGACTTACGGCATTCGCAACGAATCCGTGTTCCACAATAACGGCGGGCAAATCGCCATAGACCGGTGGAGCAATACCGGCCTGTATAATGTCGGCGGCACCTTCACCAATGCTGCCCAAATTACCATTGGGGCCATCGCAAGTGCGGGGGAGCGCGGCCTGTGGAATACCGGGGTATTCAACAACAACAGCGGTGAGATAACCATCAACCGGACAACCAATACCGGCCTGTATCATAGCGCCGGCACCTTCACCAATGCGTCCAAAATTACGATCGGGGCCATAGCGGGCGTGGGGCTTTACGGCGTTCGCAGCGCAGCCGCGTTCAACAATAACGCCGGGGGGGAGATCGGCGTTGACCGGTCAACCAACACCGGCCTGTATAATGGCTCCAACACATTTAACAATGCCGCTAAAATTACGATCGGGGCCAATACCGGCGTGGGGACTTACGGCCTTCACAACGCAGCCGTGTTCAACAACAGCGGCGGGGAGATCAGCATTGACCGCTCCTCCAACACCGGCCTGTATAATGGAGGTGGCACGTTCACCAACACGGCCAAAATCACCATCGGGGTCATAGACGGCGTAGGCAGCGAGGGGATCCGGAATAACGCTACTTTCCAGAATGCCGCCTGCGACGCTGTGATCAACATCGTCGCCAACGCCATTGTCAACAACACCGGCACTTTCAATAACGCCGGCATTATTATCGAAAATGCTACGGGCACCAGCGGCATCACGAGCAACACGGGTGTGGTGCAAAACCTCAACGACGGCACCTTCAACGTCGGATCGGGCAATGCCCCCATCACGACAGCGGGCACCATCTGGATGGGTTGTGTGGATACCGACTGGAGCACCGCAGGCAACTGGCACACCGGCGCCGTGCCTACCAACACCGACCATGCCATCATTTCTCCTGCTGCCAATACACCGGTGATCGAGGGCGGATGGTCAGCAGGCTCGGTACATATACTGGCCGGCGGCACGCTGACCATAGAAGCCGCCAGCAGCCTGGCCATCAACAGCTTTTTTACCCACATCACCATCACGGCCGGCTTTCGCAACCAGGGCATGGTATCCAACTACGGGCTGTTGATACTGGGCGGTGTGGCCAGCGTGGGCGACCGTGCCCTTTGGAACCAGTCCGTATTCACTAACCACACCGGCGCCAGAATCAGCGTCGACCGCGGCCTGCTGGCCAACACCGGCGATTTCACCAACGACGGTGAAATCGCCATCGGAACAATAGCGCCCGTGGGCAGCTGGGGGCTTTGGAACAACGGTGGCTCCTTTACCAACAACGGCCGGATCAGCATTGACAACGCTGTGAGCAGGGGCCTGTTCAACGCGAACGGTACCTTCACCAATGCGGGCGGGATCACCATCGGCGCCACAGCCGGAGTAGGCAGCCAGGGGGTGCGGAATGAGGCTACTTTCCTTAACGATCCCTGTGCAGAGATCTACCAGTACGCACCGCTGTTCAACAGCAACACGTTCACCAACAACGGATTGATGCTCATCAGTACCGACGGACCGCACGACAACACCGCCCTGACCAACAGCGGCATCATCTCCTACCCAAAGGGCAACCCCGTCCCGGACGTGACCAACAACGGGATCATCATCGCCCCGCTCACCATCGACAATTGCACGACCATCCGCCCGGTTTTTTCGCTGGGCGACACGCCGGACCTGACCATTGAGGGCATATTTACCGATGTTACTGCCATCCTACCGGCCGGCACCTACAACGCCACAACCAATACCTTCACGGCAGACCCGAAGCTGGACGAAGGCGTGTACGACCTGTTTGTAAAAATAAGCGATCCTGTGGGGATGTGTACCCGTATCGTGCCGTGGCAGCTGACCACCCAGGACTGCTCCCTTCCTGTCACCTTGGTCAGCTTTGACGTAAAGGCCGAGGGAAGCGCCATACACCTCCGCTGGGCTACCTCCAGCGAACTAAACGCTTCTCATTTCGAAGTCCAGCGCAGCGCAGACGGACACCGCTTCGAGGCGATCGGAAGGGTTGAGGCGCGGAGTGTGGTCGGTGGAGACACCAACCACGGAGTGGAAAGCTACTTTTTCGCCGATTGGATTGACAATGGACAATCGACAACGGACAGTGCACTTTCCACTTTCAACCGCAGCCGCTTTCAACTTTCAACTCTCAACTCTCAACTTTCAATTATTTACTATCGCCTGAAGATGGTGGATCATGACGGCACCTACGAGTTCAGTCCTATCCGGAGCGTGCATTTTGAAAGTATGGGAACCATCCTGTCGGTATACCCGAACCCTGTAGCCGACCGGCTGCACATACGTGCGAGTCATTCGCAGCCGCAAAAACACTATGACGTCCGGCTTTTTAACGCTGCCGGGGCCAGGGTATACAGTGCAGAAAGCACGCTCCCGGGCTCCATCGATGTTGCCAACTTTCCTCCGGGCCTGTACTACCTGCAGGTGGCAGAACCCGGCGGACGGGAAAAAACCAGGGCAATAATTATTGGCCGGTGAGGTGACTTTAGATATTCGACTGTAATCCCCCCCTATCTTCACGGAGCCCCGCATTGCTGCGGGGCTTTTGTGCTTTATAGCCCGGCACCTGTTAAATCTGAAAAGTATTTCGCCAAGGTAGTCCCCGAAGATATTTCATCACCCGTCCGAACAGGCATCCTACGGCCTGTAATAGATCACATCATCATGCGATTGACGCGGGTAGGTTCTGCCGCTAATATTGCTTTCGCTTTTGCGACGCTGCCGTTTTGTATCCACGCCCAAAACGTCGGCATCGGTACCAACGACCCGCAGGAAAAGTTACACATCAGCAATGGCAACCTGCTGATCGGCCCTACTACCTCCAATATCGGCCTTTCCAGCTTTAACCCTTTTCTGAAATTACGCGCCAGGCAAACAGGATCGGCTGGTATTTGAATTTATATCAGTCGTCTTACTTTTCGTTTGTAGTCTGAATATGTCTGTCCATGTTCTTTGGTCAGGAATTCCTCTTCGAGCCTGATTTGTATTTGAATGAGAACATACCCTAAAATCAAAAACAAAAATGTCAGCGCGTTGGGTGTTGTCAGGAAAAGTCCGGCCAGACTTAAAATCATTCCGAAGAAAATCGGGTTTCGGGAAATCGAAAAAAGTCCGCTTGTCACCAATTCCGTTTTTGTGTCCGTATCGATGCCGATACGCCAGGAGTTTTTCATATGTCCCTGTGCGATTACTGTCCAGGCCAGTGAAATAATAAGAAATGCAAGCCCGATGTATTGTACTGTCGGTTTGTCAAGTTGTGTAATGGGTAAAAAGTCGTCGTGCCAGCCCGGAAAGAAAGCATAGGCAACCACATAAACGAACATTGCGATCAGTGTCAGTTTGAAGTAAAGCCCGATAAGCCCGTAAGCACTATCGTCTTGGGGCAATACAAGCGGGTTTTTACCAATTCGTCTTGCGACGACAACCGATTTTAAAACAAAGGCAATTCCAAAATAAAGAATGAAGTATACCGGCAAAAAGTATCTTAAAAAGTCAATCATTTTTGTAAGCGATCAGGCCCACCCTGGCAGCGAGCAATAAAAATCCGGAAGGACACCTCCAGATGAAAATTAATTTCTCCATGCAATATAAAAATGGTGATAGCTATCCGGCTGCCTTTATGCGACTTTATTCAGCTACCTTCCGAAAGATAATCGCATCAACAAGCACTTGTCCGACAGCACCGTCACTCAGGATATCGACATAGCCGTCCATCCCTTCCGAAAATTTAAATCTTCCGATCAAAAGGGATTCTGTAGGCTTTACCCATAGCGTTTCTTCCCCATTTTGCGAATAGACCCTTACTTTGAACCCGGGCACGGGGTTCCGCAGGCTGTCTACAGGGTATTGCTTCAAAAGGTGCGTTGCCCTGCGCTGAGGGTCAAAAGGTGTTTCTTCCGCGAAAAACACGTCGTAGGTACCCTCTTCCAGGTCGGGCCGGAACCTGGCGAATTCCCCTTCGGCAGCACGCCCGCCGTTGGTAAGGTAAAAATCGCCGAATCCCTTCTCCGTCCATCTTTTGAACCGGGGAGCTACCCAGAAATAAGGGGTATGATAAAACCGGTTCTCGCGGATGTCGGCATTGTCGATGATCTCCTGCTTCAGATCCCGCATTTCCCTGTGGGCAGGCGGATAGGTCGGGATAGTAAGATAAACCCGGAAATACTGGGCTCCGTTAGCGCTTTCCGGGCAATCTACCTTTACCAGGGCGGAGTAGACGCCGGTAGGTAAGCCGCTGCCATCTACCGACACTTTCAGCGCCTGGCTATTGTCCCGCTCTTCGAGCCGGAGCGTTAGCCACCCGCTTCCGTGCTCATAGCGGATTTCAGGCGACTTTGCTTTCTGAAGATTCCCCATCCCTACATTAACAAGCCCCACCGTTCGGGGATCAGGCCTGGGCCTGCTGTCTCTTGCCAGGAAATGAATGGAGTTCGGGATAAGCCTGACCTCGCTTCCGTAAACGTCCATGATGTGTACCGGCCTTGTGCGGAAGGACGGCTCGTTACATATCAACGCCAGCGACGGCCGTTCCACAGCCGGCCCGTCGATCGTGATGTGCTGTGTAAAGCTGCTTCGCTTTATCCCGTCATCCACTACCAGCGTGACCGGGTAAATTCCCGGCCTGACAAAAACATGTTCCGGGTTGTTATCAAGAGAAACCGTTCCGTCTCCGAATGTCCAGTAGTACGTCAGCCCTTTGCCGTCCTTCTGATACCTGCTTCTCGATTTTTCGCCTGTAAACCTGAGTCGGGCGCCTGTTTTCCCTGGTGTGAAAGGAGCCATGACCGCTTTCGTTTCGCCGGCGCGCTCCCGGTTGTCTTCGAATGTTTGCCAGAACAGGATCCAGGGATCCAGCAATATTTCGAGGTCATCCTCCGGGGCTTTGACTTTTAACATGTAGTGAGAATGATCATGGTTCCCCGAACGTACGCTGGCGGCCTCGGCATAGTACGTGCCCCCCGGGATAGGGGTATGCTCCGGCACACGCAGGTTTAACATATGATGGTTCTGTACGATCCACTCATCGCCGTTTTCCCAGGTACGGATACCGCGCCACCTGTTATTGTTGCCCCCATCCTTCAGGCTCGTGAAAAAGTAATGGTCGTCTATCGCGAAAGGCGTGAAATTAGGGGTGCCCCTTTCCTGGTTGATGTCCAGCCCGCCGTGCAGCTCCAGACCATTGTAGGCGCCCAGCCAGCAATCGTCCGCATTGTAGCTATCTTCTATCCGTATATAATTTCCGGGGTTATGGTACATCGGGAACAGCGTGGAAGGGCATATCCGCATCGTCATATCGGCAATGGCAAAGCGGGCGTCCTTTTGAGGTACTCCCCCGCCGTGATTATCCTTCAGAAATTCTTCCACAGTATCCACTCCGTCAAACCATACCCGCATCCCGTTGATTACATAAGGCTCGTAAAAGCTCTCCTGCGATCCTACGTAGCGCTCCATCTTCATCGGATGCCCGTCTATCAGGACCTGGCAGGTAAAATGATAGAGCGTAGCGCCGCCCGGCTGGTTTTCCATCAATTTAGCCAGGTTTGTCATGATGACGTCCGCCGATATTTCCTTTAGCACCAATGTCCGGACCTGACCATTGCGGAGCGTGAACCTTAGGGTATCCCCTCTATCCATTTCCACGGCGGTAAGTGTAGCTTTTGCCGTACGGTTGATAGTCTTTGCTTCCAGAGGTATGCTGCCAGGGATGAAAATGGCTGACCATAAAAACAGTAGAACCGGAATGAAACAGGTTTGCTTGTTCTTCATAAGTGTTGTCTCGGGTAAGCTGACAAAACCCGCAGCTCAATGTTTTTTCAAAACCAGTACTCCGTCCCCATTTTTCGGGGAAGAAGCTTCAATTACCCCGTTTTTATTGACCAAAACGGCTTCCGAAGACGTACCGTTCTCCGGGTCAAACCAGCTTCCCCGGTAGTCGGTGCGGGAAGGGTTCCTGATCTTTACCGTCGATTTTACCGGTACATAAGCCATGACGGTCTGGTGGTCGTCCGATCGCACTACGGAAACAAACTCTTCAGGCTTTTCGCGCTGGCCGATCAAAAGCTCCGGGGCGGGCTTGAGCTGCCACCATTTGTGCTGTACCATAAATTGCGCCAGCTTGCCTACCTGGACGCTTGCCGGGAACCGGATGCTCTCATCCCAGGTGTGCGGCACCTCCCGCCTGGCATGGTTCAGGATATATTCTCCCTTGCGGATCCACGGCCATATCCCGTCGGCGCCGTAGGTGATACCCGCCACAGGCGCAGAAAACAGGCTCCAGTAGCTGGCGTTGCGGATCTCGTAAGGCTGGCGGCGGGATTGATCATCGTAGATCGGCTCCATATTGATCATCACTTTCGGGGGCAGCTTCGACCAGTCGGTGGCCACCGGGCCCTTGTTGATCCAGTCAAGAGTAGAAGGCTGGCTGTTATGGCCCGTCTGGTAAGCGATAATATCGAGCCAATCCTCGTTTGCATACGCTTTCCCGATCCACGACTGTCCCATCGAATGCAGCGCTACCGTACCCGGATGCCCGCCGCCGCCGAACACGGCCCGGCCGATATTTTTCCAGCGCTGCTCATATTCGTTTACAAATTTGCCGTCGCCGCCCAGCAGCCAGATCACGTGGTTTCCACCATAGCGGGCTACCATGTACTTTGCAAGCAGGATCGCCTCCATATCCGGCAGGTAATACCCGGGGCTCAATTCACGGCCAGTCGATTGGGGTAAAGCCCATAAAAGCACGGGCGCGGCCACAAGGCCGTGACGATTGATAGCGTCTATCTTTTTGTCCAGGTGCCTGAAATAGACAGGGTTGATCGTAATCCGCCCGCTGCCTTCAAAGGCGACATGCCCTTCGCTGTTCTTATCCCCGCCCCGCCATTGGGTAGCTACAAACTGTATGGCGCTATAGTGGTTGGCGACGCGGTCCGACAGGTACTTTTCCCATTCATCGTCGGTCGATTTGAGCGTACCGTTCCACGCGGTGCAGGCTGTATAGAAAAAGGGGCTGCCGTCGGCATGGGAAAGGTAGTAAGAACCTTTCGGGTGTACAATGCTGCCCTTTTGGTAGATAGCCAGCTTGTTTGAGGAGGCGGTACATTCAAAAGAGCCTTCTACGGCGTGCAGACCTGTATTGAGCGTATCGGAAGAAGCGGACCGGTACGTCCATTTACCTGTTTCATCCGGGCAGAAACGCACTTTCCATGCCCTGTCACCGTCCCAGAAACCGTTTATGGTTCTGACTACACCGGAAGGAGACCGGAAATCTACTGAAAACTTCTGCAAATCATACAACGGGTTTGCATAGCTTTTGGCGCTTTGAAACGTTGCTTCGAACCTGTCCCAAACCGGTACCTGTCCGGCTGCCGGAACAACTCCTGCGATGCATAACAGGCAAATTACCAGGCCGGGAAACAGGAGGAGGGAGGGTCGGGGCACGATGTTAAAAATTTTCATGAACAGCTGTGTTTTAAAGACGGGAATTAAAAGTAGCCCAACCTGTCAAGAAAAGCTTCGCTGAGCTCAATAATTTCAGGCTGAATACTTTGCGCGTTAAAAAAGCCATGTTTTTTACCGGGATACCGTTTCAGCTCACAGCTATTGCCCGCTGCCTGCATCTTTCTGCAGAACTCCTCCGCCTGGTCAAAGGGAACGGTGACGTCGGCCTCCCCGTGAAATATAAAAACAGGCGGTAATCCTGGCCGTACATGATCTATAGGAGAAAGCGCCAGTCCTTTTTCTCCGAGCCGGTCGTATCCGTTCCCGCCTTTTGAAGTCTTTACGACCGGGTTATAGAGGATAAGGGCTGAAGGCCTTGTACTGAGGGTCGTATCTTCACCGGGTTCATCATGTCCGCGGATCATGGCCAGCGAGAGCGCCAGGTGCCCACCGGCCGACCCACCGGCTGCCACAATGCGTTCGGGATCAACACCCAGCCGGCTTGCATGTTCCCGGATCCAGCGCATAGCAGACCTGGCATCCTGAACCGCCTCCAGCGGACCCGTTCCCTGGCGGTTGGCTACCCGGTAATCGACAGCGAAGGCAACCATGCCCCGTTCTGCAAAATGATGACAGTACTTTTCGAACTGCCTGACTGTTCCGCTCCGCCATCCACCGCCATAGAAAAACATGATCGCCGGATACGCCCTGCCCGCAACATGGCCCGGAGGATGATAAATATTCATCCGCAACTGGGTTTCTCCGACCTGCTTATAGATCTCTATCCGGGCGCCCGGCAATTCGCGGTGACTTACCTGTATCGTATCCCTCACCATGTTGGGTTGCAGCGCCTTCTGGGCACTAATCTTTGCAGTTAAGCAGAAAAAGACAGGGATCAAAGCCAGTATCTTCATAGTCTAAAACAACTTATATATTATATGATCAGGTCCGGAAAAACATTTCATTTAGACACTTTTTGGGGTCTCAGGAGAGTGTACCGGCTCAATTCCGTTGTCAAAAGACGGTCCAGGCGTTGCAGCTCCTTCTTCAATTCAGGCTGACGCGCCAGGTTGCGCCCGGCCATTTGAGTATCGCGGTGATCGTACAGCTCCACATCCACTACTTCGTCCGGATTTTCATATTTCTGCCAACGCGTATAGCGATAGCGGTCTGTACGGATCGAATAGCCCATGATCTCGGTTTTCCGGTCATATTCCAGGCTTTTGCCTCTCGGGTATTGGCTGATCGCCACTTTCTTCACCGCTTTCCCAGGGTTTTTCAATACCGGCAAAAGGCTTACTCCTTCCAGGTGGGATGGTTTTGCTATGCCTGCCAGGTCGCATAAAGTCGGGTAAACATCTACCAGCTCTGCAAGAGACATCGTTTTTACGCCCTTTTTTATACCCGGCGCCGAAATAAGGAGGGGCACCCGGGTGTCCTGCTCCAGGTTACCCTGCTTGCACCACTCCCCGTATTCACCGAGCTTGAACCCATGGTCGCCCCACAGCACCACGATCGTTTTTTCCGACAACCCGTTCTCCTTTAAGGCTTTCAGCAGCTTCCCGATCTGCGCATCGATCATGCTGACGGAAGCATAATAGCCGTGTATCAGGTTTCGGCTCAGCAGATCATCCATATCACCCGCCTGGGGGATACTGTGGTACATCCGAAGCTCTCCCGAATTGGCCGATGCCAGCGGAGACATATCTTTGACAGGCGTCCGGTCGGGGATCTTTACGGAAGCCGCATCATACATCTCCCAGTAGGCCCGCGGAGCAACAAAAGGCAGATGGGGCTTGACGAAGCCGACCGCCAGGAAAAAAGTGCTGTCGCGCAGTTCCTCCAGCTTTTTAACCGCTGTCTCTGCAAGGACAGCATCCGTCATATTCGGTTCGGGCGCCTCCGAAAGATAATAAGGCAGGTTTTTCCCGTTGATCTTCGGGAAGTCGCCTTGCAATCCCGTCGTATCTCCGCGTGTGATTATTTCCACACGTTGCCTCAGGTTCCGCTGAAGCGTGGAGGGAACCGACCAGGATTGTGGGTCGTCCTGGTTCTGGTGGGCAGTATGGAAAATTTTCCCAAGGGATTCCGCATGGTACCCGTTTTTCCTGAAATGCTCCGGCAATGTCACCACCTCCGGGACTTTTGTCCGGAAAAACGTCTGAAGGTCATAGATACCGATGGCATCGGGCCGCAGACCGGTCATGATCGAGTTTCGGGAGGGGGCGCAAAGCGCCTGCTGGCAGTAAGCCCGTTCGAAAAGCACACCCTGACCGGCAAGCATGTCAATGTTCGGGGTCTTCATATGCGCCGCGCCATAGCATTTCAGTTCAGGCCGGAGGTCATCCACCGCGATGAACAGCACATTATATCCCTTGCCGGTCTGCGCAATAGCGGAAACATTCGTAAGCAGTAAAAATACCGGGAAGAAAACCCTTGACAGGATTAAGCGACAAACCACCATTTAATTATCTTTTTCTAAGTCCAACTGCCTGTACAATGACACGACTTTCTCCCGGTGGTCCGAAACAACGGAAGCGTAACCGGGGTCATTCGCGACATTCCTGTTCTCCTTCGGGTCCCGCTTATGATCGTACAGCATCTGGGCGCCGTTATGCTTTTCCTCGAACCAATAGGTATAGAGATACCTGTCGGTGACGACAGCCCTTCCGCCCTGCCATTCGGCAAATGCCTGGTTTTTCCATTGTATCTTTTTCCGGTCCATCAACGGGACAAGACTGGCGCCGTGAACATGACCGGGAGCATGAATGCCAGCAAGCTCGCAGATAGTAGGATAGATGTCTACGAATTCAACGATTTGGTTGGCTTTCACTGGTTTTTTACCCGGCACCTTGATCATCAGCGGTACGTGCAGCGCATTGTGCAGCGTATTGTGCTTGCCCCAGAAATTATGCTCACCGAGATGCCAGCCGTGATCACCGAGCAGCACCACTACCGTGTTCTTTTCCAGGTCAAGCCGCCTGAGCTCATCGAGTATTTTTCCTATCTGCGCGTCTATGTAGCTTACACAGGCATAGTAGGCATGTCTTGCCTCTTGATGGAACTGGTCGGTGTTGTAGTGCTCCGTATACCCGTAGGTTTTGATCTCGTTGGATGACCTGCTGGGTTCAGGAAGCATCTCAGGAGAATAACGATTGCCGGCAATGGGGATCTCCTTATACAGATCGTAGTATTTTTTGGGCGCTACAAAGGGCAGGTGCGGTTTCACAAAGCCTACCGAAAGGAAAAACGGCTGGCTGCCGCCGGCCAGGCGCTGAAGGTCGCGAATGGCTTTTTCGGCCAGCCGCCCGTCTGCATACGCTGTGTCGGGTACGTCTTCTGCACGGAAAAAAGGTCCCCGGCCTGTCTTTTCATTTGCTTTTCCCGCCAGTTTGTCCTCCGGGGTGGCCTCGTTAACTTCATTAAAACGGGAAGGCTTTTCCGACCATGCTTCCTGGCTGTCGCCTGCGTCATGAAAGATCTTCCCGTTGGACACCGTATAATAGCCGTTTTGTTTCAAAAGCTGCGGCAGGGTAACGGCGCCGGCGGCGTCTTTATCGGCCCTGCTGGTATGCGTGATAAAACGGCCCGGGAATAACGGCCTCCGGCCGGAAAGCAGGCTTGCCCGGGAAGCGCCGCAGACCGGCACGTTGCAGTAAGCCCGGTTAAACTGTGTGCTCGCCGCAGACAGCTGGTCGATGCGGGGCGATTGAACCACCTTATGACCGTAGCTTCCGAGCACCGGCCTCAGGTCGTCGGCCATGATGAAAAGGAAATTGTACTTTTCGACAGGCTTAAAAGACCCCGAAAAACCGGAAGCCAGTAAAATAAACAATATGAAAGTCAGCTTTTTCATAAATAAAGATTCTGTCAGGAGATCATTTTACCCTGTAATTTCAAACTGTGTATTCCCGTCGGGCTTGTTCCCATGTATCCCGAAGACCAGCCTCGACACTTTATCTCCGACTCCGTCCCGGAGCTTCGAATCTGTAATATCTATGTTTTCGATCACAGCTTCAAATATAGCTGCATCGTATTTCAAATGCAGGGCGAACCCGTCGCCTTTGATTGCTTCTCAGCCAGGAACTTACTTTTGTTCCCGGCTGAATGGCTCTCCGGGATCTTAGCATTGGGACTGGTGGAATTGCTGTAGGCACCCATGTGTTTTATTGCCATCCGGGATTTTGCTCGATAAGCGGGTTCAGGTCGATTTCCGCAGCCGGAACCGGCCACAGGTAATCCCGCTCCTCAAATTTTTTTGTATAAAAAACTTCTATGAAACGATAATCCCAAACACCATGGTTCAGACCGAAAACCGGATCATCGGTATGGGCGGTGCGCCACCGCTTCACATCGAAATAAAGGTGGCCTTCGAACAAAAACTCCTTATAGCGCTCCAGCCGGATACTCCGCTGCATCTCTTCTTTGGAAAGCCCTGCGGGAAGGGCGACTATGCCTGCCCTGGCCCTTACCCGGTTCACGGCGTCGTAAACCGCTGCGGTGGGTCCGCTCACCTCGTTGGTTGCCTCCGCAAACATCAGCAGCACGTCGGCAAAGCGGATCAGCGGGTAATTCATCTGTGAATCCTCCCGGAAAAGATTATGCTCATCGCCTATGGTCAGGAACTTTCTTATCAGGATTTTGGCCCGCAGATTATTGTTGCTGGCGATAGCAGGGGGCGAGGCACTCACGTAGGCGGTGGCAGGCCAATAGCGCTTATACGTCACATTGCCTGCTCCAACATAGGTAGCACCCGGCATAATGACACTCTTGTGGAGACGGTCGTCGGCATCGGCGTAGGTCTCCACATACCAACTATCCAGCGCAACTCCATAGCTGATTTCATCCGGAAAGTCTGCACGTTTGGGCAGGCCGGAAACATCGATAGTGCTCCCGTCGGAATTCGTAAAGATATGGAGTAATTGGGCTGGCAAAGCAGACCTGTCGCCGCCGTCTAACTGGTGGGAACGACTTCCATACCAGCGGTCGAAAGAGCTCCCCATACCCTCCTGCTGCTCATACTGGAGCTCAAAGACAGACTCTGCGTTGTTTTTGGTAGTCGTTTTAAAATTATCGCCGTAGTCGGCCACCAGGCTATACTGGTAGGGAGCCTGGATCAGCCTTGCAAACTCGGCGGCAGCCTTGTCCCATTGTTTTTCATAGAGATACATCTTACCCAGCATCGCAGTGGCCGCTCCTTTGGTAGCCCTTCCTATATCGGTAGGCGACGAATAGGCCACGGGAAGGCGCTGGATCGCATCTTCGAGATCGCTGATGATAAAGGCGGTCACTTCACTTTCCGGACTCCTGGGCAGGTAGGTCTCGGTAACAGGCGTTGGCTTATCGAGCAACACCAGGGCGCCGAAAAAGTTTTTCAGGTAGAAGTAACAGAGAGCCCGGATAAATTTGGCCTCGCCGATCATGCGCTCGCGGAGCGCTTCCGACACGTTTTCGTTGCCCTGCATCCCGGCGATCACGTCGTTGGCATAGATGATCGGCCGGTAAAATCTCCGGTAGTTGGCCACGATCTGGGCATCGCGGGAGGTGGCCAGGCCTGTGGAGTGCGTCATCCCCCATGGCGGACGGGAAAAGTCAAAGCCGTCCGGCCCCAGGTTGGTCACGTAGTTATAAAACTCAGCTTCGAACGAAAGGTTGGCCAGCGTACTGTAGGTGCCGTTCATGGCCATCAGGGCATTGGCGTCGGAGTTGAAAATGAGGGAAGAAGAAAGCCCGTCGTACGGGGCCGTATCCAAAAAGCCGTCGTCACAACTGGTCTGCAGCATCAGGACACAGAACAGGAACAGATATATTTTCTTTTTCATGTCGAATCGGGATGGTGGATTAAAAACTAAGGCTCACGCCCATAGAAAAGGTCTTGCTCAGCGGGTAGGTCTGATCGGCGCCGTCAGCAGTAGTTACTTCCGGGTCCATGGTCGGCCAGTTGGTAAACGTGAAGTAGTTTTCCATGTTGGCAAAGACGCGGAGCTTGCTGATACGGACCAGCCGGCTCAGGTTCGATGGAAGCTCGTATCCAAGCTGGATGGAGCGGATCTTCAGATAGGCTGCGCTGCGCAGGAAGTAATCCGAAACCTGGTCGTTTCTGGGATTGCTGTAATACACCTTCGGAATAGTGGTGCTTGGGCTTTCCGGCGTCCAGGCATTCATGTATTCCTGCGGCCACTGGTAGCCCATCTGGTGATTGAGGGAATAAAGCGACCCGTGCAGGTAGCGGTCCCAATTGCCGACGCCGTCGATGAAAATATTGAAATCGAAACCGGCGTAACCGGCGCCCACCTTGCCTCCGTAGGTCAGCAGGGGGATGGGGTTGCCTTTCAATACCCGGTCGTTCTCATTGATGGCGTTGTCGCCATTCGTGTTTTTATAGAGGAAATCGCCTACACCCGGCACGGAGGGGTGAAAGGCCATACCTCCCTCCTGATTCTGCAGATTTTCTACTACCGACGGGTCCTGGATGATCTGGTCTACTTCCCTCAACCAGAACACATCAATGGGATGTCCTTCCGTCCAGGCCTGGCTGGTGCCTCTTGGCTCGATGACATCTCCTTTGTATTTGATGATCTTATTCCTGTTGTAACCGATATTGGCTGCAAAGTTAAGCGACACCTTGCCAAGGGCCACCTGGTACCGGAGCTCCGCTTCCAGCCCTTTGTTCTGCACCTCCGCCGCATTGACCCTGGGAGCCCCGATCCCGCCGTTGACAAGGGGAATGGGCAGGTTGGCCAGGATATTATTGGTCATTTTGTTATAATAGTTCAGGTCCAGGTTCAACGTATTGAAAAGCCGGAAATCCGCCCCGATGTTGAGAACATCGGTTGTCTCCCAGGTAATAACGGAGTTACCGAAGGAGTTGTACGAGAGCCCCGGGACGATACTTCCGCCAAACACGTAATTATTAGCCTGGTAGAACTCCTGCCACTCGTAGTTGCCGATGCCGTTGTTGCCGAGCTTTCCCCACGATGCGCGCAGCTTGAAGTCGTTAACCGTGCTGCTGAGCGGCTCCCAGAAGTCTTCTGCCGAGACCATCCAGCCGGCCGATACCGAAGGGAACAGGCCCCAGCGCCGGTCGGGTGCAAACCGCGACGAGCCGTCATAGCGCATGTTGGTTTCAAGCAGGTACTTCCCTCTGAAATTGTAGGCGAGTCGCCCGAAAAACGAGCGCATGGCGAAATCATTGGCGCTGCCGTTGGCCTGCGGATCATTGGCAGCGGCGTTGAGCACCGGGGTTTCATAGCTCAGCAGGTCAGTCCGCGAGGCATTGAGGTTCCTGGTCAGGTAATGCTCCTGGTTAAAGCCGGCCAGGGCGGTAATCGAATGCCCGCCCAGTGTTTTAGTGTAGTCGGCATACAGGTCGTAGATCTGGCGGTGGTTTCTTTGCAGGCGGTTGTTGAGCGAAAGACGGGCTCCGTTTGTTCGGTTGATCGCAACCATATCGGTTTGAAAATTCCACTGATCCGTGGCAATCTGTCCTCCCCATGCATCGGTCAGCCGATAATCAGTAAAATAGCTACCTGTTATCGACAGGCCTTCCAACGGTGTCAGCACTGCAAAGACTTTCCCCTGCAGCTGCATTCCTTTTGTCTCCCCCCGCTGATTTTCGAGCCCCATCAAACCATTGTTGTTCCCCCCCGATCCGTCGAAAAACTGTCCTGCGCCGTAGCGCCCGTCCGGGTGCTTCGGCACGACCCCGGGAGTAGTGGCCCGCATCCATTGAAACCCGTCATTGATACCGGCCGGATCTGCTTTGGTTGAGATCAGGGTGAGGTTATTGCCGAATTTTAGCCACTTATTTACCTTATAAGTAAGGTTATTCCGGAAATTAAGACGACGGAAAGCGGTATTGGGAACCAGGCCGTCGTCAGTGAAGTAGTCGACAGACGAATAAAAATTGATCCTGTCATTTCCGCCGCGAGCCGAAAAATTGTGGTTGACTACCTTGTTATTTTTGATCACGGCAGTGAGCCAGTTGGTATTCGGGTAGCCGATCGGATCCGTTTTTGATTTTTCCCGCCATTCGTCGATATATTCCCGGGGATACCGCTCGTCCAGGTTCGAGTTGCGCATCATCATATTAACCAGCGACATGTAGTCAGACGAATGACCAACCAGGTTGGCTACCTGCGCAGGCGTTTTCCGGCCGATAAAGTTGTTGTAGGTGAACGTGACTTTCCCTTTGGTATCCGAGCCCGTCTTGGTCGTGATGAGTATAACCCCGTTGGAAGCTCGGGAGCCGTATATAGCGGCAGAGGCGGCATCTTTCAGGATCGTAACCGAAGCGACGTCATTGGGGCTCACGGAATTGATATCCGCTACCTGCCCGTCCACCACGATCAGAGGCGCCGAGCTGTTGTTCAGCGAGCCGACTCCCCTTACGTTCAGCGAGGCGTTGTTGTTGTCGCTGGGAAGCCCGTTCTGCTGCTGCACCCGGATACCTGAAGACATCCCGGCCAGCATGGTCGACACATTGGTCAGCGCCCTGGACTGCAACGCCTGGTTCTCAAAATCAACCGACGAAACCGCCCCGGTCATGTTGACTTTCTTCTGCGTTCCGTAGCCCACTACGATTACTTCCTCCAAAGACTTCTCATCTACCTTTAAGGAAAGATCTACGACGCTTTGGCTCCCTACCTGTATCTCTTCCGTCAGATACCCTACAAAAGACAGTACCAGGACGGCTTCATTATCCGGGATGTTTATTGAAAATTCCCCGTTGATATCGGTCGTTGTACCCCGTTGGGATCCTTTTAAAAGAATATTCACGCCAGGCAAAGGCTCGCCTTTTTCGTCGGTTACCTTACCCCTGACAGGCCTGTCAGGGGAGGGTACTCCCGGATTCAGGCTTTCCGGTTGGGGGATAACACGTGCATCCTCTGACTTATCGGGCAGGCCCGGAAAAGCCTCCTCCCGTGCCAGCGAATCTATTTTGATGATAGCCGGCCTGCTTTTAGCCTCTTTTTCCCGGGTAATTACGTAGACATCCTCGCTAACCTTTTTAAAATACAGTTTGTGAGGCTGAAGGATGCGGGTCAGGCTTTGTTCCAGCGTAGCGTTGCCGGAGGGAAGCGCCCGGTTCGCAGGCTGGTTTACCAGGCCGTCCTCAAAGAGGATATTGACCTTATACTTGTTTTTTAACTGGATCAGCAGATCCCGTAAAGTAGACTTCTGACCGTCAATCAGCTGGTTATGCGAGATTTCAGATTGCGAAGGGGTTGGCGTCCCGGCGGGGGCTTGTACATAAAAGAATGTAAAAATAGTAGCCAATATACTATTCCGAGTTACCCGTAGAAAGTATCTCATACACGATAGGGTTAAAAAAACAGGAATGATTAATCTGTGAAAATTACTTTGTTCCCCTGGCGGGTAAAGCTGATATCGAACATATCCGCGATCAACTCAAGAGCCGTGTCGGCGTTCTGGACCGGCAACAATCCTGTCGCCGTTTTATTACCCAGGACTGGGTCTTTGAGTTCTATCGGGAAACCATACGTGTCTTCCAGTATAGCGGTGATTTCCCGCAGAGAGGTCCGGTCAAGGGTGATCATATGATCTTTCCAGGAAGAATAGTGCTCAGGCCTGGAAGTATGCGACCGGCTTAATTTTCCATCGGTACCGATCGCTACGATATCTCCAGGGCTCATTACAATGGGCTGATCCTCCGGCACCTGAGTCGTTTGCAAGGCTACCTTGCCTGTTCGAAGGATCACCTGCGACCCGCGTGGGCGGGCAAATACTGTAAACTCGGTACCTAATACCGTAATCTTCAGTCCTGTCGCCGTTGATACAATAAATTGCCGGCGGTTCGGCGTGCGTTCAATTTCAAAATCGGCTTCTCCGGATAACTCGATCTGCCGTGTTCCCTGACCGAAGCCGAATCGTGGATATCGTACGGAGGAGTTGGCATTCAGCGAAACCCGGGACCCGTCTGGCAATGTTATTTGTTTCGTCTCACCATAGGCTGCTTTACTTGTTTTATAAAAAATATTTTCGCGGGTTGCATATACGGAAAGGCCCAGGAAGGCAAATAAGAGAACAGCTGCCACCATCGGGCGCGAATAGGTATGCCTCCAGTGGATGGTCTTCATTTGAGGAGAAGAAGGGACTTCCTCCCTGCTGTCCTGGTCGACTCTATCCCGGGTTCTGGCAAACGCACCCTGCCATGCCACGGCCGCCTGTAAATGCCTGAGCTCCCAATCATGTAACCACTGATAGTATTGCTCATGATTCGACGGGTTTCTCAGCCAGGCTTCAATTGCCTGCTTTTGAAGCGGGGTGGCGCGGCCTGAGAAATAATCCAATGCGGCGTTTTTGATGACCAGATCTTCCATTTTATATGGCTTTCATAAATTTAGTAAAGAAGAGATTTCATTCCGGGGACCGGCCTCAGAGCATTATCGGTCCGAAAATTACTTTTCGGAGCTGGCTAAGCGCCTTAGCCATATGCGCCTCAACCGTTTTTAGTGAAAGATCCAGGCTGGCAGCAATCTCTTTATTTTTTTTCCCTTCAAACCGGCTGAGCAGAAACACCCGCTGGCACTGGGGCGGCAGCTCCTGGATAGCCCGGTCGATTCGCTGATGCAGCTCGTCGTATTCCATCAGTGATTCCGGGCTGCTACCGGCCGGAAGATGTCCTGATGACTCCGGACCGGTCATATTTTTTTCCTCCTTCAGCTCGTACCTGACGTAGGTGTAGGCCCGGTTGCGGACAGCGGCATACAAATACGCCCGGTAAGTACTTTGCAGAGACATATAGCTATTGCTCTTCCAAAAGTCATAAAACACATCGCAAACAATATCTTCGGCCTTCTCTTTGGTATACACAAAGCGAAGGGCATGACTGTACAAAGCCTCATAATACAGCCGGAACAAGGCTTCAAATCCGTCGCTGGTTGACTTTTCAAATGCTATCCGAATAATCTGTTCGTTGTCGATCACCTTAGCATACTTATTATCTTGCTGCGGGACTTCCTCGTTCCGAAGAGAAGTTTTGGGTCCGGGATGCTGTTCTAGTGGGCTCATTGGCTGCCAAAAGTCTTTATTAGGATGACATGAGAATAGCGCTTTACCCTTAGTGGGCAGCTAAAAATATTTTAAATAAAACTTGGGGAAGTAATATAATCCGGTAACAAGGCATAATATCAGATATTTATTTAGAATTGTTACAAATAATATACTATCTTTGAATGTCTCCTTGCCGCGGAGATCGTACCCCGGTTTTAACTTTAAGAATTAACAGGCGCCATGAAACAAAGACAGATTTTACAGTCCGCACCCTCAGCAGTGATTCCGGAGATATCCAGGAACAATCCCTGCGTCTTGCCTACGGTTGTCACCGGAAAAGTTCTGGATGAAAAAGGGATGCCTGCAACGGGAACCAAAGTGAGCTTTTTTGGAAGAGCATCTAAAAGAAACGGTGTTTACATAACTTTCGACATCGTACAGCGCGTGGCTGCCGACGGCTCCTACCGGATTGCAACGGTCATTCCGCCCAAAACGGACTCTACCATATTGCGCATCGAATTCTCTGACTACAATTTCTTTTTATATACTTTCGACGTAAAAGTAAACGGCGAGCCGGAGGACAGGAACAATTCCGTTGAAATAGTAACAGAGCGGCATGGCAAAAAAACAGTTGTTGATTTTCAGCTCAGGAGATTGTAGCTACGCTGTTTTTTCTGCTTTCGGGCTCTACTCGACTTTACTCCCTGGTGACTTTACATCCCGGGAGAGATGCATCATTTCTTATTGTTAAAAATTGCTGCGAATCATTTTTCGCCTTTACACGGGTACTATCCTGTCGCCCGCGGGTAACAATACGAAGTCCCATAGGGGCTACCGCTTTGTAGAACCATCCGGTTAAGCAGGATATTGTATGCCCCATCGGGGCTACCCCTACGGGGGAACCCGTATTTTCTACCAAGCGGTAGTGCCTGACGGCACAAACATGAATGTGGAAGAATCAAAAAAATACAATACCCCAACTTTTACAATTGCAGTCACCACAACGTAGCTACCTTTGACGACCGCTACTCTCCTGCTTTTTTCGTAGGACTTCGCTTTGGCATCCCATCCAATTTTCAAAACGGCTCAGGATCTGTCAACGCGTCCTTTATCCAATAGATTTTTTCCAGGCGGTTAAGCGACAAACATGTTTTCTACATCTATTAAGTCCCCCAAAAACTTCCAGTTGGCATAGTACAATATTTAGCCCGCAAAGTCCGGGCTCAAGAGAAAACCTGGACGATGCGGGCCTGCCGGATAACGGAATGGAGCGTGTGGTAGAAGTGAAGTAACGATAATGCGTTTTACCTAAATAGCTTTAAGTTGATCACCTGGCTACATCAAATGTATAGGTCCCTACCCTGCGGACGGCCTTGTAGGGTTTCCCGTTATGTTCGCCGGCTTCTTCTGAATAGACCGATGCTTCAGCCTGGTAACGGCCTGCCCAGATCGGGGAAAAGACGACATTCCCTTTACCGTCGCTCTGAAAGTCCCTTTTCCATCCGCTCGGGGAAAATACCTCGACATGTACTTTTTCAGCATGTTCTCCCTTCAGCAGCACATCCAGGCTCAGCGGTTTGTTGACTTTATAGGACTTCGACGCATCAGCCCATATCTTCAATTGTGCCTCGTTGAAGCCAGGCTGGTTGCCTTTACCCGATTTACCGATCTTTACCGCCGCAACGGAATTATATTGCAGCCTGGTGGTTCCTCCCAGGTCTTTGGCTTCATGGCTTACCGTCAAAAGATAAACGCCTTCCTCCTCCGGCGTAAACTCGGCCAGGTAGTGATCGGCCCCGGCTGTAGTAGCAAGCTGTGTCTTTTTCCCGTCGGGGCTTGTTATAAAAAGCCTGAAATCCGACATATCCGAAAACCATTTGTCTGCAGGATCGTGCTGGTTGTCCCCGAATTCTCCCCAGAAAACTTTCACCGTCTGCTTTTCTCCCTTCTTTGCGGGGCCGAAGGTTTCGATCCAGAGTGCGTGGGCGGATAAACTGCCTGCGGCCAGGAAAGATAGTACCGATAAGACGATCAGGATACGTTTCATTGTATATAAATTGAATTAAAGTCGATAATTAGGTTTTTCATCAGTAATCTACCTTGACGATCGAAGTGATATTGCCGCCTTCTACCTTCATGCCCTGGGTAGCGGTACCGGTGGCGGTATTGATTTTATAGATATAATTACCGGCAGCGGTGTTGATTCCTACATAGCCCGTCGATTTCTCGGCATCTCCGGTGTTGTTATTGTAAGGAGATGAGACCGATACGATTTCGGGAACGCCCGTTACCCAGGTAAAAGTCTGATTAAAGGCATCGGCAATTGCCAGCCGTCTCGGAGCGGCAACCGTATGGTTGACATTTCCATACATGGTGAGCAGGAATTTCCCGTTTCCGAAATACGTTTGCTGTGCAATTTTGTAGCCGCCGGATTTTTCCTGCACATTGAAGAAGTAGCTTTGATCAAACTCTGTAGTGCCCTTTTTAATCCTTACAAAGGCAGAAGGCTTCGTGGTGGTCGGAGTCCCGCTGTTGGTGGCAGTCGCCGGAGAAAATCCGTAGATATCCCCGTTTTCCACAACCTGGAGGCCATTGTTGAAATAGGCGCCGATAAAGCTGGTCCTGTTGTCTTTGATCACTTTTTCAAGGGTAAGATCCGAATAGGTAGCGACCCCTTTCTCCACGACAGGATCCGGGAAGGAAAAAACAGCGATCCAGGTGCTGTCCGGGTAAGCGGTACCGAATACGTCGGGCGCCACGCCCTTAATGCTCATATAGGGTGCAAATACTTTGTCCCCAACCTGGGTAGCCCATGTGAAATGCGCCCGCTCGCCGTTACCGGCCAGCTTGACGATGTTGATTTGCGTCTCTTTTACAATCTTGGATGAATCGGCATTTATCCTGATAGCCAGAGCCGTTTCGGTTCCGCTCCTGGGCACCTTGATCAGCAACAGGTCATCTTTTACAGGTGTGAAGACCTGGACCGTCTCCGTTTGAAAATCAGACCATTTTTCGAGCTTGCCGTCTGCGTTAAGCTTGTAGGTTGTAACGGCTCCCGGGTTACCCTGGCCATATAGCAAGCTAAAAAACTTATGTTTGTGCGATACGTAGTAACGATAACTTCCGTCCTGCTCGATCCCCTGCCCGACCGTGCTCAGAACGCCCGTATCGATCTGCTCGGTAGTAAGCAGGTAATCGGCTACACCCTGCGCGCCGCTTGACGCCGCGACCACATACGTGGTTTTTCCGAGCAGCCCGTCTCCACCGCCCGGACCATCGGGATCCGGGTCGTTTTTGTCGCATGCGCTGAAAACAGCTGCACAACACAACAGCGCTAAGATTCTATTTCTAACTTTTGTTACCATGATCATTATACTTGTTTTTTGTTAATATTAAATTTTTGCAAGGTCGAAGCGCCGCTTATATCTGCCTGCTCCTCAGAAAATAGCGGAGCTTTATATAAAAGGCCCGGCTGGGCTTCTGGAGACTGAAGTTGTCATATAACCTGGCATCCGTCAGGTTTTTGCACTCGAGCGCTATATTATACCGGCCGTCGGCAAGCGTGTAAACGATGTTGGCGTCGTGGGCCAGTTGTTTGGGGATATCGAGCTTGTCATTCCCCAGGCTGGGCCAGTAGAGATAATAGGCATGTACATACAGCAGGTTATAGCCTATCGCAAGCGTATTGCGCGGCGAGCCGACATTTTTAAAGAAGACGGAGGCATCCGCGTTTCCGAACAGGAAAGGCATATTAGGGATCCGGTCGCGGTAAACTGCGCTTACAACCGTCTGGTTTTCTTCAAATCTGGTATTGTTGCGCAGGTTCTGGTACGTCAGGTTGACCCCGGCGGTAAGCAGTTGCTTATAGGAATACCGTATTTCCCCGTCGAAGCCCAGGTTGGTTACATCCGCCAGGTTGGCCATCACCTGCTTGGTCTGGTTGGCATTGAGCCTCGGCAGGATAAAGCCCCTGGCGTCGCGGTACAAAGCGTTGGCATCAAGCGAAAAGCGATGTATAGAGTTGATGTGCGTGCTGTAGCTGATCCCGAGGTTGTAGTTCTGGCTGCTCTCCGGATCGAGATTGATATTGCCTTCGAGGTTCAGCAGGTCGCCGTACAGTTCTTCGGTTTCGGGAAGGCGGTAGCTCTTTTCATACGAGATCTTGGCCTGGAAGTTCCTTCTTATAAAATAGGTGCCGGCGATCCCGTAGCCATATTTCTCAAAGCTGTTTTTCTGCTGAAGGTACGCGACATCCCCCCAGTTGCCCGAAGGATTATAGGAAACGCCGTATTTGTTGTGCTGGGTAAACCGCTTGAAAAATACCGACGAGTTCCATCGTTCGCTGAACGTGTATTTATAGCTCAGTCCCAATACATTTTTACGATTGATCCTGGGCTGCTCATAATTCTCGCTGTCCGGGAAAAGCTCGTCCTTCCCTTTCCGGTTGAAGGTGTTGAATACGTTGTTGAGGATCACGGAATGCCTCTCGTTGATTTCGTAACTGACGTTGGCAGTTACCAACCCGTTGTTATTCCGGAACTTATAGAGCGACCTTTCTCTTTCCGCACCCCGTCCGTCAAACTGCTTGAACTGCTGAAACCAGTTGTACCTCCGGTATACCGTGTCGACATTCTGTTCCTGGCCCAGGTTGTAGTTCCCGGTAACATTCACATGCAGCCCCTTTACGATAAGATCCCGCTTTTGGTACTTGATGTTCGGCATAACGATATTGCCCCGCCTGTACCAGTCTCCGAAAACGCTTACCATTCTGGCACCCGTCTGTATATCGGCTTTGTTCTGACCCAGCGTGATGCCCACGAGCAGCTTATCGGCATATTTCTTCCCTACCACGCCTACATTGGCAATAAGGGTTTCGTTATGATAGGTGTCGTGAAATCGTCTCAGTCTCTGGTTGCGGTAATATTGACCGGTATTGATATCGGCTACGTCTACAGTGATCCAGTAGTTATTGGCAGAATAGTTCTGGAAAGCATTGAGCTGTACGGTAAACCCGTTTTTTGTGGTGATCCCGGCGTTGACAGCGCTTTTATGGGTATTGAATGAGCCGAAGGAGTAGGAAGCGTCGAGGTAGGAGTTCTGAGAATTGGTGGTAACGATATTGACCGCTCCGCCCAGTGCATCGGCGCCCAGCCAGATCGGGACCACACCTTTATAGACTTCGATCCGCTCCGCCAGGTTGATCGGGATGTTGTTGAGCTGAAAAGATGATCCGAAGTTATCCATCGGCACCCCGTCGATGAAAAATTTCACCTGCCGACCGGTAAACCCGTTGAGTGAGAAGCTCATTCTCGAGCCGACTCCCCCGCTTTCACGTACCCTTACCCCCGACACCCTGTCGAGCGCATTGGAAAGATCGAGGGTTGAGTTGTGAAGCTTTTTAGCATCCACAGCGATTACGTTATAGGCCAGCCTGTTGACCTCTTTCGTTTCCGAACGCCCGAACACCGCCACCTCGCCGAGCTCTTTCGCGTCGGGAGCAAGCTTGAAATGGACTACTTCATTTTTACCGTTTGAAAGCCTGGCTTCCTTTTCCTGCGACGAGTAGCCCAGGAAACCGGCGACGAGGATATAGTCGCCCGGAGCGATCCCTTTCAGTTCAAATCGCCCGTCTGCATTAGTCAGAACTCCCGTCGAAGTTCCCTTTATTAATACGCTTGCGCCCGGCAGCGTTTCGCCGGAAGCAGTTTTGACCGTTCCGGTAATGGATTGTGCGAAGGCAGACAGCTGTACAAAGCTGAATACCAGAAAGGGCAATATGATCCTGTTACGCAAAATGTAATGATTCTGCATTGTTCTTTAAATAATGTTATAATGTTTGAAGGTGAATACTTCTTCCCCCTGTCCGCTCCCGCAGGCCCGCCAGCCTTGAATCCTGTCAGGCTCCCCGCTCAAGCATGCTACAAAACTAAGTGATTATTTATAATAAGACTAAATAAATATTGATAAAAATAATATTACTTGCTTTATCAAAATAAAAAGCCAGGAATGTACAATGGAGGCGGCTTATATACCAGAAATCGCTGACCCAGAGCCTTGTATCGATACCAGAGCCGGGTCTGTTCCATGCCCGGTCAGGCTTTTACGGGCCTGGCCGTCCGCTGCTGGTCCGGGCGTCCCTGAGGTTTCACATTCTCCTTCTCCAGCATTTTAAACGGCTTGGCCTGTTGAGAGACTTTAACGTAGGCGAAAGCGCTGGTAACGGCCAGGAGCACGAACAGCGCATCTACCAGGAAGATATCCATGGCCCCGTCCTTCCAGGTATTCCACATCCAGAGACCGGTAGAGATCCCGTTAGCCACCGGGACCGCCGCACACAGGAGAACGGAAAGCAAAAGCACCTGCTTGTTCATAAGCGGGAGGTTTCTCCATAGCATCAGGTAGACGCCCAGTATCAGCCAACTGTAGAAGTATACGTTGTATATCAGCGACTGGTCAACATGGTCTGCTACCTTCAGCATGATAAAGGTAAACGCCGTAACGGGCAGCATGCTCAGGCATGCGGCCATGAAGAAGTTGGTAGCCCAGAAATTGAAGACGCGCTTGTGCTTCGGTACGCTGACCTTATCTCTGGCCACCAGCCAGATCATGATGCCCGACAGGATGACGACGCAGCCCATCAGTCCCAGGATAAAGAATACGACCCTCAACGGAGTCCCGCCAAAATCGCCGAAATGCAGGTGGTAAACCAGGCTTTTTACCCGGTCAATATAGTTGGTGCCGTCGGAAGGCGACTTTTCCTGCAGGACTTTGCCGGTGGCAACTTCCACGAGCACAAATCCGGACCCGGCGAAGTTGAGCCTGGGGTCAGTCTTTGATTCCAGCGCGACCTGCATGTTCTGATCAAGATAATTCAGGATGTGTATCCTTGAAACAGGATTAGAGCCCCATTTTTCCTGCCATTCCCGTACGAATTTATCCAGATCGAATTCTGATGTCTCCAGAGGCGAATAGGTGTAGTCCGCCTTAAGTCCCCTGTTGTATTGCAATTCTTCGTATACCTTATCGGTATTGCCTTCATAGAGGAACTTGCCGAACGGCGCCAGGAGCACGAAATTGACGATCAGTATGACGCCCGTCACCGCAAAAATGAGCTGGAACGGGAACCCGATCACCCCCAGAGCGGTGTGCATATCCGTCCAGACCGTTTTCCACTTGCTCCACGGCCGGAAAATAAAGAAGTTTGAAACGATCTTATCCCAGTGGAGAAGCAGGCCTGTAATGAGTGCAAACAGGAAAATAAAGGAAACGATCCCCGCCAGCAGATACCCGAAAGGGGTGCCGAGGTTGACAGGAAGCGGGACCTGGTTGAGTTGCGCCAGGAAATGCAGGCGATAGAGAAACTCGCCCATATTATAATTTTCAGCGTAGGAACCGGTCTTTTTATCATTGAAGAAATATGAGAAATAGGCAGAATCTCCGTCACCGCCCCGTCTCCCCCGGCCTCTGCGCCCGCCCGCCTGCTCTTTTTTGGGCTTGCTGATGGTCGTATCCATCGAAGCGCTCATGTTGACATAGGTCCCGTTGCCCTGCCTGAATACGTAGAAGTCTAAATTCCGCCCCCTGAGGTTATAATGACGCGACAGGGAATCAATAACGAAATTATACTCCGGCGTGGACTTCGGGGCCACTGTAGAGCTGCCCGTCTGCCAGGCGACTATGTCATCTTTGAAAAAAGAGAATGATCCCGCGAAGAATATGACGTAAAGCAGCGCGGCAATGATGATCCCGCTTATTGTGTGCGTGTGGAAGTAGATGTTATACTTTCTGGCATCCATGGTAAAAGGATTTATTTCAATAAATATGGAAGTGCAAAAAGACAGGTCAGCAGGATGTAGGTAAGCCATACGTGCCATACATTCCGGGCTATGAATGCCCAGAGCAACAGAAATGCCCAGAGTATATAGCCAGAGAAAAAAGCGGTTGCAAGGACTTTTTCCCGGGGTAGAAAGGAAGCAAGCAAAAGATGAAAGCTCATCATCACAGCATAACCGCCTGCAGCTCCCGCCAGTATTTTACTCAGGCGTAACCAGGGAGATTTAGTGAGGTATTTTTTGTTAGCAGGCATGTGATCAGCTTGTTATGATTTCCAACATCACCATAAGGCAGTAAAGGATCAGAATAGACCTCATCCCGAAATAGTGGAAAGGAAAGAGCAATACGGCGAGGCTACCGGCTGTCATCAGCAGGACAATACCGCCAAACAATCCGCTTCCCAATCCCAGGAGCTTTATGCAGAGCAGGCTGGCCGCTGCCATCAGCAAAACCGATAGTAAGCGGCTATACCGGGCGTTGCCGGCCAGGTAGGCCAGCACTTTGTTTTTCTGAGGCCAGGAAATTCGCCCGGAAGTGTTCATCCAAAGGATAAATGCACCAAAATACATGAGAGATACTGTAGTAAACATAGATATGCAACGAAGAGCTGTTAATCGCTGCAAAGATAGAGGGGAATATTCCGAATATTAAATTTATTTAGACTAATTATTTTTAACATACAAAAACCCCGCATTGTGCGGGGCTTTTGTGCTTTTTTATCTGCAAAATGAATTCCGCTGCCAGTCAGGCCATCGTTTCAGCCGAAAGCGCGTTACGAAAAATTACCCCGCGAAGCTTACTTCCAGAGACGAGCCCTCTTTACCGGAGCTGATTTCCAACCTTCCGTTCAGACGGGCCGCCCGGTCGGAAATGGACTTCAGCCCCAGGCCTGACCTGGCTTTTACCTTCTCCGGGTCGAACCCTTTCCCGTTGTCGCTGATATGCAAAACGATCTCGCTGCCTTTTTTGTAGAGGAATATATTCACCACGCTGGCCCTGGCATGCTTTAGAATATTGGTGACAGCCTCCTGGACGATCCGCAGGATCTCTACCCGCTGGTTCAGATCAAGGCTGCTTACCGCTTCACTGTCGATCTCTATTTCCTTGGCATAACGCGCATCAGGCAGCGTTTGGGTCAGCTTCTCCACCTGCTGCTGAAAATAAACCCCGTCGCCATCCCCGGAGTTGTCGTGCCAGTGGTGGCTTTTGCTGCGGACAGCGTGGTATACCTGTTCCATCTGCCGTTGCACGTCGATCAGTTTCCCGCGGGCCTCGGGTATTTCATCAGCGACATCTCCGACCTGGTAGAGTAACGCCGCCATCGACGCCGACAGTCCGTCGTGCAGCTCGAGGCCTATGCGTTCCTGCTCCTTCCGGCTCGCCTGCCGTTTCTCCTCTTCCAGGATGGCGATCTGCAGATTGGCTTCCTGGTTCAGCAGGGTGATGATCTCCGCGGACTTCCGTTTTTCTCCCTGCATCCTCAGATAGGCTGCCAGAAGCGCTCCCACCGCCAGCACCGAAATGATGACGATCCAGGCCGTCTGGCGCTTTTTTTCGGCTTCCGCGCGCTGCAGGGCAATCTGGCTCATTTCGGATGCCGTATGCGAATAAAGCAGGTCGTCGAGCTCATTCATCATCCCGGCATACAGCTCATCCTTGTTTTTCCCGGCGGTGACCATGATGTCGTAAGCCTCTTTGTAATGGCCTTCGTTTGCCTTCAGGCGCGCTCTGAACGTGTTAAGCATGCTGCTGTAATCCTCGGAAATGGGCGGCATGGCCGCATATCGGTCCAGGTAAGCGGCGGCATTCGTATTGTCTTTGGTTTCGAGGTAATACAAGATCCACCATTCCAGGAGGTTGTACTCGCCTGCTGCCGAAACGTATTCGGCCAGGTCCTTTTCTTCGTCCAGCAGCTTCCGGGTTTCCAGGAGCGCCGCTTTAGCGCCGGGATAATCTTTGAGGAAGATATACCTGAAATAGCGCATACTGTTCAGCAGGATTTGCGTCATGGCGACCTTCTCCCTGTCGTCGCTGACCAGCGGCCTCAGCTCGCGCGAAAGCCGCTCGGCCGTTTCTACCGTATTCTGCACCTCGGTAGTATCGTTCAGCTCAGTATAAGGCGTTATGATGATCGACAGCAGGTGCATGGCCTTGAGCGCTTCATCGGCCGACACCTCCCCGGTTTTCAGCGACTCGGGATAGGTCCGTATCAGATCCGCTTCCTTTTTATAAAAAGTTGCGGCCTTGACATAATTCTTATTCTTTATATAGAACATACACTTGGTGAAAAGCTCGACCAGCGATTTCCGGTCGGGATCACCCGTAATCTCGCGAGACACCTTTTCGGAAAAATAAATAGCTTCCCCACCTTTGCTTTGCATCAGCGCATTGTTCATGAAATGCTCAAAATAATTGATACGCTGCATGCCGAACTCCTTTTCGCTCCAGGCTATGTCCTTAAAAAGCGCCAGGTGTCCCTCCAGCTCTCTCCGCTCGAAATAGGTGCCGCCGGTAAAAAAACGGATCAGCAGAGAGTCCGCCAGGTGCAGGTAACGCGACTTCGAAAGCGTTCCCTTTTCATATTGCGTTTTCAGCGTCCCGAACTGCGCTTCAGCCGACGTCGCGCCGGCCTCCTGGCCGTATGCATGAAAAAAAACGGACAGCAGCGCAAAGGTTGTTGCGGCCTTTCGGATAATTGTATACATATTCTTCTGTAGAATGTTTTCGATTGCTTGCTTCCCGGAGCCTGTGCGGAAAGTTCCCGCATACCGGGAATTTCCCGCCTTCATATAGCCGGGTTTGCCGGAGGAGGTATCCCTGCTATATCCATTTCCGCTTGCGTGCCAGTACTACCAGTTCGGCAATACTGCCGCAGTTGGCTTTGGCCAGGATTTTCCGCCGGTGCGCCGCTACGGTATGCCTGCTGATGTTCAGCTTACCGGCCGTGATATCGACCGTAAGCCCGAGGGAAGCCATTTGCAGGATCTCGAGCTCCCTGTCGGTAAAAGGTACCTGCTCCAACCCGGCGTTCTGTTCAAGAATATCCCGCAGGTACCCGGCCAGGTACTTCCCTCCGCCGGCCACTTCCCTTATACACGCTATTACTTCCGGCGATCCGGAATATTTGGAGATAATCCCATCGATCCTGGGATGTGCCGCCAGGCTCTGGATCAGGGCCGGGCTTGTGACTACGCTCACAATTATGACCCGCGACGATCTGCACATCCTTTTCACATCCGTAACCAGCGGCAGGGCGGTCTTTTCTTCAAGATAATAATCCAGGAAAAAATAGCCGGAAGTATCGGAGGGGAAATTGATCAGGTAGTGGATCAGGTCGGTTTCATTACTGAACGTATGCACATCCCGGAAAAGCTGCAGGTTCTCTATCATTTTCCCGAATGAGTCGGCAAAAAGCTGATGGTTGTCAAAAACAACAGCTATAGCGTTTTTTATTCTTTTTAAAAATTGGGCATTCGTATGTGCCATTTTTAATAAACCGGTTGGGCATTGACTTGTTATACGGACAAAAGTAGACGGTTATCCAATCCGAAAGAAAATACCTGCGTAAAAAAAACGGATAATGTAGTCTGTAAAAGGCTATATCCGGCAACACGCGGAGCCCGTTCCGCCGGAGATGGCCTGGCAAACGGCCTGACCGGAATACGTAAAACTGTAAACGTTCCCCGCTAAAAGGGAGTTTCTCCGATTGATTCCATTATCGTTCTTAATTCGATAATATTATCTACTCCTACCTTCGCCATCAATTTCCTTTTTAAGGTACTGATCGTTGATACTTTTCTATCCGAATCTCTCGCGATATCTGTAACTTTTTTTCCCCGTATCAGCGCTTTTGCCACGCAAAGTTCGGAAGATGTAAACGGCCTGTATTCTATCCTGTTTTTCGCGCTTACGCTGAATACATTTTTGTGATTATTTAATATCCATTCTACACCTTCATAAGGAATGAATTTCTTTCCCTCATATAATTTATTCAGGCAGGTTTTTATATTATCTGCTGAATTTGAGAGAGAAATATACCCCCACCCTCCCTCACGAAAGTACAGGGGCATTTCCCGGTAACTAGGGCTGCCTATATCAAAAACCAGCAACCTGGATCCGGGATATGTAACAGAGGTCTCTTTAATAAAGCTCAGGTTGAAACCTATTGTATCTTCCTTGGATATCGTCAGAACGACCACATTATAATGAGATTTTAGAGACGATTCGTCCTTCAAAGGACAGGCAGTAGTAAAAACTCTGCTTTGAGGTAGCTCTTCCTCTATCATCTTTCTGATAAAAGCGCTAAGTATCGGATATCGGTCATATATAAGGATCCTCATTATTACCATTTTTAGGTAAAACACATATAGAAAAATTTCAACCTTTGAAATAAAAATAATTCTCTATCTGTGTCTATATGCAGATGCGAAGCATTTAGGCTAAGTATTGAAAAATAGTCCATAATAGTCTATATAATAATGTAAAATAGTTCATATGCGGTATGCAAAAAATTACCGTCACCCGAGCGGCAGGCGACCTGCTTCGTTTGGACAGGTCCGGTGCCTGCGAACCGGCCCTCCGCTGTGCTGCCGGCATAACCGGCGCGCCTGGCATGGGTTTTCCGGACAAGCATTTTTAAATAAAAATCACAACGCCCTTCTCATGCTTTTTTTATATTTGGACTCTGGTTCTATTGAAATCACGTGAAGGAAAACAAAGAAATCCCGCTGGCCGGTGTCAAGGAGATCGCCAGGCGGGCCGATGTGTCCCGGGCCACCGTCGACCGGGTGATCCATAACAGGTCAGGCGTATCGGAAAAAACCAAGAAGCGCATCCTTGCCATCATCGAAGAACTGGATTACCAGCCTAATGTGCTGGCCAGGCGCCTGGCCCTGGCATCGAGAGGAACCGTTCGGCTGGGAGTGTTGCTCCCGTCGGCTTCGGAAGAGACGGAATACTGGAAAGCACCCCTGGAAGGGATGAACCGCGCCGAAGCCGAAATCCGGCAATATGGCGTGCTGGTGTCCTATTATTTTTTTGATCAGAACGTACAATCGACTTTTGCGGCACAGGTAAACCGCATTATAAACGATAAGCTGGACGGAGTCCTGATAGCGCCGGTTTTCGAAAAGGAGTCGATACAACTGCTCGATCACTGCAAGAAGAAAGAGATCCCCTGCGTGCTGATGAATTCCGACATCCCCGGTACAGAAAGGCTGTGCTACATCGGTCCGGAGCTCTTCGACAGCGGCTACCTGTCGGCGCAGTTGGCGCATTACTGTCTCAAGCCGGGCCAGAAAGCTGTCGTCGTCAATATTGCCCGTAAGATCAAACGAAATGTCGCCATACTGGAAAAGGTGGAAGGGTTTCTGGCTTACTTCCGGGAGAAAGATTCCGAAGATCTCCTTTTATCTTTTCACACCACCGATACAGACTATGATTCCGTAGCCTCGGGACTGTCGGCCCTGCTCGAAAAAGAACCGCAGGTAGGAGTGCTTTATGTGACCAATTCCAGGGTAGTGCTGGTTGCCGAATGGCTTGAAAATACCGGGCGTAAGGATATCATACTCATAGGCTACGATTTTCTCAGCGGGAATATCCGGTTCCTCGAAAAAGGATATATTGATTTCCTGATCTGCGAAAAACCCCAGGAACAGGGTTACCGGGGAATCATGACCCTCTTCAGGCACCTGGTGTTCTCGGTCACGGATCATGAAAATTACCTGACCCCGATCGACATCGTCACCAGCGCCAACTATAAGTTTTACAGGAACTGACCGTTTTTATTTGACTGCCCTTCGGGCACGCGCCCGAAAGCGCTTTTAATACTGACAAACAATAACCTTATATGAAAGTAGTCGCCTTTTTTACCGTATTCTGGGTGGGCATCGCAGTTCATGGACAGCCCCTGGCCCCGAAAAAAGCCTATGCCTCGACCCTGCTGGAACTTACGGATAAGCTGCTTGCCCTGCAGAGAGGCAAAGAAGCTGGGGCCGCCTGCGGCGCGCTCACCTGTGCGCACTGCAATGTATTGCATACCCGTGCGGCAGAAGCCGTGTACCCTTTTGCCGTAGCCTACCGGATCACCGGCCGGCCGCAGTACCTGCTGGGGGCGAAACACGCCGCGGATTGGCTCATCCGGCAGCAGGAAAAAGACGGAAGCTGGAAGGAAACCCCGGAGGAATGGACCGGTACCACCACCGACCAATTGCTGATGCTCCTGCTGGCCTACGAAGTCCTTGGAAACGACCTGACAAAAGCGGAGCAAAGTAAATGGATGCAATCGATGAGCGCCGCCGCCGCTTACCTCGACCGGGTGATGAGTCCTGAGTTCGCCAGCATCAACTATGTCGCCACTACCACGGCTACCCTGGCCAAAGCCGCAGAAATCACCGGTGTGCAGCAATACCGGCAAACCGCGAGGAAGCTGGCACACCGCACCATTTCCAAAATGGATGAGAAAGGATTTATCAACGGAGAAGGCGGACGCGGGATAGGCGTCAAGCTGGGTATAGACCTGGGCTATGAAATGGAGATGTCGCTATGGGGGCTGGGACTCTACGCCCGGATCACCGGCGATACGCTGGTAGACCGTAAGGTACGGGATTCCCTGAAAGAGCACCTTTATTTTATCTACCCCGACGGGTCGCTCGACAATTCCTGGGGGATACGGTCCAACAAATGGACGCTCTACGGAGGCGCTACTTCCGACGGGTGCCAGGCGTTGTTCTCGCTCTATGCAGACGACGATCCGCGCTACGCCACCGCCTCGCTCAGGAACCTGGATTTCCTGAAAAAGAGCCTTATGCCCGATGGGCTCATCGGGTACGGGCCGCATCACGGAAAAATCTTCACGACGCCCCCTTGCATCTACCCGACCTTTACCAAGGCCAAAAACCTTGCGATGGCCTACAGCCTGGAAACGACCGACCGGCGGGATGGCGCTTCGCTTCCCTCCGACGAGACCGGATGGCTCAGGCACTTCGACAATCTCGATGTGATCCAGGTCAGGACTGAAAATTTTATGGCTACGGTTACCGGCTATCGCTATAAAGACCAGCGGGGCGGCTCCAGAAGCAAATATATGTTCCGGCCCAACGGCGGAACTGTCTCTTACCTGTGGGCAAAAGGCTATGGCGCGCTCCAGGCATCCAGCGTAACGGAATACTCCCGCCCCGAGCCGATGAGCTTCCCCGAAGCCCCGGGGGTGAAATGCCTCACACCGCAAATCAGCTATACCGATTCCCTGGGGCACTTTACCAACCTGTTCGAATCGGATGCGCGGCTGAAAACCGACGCCGGGCAGTTTACGGTTGAGGCCGTCGGCGAGCTCAAAAACAGGGACTGGATCAACGGCGGCGTCGCCTACCGGATCAGGTATACCTTTGCGGGCGACTACCTCGAAAAACAAATTACCCTCACCTATCACGACGCTTTCCCGGTCGTGACCATTACAGAACCGTTTGTCCTGAATGAAGGCGCCCGCGTCGTACCGGTGAACGGCCATACCATACAGATCGGTAACGACGCCGTTGCCTTTGAACTACAGACCGACGGTGCGGCCACGCTCATCCCGGGCCGGGAAGCCCGGCATTACTGGACCCCCTACCCTGCCCTGCAGGCCTTCCCGGTAGAGCTCAAAGTGCTTCCGCCTGCCGAAGGATTCACCAAAACCGTCACCTACAGGCTGACCATCAAAAAGTGATAAAATAAATCAAAATGATATATATCAGTAGATTACGAAGATTTTAACCGGTTATTCCTTATTTTATTCAGACCAAACCCTCCTTATTTGCCGTTTTACCGGCTGCAGAGACCAAAAAAGCAATAAATAATTTGGTTTGACTTTTTTTTCTTCTAACTTTGTGCACGTGCCCGTTAATGAAAGGGTCCGGGAAATTAACCCGCGAAAGGAGCTTTCCTTTTTTATTTCAAAGTTTACGGGCACGTGCACGTTTTTAAATAAAAAGTAACAGATCGTGATGTGGAACGGTGATATTTGCTGCGCTTACCTCTACATTATTTCCCGGCATGGCTACCCTCCGCCCGTACAGGACACGGTAGCGCATATCGCGGAAATGGCGAAGGCCGGGTTCCAGCTCCTGGAGCTGGAAGGGATCGGCGTGGACAACATCAGGTACCTGTATGCCCACAGGGAGGAAGTGGCGGATGCGCTTTCGCGGAACGGCTGCCGTGTGCCGGTGCTCTGCACCGTGCTTCCCGGGCTTGGGTCGGTATCCGCCTCCGAACGGTCGGCGGCCCTTGAAGCCTTTGAAATGGGTTGTGAGACGGCGCGGTATATCGGTGCGGAAGGCGTGCTCGATAATGGTCCGCTCGTCCCCCTCGACTATCCGGCCGACATGCCGGTGATGCGCCACTACAACGGAAGCCGCCTGGCCTCGCTCCTGCCGCCTGCTTCCCTCGACTGGGACTCCTATTGGGAGGCGCTGACCGGTACTTTCCGCCTGGCCTGCAGCATCGCAGCACGATACGGGCTGAATTACCACCTGCACCCGTGCGAGGGTAGCCTGACCACCAGTACCGATTCATTTCTTTTTTTTGCCGAAGCAGTAGGCGCGCGTAACCTCCGGTTCAACCTCGATACCGCCAACCAGTTTGCTGCCGGCGACAACCTTCCGCTGAGCCTGATACGCCTGGCCGACCGCGTCAGCTACATCCATATATCCGACAACCGGGGCGACCGCGTGGAGCACCTTCCTCCGGGCCAGGGGAACATTCACTGGGATAACTTCTTTGCCACACTGAGCCGTACCGGCTTCAGCGGTACGCTGGCGATAGATGTGGGTGGAGCGGAAAGCGACGTCCCCGACCTGGAACAGGCCTACCGGGATACGGCCCGGTGGCTTGACGAACAGCTCCACCGCGCTGATGCGGGCTGCCCCCCGCCGGTTTTATAAGCTCACAGCCTGTCAGTATTTCATTTTTAGCTCATGAAAAAATTCTCTTTATACCTTTTAATCCTCATCCTGGTCCCGTTGGCCCCGGCATTCCCGGGCCGGGTTTACGACATCCGCAGCTCGGGCGCTACAGGCGACGGGGTCACCGACAATACGGCTTTCATCCAGAAGGCCATCGATTCCTGCGCCGTCACCGGCGGAATGGTCTACATCCCTGAAGGGGTATTCCTGACCGCTACCCTGGTGCTCAAAAGCAATGTTACCCTGCACGTCTCGGCCAAAGGGGGTCTGCTGGGTCATACTTCTCCTGCAGCCTATCCTTACCAGGATTCCGGCATTCCTTTCTACGGCGGCGAATGGGCAAAGCAGGCTCTTATTTTCTGTAAAGGACAGGAAAACGTTTCCATCGAAGGCAGTGGTACCATAGACGGCCAGGGAGCCGCATTTGTTACCAATACCCTTAAAAAGCCGGACCGGTACCGCAACCGTCCTTACCTGCTCTGGTTTGCCGGCTGCAAAAATGTGCGGGTGAGCGGGGTACGCCTGAGAAATTCGGCATTCTGGATGCAGCATTACCTGGGCTGCGAAAGGGTGGTGATCGACGGGATAGATGTCTGGAACCACTCCAATAAAAACAACGATATGATCGACATCGACGGATGCCGCTATGTCATGATCTCGAACGTCACGGGCGATGCCGACGACGACGGGATTACCATCAAAAGTACCTCGAAGCTGGTTTCAGAGCATATTACCATCACCAACTGCGTCCTCAGCAGCCATTGCAATGCCATTAAATTCGGTACGGAATCTACGGGAGGTTTCCGGAATATTACTATTTCCAATTGCGTCATCAAGCCTTCCGCCCAAACCACTACCATTTACGGCCGTCCTGCCGGCATCAGCGGGGTATCGCTCGAAATGGTGGACGGCGGTATCCTGGAAAACGTAACGATCAGCAACCTGGTGATCGACGGCCCGGAAGTACCCTTGTTTATCAGGCTGGGCAACAGGGCAAGGAAACACATAGATTCCGCCCCCGTGCCGGGATACGGACAGCTCCGCAATGTCATCATTTCCGACATTATCGCAAACGCCGGAAGCGACATAGGGTGTTCCATCACCGGCCTGAAGGCCTCCCGCGTGCAAAACATCTCCCTCCGTAATATACAGATGACCACCCCGGGAGGCGGCGCGGAAGTAGCGCTGCAGCCCGTCGCCGACGAAAAGGAGGACGGCTACCCGGAGGCTACCATGTTCGGAAAATTGCCGGCCCATGGATTTTACATCAGCCATGCAACAGGCATCCGGCTGTCGGGGATACAGCTTCGTCACCGGTCAGACGAAAAGAGACCGGCTTTCTTTCTTCACAACACGGAAGATTTTTCGCTTGAAAGTGGTGATATCATATCCAGGGACAAGCATACGCCGTTGGTAATGGTAAGTGAAAGCCGGGAGGGGTCGGTAACGGTCCGCAGCAGGAAAGAGAACCTTTTGAAAAAGGATAATGCTTCGCAGGAAGTGACACTTTACAAATAACCTGGCTAAACGCAAAAGAATAAGATCCAACCAAAACGTATATATAGTGAAGTTAGCTATCTCCGGAATATTTGCAGCGCTGTTTTCAGCGGCATTCCCCTGCCTGGCAGGGGTCGGGAGCTATCTTTTCGATATGGGGCGTGCGGATTCCGAAATCCGGAAAGGCTATCTCCAGGTAGCCCCGAATACCTTATATAACGACCGTACCGGCTACGGGTGGCTGGAGGCGCCGGATCATGCCTTCGATACCCTCTACCGAAAGCTGCCCGATATTTTATTAAGAGATGGCGTGACTGCCCGGAAAAAGCTCGTATTCAAGGCAAAGCTTCCTGCGGGGAAATATTTCGTAACGGCCGTGCTGGGATATCCCGGCGCCGACCCGATGCGGATGCGTGCATCGGTAAACGGGCAGATACTGGCGGAAGGCGTCGAGGCTCCATGGTTCCGGCTGGCATACCAGACCATTAGAAAAGAAGTGTACCTCGACAAAGGAGAAGCTGTCTTCCGCCTGGAATCGCATGAAAACGGCGGGGTCGGCCTGTATGCGCTTGAGTTCAGGCCTGTGAAAGCGCCTGTGATCCGGGCTTTTTCTCCCGGGCCCGATACTGATTCTTCTGAAATCGACCGGGCGATCGGCGGGCTCAGGCAAAGATTAAGGAAAGATTCCGGCGACCAGGCAGCCTCCAATCAACTGGATATACTGAAGAGGCTCCGGATGGCGATGACTTTTTATGAGCAGGGCGGATGGGGCTGGGCGGTCCGGCATACCGGGATGAACCAGATCCAGCGGATGTATGCCGTCATCGACCTGCTGCAGCCGGTAATCGCCGACCCGGCCGATCCGCTTTATTTTAATGCGCTTTACCTTCTCGCCAGAACACAATACTGGCTGGTCCGCGAAGACACGCTGCTGCTGCCCGACAGCAAACACCCGGAATACTTCGCAGCCCTCGTAAAGCAATTCCCCAACCACCCGCTGCTGCGGATGTACCACGGAGAAAAGATAGAAGACCAGATTGCCGATACGGCCGGGGGCCCTGAATGGGCTGTTCTGCAGCGGGAAGCCATGGCCCGGATGCTGAAGGTGATCCACTGGTGGGTAGACAAAAGACAGGCGCCCAACGGAGAGCTGGGCGGGAAATATGCCGACGACGTGGAAATGCTGCGCTGGTGGCTGCCTGCTATCCTCGGCGCCGACGACGAAAAGGCACGGCTGGGGTACAGCCGGCTGGCCGACGGTATCTGGCACAGCGGCGAGCTGGTCAGGGGCTATGACCGGAAAACAGACGATGTCGAACATTCGGCGGAATTGTTCCGTGACTCCCATACCGGCATGTTCCTGGTCCGCTACGGCGACCCTGCCTACGTGGAAAGAGCGATGATCAGCATGCAAAATTTCGGCGGGGTGTGGTCGGGCATTACCTCCCGCGGGCACCGTCATTTCAAATCCTACTACCTTTCGGCTACCGAGGTATGGCCGCAGGCTCCCTACGGTGTGGATGTGCCGCTGAATGCGCGGGCGCTCCTGCCGGGGCTCTGGCTATCCTGGTACAACAAAAACCCCGGGCTCGTTCAGCTGCTTTCGGAATGGTCGGAAGCCTGGGTCAGCGATGCAGCCCGCGAGGAGAACGGCAAGCCGGCGGGCATCATTCCCCCAGCCATAGAATTTGCTACCGAACGCATCGGAGGTTACTCCGACCGCTGGTATGATCCCGGCCTGAAGTACTCCTATTACCGCTGGGATCACCTCGGGCACATCGGCGAGCTGTATAACCACCTGGCAGGTATGTACGGCGTTACGGGGAATAACCGCTTCCTGGACCCGGTCCGTACCGTGGCCGGGCTGATGCAGGAAGGGCCCGATCCGGGAACGGATCCTGCCCCCGGGTCGCTGGCCTGGGTGAAAAACACCCTGATCAGCGGCGGGGAAGACCGTCCTTCCGGCGCCCATCCGTTCGGGAATATCTTTGCGCTTGCGTCCAGGCTGACGCGCGACAGCGCCTACACTGCGCTGACCGGGACCTATGGCTCGCCTTATAACCGGTTCCTGCTTACCGGCAACGCCGGGGAACTGCTCGGGGGCTTTGAGCCTATCCTGAACTCGCTCCGCTACAACTTCCCGCTGATGACCAGCGAGGTTAAGTTCACCGACCGGGTCTACGTAAGAGGCAGTGAATTGCTCACGGGTATGTACACCGGGCATTTCGGGCGCGGGTTCGAATTCCCAAGCCTGGTCGCTACCTGGAAAAACACGGGAACCGATGTATCGGTGCTGGTAAGAAAAGGCGACCCGGTTTCGACCCTTATTTCGTTGTTCAATGCCGGCGCCGGAAGGGACATAGAGCTGCATACCTGGATGCTGGAACCGGGCGTCTACAGGCTCGCCCTGGGAACGGACGCCAACGACGATACCTTACCGGAAAAGGTATACCATGAAATGCAGGTGACCATCCGGGAACGGGTAGGAAGGATCCCGCTGACGCTGCCTGCCGGACCGACCATCCTGCGCATGGAGCAGGTGAGCCCGGTGATCCCGCCGAATAGTCCTCTCCCCGATGTGGCGCTGGGCAGCCGGGATCTGGAGAAAGATAAAAATGAACGGGGTGAACCGGTATTGTCCTGCCGTGTGCACAATATCGGGAACGCCGATGCGCACCAGGTAAAGGTAAGATTGCTCAGGAGCGGGAAAATCATGGATGAAAAAACAATTCCGCTTATCCAGGCTCCCAACGATCTGCATCCGAAAAGCCTTATCGTGACCTTCCCTTTCCCGGAAGATCCCGCATCGTGCACCGTCGGATTGGTCATGGACGTCCCGGAAATAAATACCGGAAACAATTTTGTAAAAGTGATATTGGATTCAACCGAAAAAAACGATCCGGAATAAATGTTGATCAGGAGATTTTTCCGGGTGGCATTGCTGATGATCTGCATCCACCCGTTTTGTAAAGTAACAGCGGGCAGCCGGCCGGACCTGCCGGTGCTGCCATTCCCGCAAAATGTGGTGCAGGGCGGGAAGCTGGTTGTCTTGTCCGGTCAGGCCAGGTTTGACGCCATAGGGCTTGAAAAAGCGCCGCTCGCCCGGTTAAGCGAAAACTGGGAGGAATTCAGCAGGGAGCAGCCAGGCGGGACTTCCCCTATACGCGTCGGGCTGGTGCTGCTACAGGACGGGAAAGCGCCTTCCCGCGTCAGAGAGCGGGCTGCGCCGTATCTCGACAGCCTGGGCGCAGAAGGATATATCCTGGACCTGGCACCTGAGGCAATCACTGTTGCAGCCCACACCGAAACCGGTCTTTTCTATGGTCTCCAGACCCTGAAGCAACTCATCAGGGGCGGCTGGGATACCGAGCTTTTCATCGCGGACTGGCCCGCATTCGAAACGCGGGTCATTTATGACGACATCAGCCGGGGGCCTATCTCTACCGTGGACCACATCCGGCAGCAGATCCGCAGGCTGGCCGAGCTCAAAATCAATTACCTGTCGTTCTATATCGAGCATGTGGTACAGCCGCTTTCACATCCGGACTTTGCCCCGGAAAACGGTAAGCTCACCGTCGCCCAGATCAGGGAGTTGTCGCAGTACGCAGAGAAATACCACATGCAGCTGATCGGCAGCTTCCAGTCGTTCGGCCATTTCGAAAAAATACTCGCGCTGCCTCAGTATGCTGCTATGGGAGAAACCGCCACGCTGATCTCCCCGCTCGATCCCGCCGCCAGGCAATTCCTCGAAAATGTGATCGGCGAACTGTGCGATGCTTTTAATGCGCCCTGGTTCAACGTCAATTGTGACGAAACCTTCGACCTGAACAAGGGGAAATCCAAAGCCTACATCGACAGCATAGGCCCTGCCCGTTTTTATGCCGACCACCTGAAATTCTTATATGATATCGTTCGCCGCCGCGGGAAAAAGATGATGATGTGGGGCGATATCGCGCTGCAGCACCCCGAAATCCCGGACATGCTTCCCCGCGATATCGTGTACCTGACCTGGGAATACGGCGACCAGGAAAGCTACGACCGGTGGATCCGTCCCTTCGAAGAACGTGGGCTGGAATTTATGGTATGCCCCGGCATCCTGAACTCCTACCGCATGTTCCCCGATATGGTCATGGCCAGGAGCAACATCAGGGGTTTCCTGGAAGCCGGGAAGCTGCACGGCGCTACCGGGGCATTTACCACCATCTGGGACGACGGCGGGACCTACCTGTTCTCGGGCGACTGGTACGGTGTGTACCTTGCTGCTGAAAAAAGCTGGAACCTGGCACCCGCCCCCGAAAAGTCGTTCGACCGTCGCTATTCGCAGACAGCCTATGGTGCCGCCGATACCCACTATGTCGAAGCGCTCTTTAAGCTGATGGCGCTCCGGAAGCTTACCCTGACCTACAACCTCAACGAGCTCGTCTGGTCGCAGCAGTTGCTGTCCCGCAAGGGCAAACCTTTACAGTTGAACAATACCTCGATCCCCGAAGCGAACCAAATACTGGAAGAAGCGTCGACGCTGATCAGGCAGGCCAAGGCGGTACGCCATCAAAGCGACCTGGTTGCCCTGGAGCTCTCCATCGACCAGTACCGGCTCATCATGGACCTCCGCAGTACCCTGGTAACGGTAGCAGACGCTTATCGCCGGGCTGCCTCCGGTCCTGCACCGAACCGGGAAAAGCTACTTCGCGGTGCTGTAGCGGAAGTCCGAAGGCTGGCCATGCAGCTCGACACACTCCTGGAACGTTTCCGGACAGCCTGGAGAAAGGAGAACCAGGAATACTGGCTGGATGTGGTGTCGGCCGGGTATGAATCCAAGGCCGCCGCACTGCGGGAGTTGCAGCAATCGCTCGAAGAATCCCTGCGGGCCCGACCTTCTATCCTCCCCCCTGCCGACGGCATCGGGCTCGATATCACTGAAACGCCCTACACCTATTTCCAGAACTGGCTTTTGTCCGGGCCGTTCCCATCCAAAGGATCGATCCCCGGTTTCCTGTATTCCGAAGGGAGCGAGTATAACCAGCCGCCTACGCCCGGCGCTATCTCCATCTTCGGCGGGAAAAATTACCGGTGGCGCAAATTTGCTTCACCCGATGGCGGCCTCATCGATCTTGAAGACTATTACAATACCCGGAAAGACGCCGTCGCCTATGCCTATTGCAACATCAGGATCACGGAGGAAGAGGCTACCGAGGCGTATATCTCAGGCCCTCCCGGCACGGAGCTGTTCTGCAACGGTGAAAAAGCAGGAATGATAAAAGGTACGGGGGAAACAGAAGAAAAGGTTTTCCTTCACCTGAAAAAAGGAGGCCCCCATCACCTGCTGCTCAAAATACCGGCCGCCGGGAACACGCCGTGGCGTTTCAGCTTCCGCCTAGGCAACGGGCTGGAGGTCATCAATCACAAGCATAAGTATCAGACCAATTCAAAAAATAAAACCTATGAAGCAGAATAGTTTTGGGGTGTACCTCGCTTTTCTCCTACTATCGGGTATCGCCGCCAGGGCCCAGATCAAAAAAGAGGAAGTCCTGCAAGCTGTAGATCAGACCGCCCGGTATATCTCCGAGGTGTTGCTGGATGAACAGGGAAGGTCGCGCTGCGATTACAACCTCACAGAGGGGACCTGGTATGAATACGAGGTGCCGTGGCATACCGGCCAGGCCGTATATGCCCTGCTGGCGGCCTACAAGGAAACCCGTAATCCCAAATACCTCGAATCGGCAATCAGGGGCGGGGATTACTGGGCTTCGCTGGAAATAAAGGATCACCCTAAATTAAAAGGGATGGTAGCCGCGGTCCACGGCGACGCTATCGGTGAGGATTTTATCGTGTTTGCCACTGTATCTGACGGTACTCCCGGCATTTATGAACTGTCGCGGGTCACCAAAAATCCCCGGTATGCGCGGGTAGCCACTTCTGCCGCCTACTGGATGATGAAAAATATGTACTACCCTGAAAAAGGGGTCTGCTATGACAACGTGGACGCCAAAACCGGGGAAGTGCTTAAGGAATACAGCCCGTTCTGGGCGCAGAAAAATAAAAAAGAGCAAAAGCTGTTTGACGTTTCCAGGCCCAATACGGAAGGCTGGCTCTTTAAGGACGCCTATGAATTTTCGGGAGATGCCAAATTCCGGGAAGCCTACCTCAACCTTTGCAACAGCCTGATCGAGATACAGGGACCGGAAGGCGTCTGGATGAGCTTTATGCCCAACTTTGTCGAAGACCAGTCGTTCCATCCGCGCTTTTCGCTCTGGTATGCCGAATCGCTGATACATGCCTATAAGCTGACCAACGACCGGAAGTACCTCGATGCCGCCAGTCGTACCGCCGAAGTATTCGCACGCGCCCAGCAAAAAGACGGCACGATCTTCTACAACAACTACCTCAACGGACGGGAGCCGGACAAAGGTTCGGTGACAGGTTCCGCGGTTGCGCTGGCAGGTATCGTCTGGATTGAGCTGTCGAATTACGGATACAGGCAATTCGACGAAAACATTGAAAAATCGATCGGCTGGCTGCTCAAAAACCGGTATGCCGGCGACCACCCCGATCCCAACCTGAGAGGCGCTGTGCTGGAAACCCGGACCAGGTTCAGGAAAGGGAAGGTATGGCTCACTAACCGGGACATAGGAAGCAGCTTCGCCCTGCGCTTTTTCGTCGACTACATCCATTATAAGTTCAAATGATTTTTTATCGTCAAAAACCCAATTCGCTATGAAACGTTTATTCAGGCTACCGTGGCTGCAGTCGTGTGTGCTCGCGGTGTTACTTTGCTTTGCGGGATCCGGTCAGGATGCGCTGGCACAATCCGGCAACGGTACGATCAGGGGACAGGTCACCGGTGTGAACGGAGAGTCCCTTCCGGGGGCTTCCGTATTTGTAAAAGGGACCACCCTGGGCGTCGCTACCGACCTGTCGGGAAACTATACGCTGTCTAACGTAGCCGCCGGCACCCAGACGCTCCGGGTCAACTACATGGGGTACGAAACAGAAGAAAAAACCGTAACGGTCATTTCCGGAAGCACGGTTTTCATGAATGTAAACCTCCGGACTTCGAACCTTGCGCTCTCGGCTGTTACGGTAACGGCATCGGTAGAGGGACAACAGAAAGCGCTTAACCAGCAACGGAACTCGGACAACCTCAAGCAGGTGATCTCTGCCGACCTCATGGGGCGTTATCCCGACCTCAACGTAGCGGAGTCCCTCCAGCGTCTGCCGGGGGTCACCATCGGCAGGAACAGTAGCGGTGAAGGCGCTACCGTCCAGCTGCGCGGAACGCCGGGCAACTTCACCAATATCAACGTAAACGGTGAACAGATCATGGGGACCCAGGAAGAAGGAGCAAGAAATGCGCAGCTGGATGTGATCCCTATCAACGTGCTTTCGTCGATGGAAGTGATCAAAACACTCATGCCCGACCAGGACGGCGACGCTATTGCCGGCGCCATCAACATGAAAACCCCGACGGCTACCTCCCTGAGACCGCGCCTGTCGGTAGACCTCGGTACAGGGTATAACAACCTTCGCAGCAACCTCAACGCCATCGGCAACCTCTCATGGGGACAGCGCTTCCTGGCCAACGACCAAAACCCCAACGGAAGGCTGGGCGTGATGGTCACCGGTAGCTACTTCAAAACACGCAACGGCTACGACGAGATCCGCGCGCAGGTGTGGGAGAAAAACGACTACGGCAAAGGCGAGATATTCTTCCCTACCGATGTCCGGCTCCTGTACGTGGAAAACGAAAGGACCCGTACCGGTACCTCCGCTACGATCGACTACAACTTCAATGCCAATACCAACATCGTAGCTAACTTCATGTACAGCAACCATTTCAATGAGCTGACACGTTACCGCAAAAGGACCAGGATGCAGACTGCCCGCAACACCCTGACCGACGAAGGAACCTACGTCAACTCGAGGGGGCGTTCCTACAACGAGATCAAGGCGGCGACTGAAGACAACAGCAACCTCAATTTCAACATCCAGGGGGAAACCGCGATCGGTAAAGTGAAGCTGGATGCAGGGGTATTCATGAACAAATCGGAGTTTATCAACAAATCGGGGATCTACAACTTCATCACCGGGAACATCCCCCTCGAAATGTCCGATATCAGTACAGACTACCTGGAGGCTTACGGCACAGACTGGAAAAACGATGCCTCTCTTTTTACTTACAACACAGTGGAGCGGGACTGGTGGACTACCAGGGGTAAAAACTTTACCGCTCGTCTTAACGCTACTGTTCCGTACAGCATCGGAGGCAACGCCGCCCTGTTTAAAGTAGGGGCGAAGGTCAAAAATATGAATAACATCCGGTTCCGTCCCGATGAAACCATCGTCACTACCTATGCCGGCGACGCCGAACAGGGCAGGCTCACCAACTTCATGGGCCCTTCTGAAGTCTCAGACGACCTTCTCAACGGGAATACGAATTTCGGGCTCGGTGTTGACAAGGACAAAACCATCGGCTTCGTCGATGCCAACCTGGGCACCAGCCTGTTTCCCATCAACGAAGCGGCTACCCGGAACAGCATCGACACTTATTATTACGATGCGGTCGAACGTGTTTCTTCCGCTTACCTGATGAACCGCGTCCAGTTCAACAAGCTGATGGTCCTTTTGGGAGTCAGGTTCGAGCATACCGACGTGGACTACAGGGGCAATATCGTCGAAACCGACGCAGAAGGCAACTGGACTTCGACTTCCCCGAACCGCCAGCAGAACAGCTACCTGAAGGTACTGCCCAACCTGCAGTTCAAGTATGACCTCGACGAGTCGTCGCTGCTCCGCGCAGCCCTCACCTACGGTTATTCCCGGCCTAACTTCGTCGACCTGGTGCCCGGGCGTATCATCAGCATACTGAGCGAGACCGTAACCGACGGGAACCCCAAGCTGCAGCCGGCCTTTGCGACCAACGTAGACCTGATGTATGAAAAATACCTCTCCAACCTGGGGATCCTTTCCGCAGGGGTATTCTATAAGAAAATCGACAAGTTCCAGTACAACAGCGTCGTTAACCTGGTCGGAAATGAGTTTGAAAACGCAAGCCGTTACACCAACTGGAGATGGTTCCGCACCCTGAACGGCAACACGGCCAACGTATTCGGGATCGAGCTGAACGCACAGGCCAACCTTACCTTCCTGCCCGGCATCCTGAAAGGCCTGTCCATCCTGGCCAATTATACCTACACCCATTCCAATGCGGACGCACAGTTCAGGAAGAACCTCCGGCTGCCCGGTCAGGCCGATCATACCGCCAACGGCTCGCTTTCGTTCAGCCACAAGCGCTTTACGATCCAGGGGAACGTCAACTACAACAGCGCCTATACCGTGCTGCTGGGCAGCGACGACGATACCGATGTGGTCAGGAATCCTCGTGTTCAGGTCGACGCCAACTCTTCCTATCGCATCACCGAGAAGATCTCCGTATACGTAGAGGCCCAGAACCTTACCCAGGCCCCGCAGCTCGATTATTTCGGCGTACGCGAGCGGATGTACCAGAAACAATTCTATTCATTCTGGGGACGTGCCGGTGTAAAGTTCAGGTTTTAATTATTTCCGTTCTGAGGCTGCATACGGCCTCAGAACGCTATTTACCATCAAATCATCACAAAGAATGTCTGTCTCTCAGGAAAATAAGGACGATCAGCTGAAAATACAGGTTTTCAGGAACAGGGAAGAAATGGGCGAAGCAGCCGCCGGGCTGGTAGCCGGTAAGATTGCCGAATTACTACGGCAGCAGGAAAACGTAAATATCATCTTTGCCGCGGCAGCCTCCCAGAACGAATTTCTCGCCGCCCTGGTAAAAAAGGCGGTAGATTGGTCCAGGGTCAATGCTTTTCACATGGATGAGTACATCGGGCTGCCCGAAGGAGCACCTCAGCACTTTTCGGTATTCCTCCGGGAGCGTATCTTCGACAAGGTACCCTTCCGGAATGTGTTCCTGATCAACGGGAGTGCCCCGGACCCGGAACAGGAGTGCGCACGATACGCCGGCCTGCTGGAAGCCTATCCTGCCGATATCACCTGCATGGGCATCGGGGAAAATACTCATCTCGCTTTCAACGACCCGCACATGGCCGATTTCAATGATCCGAAGCTTGTCAAGGTAGTAGACCTGGATATTCCCTGCAGGCAACAGCAGGTGAATGAAGGCTGCTTCCCGCAATTGTCGCAGGTACCGGTCGACGCCTACACGCTGACAATACCGGCTCTGCTCCAGGCCAAAGCCATTTATTGTATGGTCCCGGGTAAGTCAAAGGCGCCTGCGGCATACCATACCCTCACGGCCGATATTACGGAAAAGTACCCGTCAACCATCCTGCGCACCCTGCCCAATGCCTGGCTGCTGCTCGATACCGACAGCGCCGCCGAAATCAGGGACATCCCGCTGGCCGATACCGTCAATCTCTGAATTTGCCCACAATGTTTTTAACCAATTGCCAGGTATGACCGGGAAATCCGTCGGGAACTACAGGTGGTCCATTTGCGCCCTGCTGTTTTTCGCCACCACCATCAACTACCTCGACCGCCAGGTGCTGGGACTGCTCAAACCCTTCCTGGAAGTGGAATTCGGCTGGTCCGAAACCGACTACAGCTACATCGTGATGGCCTTTTCTGCATCGTATGCCATCGGGCTTGTAGGTTTCGGCCGGGTCATCGACAAGATCGGCACCCGGCTGGGCTATACCATTTCCATTACGCTATGGAGCATCGCCGCCATGGGTCATGCCCTTGTCCGCAGCACGGCCGGCTTTATCCTTGCGAGGGGGCTGCTGGGGATCGGGGAATCCGGGAACTTCCCCGCAGCGGTAAAGACGGTTTCCGAATGGTTTCCGAAAAGGGAACGGGCGCTGGCTACGGGCATTTTCGACTCCGGCGCGAACATAGGCGCCTGCATCGCCCCGATCCTCGTTCCCTGGCTGCTGGGTGCCTATGGCTGGCAATTTGCCTTTCTCATCACGGGGCTTGTCGGCTTCGTATGGCTGGTGGCCTGGCGCCTGCTGTATGAAAGGCCCGAAAAGCATCGCAAAGTGACCACGGCCGAGCTGGAATACATCCGGATCGACGACGAAGCACAGGAAAAAGCCTCTTCCGGAGAACGCCTGGACAACCGTACCTGGAAAAAATTGTTCGGGCTGAGGCCTACCTGGGCGTTTATTGTCGGGAAGTTCATGACCGATCCTATCTGGTATTTCTTTATGTTCTGGCTCCCCTCCTACTTCAGCACTACCTTCCAGCTCGACCTGAAGAAGCCCGGGCTTCCGCTGGTGATCGTATATTCCGCCGCGACGATAGGCGCCATCGGCGGAGGCCTGCTGTCGTCATGGCTGATCAAAAAAGGATGGACGGTAGCAAAATCCAGGAAAGCCGCCCTGCTTGTAGCCGCCGTCTGCGTCATGCCCATTATGGCGGCCAGGTTCGTTTCCGATATGTGGGCTGTGGTAGCGCTGCTGAGCATCGCCATCGCAGGAAATGCAGCATGGAGCGCCAACATCTATACGATCGTTTCCGACATGCTGCCCAAAAAGACGGTCAGCTCAGTCATCGGCATCGGAGGGATGGCCGGCGCGATCGGCGGTGTGCTGTTCCCTTTGTTCATCGGGTACACCCTGGATTTTTACAAGGCCGCCGGCAATATGGTCGCCGGTTACAACCTTATTTTCGCTGTGTGTGGGCTGTCTTTCCTGCTGGCCTGGCTGATCATTCATAAAATTACCCCCAGGTTCGCGCCGGTTGAGGTCTGAGAAATCCGTTTATCGCTACATGAAAGGCGAAAACAGCCTCATCAGTCTCTCTACAAAAACTCTCCGGCGCGGGCGTTTCATCCAGCGGTCGAAATCTACCGGGTCTGAATCCTCCAGGTCAGAAAAGAAGTCATTCGCCAGCTTTTCCGCAACCTCTTCATCATAGATTAATGCTGAAACCTCAAAATTAAGATCAAAGCTCCTTGAATCCATATTCGCGGTGCCTACCGAAGCGATTTTACGGTCCACGACAAAGGTCTTGGCATGCACAAAACCCTTCCTGTACAGAAAAATCTCTACTCCTGCAGTCAGCAGCTCCTCAAAGTAGGACTGGGAAGCAGTGCTTACGAATAAGGAATCGCCCAGTGCCGGGACCAGGAGCCTGACCTTTACACGACTGAGCGCGGCGATGATCAGCGACTCCTGCAGACTGCTGTCGGGTATATAATAGGGAGTGGTGATCAGGATCTCCTCTTTGGCCTTATTCACCGCCTGAATAACAGAATACAAAATGCTGGGCAGGTCGGAATCCGGCCCGCTGGCCGCAATCTGTACCAGTTTCTTATTCCCAGGGCCCAAACGATGCAGGGGGAAATAATCCCTGTTGATCTGGATGGCGCAGCCCGCACAAAAATTCCAGTCTGCCAGGAAGATCTGCTGCAAAGCCAGCGACGAATATCCCCTGATCATCAGGTGCGTATCGCGCCAGTACAACGCGTTGTTGCCGTTGTTAATGTATTTATCCGATATATTGATACCCCCGATGAATGACGTAAAACCGTCTATGATGACAATCTTCCTGTGATTCCGGTAGTTCAGCCTGTTTGCCAGCCCTACCATCCTGATGCGATTGAAGGGAAACGCCTGCACGCCGCTTTCCCTGAGCTCTCTCACAAAAGCCCGCCTGATCCTCATGCTTCCGAAATCGTCGTAAATAAACCGTACCTCTACCCCCTGTCTTACCTTCTCCACCATCAGCTCTTTCAGCTGGTTTCCTATCACGTCGTCTTCATAGATGTAAAACTCGATATGGATATGCTTCTCCGCCTTTCGTATTTCATCGAAGAGGACGGGAAAAAATTCTTCGCCGTTTTGCAGCACCTTCACTTCCGAATTTTCCGCAACCAATCCGCCGCCGCTCCGCCTGTTTGACAACAGGTAAACCAGCGGTCTGTTGTCCTTCAGCACCGGGTGATCGAACGATGACACCACCTCGTCATACTCGCTCATTCTCTTTTCAAAATCAATTTTTATCGATTCATCCACTTCGAGCTTCTTGGTATAGATCTTACGTTTCCGGTAGTTGATACCGAAAGAAAAGTAAAAGATCATCCCGCCTATCGGCACAAAGATGACAAGCAAAAGATAACCCAGTGTTTTTGCCACCGAACGGGTGTCATACACAACCCGGATGCAGACGCCGGTGAGCAGCAGTATATAAACTGCCTCAATAAGGAATACCCACTTTGTATCAAAAAATAACGCTTCCATTTCCCTTGCTAAACGACGCCTGAATATACGAACAATATATCCGTCTGGCCGCCCCGGTCCCTTTAATCCTCCCCGGGTAACGATTGTCTATTATATACGGAAAAAAACGCCTGTTATCTTGTATATATAAAAACCTTATATATATTTGTATCAGAAACATATCAGATATGGAAAATACAACATCCAACAGCGAATACCTTCGCGGAACCCTGAAAACGATTGTACTGAGCCTCCTGGCCGAAAACAAGCGCATGTACGGCTACGAGATCACGCAGGCGGTAAAGGAACAAACCAATGGAGAAATTGCCCTTACGTTCGGCGCATTATATCCTGTGCTGCACAAGCTTGAGCAGGAAGGAGCGCTTTTAACGGAGTCGCTGGAGGTAGACGGAAGGCTCAGGAAATATTACGCGCTCACGCAACAAGGCGCCGAAACCGCGAGAGACAAAACGATAGAGCTGGGCCGGTTCCTGAATGCCTTGCAGAATCTCCTGGGAGTTCCGGAGCCTTTGCCTGCCACGAGTTAAACAGATAACCTTTTACACATATGAAACGGCTGTCTTCCCAAGGTATTGAAGAATTGAAGCGTTTGCTGATCGAAACAAACGCAGACAGCCTGCTGTTGCCGGAGCTGTTAGACCATCTGGCCTGCGAAGCCGAGGAAAGAATGTGGGACGGCCAGTCGCCTGTCGACGCACTGGCATCTCTCCGGCGGGAAATAACCCCTGAAATAGTACGGACGCTCAATCTTGACCATCAAAATCTTTTAGCCATGAACACTTCATTAGATGAGATCGTATTTGAAGGCCGCAACAAAGCCTACGGCGCTTACGCGCTCCGGCTGAATTACGCTAAGAATGTCCAAAAGGCTTTTGCCGGCGGTATCCTGCTCTTCCTGGCGTTGATGTACGTGCCCAGGCTTGTGTCCAGCCTCACGCCCGAAAAAAAGACGGACTATATGGTCGAATCGGTACTTACCGATGTCAGGCTGGATCAGCCGAAGGAAGAAATCGTCATCCCTCCCCCGCCCGCCGAGGAGGCTCCTGTACAGCGGCAGGTCCGCTATCTGCCCCCGGAAGTCGTAACGGATGTGGTTGAAGAAAGTCCCCCTCCCACTATCGACGCACTGGAAAACGCGCAGATCTCCTCGCAGAACGTGGAAGGCGAGCTCCTCCCCGACCTCATCGTGCCGCCCACCGAGCTCGTCGGACCGTCTAAAGGAGCGGACATCGGCGCCGAAAACGTCGTGGAAGACAAAATCTTCACAAGCGTCGAGCAGCAGCCGGAATTTTTCGGCGGACAGGATGCATTGATGAAGTTCCTTGGAAAAAACATCAGGTACCCGTCCCAGGCCGCCAGGGCTAACATCCAGGGACGCGTCATCCTCCAGTTTACGGTTATGCCCGACGGGTCGATCGCCGATATTCAAACTATAAAAGGTATTGGTTTCGGCTGTGACGAGGAAGCCGAAAGAGTGGTAAGGCTCATGCCGAAATGGAAACCCGGCAGACAGGCGGGAAAAGCAGTCAGGGTAAGGTTTACACTACCTGTTTACTTTTCACTGCAGGATTAAGCGCCCGGCAAGAGGCTTCAGGTGCGGGCAGGTTGATGAATAACAGGCAAAAACGTTACCATATCGGTAAAGTTTAGTATAATAGCCTGAATTTCCCAGTCCTTAACCTCATGAAAGCCCGATACCCGAAATTTTTCTATTGCCTGATCCTGTTCGTAATTGCCAAATCCACAATATCCTATTCACAAAACCCGGTCGGATTATTCACCGCCGGCGAGTCGGGGTACTCCTCCTACCGCATTCCGTCGCTGATCGTCACCAAAAAAGGCACGGTGCTGGCGTTCTGTGAGGGCCGGAAAGAAGGCGCCGGCGACGCCGGGAACATAGACATCCTGGTCAAACGCTCTACCGACAACGGCAAAACCTGGAGCGGGCAAAAAGTGATCTGGGACGATGGTTCCAATACCTGCGGCAACCCCTGTCCCGTTGTTGATGAAGAAACGGGCACGATCTGGCTGCTCCTCACCCATAACCGGGGAGATGATCACGAAAGCGACATCATCAAAAAAACAGCCAAGGGAACGCGGACCGTTTGGGTATCCGGAAGCGATGACGACGGACTCATCTGGTCGGAACCGGCAGACATAACCGCAACGACCAAAAAGCCGGAGTGGGGCTGGTATGCAACCGGTCCCGGCACAGGCATCCAGGTGAAGCACGGCCCGAGGAAAGGGCGCCTGGTGATCCCCTGCGATTTCAGCTACGACGACCCGAACGGCAAAGTAAGGGGCGGGCCTTACGAGTACGGCTCCCATGCCATTTATAGCGACGACCATGGAAAGACCTGGCAGCTCGGGGGGCTGATCACGCCCAAATCCAACGAATGCCAGGTGGTAGAGCTGGCCGACGGGAACGGCACGTTGCTCATGAATATCAGATCCTATTCCGGACGCGGGTTCCGTGCTCATTCGATCAGCTACGATGGCGGCGAAAGCTGGACAATGCCGGTCGATGCACCGGAGCTGGTTGAACCGGTCTGCCAAGCGTCGATCTTTCGCTATTCCTGGCCCGACAGTAAAAACCCGGCCGGCGTCCTGCTGTTCCTCAATCCTGCCAGCACCGGGAAAAGACATAATATGACTCTCCGCGCCAGCTATGACGACGGGAAAACCTGGCCGGTGATCAAAACCCTGTACACCGGCCCGTCGGCATATTCGGGCCTGGCGGTCCTTCCGGGTAAAAGTATCGGCGTACTCTACGAAGCAGGGGAGAAAAATCCTTACGAAACCATTCGCTTTGAAATAATCCCGGCAGGCTTTGTCATAAAAAAATGACCCTCCCTACCCGGAGCATGCAGAGTTCCGATCTTCTTATTACCTTTATATCCCAATAAAAAAAAACAGATAACTTACAACTTATGGCTTCTACCGATCCCTTCTGGCTCTGGCAGCTGTTCGGCAGATTACACCCTCTCGTTGTTCATTTTCCCATCGCCATATTGTGTGTGGCCGCGCTTATGGAAATCCTGGCGCTGCGGAAGCAATCAAACCCTTTTCTCCCGGCAGTACGGATACTGCTCTGGACAGGCGCGGTATCGGCGCTCTTCGCGGTGGTATTCGGATGGATGCTTGCCGGCCAGGAAGGAGCCGAAGGGACAAACCTGGAAATCCACCGCTGGGCAGGCATAGCTACCCTCCTGCTTTCCGTCCTGGCCCTGCATTTCTTTTCAGCAGAAAATTACCGCGTTTACCGGCCCCTGCTGTTTGCAACCGTAGCAGGAGTAGCGGTGGCGGGGCACTATGGAGCAATGATCACCCACGGAGAGGATTATATTACCGGCGTGCTGCCCGGCCCTGAGCGTTCTTCCGCTTTGTCGGGAACGGGTACCGGGATTTCCTTCGCCAGCTTCGGCGAAACCCTTACCCCAAAGCAGGTAGAGGACCTTAACCTGGAAGTAAGAACGATATTGGCGCATAACTGTACGAACTGCCACGGAGAAGCCAAGAAAAAAGGCGGGCTCCGGCTGGATAGCAAAGAAGCGATCTTCGCCGGCGGAGAAAGCGGTCCTGCCCTTGTTCCCGGTGAGCCGGAAAAAAGCGAGCTGATCCGCAGGATCTCCCTGCCGGCCGGGCACAAGGAAGTGATGCCCTCCAAAGGCAAGCTGCTCAGCCGGGAAGAGATAAGTATCCTGACTATGTGGATCGAAAAAGGAGCGCCCTGGCCGGAAGGAAAAGTAAAAAGCATCTACAGGGTCGCTGCGCTGGAACCGCGCCTGCCGGAAATCCCGCCGGCCGAAGGCATCTACACAGAACCGATCGATCGGTTTGTAAATGCTTATTTCAGGAAAAATAACACTGCCTGGCCGGAGGCTGCAGACGATCGTACCTACATCCGGAGAGTGTACCTGGATGTAGTCGGCCTTTTACCGGCTCCGGAAGAGGTAGACGCCTTCCTGAAAGAAACGGCTGCGGATAAACGGGAGCAGCTTGTAAGGAAGCTCCTCCGGCATGACGAGGATTATGCGCAGCACTGGCTGACATTCTGGAATGATGTGCTCAGGAACGATTATTCCGGAACAGGTTACATTACCGGCGGAAGATTTGACATTACGCGCTGGCTCTATGCTTCACTGCGCGATAACAAACCCTATAACTGGTTTGTGAAAGAGCTCTTGAGCCCCTCTAAGGAATCCGAAGGGTTTATCAAGGGAATCAAATGGCGGGGCACCATCAACTCTAGCCAAAGCACCCAGATGCAGGCAGCTCAGAACGTAGCCCAGGTTTTCCTCGGGCTTAACCTCAAATGCGCTTCCTGCCACGACAGCTTTATCAGTGACTGGAAGCTTGAAGACGCCTACGGCTTCGCCTCCATCTTTGCGGATTCCACACTCGAAATTCATCGCTGCGACGTACCTACCGGCAAAATAGCCCGCGGCCGGGTCTTATTCCCGGAATTGGGCGAGATCAGCGCCGATGCCCCGACGGAGCAGCGCCTGAAAGAACTTGCGGAGTTCCTGACTCAACCCGAAGACGGCCGTCTCTACAGGACGCTCGTTAACCGCATATGGGCGCAGGTCATGGGCCGGGGTATTGTCGAACCCGTGGATGTCATGGATAATTTACCGTGGAGCGAGGATCTGCTGGACTGGCTCGCCTATGATTTCTCCGAAAACGGTTATGACATCAAAAGGCTGCTTTACCAGATCCTGACTTCAAAAACCTACCAGCTTAAATCCGTATCGGTTACAGAACCGGAAGAGCTGGTTTCGGAAAACTTTCGGTTCACCGGAATGATCCGCAGGCGGCTCAGCGCCGAGCAGTTCGCAGACGCCGTCAGCATAGCCTTTCATCCCGTTTACAGCGACTCGGTGATGGCACTCAAACGGCTCCCGGAAAACATCAGGGAAAACATTCCCTTCCCCCGGGCTTCCCTGGTTGTCAATGATAAATTCCTGACTGCCCTCGGAAGGCCCAACAGGGAGACAGTAAGCACAAGCCGCGTCACACAGGCCAACCTGCTGCAGGCCCTGGAGCTTACCAACGGTACTACTTTCTATGAAACGCTGAAAGCAGGGTCGAAAGAATGGAGAAAAAAGTACCCGTCGTCAAAAGAGCTCGTCGAAGCGCTCTACCTGAAAGCATACGGACGCCCCCCTAACAGTCGTGAATTATCGGCAGCCGTGAAAATCCTGGGCGATAGTCCCGACGAAAACGGGATCCAGGATCTCGTATGGGCAGTTGCGCTTTCACCCGAATTCCAGCTTATTTTATGATCATGTCGCCGCGTCGCGGTTTAGATGACATTGGCATTCATTCCTGATTTACGTAACTTTAAGCAGACTTTCCAGTTGTCTGAAAAATATGGACCGCAGAAGTTTTATCAGAAATACAGGTGCCGCTACCATAGCGGCACTTGCAGCCGGGACCCCTGTTCCTTCGCTGCTGACCGGATGCAGCCGCCGGAAAACCGTCGGTGACGCGACTGCCGATACCGTAATCCTGCTTTGGATGGCAGGCGGAATGGCCCACACCGAAACTTTTGACCCCAAACGCTATACGCCTTTCGAAAAAGATATGGAAGGCAACCGTGTACTTAGTACTTTCAAGTCGATCCCGACTGTACTCGACGGGGTCTTTCTTTCGGAAGGACTGGAGTCGATAGCCGGCGTACTGGATAAGGGAACGCTGATACGCTCTTACGTCGCTGCCGATATGGGGCATATTCTGCACTCCCGGCACCAGTATCACTGGCATACCTGCTACGAGCCGCCGCAGACCGTAGCCGCCCCGCATATCGGGTCGTGGATCGCCAAAGAACTGGGCCCCAAAAACCCGGTCATACCAGCATTTGTCAATATCGGCCAGCGGTTTACCGTAGGAGAAGCAGAAGAGCTCAAGGCCTTTCATACTGCCGGCTTCCTCGGAAACGAATACGGTCCTTTCCTCATACCAGACCCAAGCCAGGGACTTGAAAGCGTAAGGCCCCCGGTAGGAATGGATGCCAAACGCTTCGAAAGACGGAACCAGCTTTACAACGATCTCATCAGTAAAGGGCCGGTGGGCGAATACGGGAGCGATTACCAGAAAGAATCGCTGAAAAGGTCCATGGAGCAGGCTTATATGCTGCTGAATTCTCCCGAGTCGAAGGCTTTTGACCTGGGCAACGAACCTAAGGAGTCTTACGACATTTACAACACCGGGCGCTTCGGGCTTGGGTGCCTCCTGGCCAGGAGGCTTACCGAACAGGGCGCCAGGTTTATAAGCGTGACCACAGAATATGAACCGTTTATGGGCTGGGACACCCATGAAAACGGGCATACCCGGCTGAAAGGCATGAAAGAGCTGATCGACCGTCCCATAGCCCAACTGATCAGGGATCTTGATCGCAGCGGCCATCTTGACCGTACGCTTATTGTGCTGGCCAGCGAGTTCAGCAGGGATATGATGGTAGAAGGAAGACCTGATGCCAAAGTACAGGAGCAGGTCAACCAGCCAGATATACTTTCCGACATGAAGTTCTACGGCATGCACCGGCACTTTACCGACGGGTGCTCGATGCTGATGTTCGGAGGAGGTATAAAAAAAGGGTTCGTTTACGGGAAAACGGCCGACGAGCGCCCGTGCAAAACGATAGAAAACCCTGTAAAAATCGACCAGGTACACCAGACGATCTACCATGCACTGGGAATCCCCCCCGACACGCAATACGAGGTGGAAAAGAGACCGTTTTATACGACTCCGGATGGCAAAGGAGAACCTGTTCCGGAGCTGTTTGCATAAAAGCCGACTGCTCTTATGAAATCCCCATAGCAGGGTCGCTGACAGTGTCTTTACCGGTTTCTACCCTGCCGGCAAAGCGGTAAAGCCCCCCGTCCTTCAGTATGACCGAAAAATCATACCAGTTGCCGCTTCCGGACAGCATCCATTGCTTACGGAGCTTTTGGCCGGCTTTGAGCTTTTCTTCCGAGCCTTTATACCCATAGGCGTTGGCTTTTATTTCTATGTCCCTGCTCTCCCCGCTTTTGTTGACAAGGTCCAAAGCGATGCCTCCTTTTTTTGGATCGCAGGTAAGCAGCACCTCCAGGCCGGCAAATTCCGGGCCGCCCTTATATTTCCGGAAAAACCCATTGGGCCCGAATACTTCCAGATCATAGCGGCCTTCGTCTTTTTCCGTACTCCATTCGTCCTCCAGGTTCTTGCCCGCCTCTACGGTATACCTTCTCGGGATCCGGTCCAGGTGATACAGGTCATATACATGAAACACCGCGCCGGCCTTCCCGGAACTTTCGAAAGACAGCCTGACATGGCGCCGATCTCCGGCGTCGGTTATATGGGTGTTGAGCTGGTAGGGTAAAGCTCTCGAAAAACGCGCTCCTTTTTCCTGGAATAAAGGAGACGGGCTTTCCGGCGCAGCAGCCTTCGGCAAACGTTTCGACGCCTCGTCAAGCACCTGATAATGCGATGTAGCCTGCATTTCAGGGAATTCTGCATCGTTTGGATTGCTAAAATTGAACGCCGAAACCAGGTCGCTGCTCACGGCGCGGTGCCAGGGGCTGATCGCAGGAACAACCACGTCAAATCTTTTCTCAATAAACTGAGCAACAGAAGTATGATCGGCTACCTGCGAATCTACCCATCCGCCTTTGCTCCAGGGCGAAATCACGTACATCGGCACCCGTGGTCCCATACCCCAGGGCCTTACCGGTCCGGAGATAGTGTCGCGCTCATCCAGGTATTTATCTGATTTCCCGCCGAGGCTGTCAAAATACATCCCTTTCAGATCAAGCGTCGACTTCCCTGCCAGTGTATTGTCAGGATTAAAGGAAGGAACTGCCGGAGCCGGGATATGGTCAAAAAGGCCGTCGTTTTCATCAAAGGTCAGGAAGAAAACCGTCTTGCTCCAGACATCTTTATTCGTTAAAAGAGCTGCGAGAACCTGGTGCGTAAAATCTGCAGCGCGATACGGGCTGGACGGAGCGCCCGGGTGCTCGGATTCATCTCTCGAAGGCAATATCCAGGACACCTGCGGCAGCCTGTTGTTCTTCACATCATCTGCAAGCGCCTTGAGCGACCAGTGCCGCATCCCGTTTTCATATATAGGCGACCCCGGTTTGGCGTTCCTGAAACTCTCAAATGCAAGACATCCGTGCATGGCGCCGGTCCAGTTGTTGTTCGGATCCTGGTAGATCCGCCAGCTGATCCCGGCACCTTCGAGCACATCGGGAATAGTAGGCCATTTAAACGCATTGCCTTTATAGGTATACCCCGGGTCGGGCATCCGGCCTTCTATCCAGCAACGCAGGTTGACCGGCTCAGAATCCAGATCCGTGCAATTGATACCCGCCGCACGTTTTTCCGGGTCAAAATTAGCGCCTGACCAGAATACAATCCGGTTGGGATCGGTTCCTGTTGCGATGGAGCAATGATAGGCATCACAAATCGTAAATGACTCAGCCAAAGCATATTGAAAGGGAATTTCATCCCTGGTATAATAGGCCATCGAAAAAGGCGTCTTAAACAGCGGCCAGTAGCCGTATTTGCCCTGATTCCAGGCGGCCTGCATATCCGGGAAATTGTGCGGCGTTCCGCTTACAAAAGCAGCATTGCTGCTCTTTCCATCCGCCCGGTAAGGCGGTACGACCCGCTCACCATCCGATTGGTGAAAAGCCCGCCGGCCGCTTTCCAGCGGAATAGGAAACCGGTCGCCGAACCCCCTTACGCCACGCATGGTTCCAAAATAGTGGTCAAAAGACCGGTTTTCCTGCATCAGGATCACAATGTGCTGCACATCTTTGATCGTACCTGTCTTGTTGTAGGCAGCCACTGCCGTTGCCTTTTTGATAAGCGCCGGCCAGAGGGCATTGGCAAGCCCGGCTTTGGCCGCCACTTTGATAAATTTTCGTCGGTCAAGGTTTTGCATTTTTTATCAGGGAGCGCTGTTTTTATGTGCAAAATACATATTTTTGTCTCTAAACGTCCTTAAGCAAATCAGAAATAATTCTACCCAAATTAATATCCTGCGCTCACGTTAAACCACATTTACTATGAAGGCCAAATATTTACCTCTTCTTTTCTTCCTGGTCACGTTAAGTAATTCGATCACTGCGCAAGAACAAGACCTGTCGCCATGGACGGATAATCCGTATGGCAATGAGTGGATAGATTACAGCAAAACCTACCTGAGAGTCGGCATTACGACAAACGGGATGTATAAGATTCCATTGAGTTTCCTGGCTGAAAAAATTCAGGGACTGACAGCTCAGAATGTTGCTGCGTGGTTTCGGGGAGAACAGATCGCGCTGTATATCGACGGCGATAATAACGTGGTCTTTTACGGGCGCAAAAACGACGGGGTATCGGATGGACTTTTGTTCAGGAGTTCTCCTACAGAAGGACCTGATAAAAACGCCAGGCTGGATAAGACTACAAGCTTTTTCTCGGAAGAAGGGTCATATTTCTTCAGCACTTCCAGCACTCCTGAAAGAATGGTGGAAGTTGACGGAGGGACTAAGCCCGGGGCGGTTCAGGAAGAATTCCATACTGAATTCATCGCGAAAAACAGTAGCGGATGGACGCAGGACAATATGAGAACAGGTAGCCTTTTTGCTTTTGCTACATTTACTAGCACCAACGATCAGAATCATAGTTTTTATCAACCAGTTAATGCTTATATCACACGTGTTGCCACTGGTGGGAGCAGTGATTATCGGGAATCTGTTTCCCTGCCCAATTTATTCACCGGAGCAAATTCCTCATTTAGTTTAGAATATGCGCTACACGGTTACGGAAACTCTTCAGGAATAGCCGTAGTGTCTGTTAGTCCAGATGCCGAAAACCTGTTTACGCCGGCAACCGAAGTAGGGCGGCACGACCTCACTAATTTTAGCATTGCTAGAAACTGGGCAGATGCAAAAGTCAGCTTACAATTAGCTCAAAACGTTTCACATTCCGGAACGCTCACTCTCGGGTTTAAACCGGAAGACAGCAGGAACCTGTTTGGTTTTTCGTATTACAGGATAAGCTATTCTCAAACACTAAATATGCTTGGATCGAGTTCTAAACTGTTCCGCTTTACAACAGCCGATTCAGGTAACAGGAGAATTTCAATTCCTAATGCCCCGGCCAATTCCCTGGTTTTTGATATTTCCAATCCGCAACTCCCCGGGAGAATTATAAATACGTCATATGCTGAAAATACGATCACATTCGATGTGACTAAAAACAGCGACTCTCCCCTGCTTCTTTCGGTTGTATCGTCTGAGAGTGGAGTCACGGAGATTAACTCCGAATCTGCTAATATTTATAAAGTTGAATGGGATTTGCTACAATCCAGCACGAACCACGCTAACCCATTTCTCGAAGGCCAGAAGCTAAATCCTGAAGCATTTGACTACCTGATACTTACTCATAAAGACACTGAGATAGCCCCCATCAGTGAAGGAGCAATTGAGTATGCAAACTACAGGTCTGGAGTATCAGGTGGTGAATATAGAACATTAGTAATCTCCACCCGCAATATATACGATCAATTCAATTATGGAGAACCCAGCCCGGTCGCGATCGGAAGATTTGTAGATTATATGATCAGTCGGGGCGTGAGAACCAAACATAACCTTTTCATAATAGGTTACTCAGTAACACTTCCGGAAAGGATTCGAAAAGAACTGGTCAGTGAAGTCCCTACTTTTGGAGACCCGGGCTCAGATATACTTTTGGTCGCCAACCTGACAAATTCTCCATACAATAATCCTAATGTCCCAGCAATTCCAATAGGTAGGTTTCAAGGTTTTGAGAAGAGTCACATTACTGCTTATCTTGATAAAGTCAGGTACTATGAGGCAGAAACCCGGTCCGGATCAACCGACCCGACTGCACTTGCCTGGAGAAAAAATATACTTGAAGTTATTGGAGCTAAAAGACTTTATGAGCTTTCAGATTTTGAAAATGTGTTTAGCCGTTCAGCAGCCAATAAAGTAGATGAACCCATCCCGTTTGATTGGAAATCGCAACGAATTGCAAATACCGCTCAAGCTCAGTCCAATACTACAGATGCCTCGATAGTATCTGCTCCTATTACTTCCCACATTCAGAATGGAATTGGCTCCCTGACTTATTTCGGACATGGCGCGCAACTCGCCACACAATATAATCTCGCTAGTGTTCCAGCTAATCCGAATAAGCGTTTCCCTTTTCTCTATATAACCGGATGCGGAGTTGGAAATATATTCACATCTCATTCCGTCCCTACGATACCGGGATATTGGCTGAATCCTTCCGACAGGGGGGCCATCGCAATGGTAGCCAACTCGTATAAAGCTTATGTAAGTACGGCTGACACTTATATGCAAGACCTGTATTCCGAATTTTACGGCACTACAGATTTATTCCGAAAGAATATTGGGCAAGCTGTGCAAAATTTGGTAAATACCTCCGTAAGCCAGTCTCCTTCCAATGAAAGTATGATCGCGCATATTAATCAAACAAATGTACTTGGAGATCCTGCGATATATGTACTAGGCGTATCTCCCGACAACGCATTACCCGTAAATCTGATAAGCTTCGAGGGACGATATACGGAAAGCGCCGAAATCAGCTTAAACTGGTCGACCAGTCGTGAAGAAAACAACGACTATTTTGAAGTTGAGAAAAGCCTGGATGGCAAACAATTTACAAGTATAGGACGCGTTCCGGGGAAAGGTTTTTCGGAAACCGTTTCCAATTACTACTTTGCCGACCAGAACCCGGTATCCGGCCTCAATTATTACAGGCTTAAACAGTTTGACAAAGGAGGGGAGTTCAACTATTCGAATATTATTTCGGTCAAAGTTTCAACCAGGGAAAACCTTACTTTATACCCCAACCCTACCGGAGATCGCGTCTACTTAAAAACCAATGGGACTGACCGGGTAAGCAAATGGAAGGTATATAGTATGGCCGGCAACATCCTTAAGGAAGGGGTTGAAAATGATTTAGACGTATCTTCCCTATCCTCCGGCTTGTATTTTATCGAAGTTGCTACAACGAAAGGTGAGGTAACCCGTACCAGTTTCGTCAAAAAATAGCTGCCTTTACCTTAAAGAAAGAGGTATTCTAAATGAAAAAAAGAAAAAACATCTTCAGTCCCTTCTTTAGGGCTATATTCTTTATGGCGTTTCTGCCCTCCGTTTCGGTTTGTTATGGACAATGGGTGAACCAGAAAGAATTTGGAAATGAATGGTTAGATTTTTCAAAAGAATACATCTCGGTACAGGTTACTTCTACGGGGGTCCAAAGACTTAAAGTCAGCGATCTGCCTTCGCCTTTAAAGGAAACTGCGCCCGAAAAGCTCCAGCTTTGGCACCGCGGTAAGGAAGTCAGCATACTCGAAGCAAACAAGGACGAAATTCTTTTCTATGGTGTTACAAACGACGGTGCGTCGGATTCTCTTCTCTATCGCCCCGTCTCTACCCGCTTGAATCCCCACATCAGCCTGTTCTCCGATAAGGGGTATTACTTCCTGACAAGTTCGGATACCCCAGCCAAACGTGCCGGTCAGGTTGATGCAACCGGGCAGCCCTCTCCCGGCGCCGAGGCTGTTTCAAATCAAATCGGTAAGGTCGTCAAAACATTTTTAGACCAGTTTTCATTTCCTACCTTTGGCACTTCGACCTTACTCAATAACAGCTTTTACGAAAGTTCAAACGCCTGGACCGGCCCGACAGTTGCCGGAGATACGACCACAAGCGTTAAGGACACTCTGATTATCCTGAAAGCCATTCTACCCAACTTCCTACCGCAAAACGGTATGCCTCCGCAGATGGAGCTACTCGTAATGGGCTTAAGCAGCACTCAGCACCTGGTCAGGATTGAGATAAGCCCCGATCAGAAAAACTGGCGGCCGCTGCTGACAGTTGACTTTTCGGGATTTGCAGGTAGAAAATTGAATACACCGCTCCAAAATGCGGATGTCTCCGCTACCGGCGACCTTTACCTGAAGGCGTATACTGTATCTAAACAGGGTACCGACTGGTTTTCTATCTCCTACTTTTCTGTCGAATACCCAAAGAAGCTGATTTATGAACCGGAACATAGCGATGTATTCCATTTCCCTGCCGGATCTTATGTTAACGGAGCGATCAGTATTTCAAATGTTCCTGAAAATGCGCTTGTACTCGATATTACAGAAAAGTATAGCGTTAACAAAATAACCGGTACATCTTCCCAGGGATCGCTCCGGCTTTTCAACTCCGGAAGCCAGAATAAGGGGCTGGATATGCTGATTGTCCCAAGAGAAAGGCTCCATTCCATCGGATCCGGTCAAATCAGGAAAGCAGATTTTTCACCGATGTACAGCTACAACAACTCGGGCATAAAGGGAGTATTGCCGGAGAATTTCGACTATTTTATCATTACGGCATCTTATTTAAAGGAAAGTGCCCTGAAATATGCCGAGTATCGGGCTTCACAAGCCGGGGGAAGCTTCAGGGTCTTAGTTATGGAAATTAGTACTATATATAACCTCTATAACTATGGAGAACCCAGTCCAATTGCCATTAGGTCTTTTATGAAGCATATGTTAAGTAAAGGTGTGCGGGCTAATAAGCATAATTTGCTTTTACTCGGTTCTGCAATTACTTACCCACCCCGAATATTAAAAGAACTGCCAGATGAAGTTCCGTCAATTGGTGATCCGGCTTCTGATTTGCTGCTTGTAGCGGGGCTGTCGAATTTCCCTCAAGACGTTCCGGCGATTCCGGTCGGCCGGGTGAAAGCTTTTCAAAATAGTGAGATCATTAGCTACCTTGATAAGGTACAGGAGTATGAGCACGAGTCTTCTGACATCTTCTGGAGAAAGCGGGCACTTCATATCAGCGGCGGGGAGACATCTAATGAAATAAATCTTTTAAAGCAAGTACTTAGTAATATCACGCCCAGTATTGAGCAAACAGCTTTTGCCGGAAAAGTAAAACCAATTGTCAAGTCATCTGCCTCTTCTGTTCAAAGAATAGATATTGCCAGGGATATAAATGAGGGCGTAGGTATCCTCACTTTTTTTGGACACGGTGCTCAAACAATAACAGATATGGATTTTGGATACGCGTCTCATGTCTCCAGAGGATATAGTAATCGTCGAAAATACCCACTTATGTATTTTAATGGCTGTGGAGTAGGCAATATTTTTACCAGCAGAGAAGTACACATTTTAACCGACGATTGGTTAATCACTCCAAATAAAGGGGCAATTGCCATATTGGCCAATTCATATAAAAGCTACATCACCCCTTCCGCAAAACACATTTCGACTTTATACGAGTTATTGTTCAACGACTACAGTGTTCAAACAATTGGGGAAGTCTGGAAAAAGACAGCTGAAAAAATAATCTCGACAACGGCTAATAGCTATGATATCGCGAACGTGCATCAGGTGTGCTTGCAGGGAGATCCTGCCATTCAACTTTTCAGAATTACACAGCCGGACTATATTGTGAATAAAGGGGACGTCTTTCTTTATGGAGAAAATGACACCACTCCGCTGACCGAATCAGAGAAGGGCAAATTGGCAGTTGTTGTAAAGAATGGCGGCAGATATGTTGAGAACGAAAATATTCCACTGAAAGTAAATTACCATTATAATAACGGAACGATTAAAGAGTCTAATTTGGACTTTAGCTCAATTGCATTTCAAGATACCGTTTGGTTGCCTATAGACGATCTTAACAACCATTTATACCGGATAGAAGTGTCCATTGACCCTCAAAGAACGTTGCAGGAATTTACCAGATCCAACAACATTACAGATCTGGTCATAGACTGGAATAACATCAAGCCAGGCAGTATTTTCTACCCGGCAGAACCTTTGGTCGACCACATATCTCCCCAGGTATCCGCGAAATTTAATGGCAAAGACCTACCGGATAAGAAAAGCATACCGCATAATACCTCGGTCACCGTTGTACTGGAGGACGATCAGTCCATGAACGAGGACAAATCGAGGATCGAAGTCTACCTGAAAAAATGCTGGGACCAGTTTTGCGACTATTTTATACAACTAAGCCCGGACGATTATGAGGTGACTGTCATCTCGGGTACCCAACATATGTTTTCGTTCCACTTACCTGCTGGTCTCGAAGACGGGGAATACCAGATCCTGATCAAGGGACGTGACGAATCCGGCAACGAGAACGGAAGCGGCTTTATCAAGAACTTTGAGCTTTCGACAGCACTTGGTAACGAACAGCCTGCCTTTTATCGGTTTATCGTCACCCCTAACCCTGCTACTTCCTATATTAAATTCTCGGGCGCTGAAGAGTACTTTTTCAAAAATGCGTCATTGACCTGGATGATCTATAACGCCCGGGGAGAAAGAATAACCAGGCAGAACCAGGAGCTCGTCAATACTTTCCTTAATGAATGGTATTTTAATTTTGCAAATTCAGGGTTATCCAGCGGGATCTATTTCTATGACATCTTAATAGAAGAAAAAGGCGAATCCTCTTCGTCTCTTGCCATCAACCAAAAGGGCAAGTTTATCATAGTAAATTAAGACTACTATTTCCGTGTAATATATCGATCCAACCAGATCGAAAAGTAAACCACCCTATAAACCTGAAGTGCTACTTTCATACTCTCGCCATTTATTGAGCCGTTCGATAAAGTCTTAGCTTTTTCCCAGAACGATTTCTTATCTACATAGTGCCATATGCTGCTGGAGTCTGTCAGGAAATCCCGAGCATCAGATTGAAGGAGACTGGATGCATTATTAAGATGACTTTCCCCACCTAAATTATACTTACCGGTCCTGTTTCGAACGGCTTCCGGCAGAATTCCTCTTAGACCCGCACGCATATGTCCTCGACCCCGGCCATTATCAAAAACTAATTTGGAGGGTACAGACAATGAAACCTCATAGAGATCCTTATCAAAATAGGGAAATTTCACCTCCAAACCATGACTTCGTCCCCTATGATAGCTCTCTTCCATATGCCTGATATTTGGGTTAGCAAATATGTTCAAATATATCTCCCTCTCATCGGAAGAAAGACCATCGATTACCGTTTCCCCCCCCGTCGAATGCCTGACAAACGACAATTCTCTGCTGAGAATGGAAACACTGCTTTTTTTGCTACTGAATATCCAGGAACCCGCTCTTTTTCGCAATCGCCGTAAAAGCTCAACAGGAGAAAAACCAAGTTGAGTACTAAACGACAACAAAGTCCTGAGAGCCAAGTTCCAATTACCTGCTTTGATGTATTTGACTATTTGATTTTCAATATAGTATCTAAGCCATAACCGTGGGTACTTGTCGGCTCCGTAACTCAGCTTCGACTCTAAAAACCTGTCTTCCCGCGCTTGCATAAATACACTTTCACGAAACTCCGACCAGTTCCGGCTTTCCCACAACTCCCGCAAATACCTATCACCGTAACCAACAAAATTATCCCCTCCATGTCCGGACAGCAAAACTTCCGCCTCCTTTTCTCGAACAGTTTCTGCTACCAAGTGAGCAAGTGGTGCATTCAACATATTCAAAGGCTGACCGACAAAATTTACATACTTTACCGCAATGTCGATTGCAGCTGCCGGGGCGTAGCAAACGCTTACTGGTACACCCGTGAACTTTCGCACCTCTTCTACAAAGTAACGATCTATAAGTAGTTCTTTTTCTTTATCTACTTTTAAATGAGCCGGGGTATCTACAAAAAAACCATGAACATACAATTGTGAAAACTCTTTACAGAGTAGCGATACAATAGATGAAGAATCCAGTCCGCCACTCAAATGCGCTCCCACCTTTGTATGGGAAGAAACACTTCTGGAGATAGATTGGATGAGCTTTTCGCGAAAAAGGTCTCCATATTCGTTGACATGCGCCAAATCAGGCCACCTTTGTAAATTAAAAAATAAATATCTCTTACTTTCCTTACCCGAATTTTCAAACTTTACATAGTGTCCTGGCAGAACAGTATAGATGGATTCAAAAAAAGTACAGGAAGAATAAGGAGTATTAGTATCGGCATCGTTCAAATAAGACGATGCTACAGACAAATTCACCCTCACACTCCTCCTCACAAGATCACAATCTAGTAAATCATTCAGATCGGTCGAAAATATCAGGAAAGAACCAGGCACGAAATGATAATATAAAGGCACCTTTCCAAAGGCGTCACGTGCAATAGTTAATGAACTATTTGACTCGTCCACCCAGATTCTGACAACGGAGTCCCGACATTCAACGATATCCTCATAAAAATCCTGGAATTTTTCTTCATACTTACAGAAAATCCCCTCAGATTCCATACCTGAGTGACTACCTTTACCTGAAAAAGAAAAGCGAAATGGCCTCCTTTTCAAGGAACCATTTCGCTTCAACAAAAAAAAGCCATCCTGAATGTATTCACTACTGCAAAACTCTTTTTGCGTTATATTACTGGCAAAAAGATAAATGAATGACATTCTGCAAGAAAACTAGAGAGAGTTACACTACACAGCGCATCCTCCTAGACATACTTTAGTTGGATCTCCATCTGCGCTATCAAATGTTCCACTCCCTTTTGTCAGATCTCTGGTAAGCTCCGTTACTTCTCCTAAACTCTTTAATAATGGTGTTTGATACGCCTTGCGATTGTCTTTCGATTGCAGGTCTACAATTTTCATAATTACAGGTAATTTTGATATTGACAGTTCTATAGCCCCGTAAAGCTATGCATATTTTTATAATTAACAAAAAATACCAAAAAAAAACGCCTACAGCGTTCCATAGCTTATTAATTGGCGGATAGTGCTCATTCCCGATGCAATTTGTGCCTTTCCGAAACAATCGTCGTTCTCCTGGCAATATTCGTAATCTGTCTGCTCCTCGTATATAAGTCCCACGCCAGGCGCATATTGATAATACCCCAGGTTATACGCCACAATCGTATCGGTCGTATAGTTCCGTCCGGTAACCTGTACCGTATTCTTAAAATCCAGCTCTCCAATAGTCCGCGGCTGGTTAAAGTATTCGTAATGGCACTGTTCCTCCCTCTCGGTATTGTAAGCATTCAGATCCCAGATAGTAGAGCTGCGGATCGGGAACGCCATAGGGACCGTTGTCACATTGTCGATCGTTTGCAGGTATTTATCCGGGTATTGAGTGATTGTATATTCCTTTACTTTTTGCCAGTTGCCTGTCGGGGTATCCTTCCGCGAGTGCGCAAAAATAAAGACCGGGAAGCCATCCGGGGACTCCGTACGCCGTATAGCCTCATCCTTTTCAAACCATACCGAAACGGCCGGTTCCGGATTCCCCGCGGAATACCTGGTCTCCGTAAGCTGGTATACGAGCGGATAGTTGAGCCGCAAAGGAAAATAATCATAGTCGCTCACCGGGCCTTTGTCTCCGCGATCACAGCCTGAAATGCCGATTGCCGCCAGCAGCACACAGACAGCACTGTATTTCCATTTCATAAGAGGTATTCAATTTATCTTCTGTTCCATTCAAATGTCTGGTACCCGATCAGCAGATCGGCTCTCCCGGCTGGGGGACGGTGGTAAATAAGGATATCGTAATCATTTTCGGTGCCGGAATAGCTGCCTTCCAGCAATACCTCGTCACCGGTTTTACCATCGGGTGCCGCTACCACGTATTCGTAGTTCACCACACCCTGCTTGATCATGATCATGGCATGATAGGCCTCGTGATCATGGTCGTATACCATGGCATTGATATCATTCAGCTGCCAGAGATTGAAAGCCCCGTTAACGAATACTTCCGCATCCGGGATCTCTTTCGTCTTCAACGTAAAAATAACCGGCGTATAATCCGCCTGGACGCTTCCGTTTCCTGATTCCCGGTGGTCAACGATATATTGCCCGTTAAAATCGTCGGTCTGGAAGTAGGGGCTGTCAGACCGGGGCTTGTCCACCTGCAGGATCAGCTCGGTATACTCGTCTGTCCTTTCAATCGACCCTATCCCGAAACCCCGTCCGGCCAGTGTACGGCTATCGAAATACCGGAACTCATTACCGCCGGGGAAATTATTTTCAAGCTTGAAGAACTGGAAATCCAGCGTCTGGTCGAACGGGTTGACGGAGCTGGGCTTAAACCCGGACTTCTGCTGATCCCAGCGAAAGTTCTTCCGCATCACAACCTTAAGGTCTGTCTGGGGAGATGCCAGCGGGTAGCCTTTATAGTCGATCGTAAAATTAACCTGCTGAGCGGTACGCTGCTCGCTTATACCCGAAGAAGCAGTGACCCCGCCCCCGACCCTCACCCTGGGATCGAATACCATGAATCTCCTGGACAATACCGGCTGCCGTTCTCTCTCGTCGTAGACAACGACTACATAGTTGCCCGGAAGCTTCACTTTCGGCAATTGAAAAACATAGTGATTGTAGGGTACCTTCGTACTGAATGATGCCCTGTAGTCTGTCAGCGGGTAGTCATTGAATTCATAGGTAAACTCTACATCGCTCAGTGCAGACTGAGTCCAGTCGGCGTTGCAATGAATAAATTTTGCCCTGAAGCTCCCTCCCCGCGCCGTAAGCTGGTCAAATTCGAGAACGAGCGGCATATCCTGGTTTAAAGCTACCACCGGCTGCCGCAATAGCCGCCGCGGATCATCCCGTGCAGGCGAGCCCGGGTAAAGCAAAACCGTCTTGATTGTTTCGGAGTATATCCGGTCGTTCAGTTCGAGGTCTGTCCGATGCTGTCCCTGCAAATGCAAAAAAGAAGAGAAAAGAAGAGCCGTTACGATAGAAAAGGTATAATTTCTCACCAGACCAGATAGCATATTTTCATTCTAAACCTTCTAAGAAACGTAAAAACCGGAAACAAACATATAGTACGTCAGAAAAAGTAGCCGGCTCAGGCCTATCCGGTCCTCCGGATTGTCAAGCCTTCAATTACGTCTGCCTAATTCATCCCTGAGCTGGGCAGCCTTCTCATACTCTTCATTCTGAAGCGCCTCTTCCAGCATCTTCTGAAGCTTATCGGTAGAAAATCCTCTTATCTGGTCCTTAAAACTCGATTTCCCCGACGGCTCTTCCAGGATCTCCTCGCTTATTATATCATCTTCAGGCGGAGTATTCACGATCCCGGCCTCATCGAGAATCCGTTCAGTAACATAAATAGGGGCGTCAAATCTCAACCCGATTGCAATGGCATCGGAGGGACGCGCGTCGATTTCGACGCTGCCGAGAGAATCGCCGCAGATAATCTGTGCAAAAAATATCCCTTCCCGCAGATCCGAAATCACGATCTCTTTCACAGTATATTTCAACGCGGTGGCAAAAGATTTGAACAGGTCGTGCGTCATCGGGCGGTTGGGAACAATCGATTCCATCTGCACTGCTATGGCCTGCGCCTCAAAGACACCGATGATAATAGGAAGGCGACGATTTCCCATTTCTTCCCCCAAAACCAGGGCAAAAGAGCCTTGCTGTGATTGGCTGGGCGATAAACCCAAAATTTCAAGTTTTACTTTTTTCACCTTAGACCAGAAATATAGACCCTCATTCCTGCTTCAACTATTGAAATGAGACTGCAAAAATAGAAAACCCTTTTCGCATTAAAAACTGAATAATTGGATTTCAGGGGTCCTCCGGATTCATCCGGAGGCTATTCACCGCGGGCCGGCTGCCGGTGATGGCATTTTTATTAAAAAGGACAATCGAAATCACGATGAGGGCATAAGAAGCCATCTGCACGACACTCACATCCTCTTTAAAATAAAGTATTGCCATTACAAAATTAACTATGGGATTTACATACAACAACATGCCTATTCCCGACGAGCTCACTCCTTTCAGCGCAAACAGATTCAACGCCAGCGGTATGATGGTAAGGATGATCACCAGGACTGCCATATGGCGGTAGAAAAAAGGTTCCGAAGGGACGCTGAAAGGATAAACCAGGCCGGCTGCCAGGAGAAACACCAATGCAATACCGACGTGGAGATTCAGCATGACCAGGCTGTCAAAACCGGCATTCGCCCTTTGGCTTACCAGATAAGCGCCGTAGGAAAATGCTACTATCAGGCTATACAAAACATCCTCCCAATGGCCCAGCGACAATAACCAGCAACCTGACGCACTCAACCCTACTGCGGCCCATTGCCAGGGATCGAGCTTCTCTTTTAAAAAGATACGCGCCAGTAATGTCGTTACAATTGGGCAAACCAGGTAAGCGAAGGAAGCCGCCTTTACGCTGATATGGTTGATCAGGATGATAAAGAAGAACCAGTTGGAAGTCAGGAACAGCCCGCCGAGAAAAGTCAGCAAAAACGCTCTCTTCCGCATTCCCTCATTCATAGCCTTATATTTCCTGAGATTATCCCTTACCGCATCTCTCCGGAACAGCAAATTGATAGCCAGAATCAGCAAAAGAGAGAATACAACCCGGTAAAACAGAATATCCGGCGAAGCGTAGCCGGACAAAGGTTTCACTGCAAGACTGCTGAATCCCCACAAAATAAAAGCCGTCAATCCGGCCAGGTAATACTTCATATGCTGAGTTTCTTTTCGTTTGCTATGGATAAATCGCTTACTTCCGGATAAACCCGGAGATTATTCACCGATATTTTACACGTCGGTTCTGCCTGGCAACCATTCATCCCGTTATTTCCACCATTCACCCGAATCTAATTCTTTTGCTATTTCCCGGCTATTAATTTTGAAGCATCAAATCTATTAGCCATTTCTAAAAATCTATTAGCCATTTCTAAAAAAACAAGCCATGAAAAATTTAGTTAAAGCCTTCGTATGCACTATGTTACTTGCTTCCACTACCATGTTTGCTGCCGGGAAACAGCAGCCTGCCGCAAGTTCATCTATCAAGACCGGCCTTTACTTTTCCAAAGACGGCAAGCTGAACATTAACATAGAAAACAACCTGAACAAAATGACGAAGGTTCAGATTATCGACAGTCGCAATCAGGTTGTGTTTCAGAAAAACGACAAGCCCCATTCCCGCCTATCAAAACTGAAAGTCGACGTCAACCATCTTCCCGACGGAGCTTATACCGTGCAGGTAACCAACGGGAAAGATACTGTCGCTCAAAACGTTCAACTGGAAACTCCCAAAAAGGACAGGTTCCTTATTGTGGGAAAGTAATTAACCGGTATTATCCTGGCGGCGCTGTTTAACTGCGGCGCCGCTGTTTTTATACCAGAGAAGCGAAGAATCGCCATAGCTTAAAAACCGGTATCCTTCATCAAGCGCCGTATCGTAAATTTTCCGCCAGCTGTCGCCGGCAAATGCGGCAATCAGAAGGATCAGTGTAGATCCCGGCTGATGAAAATTGGTGATCAGCCCGTCAACCATCCTGAAATCATACCCGGGGGTAATGAAAATTTCCGTCTCGCCGGTGAGGACTTCTATTCCGCCGGCCTCCATGTAATCTGTCACTGCCCTGAGCGATTCTCCACGGTCCGGCAAGCCCTCCGGGAATTCGCGATAAGGGTCGTCTTTCCCTATAAAAAAAGACGGCTGCCCGGCCAGGCATTTGACCCCGAACCAGTAGAGGCTCTCCAGCGAGCGAAGGGAAGTAGTCCCTACAGCAACCAGCTGCCCATGATGATCGCCGAGCTGCTTTACCAGCGCTTTCGTAAATACGATCTGTTCGGAATGCATCTGGTGTTCCCGGATATTCTCGGTTTTGACGGGCTGGAATGTGCCGGCGCCGACATGCAGTGTCACAAAAGCCGATCCTATCATACGCTCTTCCAGCTCGCTTAATACTTTTTCCGTAAAATGAAGCCCTGCCGTAGGAGCGGCTACTGCGCCGTCCTGCTTTGCATAAACCGTCTGATAAGTATCGCTGTCTGCCTCTTCAGCCTCTCTTCCGAGGTAAGGCGGCAGGGGGATCTGCCCTATCGCAACGATCACATCGACAAACGGATCGCCCCCGCTCCATGAAAATTCTACAAGGTTTCTTTCCCTGTCCTTCCACTCTGCTTTTAAATCCACCTTTTTGCCGCCGATGCTGAGCCCGGTATACAGCACGTCGCCCGCTTTCCATCTCTTTTTATTACCGACCATGCATTCCCAGGTGCACCTCTCTGTCAGGCGCATCGCATCATTTACGATACGCGTCGGGTGCTCCGGGTGCAGCAGCAGCAGCTCGATGCGGGCGCCTGTAGGTTTTGAAAGAATCGCACGGGCCGGTATCACTTTGGTATCGTTAAATACCAGCATGCTGCCCGGCGGGATAAACCCGGGCAATAGATCAAAACGGGAATGCTTTATTGAACTATCGTCTCCGAAAACCAGCAACCTGGACTGATCGCGGTCCGATAAAGGATAGCGGGCGATACGATCGTCCGGCAGATCATACTGAAAATCAGACAGGTACATAAAACAAAACTAGGAGGCCGGTACAGGAGGCCGCAGAAGCCTCAGCGGAATGATGACAAACACCAGGACCAGCAAAAACAGGGAAACATAGTAAAGCCACTCAAAATCACTGACACTTTGCACAAATTGCTGACTGTTGACGGTCGCTAACGCAAACAAGCCTATACCCAATATAACATTGACCGCACCGACAATCGCATAAAGCCAGTTCCCGAGGAACTCATCGAGCTCGGCCCTGTTCTGCATCCATCCTTCCTTCGCCGGGATGGGCAACACCGAGATCGGGATAGTCTGAATCTGCTTCTTCATCGCTACGATCAGAACGTTATTCAACAGAAAAATGGCGGAAGCCAGGTAAAACACCTGTGACTTCGTAAGAAAAAAATCGCCGCTCCCCGAAGCGTCGTAACTCAGGGCGACATCGTCAGGATTCACTGAATATGTCCACACAATAGCGGCGATAGCCAGGAGCATAGAGCACCATCTCCAGATCAATGCCGCAAAAGTTGAGATTTTCATAAGTAAGAACTATTCTCTTCGATTAATTTTAGGTGCAAAATTAGCCTTTAAAATCCAACATCCTTATGAAAATCTACACCAGGACCGGCGATAAAGGGATCACTTCCCTTATAGGAGGAAAAAAAGTCAGCAAATCTGCCGCCAGGATCGAATCCTACGGTGATGTCGATGAACTGAATGCGTACATCGGGCTACTCGGCGACCTGGACCTGAATTCCGGGAGGCGGGCGATTCTGAGGGAAATACAGGACAGGCTGTTTACCATAGGGGCCAATCTTGCACTCGCACCGGACAAAAATTCAAGCAGGATCCCCGATCTTTTCGAGGAAGATATATCACTGCTGGAAAGCCAGATCGACGAAATGCAGGAACGCGTCGCCCCCCTGAGGTCTTTTATCCTGCCGGGCGGCCACCAGTATGTTTCTTTCGGGCACCTGGCCCGGACTGTCTGCAGAAGGGCCGAAAGAGCGGTGGTCAGGCTTTCGGAAACCGAACCGGTTGACGAGATCGTCATCAGGTACCTCAACCGCCTGTCGGATTACCTCTTTGTCATGACACGCGTCATGTCCGCCGAACTGGGGGTGGAAGAAATCTGCTGGACGCCCCGTCGCTGAAATATTGTTTTGACAAATTCTGTCAGTCCGATAGAATTATTTTTTCTAACTTGCGACCACCCCCGCAACAACTGTTTCCAGGGGGTAAAATAATAAAATGATTAGTTGTTATGGCAACGGAGACCACCACATTTGAAATCAGGAAAACACAGCATTCGCGGATTGCGGAGGTAGACTTTTCCAACCTTGTTTTTGGCCGCAGCTTTTCTGACCATATGCTTGTATCGATCTACCAGGACGAGCAGTGGGGTCAGAACCAGATCATACCGTACGGCAACCTTTCGCTGAGTCCCGCCACTGCCGCGCTTCACTACGGGCAGACTATTTTCGAAGGAATGAAAGCCTACAAAAGCCCCGATGGCGAAGTGCTGCTTTTCAGGCCTTTTGATAACTGGAAGCGGTTCAACCTGTCGGCGCAGAGAATGTGCATGCCGCCTGTACCGGAAGAAATATTTATCGGGGGCCTCCAGGAGCTCCTCCGCCTCGACAGCGATTGGGTGCCTGAAGGAGCAGGCCAGTCGCTTTATATACGGCCTTATATGTTTGCCGCAGATGAGTACATCGGGGTAAAGCCGTCTGATACCTACTATTTTGTTATTTTCACCTGCCCGGTAGGGAACTACTATAGCAAGCCGGTAAAGGTCAAAGTAGAAAAAGAGTATATCCGGGCCGCCGAGGGTGGCGTGGGAGCCGCCAAATGCGGAGGCAACTATGGAGCGTCCCTCTACCCTGCCAGGCTGGCTCAGCAGCAGGGATATGACCAGCTTATCTGGACAGATGCCAAAGAGCACCTTTACGTAGAAGAGTCCGGGACCATGAACGTAATGTTTGTCATTGACGGCAGGCTCATAACCCCGGCAGTTTCCAGCAGCATCCTGGACGGCGTTACGCGCAAAAGCATCATCGCTGTGGCAGAATACTGGAACATCCCGGTCGAGCAGCGGAGAATATCCGTAACCGAAGTCATAGATGCAGCAAAAGAAGGACGGCTCGATGCGGCTTTCGGAGCCGGAACTGCTGCCGTCGTATCTCCTTTCTCCCATATCGCTTACGAAGACGTCGATTATGCGCTGCCCGAGCTGACGGAGAACTCATTCCCGGTAAGGGTTAAAGATTTCCTGGAAAAACTCCGGACCGGCAGAAGCGAAGATATCTTCGGCTGGAATCTTAAGGTGTAGAAGAATTGTGAATTATGAGTTATGAATTATTAAAAAAATCCCGGGCTTAGGACCGGGATTTTTTTAATACGATAAAAGCCTCTTCATCTCCGAGCCTGAACGGCTCTCCGTCTATCGCTGAAAATACTTCTGTAACTTCCATTCCCGCATTCTCAGAAAAGCTTTTCAGCTCATTCAAAGTATAGACATACTGCTCAATGCTATAAGTATTTCGCTCATGCTCAGCCAAATAAGTTAATCTGGCCCGGATCACGCCTTCTATCGCATCGAATTCATTCTGTGCCAGGTAAAAGATCTTTTCATTTCCCTCTCCTACCTCCATCCAGGTGTTTTCCTGGAATGCCGGCAAAACACTTTCCGCCAGCATAGCGCTATGCAGCACGACCATTCCACCCGTATTCAGTGCGGCGGCTATCTTTTCAAAAAAGACGAGCATATTCTCCCGGTCGAAAAAGCTCAGGCTGTTACCCATGCAATAAGCCGCATCCATTTGCACGGGAGGCAGGGCAGCAGTTAAAAAATCGTCGCAAAGCACCTGTATACCAAGATGTTGCTCCCTTGATTCTATTGCCAGTTCCTCGCAGTATTCGGATGAAATATCCACGCACCACATCTCTACCTTGTTCCTCGCCAGGGGGATAGCGTGACGGCCGTAACCCGAAAAGATATCCAGCACCTTGCTGCCTTCATCCAGGTTCATGATATCCCAGAGGAATTCTGCTTCAAATTCGCTCTGTTCTTCACTTTGCCCCAGCTTCCATGCACGTTGCGGAATTCCTTCAAAAAATGTATGATACCAAGCCAATTCTATAACAGTAAAATCCGAGGAGCGAAGGTAGAAAAACTTTGTGAAAATCGATGGTATCCTTCAGACAATCAGCTGAGCTCCCTTCACTTCTCCGTCCGTTTCTCCCAGGGCCCCTTTGATCACCTTCAGATCTGCCGCCAGCCGCTGCCTGAACAACGCTATGTCAAAGCTGTGCACAATGATATTGGCTCCTTCTTTCGCCCATTTTACCTGGCGTTCCGGTTCCAGGGAAAAATGAACCCCGATATGCAGATTTCTCTCGCGCGTCTTACGGATAATGGTACGAACGGCTTCCTCGAAATCAGGGTGATCATACTTTTCGGGAAGATCCATGCTGACCGATAAATCGTGCGGCCCGATGAAAACACCGTCCAGCCCGGGCTCAGACAGCAGGTTGTCCAGGTCTTCGAGAGCAGGCACGCTCTCGATATTCGCAATAAAAAGGTTTCCCTTATTGTAATTCCTGACATATTGGCCCATCTCTTCAGAAAGCCCTTTTTTCCCGGCAAGGAGTGCCTCCAGCTTTTCTCCTTTCAGCGGGCGGTATTTGATGGCTCCTGTAAGTTCCCGGAACTGAGCCGGGTTTTCCAGGTAAGGAGCCACTATGCCTATTGCGCCGCCGTCGATCGCCTGGCAGGCAAGGAAAGGATCGGGTTTCGGGATCCTTACGATAGGAGTTACGCCGAGCGCAGTATAATGCTGGCAAAGCTTCGACAGGTCGGCACGGTCCAGCGGGATATGCTCCGTATCAATAAAGACAAAATCAATACCCGTTCCGGCCGCTGCCTGCTGCCATGAAGGCGAAGTAGCGGTTACACATGTGCCGTAAACGTTAGCTCCGGCATTCAGCTTGTTAAGCAAGTGGTCTCTGTTCATTATTAGTCAGTTAACTCCCCGGGATGCGCAGGTTTACCCGGGGTCATGCACATATCGCCCCTGCGGGTTTCTTTATTTCACCTTTATCAGCCAGACTTCCGACACCTGGGAGCCTCTTTCGGCTTCCTTACAGGTCCAGGTAAACTCGGCCGTACCGTCGCCGGTAATTTCCCGGGGCACGTCAAATTCGTAAACCGGTTGCGTACCTATTTTGATATAGTCGTGCACGGGCACCTGGTTGTCGCCTACAAGCCTGATATTTGATTTAAAACGTCCTGTGTATACTACCCGGATGCGGTAGGCCGCCTCTTTTTCAAGGTTCTCATACCGTATCTGCAGCGGCGTATCATAGATCGTCTCGACCTGGTTGTTCCAGTTTCGCGGTACCAGCGGTACTCTTTTGGCAGCGCCTTCGATATCACTGTACCACGAATTATCCGGAAGGCTCAGTCCGAACCCGGTCCTGGGAGACCTAAGGCTTCCGGGATCTTCCTCCCACGTAGCTTTTGAAACGATCCGGTGCCTGCTTTCAGGGCTTGCCAGGTGATCATAAAAACCGCCGGGCCCGGGATCGGTACGCTGTAGCACCTCTCTGATGGCCGCCAGTTGCCCGGCCGAGTCGGAGAGCTTCGAAATTTGTTCCAGCCGCGTAAGCATCCAGGGAGCGTCCGTCAGCGGAAATTGGATATTGTCTATAAAGTTGCCGCGTCCCGACATGCCCCCATGCCTTTCTATCGTGAGCTGGGCACCGATGCTCTTGTACAGAGAATCGGCCAGTTCAAGACATTTCTGCTTTAAATCCTGCCTGACGGGCGATTTCCATCCCGATTCCAGCAGTGCCGATGCCAATTTAATCTTTTCACGCACGTCTTCTGCTCCGGCCTGTGACAGCACTTCCCCGGCGCGCTGCCAGAGGTTGGTTTCATAGATCAGCCGTTCGCGCGTGTAAGCATCAAAATAGGCCCTTATAAGCCCCATCTGGAACCTGGCGTTCCCCAGCAGCTTCCGGTCTGCCTGGCGCTCCATTGTCTGCCATTGAAGCAACGTCCTGCCGATCGACTCTTTTACCAGAACCGCGCCCCTGCTGTTCTCTTCCAGGGCAGCGATTGCCCACGCCCCGGGCACTGCAAACCGGGAACCAAAAAAGAGCCGCGAATAGTCCTGCAGTGTTTCCGTCACGTCGGTTTCCGGGTCCCAGTCCTGGTCGCTCCATACGAACTTGTTCAGATCGTCATTTGTCCCCTCCGAATAGCTGATGCTGCCTGCGCAGTAGGGCGCCACAATGTTATGAAACAGCTTCTGGTCATAAGGCCGCGGATTCACAGCCTCTCTTCCGAGCGTTACGGCCCAGGCCATATCCCAGTCCGGAACCGGGTACTGACACGCCAGCGAATGGGTAATATCCGGGTAGTTCCTGATCGGAACGGCAGGGTTGACCCGGGCCCTTATTTCTTCAATAGGGACCTTGACCCATGGACCGAACACGATCCCTCCAAGCCACGGATAGCCCTTGTTCACGTGGTTGAAAAAAGCATCGAACCACGGTTTGTCCGGCCTGAAGGATTGGGGTGAAATCCAGACTTTTGCATCCGGGTGGTATTTCTGTAGGAGCACGGCCACCTTTCCCATCCAGGCAAACAGCTCATCCGGCTCCAGGTCGCCCGGGTCGCCGCCGGGGGCAAAAAGTGCATTCAGCTTAGGGATAGTCTTAAAAACTTCCTCCCTCTCCGCCAGCTCTTTTTTAATAGTTTCGGGGTTGCTGTAATCTTTTTCCAGGTTAGGATACCACATCCAGACATCCATCCCGTACCCGGCTGCGATCCGCGACTGTTCCCTGACCATATCGATGGCCGGTATTTTCATATGCCGGCTAGCGAAATCATCGTCAGTTTTCGGGGGCATGATCTCGATGCTGTTTGCACCGAACAGGGCGAGCTCTCTTATGTACTGATCAAACTGCCCGACGGTAAAAGCGTCATACGAGTTTGTTTTTGGCCTGTACCCCAACTGGTGTCCCCTTACCGGGTAACGGGGGCTGGTGGCTATCGCCGGGTTCCCGGTCAGTACGATGCTCTGCGGCGCCAGCTCGGCTTTCCTCAGAAAACGACCGACACCATAGAGCAGGCCCCTTTCATCTTTGCCGACTATCACGGCAGCTTTCAGCTGCTCGTTTACAAAAAGTTTAAACCCTTCCTTCTGTATGGACGGCAGCGACAGGTATTGCATCCTCAAGGCTTCGGGAAGCCGGAAAACATCGTCCTCGAGAGCGAGTATAATATAAGACCCGGTACCCGGCTGCAATTTTGCAGCTAAAGGAAGCGTGATGGAAGTCCGTGAAGCTATTTCGCCGGTAAGCACCTCCTGCGTACGCATCAGCTTACTTTTTTCGGTGACTGTCACGTAAAGCCTCGCTTTGGAAAGATCGATCTGCCCGGGGGAGACACCCGGGGCAGCAACCAGGAATACAGCTAATGCCAGTATTTTGAAAATGATATTTTTTTTCACGTCAGGTTAGAAATTTCAGGTTTAGCCGGCACCTAACTGCTAAAGCCTATTGACACATAAAACAGGTCGTTGTCTTTATAATATTGACAACGACCTGTTTAGGACTATTTATAGAGGGGGTCTTTTTTACCAGGGTTTGCCCGTTCCCTGCAACAACCACATTTTCGCGTAATGATGATCTCTGCTCTGGCCTGCCGGAATACGCGTTGTAGCTTCCAGGCGACTCAAAGCGGCCTCATAATTGGGGAGGTAGTTAGGATCCAGGTTAGGCGCAGGATACATGAAGCGCAGGGGAAGATCCGGGCCATAGAACGCTGCCGACCCCGCTTTGAGCTTGGGATAGCCTGTTCTTCTCCAATCGAACCACGATTCTGGGTAGAGCCAGGAAGAAATCCATTTTTGCTCCATCACGCGTTCCCATTTGTCAGCGGCGCCGGATAATGCCACTGTCGGCTGCGCGTAGTATTTCTCGAAATCAAATGAAGCGGCTGCATTTACCCCCCACTTATCCATGGATGCCTTAATTGCAGCCTTATAGTGCGCATCCGGGTCAGACACACCGAATATACCTCTTGCTGCCGCCTCCGCAACGATGAATTTCACTTCCGCATAGGTCACCAGATTCATCATAATCAACGGATCCGTGTTTTTACGATAGCGCGAATGTGTAAATGAAATAAAAGGACTTCTTTCGTCACGGTAAGTTTCCGTTTCATTACCCCTGTTATACAAAAGCGCTTCGATTGTAGGTATGCCGGCGGGTAGTCCTACATACATATTGGTGTCTACATTTGCAACTCCTTTGGAAGGCCGGAGCTTTATTGTGAAGGAATCGCCGAAGATGTTGGAAAACGTTGTGTCCTTCTCCGCCGATGCCGAAGGGTGCCATTTGATCTGAACCGGCTCAGCCCAGCGCTGCAGGCGCGGATCGTTGGTCTCGATCAGCTTTCCGATAAACGACTGGCCGATCTTGGCGGCGAAGTTGGGGTTTGAGCTGTTGATCGGGCCGCCTGAAGCGGAGTTTTCTGAATTGGTGCCCAGAAAATCAATTTTCGCATCGTCTGCATTGCTGGTAAAAGCGCCGGGAAGCGCATCTGCGAATTCAGAATCCAGGTTAATACCGATCGCGCTCATTTCAGCTTTTTTCTCGGAAAGCCTCATGATATACCGCAGCCGCAAAGAATTGGCAAACTTACGCCATTTAGAGGCGTCACCTTTATAGAGGATATCGGACGAAGCATTTACACCGTCCTTTGCTTCCAGGCTGCCCAGCAAAACGTTTGCTTCGCGCAGGTCGGTCAGTATACCCTTGTAAATGTCTTTCTGATCATCATATTTGGGGAAATAGCTCCCGTTCTTTGCCTGGAGCGCCTCCGAATATGGTATATCCCCATATATATCAGTAGCAGCTCCGTAGGTAAAAGATTTCAGGATAAGCGATATTGCCTTAAACATTCTGTTATTGTCCTTTTCGGCATTTTCACCTATGATCTGAATGTTCCGCAGGATGTCATAGTAGGTAGCCCACGGCCATCCGTCGTGCGTCCAGCCGAAATGATTTACCTTTTCGGAATTGAAGTTAGTCCCCACCTGGCTGTACTGCATAGTACCCGATATCCTTTGTGAGAGATCGGCAAGTGAATAGTGAACCTTACCGGTATTGACCAGTACCCAGGAAAGGATATAGTTGGAGGACACAGACTCCGCACTGTTGGGGTTCTCATTTATTTCTGAAAGGTCTTCGCACGACACAAAAACCGTTCCGCCTGCCATAACGGCCAATCCGACCATTATTTTTTTAATCAGTTTCATATTATTCTAATCTTAAAAGTCTACGTTCAACTTAAACCCAACTGATCCTGTCCACGGCATTACGTTGTAATACTCTATACCCTGTACCCAAGACGCCCCGTTATGACGGAATGCACGCTCCGGATCCACGCCGTTATTGGCTTTTGTCCATACAAAAAGGTTGTTGCCTACTACAGAAAACGATGCCCGTTGTACTCTCACTTTATCAAGCAGGTTCTTCGGCAAGTGATAAGTCAATGCAATTTCTCTCAGCTTCACATAGGTAGCGCTGTAGAGGTTGCGGTCAGGGAATGGCCTGTGCGCGTAGCGATATGCATTGAAAGGATCCAGCCATACGGTAGTCGGTCCGCCCAGGTTTTCTATATAAACCGGGGCCCCGTTCGCATCGACTCCTCCCGATCTCACGCCGACGTTCATGCTTGCATCCTGTACCCTGTTGTTTTCAACCGGCCACGGAAGTCCGCCGTATTCGGCATTCCTGCCTCCGATCCATTTTCCGAAGTAGGCATTCGGGTTGGCTTTGATCTGCTCTTCAATACTCACTGACCGGTCGTAAGGAACGCCTGAAAGTGTTTCGTCGAGCATCCCGTTGTTACCCAGGAACATCATGGTATTGGAATAGAAGGAGCCGCCCTGCCGCCAGTCTATGTTGGCATACAAAGAAAACGCCTTGTAGGTAAGGGTCGGCTGGAAGCCCACCATCACATCATGGTTGAAATTCCCGATCTTGACCATGTTATTCACATCATTATCGGTCTGATACAAGCCGGTGTTCGTCAGGATCGGGTACCCGAAATACTGGGAATTCTGATCTTTCACAGTCAATACCGGCCTCATGAAAATATCTCCGATCTGCCCGCCGGTGTACGTTCTGACCTCGGCCCCGTTGTACGACACGAACCCGAAATAGGTTATCCCTTCAGCCAGCTCCTTGATATAGGTCCTGTTGCGGCTAAGGGTTACGTTCATATCCCATTTGAAATCACCCGCAATTACCGGCGTGGTAAAAATCCCCATCTCCCATCCACGGCTTTGAACAAGCCCCGCATTGATCATTTTGTTGCTTGCACCCGACTCGATGGGCACATTAATTGAAAGGACCTGGTTGCGGTTGTCTCTCACATAATAGGTTCCTTCTATTTCAAGCCGGTTATTGAAAAATTTCAGGTCGGCCCCGATTTCGCTCGAAGTTGAAATCTCGGGTTTCAGCATCGGGTTCCGCATGACGCCGCCCATAAACATGCGCTTTGCAGTTCCCCAGTCTGTTGTCGTAGCAAAAGTCTGGTTGAGGCTGTAGGGTGCCACGTCATTACCTACCTGGGCAAAACCGGCCCGCACTTTGGCAAAAGTAAACCACGACGGAAGGTCGACCATCTCAGACACGATACCGCTCAGCGACACCGAAGGGTAGAAATAGGAACGGTTTTCTTTGGGCAAGGTGCTCGACCAGTCGTTCCGGGCGGTTACATCGAGATAAACCAGATCTTTGAAACCCAGCGATGCAGATCCGTAAATGCCGTACAGAAGTTTTTTCGACCAGTAACTCTCATAGGCTACCGCTCCCGGAGCTCCGTTGCTGATCGTATACAACCCGGGAAGCGTCATCTGGGTTGCAGTATTGCTGATGGCCTGGTCATATTGCGACAGCCTGTTGACACCGGCCATAGCGTTCAGGCTCCAGTCATCGCCAAAGTTTTTCTTGTAAGAGAGCATAAAATCGACGTTCTCTTCTCTCCGATACTTATTCGCGATGACGTATCCACCCAGTGGCTGATCGTAGTTGTTGTAGCCGATCTTAGCTTCGTCGATTTCCGTGTAGGCGTCACGCGTATACCGGCCCATAAAAGAAAAGTCGTCGTTTATATCATAATCCAGCTGAATTTTGCCTACTGTACGGTCTCTCTTAAACCCTGTGGGGTTTTCGTACGCCACAAAATACGGGTTGTTTTGCTTGTCTTTATATTTTCTCTGCAAAAGTCCCTCGGATCCAGGCACCCAGTAGTCGCGCAGATCAAGTATATTCACCTGCGCCCCTGTTTCATAGAGGCTTCTGACGGGGTCGGTCCGGTTTCCGTCTATAATCGGCCGGTTTTTAGAACCTGATTGTGTAATATTGACATTCGCGGTAGCTCTCAGCCTGTTGGTAAGATTATAAGTCGAATTGAAGCCTAGTGTAAGGCGCGATAAGTCCGTATTAGGCAGGATACCGGTATTGCTCATGTTTCCAAGTGAGACACGGAAATTCCCTTTTTCATAGTTACCGCTTACAGCTGCGTTGTTGGTATTTGTCCAGCCTTTCTGGAAAAAGTCCCTGAAACGATTGGGATACGACACCAGCGGGGCCTTCTGCCCGTTGCTATTCCACTGTACCCACTGCTCTCCTACATCGAGCTGCGCTCCCCAGCTTTCGTTTTCCTGCTCTTCAAAAGCGTGAGCACCCGATTTTCCCGATGAGAATTTATTTTGAACTTCCACGTAGCGGAACGGGAAATCCATTACCGTCGAGGTGTTGAATGAAACCCCTATCCCCTTTTTACCGGCGGTACCCGACTTGGTCGTAATCAGGACGACACCGTTACCCGCACGGGAACCATACAGCGCTGCGGCGCTGGGTCCCTTCAGAATAGATATATTGGCAATATCATTGGGGTTGATATCCGAAATAGGATTACCCATATCAGCTCCTCTGAACGAATTGTTCAACTGATTGGCAACAGGAACTCCGTCGATCACAAACAACGGCTGATTGTCACCGTTCAGCGAGTTGGCGCCGCGGATAATCATATTCACCGACGATCCGGCCGCTCCCGACATCTGGGAGATCTGTACACCCGATACCTTACCGCTAAGCGCATTCAGTACGTTGCTTTGAGGGGTCTCTACAAGCGCATCTCCGTTCACATTACCTACTGAATACCCCAAGGAACGCTTCTCTCTTTTGATTCCGAGCGCAGTAACGACTGCTTCCTGCAGCACTTCAGTACTTTCTTCCAGTTCTATATTGAGGACGGTCTGACTACCGACATTTATTTCCTGGGTCCTGAACCCGATGTAAGAAAAAACCAGTACAGGATTCCGAACGGTCAGATTAAGGCTGAAACGCCCTTCATTATCGGTAACCGTGCCCAATTGAGTTCCCTTAACCAATATACTCACACCAGGCAGGCCCTGTCCATCGCTTTTTGAAGTGACGCGCCCTTCGATTTTTTCATCGGCGGCGACGCTTATCCGGACAAAGCCGGCGTTACGAATGGTTTCAAATTGCCCGTCCAACCCTACAGCCAGTCTTTCTCCGGGCGTATGGCTTTCCTTCAGAACAGGCTCCACCGAATTTATCCTGTCGAGCGATGTGAGCAAATAAACACGTTGGTGAAGTTTTTCATAACGAAAGTTGAGCTTCTCAGCCAGGAATTCCAGCTCGCTTCTGAGGTTTTTGAATTTCCTGCCGTTATAATCGACATACTTATTTTCTACCGTTCTGCGATCATAGGAGAAAGAGACCTGGTAGCGATCTTCCAGGTCCTTCAGGATATTGGTCAGCGTTTTACCCTTTTGAGGGACCGCTTCCGTCTTTTGAGGAAGGTATCTGAGTTGAGCGGAAGCCACCATCTGCGCCTGCGCGTCATCCCCGGTTTTCCCGAGCATGAAAATCAAAAGCGCAAAAAATGACTTTAAGCAGACATTCTTTTTCATTCTATACAAAGGTTTATTATTACTGATTCTGGTACTGACGTTTTACTTCTTTATCACCACGCTGTTCTCTCTTCTCACAATTCTGCCTGTATATGTCTTTTCAAGCGCAGTGAGCACTATTTCCGAATCGTCGGAAGGGAAAATACCGTTGAATTCCCCAAGCACTGTCCCTGTCTCCACTTCCACCTGCAGGCCATAGCGATCGCGAAGGGCTTCCGCGATCTCATCCACTCCCGCATTCTCAAAGATTACTTTTCCTTCTTTCCAGGACGTATATATCTTGGTGTTGACGTCCCGCTTGGTTATCGTTCGCGACGTCTTGCTGAACTCGGCCAGTTCGCCCGGCTGCATGACTACCTTGTCTGCAGAAGCTTCCGGTATGCTTAGCTGGACTTTCCCTGATTCAAGCACAACTTCGGTGCGCTCCGCGTTGCCTCTTATATTGAACTCCGTACCCAGCACCTCTACATCCAGGTCGCCCGTATGAACAATGAACTTGTGTCCTGACGTCATCCGGGCAACTTTAAAATATGCTTCCCCGTCCAGCCACACTTCCCTGTCCTTTCCTTTGGCGAAAGAGGTTTTCATAGAAGAGCTGCCGTTCAGGTTTACAACAGACCCGTCGGGCAATTCAATGCGCCGGGCATTACCGCTTTCTGCATAATACTGATCCTTACCCGGGCCTACGAGCAATCCATACGCAATGGCGACCAGGAGCACCACCGACGCCGCCAGGCCGCTCCATAGCCAGTGCCTTCTGCCGAACGTACCGGCTTTCCCGCTCCGGCGCGTATTTTCCCAGGCCTGTATCCTGCTCATCAGACGCACCCGGGCGGCCGCCTCCCGGTGAGCTCCAACCTGTATATTGCCCGAAATAATGGCGTCGATTATTTTTCCCGCTTCCTCCATCTGCCCGCGAAGAACGGGGTCCTTTTTTCGCAGCTCCTCCCAATGTTTCCAGTGATCTTCGTCAGACCTGAAATACCATGCTAAAAAACTGTCATCTAATAAAAACTCTTCGGATTTCATATTCACTATTGGTGTTTCCTGAATACCAGTGTAACCCGCCCGGGGTTTATAATCACTTTTTTTTATAATTTTTTCATTCTTTACTTTTAAGTATCTTTAAAGATCACCGCAATGGTCTATTTTTGTCGGAGCATAGTATTAAAAGCACACCTCCCATACTATGGAAGAGACTACTTTATGGAAAACCTTCTTAAAGGGCGACAGGGCATCTTTTGAAGCACTTTTCAACAGATACTACAAGTCGTTGTTCCAGTATGGGCATAAACTGATCCGCGACCAGCAACTGGTCGATGACTGCATCCAGGATCTCTTTTTCGAGTTATGGACAGGGAGAGAAGGGCTTTCCGAGATCGGTTCCGTAAAAGGCTACCTCTTCAAGGCTTTGCGCTATAAGCTCTACCGGGCCGTCAGAAAAGATTCCCGGTACGATACCCTCAGCGAGGCTACGCAAATGCAATGGGAAGGCAGCCATGAATCGCTGATGATAGCCGAAGAGAGGGACGACGCGCTCAGGAAAAGGCTGCACCACTTCCTGGACCAGCTCAGCCCCAGGCAGCGGGAAGCCGTCGAGCTGCGGTTCAATAACCAGATGAGCTACGAAGAGATCAGCAATATCATGTCGATCTCATACCAGGCTGCCGTAAACCTGATCTACAAATCGATTAAGTACCTCCGCGAGAATATGGTCAGCATTCCCACCCTGCTGTTCAGCCTCTCCTGGTATGGCTATCTCATAAAATAGGCCGGGAAAAAGCGGCTTGCTTTCCCCCGGCCTATCCGGATCTTCATGTCAGCTACGGCTACTGAAACCGGCTTCCGTCTATATCTATGTTACCGCAGAAATGTACTTTTATCCCCATGGCCTCTAAAGCGGCTGCCTTTATCCGGCATGCCTTATGAGCCGACGCTTCGTCTGTAGTGTACACTACATGAATGTGGTTGGCCTGGTGGCGCGCCATCATCTGGTCCCTGGAAACCCCGTCGAGCACACCATGCATAATCGGCCAGGCCGGAGTGGTTCCCTGCCAGCGGCGATTGGTTTCTTCTTCGGGCAGATCGGCTACATAACCCACTCCCAGGTCACAGTGAAGTGCATCGTCCTGAACGTAAATACGACTCCAAACGATATTTCCCGGTTTGCTGACGCCTTTCAGGCTTCCGCCTCCCAATTTAAAATACACAGGCGGCTGCCTGTCGCTGGAAGCCCCGCGGTACCCCCCTGTAAAATGTTCGGGAGGAGCCGCGCCTGATATCAGGAATACCCATACGAAATCGTCTATCCCCTCTCCTTTGTAGTGCTGCCCCCAGCGCAGATCGTGCAGGGTGTTTTCGCCCGGCTGCCCGAGCTCCCGCCACAGATGGTAGGTCAGCAGGGTATCTATACCCGCACATTCGTCCACTTCATTAAAATGAGGAAGAGCAGACCCGGCATACAGCTCCCTTCCGTCTTCGGCATACACCGGCGGCCGGTCGGTGTTATTCAGCAGGCCTTCCACGAGGTCGCTGGCGGGAGCCAGGTCCTTCAGCCCCTGCTGATACTGTATACCGATGGTATCGCACCCGAATTCGTCGGCAATGCGCAGCGCTGCGACATACATTTTACACTGGCCCAGCGTCTGCTCCCTTGTGAGCTCCGTCGCACCGTTCGTACCCCAGTTAAAGGTCATTCCCTTATCCAGCAACCATTGCAGGACCGCTTCGGCTTCTTCGTCTTTTACAGTCAGCATCCTCGCATAGAGGGCCGACTGGCTAAGCCTTTCTTTGAAGATACCTGTTTTATGGAGGAGATGATCCGGAACGATCGCATTGAACATCCCCATACATCCCTCATCAAAAACCCCCATGATGGCTTTCCTTTCTTTCAGGCGTGAGCCGAATTCGCTTCCTTTCCTGACATCGTCCTGCGGAAGCTTCCCGGCGTCATACGGCCTGACATGGCTCAGGTCATGCGTCACCTTGCCTGTCTCAAACCATTCTTTCAGGCCATTTACAAAAAAGTCGTCATCGAAATTCTCACTCCAGAGGGTATTGTACTTTACCCCGGCTTTTGTCAGGGAACCGTTGATGTTCAGCATCCCGACCAGACCCGGCCACTGGCCGTCCCAGTTGGCAACAGTCAGGATAGGCCCCTGGTGAGTGGTCAGCCCGGCCAGAACATGATGCGTATATTGCCATACACTTTCAGCTACGATAAGAGGAACATCCGACGGAATTCCCCTGAATATTTCCATTCCATGTTTCTGCGATTCGATAAACCCGTGCTTTTTCACCGGATCATAAGGGTGAGCGCGCTTCACCGACCAGCCTAAAGCCGAAATGGCAGCGCCGAGCTTCGTCTCCATTTCCAGCTGTGCAGGCCAGCAATCTTCATTTGCCTGAGGGCGCAAATCCCCGCTGGCTACTAACCAAACCTCTTTTTGTGAACTCATTTTTTTATTATTGGGATCTAACAAAGTTTACCTCTTTTTTTATACCGCTCCAAAGGTCCAAACTACCTTATCTCTTCCGCATTTTTTTCAAAACTTACCTGAATATCTTTCTTTTAAGATAAGATTGCATAGTTGGAACAGCCAGCAGTATTTTGTTTGTTGCCGCAAAATTCAAATTTCTATCAGAATACCCCAAAATACTTCCATCTTCTTAGCCAGTTGATGTACTATTTTAGCATGATTATTTTCCTCTTACCTGAAATGATGTTAACTTTCGCACCCCTGATCAGGCAGGATAACCGAGGGACGTGTTAACAATCTTATGAAGCCTCGTTTTCACAAAATCAATACGCCGCTGGAGAGCTCTTTCTCCCTGGCCCATACGACAGGCCCCAATTTCGGGAGGATCTGGCATTTCCATCCCGAGCTGGAGCTGCACTATACCATAAAAGGGAAGGGTGTTCGCTTCATAGGCGACAATGTAGATAACTTTTCTGAAGGCGAACTCATCCTGCTCGGCGAAAACCTGCCTCACACCTGGCGCTGCGACGAGTGCTATTACCAGAACGACCCCGCTGTAAACGTCGAAGCCATCGTCCTCCAGTTTTTACCCGAATGCCTCGGGAAAGGCTTCTGCGAGCTTCCGGAAACTTATGCTATCTCCAAGCTCTTTGAGAAAGCCAGGCGGGGCATGATCATCGAGGGTACTGCCAGGGCCGATACGATCAGCCTCCTTTATGAAGCTCAGAAAGCAGCCGGTATCGAGAGGCTTATCTGCTTCATCAGGATCCTGCAGGTTCTTTCCGAAACGGAAGAGTTTTCATCCATCGCTTCCGCCCACGCCTTTTACAGGTCGGGCGAAAAAGAAAATATCAGGCTGAACAACATCTACACCTACTCGCTGGCCAATTTCAGAAGGGAAATTTCGCTGCAGGAAGTGGCAGCCCTCAGCAACCTGAGCGTCACGTCTTTTTGCAGGTATTTCAAAATGATGACCAAAAAGTCATACTACGATTTCCTGATAGAGATCAGGATCAGCCATACCTGCCGGATGCTGATAGAAGACAAATATCCTATTGAAGTGCTTTGCTTTGACTGCGGATTCAATAATGTCTCAAATTTTTACCGCCATTTCAAGCGGGTAACCGGCATGACCCCGCTGGAATACAAAAGGAAATTCCTGGAAAAACGAAGCGCCTGAATAAAGATCCGTAACGCAGGGCATATCACCCTGTGCCGACCTTTCAGGCTTTTCCCACCGGCAATCCGGAAGCGGGTTCCACGCAGGGCGGCCTCAGGCCGAATTCCGGGCCGCGTTGATAATACCGAACATAGCCCTTATGATCAGCTTGTTATAGAGATCGGTCTGCTCGGAAGTCAGGTCCGGGTTTTCGGCCAGCAGTTGGAGCGCATATTGCTGTATCGTGATAAGCGGAAGCACGATCCGCTCCCTCATCTTGATCGACTCTTTAGTTACATTATTACTGTCCAGCAGCTCCTTCTGGCCTGATATTTCGATCAAGGCGGCCTTTGTGCGCTCAAACTCCTCGTACATCATCGTCCAGAATTCCCGGTATTCGGGTTCTTTCTCCAGGTACCTGGTTACGGGGAAGAACGATTTGGACAACGCCTGCATCGAGTTTTCAATCAGGGTTCTGAAGAACAGCGATTTTTTATAAAGCGCTTTCAGCTCGTCTATTTTCCCTTTACCTTTCAGCTCCCCGACCGCCTCTCCAAACCCGTAGAAGCCCGGCACATTCTGCTTCATCTGCGCCCATGAGCCTACAAATGGTATAGCACGCAAATCTTCAAAACGCAGGCCCTCCCCGTCCTTTTTCCGCTTCGTAGGACGGCTGCCTATATTCGTCTGACCGTAAAACCGCAGCGGCGTACGGGTTTCAAGAAAAGGTACAAACGAGGGGTGGTTCTTCAGCTTCAGATAGGAAACGTAAGATGCTTCAGCCAGTTCTTCGAGCAGAGCTTTGTCTTTTTCATCCAGCGGTTCGGTCCTGCCTTCGCTGGTACCGGCAAAGAGATAATTCTCAAATCCTGCAGTGAAGAGGCGCTCGAGATTGTAGATCGCCGTCTGGACGGTCCCGTAGTTAGAGCTGATCGTTTGTCCCTGGATCGTCAGCTGTATTTCCTTATCTTCTATATCCTTCCCGAGCGAGGCGTAAAAATCCTGGCTGTTGCCACCGCCCCTTGCAGGCGGCCCTCCCCTGCCATCGAAAAAGGTAACATTGATTCCGTGTTCGCGCGATACTTTCGTCAGCTGTTCCTTTGCTACGAAAATCGACCAGTTGGCCCTCACATATCCACCATCCTTGGTCCCGTCGGAAAACCCTACCATAATGGTCTGCTTATCGCCGCGATCGGCAAGATGCTGCCTGTATTCGGGGATTTTATACAGCGCCTTCATTACGGCAGGCGCCTGTGCAAGGTCATCGATAGTTTCAAATAACGGTACTATATCCAGCGGTACCTTCCCGTCGGGCAGCCTGATCAGGTTCCTGGCAAATGCGTACACCTGTATCACGTTAAGCGCTGAGCTGCAATTGCTGATCACATACCGGTGAGCCCCCAGAGGACCGTTCTTCTTCTGGATCTTCTTTACAGCATGGATAGATCCCAGGATATCCTTCGTAGTCTCGTCGTCATAGTCGTCGATCCGCAGCGGAATGTTGAGCGACAGGAGGAGCTGTATTTTTTTATTTTCGTCCCATTGCGCATACTCGTCATATTTCAGCAGCGGCACCTTCGACTCCAGCCTCCGGAGTATGTCCTCCCAGGCCTTGTCATGCTTGGTGCTTACCTGCCTGATATCGAGGCTTGCAAAATGGAAGCCGAACAGTTTCAGCTTCAGGATAAACTTGTCCAGGTATTCTACAAACAGGCCTTCATGGCGCTCCTGTAATACCTTCCTGGCAGCCAGCAGTTCTTCCAGTACTTCATCAGCGCTGCTATATCCATCCTCAACCGGGCCGAAAATAGTGCTGTTCATTTTACGCTCCAGTACCACGATATAGTCCTCAACCCCTTTGAATGTCAGGCGGCGCTTGAGCGTACGGATGTCCCGGTAGTAAGTACGGAGCAGGGTGGTCCGCAGCCTGTCAGCCACGTCCAGCGTCGCCTGCTTGTCCACAAAAGGATTCCCGTCCCGGTCTCCGCCCGGCCAGAATCCCAGCTGGAGAATATTAGGGTATTTCCAGTTATGGGCTTCCAGGTTCAGCGACCGGCACAGCTTCCAGACAATTTCGGAAATCGCATCGTAGTACACCCTTTCCAAGAACCAGCAAAGGCTTACGGCCTCTTCATACGGCGTAGGCTTCTCCTTATTAATAAAACCGGTCTTTCCCAACTGGAGCAGGAGCCGGTTGACAGAAGCAAAATCGCTGTCCCTGATAGCCTTCTCAAGGTCATTGATAATTCCCAGTACTTTCCCGGGGTAGAATTGCGTCGGGTGCGCCGTCAGCACGATCCTTACGCTGAAATCCTCCAGCTTCCTGATCATTTTTTCTCTTTGGGCGGGCGATACGATACGATTCATCAGGAAATTGAGCGACCCTTTACCCTCCAGGTCATGTGTTTCGTCAAAAGCGGAATCTTCTACCGAATCGAACAAAACCACCTGGCGCTCGATATATTTAATCATGGAGAATAACAGGTCTATCCGCTGCTTATCATCGGCGGTTTCCATAAATTCTCCAAAAAAATCTTCGATAATCTCAGCGGGAGATTTTCCTTCCGCATAACCCTCCTCGCATTTCTGCGTCACAAGCGGGAGAATAGAGCCGGTCTGAAAAATCCCTTTATATGGAAGACTCAGGAAAAGACTATTAAAAATATTGTACTTTGTAACAACAGTATCCTGAAAAACGTCATTCATACAACAAAACTTAAAATAAAATTTTAACTTTTCCGTGTTTCGCAAATATAGCGATAAAACTGTCAGGCTTTCGGATGGGCCTGCAAAAAAGTCTTTTTCAGCTCCTCTATGGCATTGTGCGTATACACTTGCGTTGCAGCCAGGCTCGTATGTCCCAGCAGCTCCCTGATCGCATTCAGGTCGGCTCCGCGGTTCAGCAGGTGCGTAGCATATGTGTGACGAAGAAGGTGCGGACTTTTGTGCGCTATCGAAGTGACGGCCGAAAGATACTTTTTCACAAGTCTTTGCACAAAAACCGGGTACAAAGGCGCTCCTTTGTCAGTCGTCAGAAGAGGCTCCGACGGCGACTTTGCTTCGCTCCTTTTGATATGCTCCCCGATCAAACGGATCAATCCGGGCGTAACCGGTATGATCCGCTCTTTGGAACGCTTGCCCAAAACCCGGATCGTTGCATTGGAAAGGCTGATATCCCCTACCTTCAGGCCGATCAGCTCCGAAAGCCGCATCCCTGTGCCGTACAGGATTTCAATTACAAGCCGGTCTCTCCCTCCCGAAGGGCTATCCTCAAACAATGATGAATCAAACAGGTGCTCCATGGCCGTTTCATCCACAAATCCGGGCAGCTTGCGGGGCTTTTTAAGGGCTGTCACCAGGGAAGCAGGATCCACTTCCGCCAGCTTTTTCTTCCTTAAGAACCGGTAGTAGGCTCTCAGCGCTGCAATTTTGCGATTGATAGAGACGGCACCAAGCTTCTGCCCGGACAAAGCAATGAGCCAGCTCCTGACGACGTGCCGGTCGGCATTTTCGGGAACCGTTTCCTTCTGCTTCAGAAAATCCTCGAACTGCCTCAGATCCGTGCGATAGGCGGTCACGGTATGCCTGCTGAGCCGTTTTTCGAATTCCAGAAAGCTTATAAAAGCGCTGATGGTTTCAGACATCTCTTTTTAGTGACTCCTGACGAAGCCCGGAAAAGTTTTAACGCTGTAAATGTACACGGATTCAGCGCTTATCCAAACAAGGGGGCGGCTCCGGACCGGAAAATCCGGTCCGGAGCCGCCCCCTTGTTTGTGTTCCGAAAGCAGACTTTACCTCAGGAATCCCATTGCTACTCCTCCGTCTACGTTTAATACGTTCCCCGTAGATTTGTTGAGCAAACCTCCTACGAATGCAAAACATGCATTTGCGATGTCTTCCGGCAGAATAGTTTCATTCAGCAGCGTACGTTTGGCATAATAAGCCGGCAGTTCCTCTACTGTGATACCATATGCCTTCGCCCTGCCTTCAGCCCATCCCCCGGCCCAGATATTGGAATCGGCGATAACGGCATCCGGGTTTACGGAGTTGACACGGATCCTATCGCCGCCCAGCTCGGCGGCCAACAGCCGCGACATATGTGCCTGGGCAGCTTTGGCCGAGCCGTACCCGGCGTTGTTAGGCCCGGAAACTACAGAGTTCTTGGAAACGATATTTACAATATCACCTCCCAAGGCCTGCTTGCGAAGCACCTTTACACCCTCTTTTGAAACCATAAACTGGCCTTTTACCAGGATATCATACAGCCGGTCCCATTCTTCAATAGAATGATCGGTAATGGATTTGGAAATACTGATCCCGGCGTTGTTTACAATAATATCAATTCCACCGAAAGCAAGGCTGGCTTCCTTGAAGGCGTCGGCGATGCTCTTTTCGTCGGTTACATTCAGCACTGCAATTGCAACGGAATCGCGGCCGAACGCTTTTTCAAATTCTGCCTGCGCACCTTTGAGCCGCTCTTCGTTGATATCATTCAGCACAACGACGGCGCCCTCCTGAACGAACTTCCGGGCAATGGCCTTACCGATACCGCCGGCGCTGCCCGTTACCAGGGCGATCTTGCCGGACAAAGGCTTCGGCTTCGGCATCCGCTGTAATTTCGCCTCCTCCAGCAGCCAGTATTCTATATTGAAAGCTTCCTGACGGGGCAGGGAGGTGTATTCGCTCACCGCTTCGGCCCCCTTCATAACATTAATCGCATTGATATAGAACTCCGCAGCTACCCTGGCGGTCTGCTTATTTTTCGCAAACGTAAACATACCCACACCCGGGTAAAGGATAACGACGGGGTTAGGGTCACGCATAGCAGGGCTGTCGGGATGCTTACAGCTTTCGTAATATTCGGTATACATTGCCCTGTAAGCTTCGATGGCAGGCAATATCCGGGCCTTTAAAGCTTCCGTATCCGAAAGGTCCGCATCGGGCGCAAGATCCAGCACAAGCGGCGATATCTTGGTGCGGAGGAAGTGGTCGGGACATGAAGTACCGAGAGGCGCCAAACGGTCAAGATCGTTTGAATTCGCGAATTCAAGCACCCGCTCGTCGTCTGTGAAGTGCCCTACCATCTGCACATAGCTGGAGCAGAATCCTCTCAAAACCGGCGCCAGCGCCGCAGCCTGCTCCTTACGGGCCGACGGTTCGAGGCTTTGGATCTTTTGTCCGCCGAAAACAGGCCTGTTTTTTCCGTAATTCGCCTCCAGGTATTCTGCACATTTCTCAATTACCTCGAGCGTATTCACATAGCTTTCATAGGATGTATCACCCCAGGTGAAAAGCCCGTGCGAACCCAGCATAATCCCCCTCAGCGCTATTCCTTTCGCGGCATTTTCCTCTAGGCAGGCCCTTAGCTTAAGTCCTAGGTCAAAGCCGGGTCTTTGCCATTCCACCCACCCGATGGTTCCTCCGAAAAGCTCTTCCGTGATCTTTTTTCCATCCCTGGCTGCCGCAATCGCGATAGCAGCGTCCGGGTGTAAATGGTCTATATGGCTGAACGGTAAAAATCCGTGCAGGGGCGTATCTATCGAAGGCGCCTTTGAAGCCAGGTCGAAAATGCTGTGGTTGAACAGCTCCACCATCTCGTCTTCGTGTTCGATCCCCCTGTAGACGTTCTCCAGACTCCTCAAGCGGTCTATATATAAGGCGGCACAGCCCGACCTGGTCAGCGTTCCGATATCTCCACCCGATCCTTTGATCCACATTACTTCGGTCGGCTTACCCGTTAACGGATCCTTGTCCGTGATTTTTACCGAGGTATTTCCCCCCCCGTAGTTGGTCAGACGAAGGTCTGCCCCGAGCAGATTGGAGCGATAGATAAACAAAGCTACCTCGTCACCGGCCAGGGCGGCGGCTTTTGCTTCGTCCCATAAATAACTTACATGTTTGAAGGCGTTTTTGTCAGCCATTTTAGTCAATTGCGTTAACAGGTTTCTTTGAACCGAACGGTGTCAGGGATCAGGTACCACAAACCGCTCTCAAAAACAAACTTACGATGTATGAAACGTTAAACTTTCCTATACCTACCTGCTATAGATGGGTAGCCCCTGACGGGGCAGGCCGAATGCCAGTGCAGGAGCCTGTTTAAAGGCAAGACCTCGTTTTCAAATTTAATTTTTCCAAAATATGACGCATGCCGCGTAGCGGCTACTTGTCTGTAGAAAAAGGAAATGACCAGGGAATTTATGCTCCGTATGGAGCTACCCATTATAAAATCTCCCGGGAACAGCTTGTCACATGGTTTATAATGTCTTGCATTTTCAAAATACAACAAGCTGATTAAAAGCGCTTTAATAAAAAAATCACCTTTAATCAAAATATATTCCGTCTAAACTATTTGTAATAAGTCTAAATACGGTATATTTGCAAATGTAATCGCCTTGTAAAAATGAACAGAAAGTCTCTTTCTCTTTGTTAGCAAGGAAGGCGGGTATGAAATTACCGGCGAAGTATCAATTTCCAGGTCTAGTTTTGATAAGTGATGGCATTTGAAAAAGTAAGACAGATTTTAGAAAAAGAGCTGGAGAAACGTAACCTTCGTAAGACAACAGAGCGTTTTACTATTCTGGAAGAGATTTACGGGCGAAACGATCATTTCGATGTCGAGGATCTCTATGATACGCTTCTCAGCAAGAATTTTCACGTGAGCCGCGCCACTGTCTACAACACGCTCGACATGCTGGTTGAATGCGGCCTTGTAAAAAAACATCGGTTCAACGGAGACGGCGCAGTTTTTGAAAAAGCGCTGGGGTTCAGGCAGCACGGGCACCTGGTATGCAACGAATGTCATCAGATCAAGGAGTTTTGCGACCCTCGTTTGCAAGCCATCCAGGACAATGTCGGAGTTGCGCTGGGATTCAATATTACAGATCAGGCGCTGGTTTTCTACGGCACCTGCAGTGAGGACAACTGTGAGAACAGGCAGGAGGCAGCGCCCCTGAAGAAGGAGGCGTAAGGACAGGAGCCTCATTCAAAATTGAAGGTTTATATTGGTTAACAATGAGTAGTGACAAAGACCTCTTCTGGTATCCGGGAGAGGCTCTTTTTTTTATCGATCAGATTTTATCAGATAAAAAAGGACGATCTTCCTTTGGCGGGAAAATCGTCCTTCATGTTGATTATGCTTTGTATTCCTCAGAATTTCGTCGGTACGGAAAAGCCGACATTGTCCCACTGGAAATCGAGAGAAGACTTTTCTACCCGGAAAGTCATTTTCTCTTCGGAGTTCTTGTAGGTCTTCTTGGGAACGTTGATGCTCAGTACATCTTTACTCTTATTTTTTTCATAATCATAAGCCCCGCTCTGACCTAAAACACTATTCAAAATGATAGTCCAGTCATTTTCATTGGGTATCGCAAATAATGAATACGATCCTGCCTTTACCGGCTTACCTCCAAAAGTACCATCCTTGGAGAAAGTGATCTCGGTCGACTTATTTGCACCGATTCTCCACACCTTGCCATATTTTTCAAGCGCCTCACTTCCTTCGGGGCCAAACAGAACACGGCCTTTTTTCGAAGGTTGACCGTATTCGATCTTGATATTCTTGCCTTCAGCGGATACTCTCGGACTTGCCGGCGGGTTCTGGCATACGGCAATTCCACCGATAAGCAGACATACTGTTAAAAGAGAAATAATTTTTTTCATCGCTTTCAGATTGGTTACATAATTTGTTTAATACGACCCTAACGCTCTTAAAAGAGCACTTATTATATTATCTACGCATCTTCCGGCTATATTATCTACGTGCCTTGCCACTCCCCTTCCCCCTTTTTACGCTTTCCCTTCGTCCGCCTCTGACTTTTGAGGTACCGCGTCTGCCCTGATCCCGCCCCGCTTTCTCCCCTACCAGCAATAAGTCCATGCTTCTCCGGGCCAGGTTTGTTTCCTTTACCGTTACACGTACCTGGTCTCCGAAGGCAAATATGCGGCCGGTACGCTCTCCTACCAGGCGGTAATTCTCCTTGTCTACTTCATAGTAGTCATCTTTCAGGTCATTCATCCGTACCAGCCCCTCGGTAGCGGTTTCCGTGATTTCCACGAAAATCCCGAATTCGGTCACTCCTGATATTACACCGTCGTAGGCCTTATCTTCTTCCTGGAGCGACATATATTCTACCTGCTTGTATTTGATAGACGCCCTTTCTGCATCGGTAGCAAGCCTTTCCCGCTCCGAACAATGCAGGCATTCTTTCTCCAGCGATTCCTTATCGACCGAAGCCCCCTTGTCGAGGTAATGCTGCAGCAGCCTGTGGGCAATCAGGTCCGGGTACCGCCTGATAGGCGATGTAAAATGCGAATAACGCCTGAAAGCCAGCCCGAAATGCCCTATGTCTTCGGTACTATACCTCGCCTTGGCCATGGTCCGCACGGCCAGCGTCTCCAGTAAATTCTGCTCCGGCCTGCCTTCCGCCTTATTCAGCATGGCATTCATAGACTTCGCCAGCTTCGAATCGTCAGCCACGTTGAGCGAATAGCCCAGGCGGGCTACGAAGACGGAAAAAGTATTCAGCTTATCCTGGTCCGGAGGCTCGTGTATCCTGTAGATCATCGTATTGGGATCAGATTTCCGGCGCGATACCCCTACTACAAATTCAGCTACCCGTTTATTAGCCAGCAGCATGAATTCCTCGATCAGCTTATGTGCATCCTTTCTTTCCTTTCTGTACAGTCCGAGGGGCCTCCCCTCGTTATCCAGCACAAATTTCACCTCAACCGTTTCGAACGCAATCGCTCCGTTCCTGAACCGCTCTGCGCTCAGCAGCCGGGCCAGCCGGTTCAGTTCCCGCAGCTCTTCCGGGAACTCCCCCATTCCCGATTCCAGCACGTCCTGCGCCTCTTCATAGGTAAAACGCCTGTCTGAGTGAATAACAGTCCTCCCGAACCACTCGCTGATTACCTCCGCTTTTTCATTCAGCTCAAAAACGGCAGAAAAAGCAAGCCTGTCTTCATTGGGCCTTAATGAACATAAATTGTTCGAAATTTTCTCCGGCAGCATCGGTATGGTCCTATCGACCAGGTAGACCGAAGTACCGCGGCGGAACGCCTCTTTATCCAGCAGCGAACCGGGCCGGACATAATGCGACACATCGGCGATGTGAACACCGATCTCCAGGTTTCCGCTGGCGAGCCTCCGCACAGAAAGGGCGTCGTCGAAATCCTTTGCGTCGACCGGATCGATGGTAAACGTAAGCACATCCCTGAAATCTTTCCTTCCCTCTATTTCCTTTGCGGGGATTTTCCCGGGGATAGCCTCCGCTTCTTTTTCCACCTCGGCCGGAAACCCGGCCGGCAGGCCAAACTCCGCCAGGATCGCATGCATCTCGGTATTGTGATCGCCAGCTTTCCCCAGCACGCTGGTTACCTTTCCCAAAGCGGGCCGCGACCGGGTAGCGCGGCTGGTGATCTCCACGATGACCTTATCATTGTCTTGAGCGCCGCCTGTTTCATTTAAGGGAATATCTACAGGCTCGTAAATCCGCCGGTTATCGGGCTTTACGAATACGTACCTCCCCCCGTGATGCAATACGCCCACGATATGATGCTCGACCTGGTTTATGATTTCAACTACCCTCCCCTGCTCGTGCCCGTTCCTCGTCCGCCCGTATAGCTGGACTTTCACCTGGTCACCGTCGATAGCGCCCCGAAGGTCGTCCGTATCCACGTAGGTATCCGACTCTATCCCCTCTACCACCACATAGGCAAAGTTCCTGTTCACATGCTCGACCTTACCGGTCAGCAGCCCGGCCTTCAGTGATCCCCGGGCTGCATTCGGGCGTTCTCCGGCTATCCTGCCTCCCTTTCTTTCCTCCCCGCCTCCGGCCGTCTTCCCTTCCGGGACAGTGGTTTCCCCAGGTTCCGGCAAATGGTCGCCCAGCCGGCGGTACAGGCCCTCCCTTTCCGCTCCGACCACGCCCTCCACTACCAGGTCCTGGAAAATTTCATGGTAAAGCACCTTTAATTTCGGATCGTCGACATGTAAAGTCTGTATGAATTCCGGAAATCTGAACATAGGGTCTTTCAACCTGCCGAGCCCGCGTACCAGGTCCTCCTTTATCGATTTTACCAGTTCCGAAAAATGGTCCCGGGTTACCGGGTTCGCCTTCTGTTCGCGAAATGGTTGCTTTTTCTTTTCTCTCTGTTTAGTCATAAATGTTTTTTGTACCGGGCTCCCGCCCGGTCTTTTTGCTTCAGGGAGCTACCCTGACAATATTTTCCTCTCTGACGACCGGCTGCAGGTTCATTTTCAGGTATAGCTGGGCCAGCACGACCACGTCTTCCCGGCAATACCGCCCTATTTTCTCCAGATCGTTCTCCTCGTAATAAACTCTTGTCACCTGGTCTCCGCTCATTTCGTTTTTGCTCCCCGGGATCTCGAATATCGCGGCAAGAAGGTCGAGCGAGGTATAGGACTTGTAATCACCGAATTTCCATAGCTCCATCGTATCCTGGTGCAAAATTTCCCATGGTCTTTTGCCCGACAGCTGAAGCGAACGCGGCAGCGCGATCCCGTTCACGAGCATCCTCCTGCAAAGAAAAGGGAAATCAAATTCTTTCCCGTTGTGAGCGCACAAAACCAACTGCTCCTGGTTATACCGCTCGAGAAGCGCCTTGAAAGCCAGCAGCATTTCTCTCTCGTCATCACCGGAAAAACACGAAACCTTTAACGCCGGCTCATCCTGCTCATTAAAATAGACTGCTCCGAAGGCTATGCAGACAATCCTGCCGAACTCGGCCGATATCCCCGCCTGCTCATAATACAATTCCTCTGTAGTTAAAGATTCATAGTCGGCCCTTTTCCTGATCGCTGCGGCTCTTTTGTCCCAAAGCTGACGCATGCGGGGGGACAGTTGTTCATAAGCTCCGTGAGAAGCGATCGTCTCCAGGTCAAGGAAGAGTATATTTCTTACTTTTTTTCGAAATTCAGGAGACATAGTGATTCTTTTAAATGTTATCCGTCACAAGTTCCATCCCGAACAACCCCGCAAGATGGTTCCTCAGGCTGTCCGAAACTTCCTGCACATCTATCTTCCGCGCCAGTTCGAGCTGCATGGAAGTTACGGCCTTGTCTGATATCCCACACGGTATGATATGCCCGAAATAAGCCAGGTCAGGGCTTACATTCAACGCAAATCCATGCATGGTCACCCACCTGCTGGTTTTCACGCCGATGGCGCAGATCTTCCTGGGAAGCCCCGATCCGTCATGACCGAGCCAGACACCGGTAAGCCCCTCTATCCTTCCCGCATTCAGTCCGTAGCCGGCCAGCATCCTGATTACGGCTTCTTCCAGCGTCCTGATATACCGGTGAATATCCGTAAAAAAATGATCAAGGTCCAGTATCGGGTATCCTACGAGCTGGCCGGGGCCGTGGTAGGTAATATCCCCCCCGCGGTTAATGCGGTAGTAGGCTACTTTTTTTTCATCCCTTGCGTGATCATCCAGCAAAAGGTGATCTTCTTTCCCACTTTTGCCGAGCGTATAAACATGCGGATGCTGGCAGAAGATCAGGTAATTATCCGTCAACGTTTGCTTTTCCGGCTCCAGCTTCCTATTATTAACCTTCCGGTCTACTATTTCCGAAAATATCTTTTCCTGGTAGTCCCACGCATCCTTATAATCCAGCAGCCCGAGATCCCTGAAATATACCTTTTTATTTTTTTGTAACTCCATTCAAACTATATTATTCTGAAGCCTCCGGACTTCGCGTCCCGGACTTCGCGTATACCATAGAGAACAACATATTCCCTAAAAATATTCCATACTATACTCGTTTCGACACATGGCCCAACATAACGACACCGGCAACTGGGGTGAAGACCAGGCCGTACGCTACCTTGAAGAGAAAGGGTACGTGATCCGTTTCAGAAACTTCCGGCACAGCCACGCGGAAATCGATATTATCGCAGAAAAAGACCGTACGATGGTATTTGTGGAAGTAAAAACAAGACGAGGAGTTTCTTTCGGGCTACCTGAAACATTTGTAAACCCGACGAAAGTCAGGCTCGTCAGAAAAACGGCCGAACACTTTATTTTCACTTTTGACTGGGAATCTGACGTCCGGTTCGATATCATTTCCGTCCTGATCCAGGAAGAGGAGAAATACGACATCTATCATATCGAGGATGCTTTTTATTAAGCGGGAGGTATACGGTTATAACCTTTTTTCAAGAAGCCGGGCGATACTTTCAAGCCCTTTCCTGTCTTCTTCCGTAAACCTTGCAGGCAGCTCGCTATCAATATCCAGTACCATCGCGATCGTGCCGTTCCGGTTAAAAACCGGGATTACAAGCTCCGACCTCGACTCGGAGCTACAGGCAATATGGCCCGGAAAAGCGTCCACATCGTCGACTACAATAGTCTGCCGTCTTGTATAGCAGGCTCCGCAAACGCCTCTGTCAAAGGCTATCCGGGTGCAGGCTACGGGCCCCTGGAACGGCCCCAACACCAGCTGACCTTCCTTGACAAGATAAAACCCGACCCACCAGAAGTCCATTGCCTGCTTTATAGCCGCCGCTACATTGCCCAGGTTGGCGATTAAGTCGCTCTCGCTGTCCAGGAGAGCTTTTACCGTTTTGTGAAGCAGCTCGTAAACCTCTTCCCTAGTCTGCCCCTCTACTTTGCCGATAGCAGTAGCCATTTGTCAGTAAAATTGTTGCCGTTATTATCTCAAACAAATATAAGTGTTTATTTTTGGCGCTTTATCCTGCAAAAGCCCGGCAAAGAAGAATGAGTACCAAACATATCCTGCTAATGGACGGCCCCGATCATAAAGGGCTGATCTTTACGGTTACCAAAGTCCTTTTTGAGCATCAGCAAAACATTATCAGGAATGACGAATATGTGAGCCCTTCCGGTTATTTCTTCATGCGTACCGAGTTCGAAGGTGAAATCAACCCGAACATCGTGCTTTCCGCCCTTCAAAAGGCGCTTCCGGAAGGTTTGAGGCTGCGGCTTAAATCCGACAAAAAGAAAGACATCATGCTGATGGTCACCAAGGAGCACTACTGCCTGGCAGAGCTCCTGATCCGCTATGCATTTGACGAGCTGGGCGCCAACATCAAAGCGGTCATAGGCAACTACAATACCCTGAGACCGCTCGTTGAAAAATTCAATATACCGTTTTACCATGTATCGCACGAAGGGCTCAGCCGCGAGGAGCACGAGGAGAAGCTCCTGAAAATATTGCTGCGCTACCAGCCTGAGTTTTTAGTGCTGGCCAAGTACATGCGTATCCTCAGCCCCGGGTTTGTGAGCCATTTCCCGGAAAAGATCATCAATATCCACCATTCATTTTTGCCCGCATTCATCGGTGCAAATCCCTACCGGCAAGCCTACGACAGGGGGGTGAAAATTATCGGCGCTACCGCGCATTTTGTCAACAACAACCTCGACGAAGGGCCTATCATCGCGCAGGACGTAAAGCGGATAAGCCACCGGCATACAGCCGCCGATATGGCTACCCTGGGCCGTGATATAGAAAAGGCGGTGCTATCGGAAGCGCTGAAGCTGGTATTTAACGACAGGGTGTTTATTTACGGAAACCGGACGATTATCCTCTAAGCGCCGGGACCTTTTGTGTACGTACTTTCAAAAATTTTATCGGCATTGCCGGTTTCAAACCCTTCCCGGCGATGCGCCCGCGTCAGCTGGCCGGGGGGCAGGTCTGCAAACTGCTGAAGTACTTTTCGCTCCGCAAACTCTACGTAAGAGCCCGGTATCCATTCTTCCTCCCCGCCGGCAAATACGGCTTTAACCTTCCCCGCCATGGTGGAGCTCTGGATCAGGCCCCCATCCTCGCTTACTTTTATTTTCCCTCCTGAACTGTTGAGCACGATGCCATGCCTCTCCAGGAAGGCGTTGAACGCCGGGATCGTGTTATACCCGGAGGGGAAATTATGCACGGCAAGCGTGTAGTGATTAAGATAATACCGGTTATAGATCACCCAGGCCGCGTACTCGCTTTCTTCCGCCAGGCGGTGATAGTCGGTAATGGAAGGAACCGGCCATTGGGCGGTATGCAGAAAATCCACTATCTCCTGCGGATCTGCGAAATCCAGCCTGTCGACCGGGTCTTCGGTGACTACATCCGTATACCGGTGAATAATTGCCTGCGCTTCTGCGCTCAGATCCTGTACCCTGAGCTCGGACAGGAAAATACGCGGCAGATGCTCCGCGGGAGGCGCATACCACCAGGCGTTCAGCTTCTTGGATTCAAACTGGTAAAAGTCTCTTCTCCGGTACCCGTAATACAGGAAGATCTTCTCCATCGACGCTATCCCCAGGTTCGGGACTCCCATCGACCTGAACGCTATATGATCGTTTTCGATCTCTTCCGGCGAGGAGATAATCCCCTCCCCGATCATATGCCCGACAATTTCACCTACACCCGCTACCCTTTCCCGGTAGCGCTGTATCAGTCCCGCGAGCACCTCTTCCCATTGTGCAATCTTTTCCATGACAATAAAGTTTTACCTAAGCAGATTGATTATCACGATACAAGCGCCCCCACCGTGTGGCATAAAAATGATCCAGGCTGATGTCTTCCTGCCGGATAAAGCCCTGCGTGGGGAGGACTCCCCGAAGCACCATCTCCACTACCGCCGCTACGGAAGCGGCAGTCGTCCAGGAAATCGCGCGCCATTCTTTTCCCATGATCGTAAGGGGATGATACGCTTCAAAAAACTCTTCCCGCTTCAGGGTGTCGCCATCCCATCCCTCCACTATTGCATATACATACACGACGTCTTCCCGTACCGGCGGCTTGGCATCGGTCAGTATCTTTTCCAGCAGCTCTTTCTGATCTTTCAGGATAAGCTCGTAAAGCAGGAACCGCATCAGCCGGAGGTGTCCGGGATAGCGGATCGTTTTATAATTCAGTGTATCGACTTTCCCTTCAAGCGTTTCGCATAGCGTGCCAAGACCGCCCGAGGTAGAAAATGCCTCAAATTCCTGGCCTTCGATGTTGATCGTCTCCAGTCCCTCGAGCGAGGGCACCACCTTCCGTACGCCGTTATGAATCACCTCGGCATCGTTGAGATATTCATTTATTACGCCGGCCGGCGACCAGGTAAAGGAGTAGGCAAGTTGTCCGTTAGGATAGCGCGGCAGGGCTCCGACGCGAAGCTCTATATCGCGAAGACGTGTGAACCGCCTGCACAGATCCGCTCCGGCTATGGCGATAAAACCGGGAGCGAGCCCGCACTGGGGTACCATGGCGCCTTTTGCCCCGGCTGCCAGCTCCCGCACAAGAGCAGTAGTAGCGATATCTTCGGTAAGATCGAAATAGTGGATCCCCCTGGAATGGGCCACGCGCGCCACCAGGCCGTTGAGATGATAAGGCAGGCATGAAACAACGGCTTCTGCATCATGCAGAAAATCATTCAGGCGCTTCTCGTCGGTTACATCCCCGACCTCTGCCGGGAACGGGAACGGCTCCTTGGCCTGCACCTGGTCTAACCCGTAAACGTCAAAATCACGCGAGAGCAGCGTACCGACGAGCGCTCCTACTTTACCCAGGCCTATAATGCAGACTTTTTCCATATTTCACGCCAGTACGACCGGTTATTGTTACCCTAAATATAACATAATACCGGGATATATCCGCTGTCAGCCGCACGGCGGGTACGCCGGAGCTGAGCCGTCCTTATTCATCGACGGTTTGTCATGCGCATCCGATTTCCGGCAGCTGATCGCCGACAGCTAAAAATCAGGATGAGCTTCAATGGCAAAGAGGTATTTATCTCCGCGATAATAGGAATGCTCCAGCTCTACGACTTTATCGAGAGAGGTAATTACTGCGCTATCCAGCACAAAAACCGGGATAGTGTGGTCCACTTCAAAATGATTGTCTCCCCCGCCCGGCTCAAAGAGCGTGCAGCTCAGGGTCTGCCGGAGGTGTGAAACGGAAAGCTGATATCGTTCCTCGTAGATTTTATAATAGGAAATATCGGTCGGGAAATGATTGATCCTGGGACAAAGGATAAGCGAGATATACTTTGTTTCATCTTTCATCACCACTTCGTTGGCGTAGCGTAGCTGGCGGATCTTCAGAACAGGGCCTTCTATGATAAAATGCTTACCGCCTATTCCCAGCGAAACACCCTCCTCCAGAACAGTCTTTTCGAGAATGATGTTCTTGGGCTCAAACCCTTCCGCTCTCAGCTTCTCATGAAACCCTACACGCGTATCCCCGATAGAGCCCAATGTGCGGAGCAAACGCTGATCCATCGTACGGTTAAGCACAAAGGTACCCTTACCCTTTATTCTTCTTACCCACCCTTTCAGCTCTATGTCCAGCAAGGCCTTTCTCGCAGTGGTATTGCTTACGCCGTAAACGCTGATAATCTCATTTTCCGAAGGGATCTTGTCACCGGGCCGAAATTCGCCGTTCCTGATCTTGCCTATTATTTCGTCGCTGATGACCGAAAACTTATGATTTGCATTGGGTACCATTCTCTTAACCTATAGTAATGACGGAGCGCGGTCGAATTAAAACGCCTTTCGTTCTTAATTCCTCAAAGCTAAAATAATTAACACACAAAAACATCCGAAAGGATATAACTAAACGACTTTATCGGCTACTCTGAAACGCCTGCAGAGCGCCGCCACCGCCATTGTCACGCTTTTGTCACACCCCTTGTCACGCTTTCTTCACTCCTGAAATTTGCCGGTAGTGTCACACAGCGTCAATTTTGAGATATGGCTGACCCGAACCCGCTTAAAAGCTTATACCTGAAAAACTTCCCGTGGCCGTTCGGCGTAGCATAACGCCAAAAAAAGAGGCCCGTGCGCAAGCCAACGCCCTGTACTTCCGGCGGGTCGCTTCGATACCCGCAAACGGCAACGGGCCGGCTGCTTATGCCCTGACAGACCCGGCGCCGTTATCAGGACGAACTTACTACCGGATACGCCAGGTAGACCGGGATGAAACCTTCAGCTACAGCAGGCTCATCAGCCTGGCTGCGCCCGGAAACAGCATACTGCAGGCATATCCCAATCCTGCAGGCGACCGCACTACGATAGAAATGAGCGCCGGGCACACCGGCAGCGTGTTGAAACTCGTCAATACTTCGGGCATACTGCTTCGGGAGATAGAAGTGAGTCAGGAAAACGTGACGGTCGATCTTACCGGGCTTGCGCCCGGCCTTTACCTGATCCGTACCGAAGACGGCACCATATTAAAGATCGTGAAAGAATAGCAGCCGCTTCATTGCAGTTCACCTTGCTGCAGCCCGAAAGGCAGGAGCGGGAAGAAAAACACCTATCCTAACGCACTAAGAATTACTACAACGTCTCCGTTACCTAATCAATATCAACGAAAAACAAGGAATCATGTACAAATATTTATTTTTTCTATGAAAAATTTGCAAATTTGAACTTTCACAGGTTAGCTTTGTTGAAGTAAACTTAGTGCGTTAAGAATAACCCTGACTCATGAACAAACTTCGCTGGCTCGTTGTATTCTTCGTATTTATCGCCACTGGCCTGAGCTTTCTCGACCGGCAGGTCCTTTCAATAGCGATCCTGAAAATACAGGAAGACTTTCATATCAGCGATACACAATACGGCTGGATCAACACGAGTTTCCTGCTGAGCTATGCCATTATGTTCACGGTCGGGGGCTGGTTTATCGATCGGGCGGGGGGCAAGCGGGGGCTGGCCTGGTCGGTGGGCATCTGGTCAGTTGCCAACACACTGCATGGCCTTATGACCAGCTTTTCCCAGCTGCTTGCCTTTCGTTTCCTGTTGGGTGCGGGCGAAGGCGGGGCCTTTCCGGGGGCGGCCAAAACAGTCTACACCTGGTTCAGCCCGAAAGAAAGAGGGTTGGCCAACGGGATAGCCATAGGCGGCGCTGCTATCGGCGCAGTGGTAGCGCCTCCGCTTACGATATGGCTCACCAATTTATACGGGTGGCGGAGCGGGTTCGTCGTACCGGGCATTATCGGCATCGTCTGGGTCATCCTCTGGCTTTTCATTCCCTGGAAGAAAAATACGGTGGCTACCCCTGAGCCGGAAACCTCCCGGCCGCGCATCCCGATCCGTCAGCTCTTCAAGATCCGGCAAACCTGGGTTTTCATCCTTATGCGCTTCCTTCTCGACCCCGTGATGTATTTCATGATGTTCTGGACACCCAAATACCTGAGCGAGGTACGGGGAGTTTCCTACGAAAGAATCGGGGAACTGTTCTGGCTTCCTTTCCTCGCGCTGGGCATTTCCAACATACTGGGCGGCTTGTTTTCCGACAAACTGGCTATCCGGACCCAATCTATGAACTCAGCGCGCAAGATTGTTATGGGTGTCGCTGCCGTGCTGACCATGATGCTTCCTATGACCGAATGGGCGTCGTCGGTAGAGCTGGCGGTCGGCTTCATGTGCCTCTACATGTTCGCTCACGGCTTATGGATCACCAATTACATTACCGCCATTTCCGACGTTTTCGGCGCCGGCGCCACTTCCACGGTAGTAGGGCTTTCAGGCACGGCCGGCGCCGTTTCCAGCCTTATTCTCAACCCGATGATCGGTAAAATCATAGAAAATTACTCATACGCTCCCCTGTGGATCGCTTGCGGGGTATTATACCCGGTTGCTTTCCTGGGCTTTATCCGGCTGATTCCCCGGTTAACTCAGGTCTTCAGTCCTCCTCCAGTAAAAAAACCAGGCGCCCGGCGCGATCTGAAGGGCAGGCCGGAACAGCGCAGCGGGCCGGGCAATGCGCTGCTGTAAAAAACGGGCAGCCTCTTGAGGTGATACAGCATATATTTCGTCTTTATTATTATATTGCTGTTTTCTTAGATTATCCCGTTATATATCCTGTATGCGCACCGGGCCGGCCATTGCTTTCTGCTGTAAATTCTTCCTTTTATGGATCGGAAGCGTCTGTGTGGTCGCGGGGCAGGATATTACTTTCAATCATCTCTCCATCGATCAGAACCTTTCCCAAAGCAGCGTATATGCCATCATGCAGGATACGCAGGACTTCATGTGGTTCGGGACGCGCGACGGTCTTAACCGCTACGACTCCCGCAGAAATGTGGTCTACCGCCAGGTCGCCGGGGACAGTACTTCTCTCTCTTCCAACTCCGTCAATGCCATTACGCTCGACAAGCAGGGAAAGCTTTGGATCGGGACCAGCAGGGGCTTAAACCTGTACCGGCCGCATACGGACAATTTTCAACGGATACTCAGCAAAACTTCCGCTAATGCGCTCAGCCATAACAACATATCCACGCTGCTCCATACCTCCGACGGAAGCCTCTGGATCGGTACCCGTAACGGGCTCAACCGCCTGAAGGACCCGGATAATATGTATTTTGAACGCTACCTGATGCACGGAAACGAGATAAATCCATCCGGAGCATTCGATATTAAGGCGCTTTATGAAGACACCAGGCAACATTTGTGGGTAGGAACCTCCAGGGGGCTGATCCGCCTGATCCCGCAGCCTGCAGGAGGCTACCAGGTTGCTCACTATATTTTGCACGAGCAGGATTCGGTATGGCACTCCGGATCCAACTGGGTCAATACGATCGCAGAAGACAACCTCGGCAGGCTCTGGGTCGGGACCGAAACCAAAGGGATCGCGCTGTTTGACCCGGGCTCCGGGAAAGTAATCGGATGGAATCCCATCCAGGGACTGGACATGTCCGATTTTACGATCAGGACGATCAAAACCGACGACAAAGGACGGTTCTGGATAGGGACCATGTCCGGCCTGATCGTTTGCCGGCAGGACGGTGAAGGGATGCGGCGGTACATCAACTCGCCGGATCAGCCGGGTTCCCTGGGCGACAATTCCATCCGGGCTATTCACCGCGGACGCGACGGGACCGTATGGATCGGGACCTTTTATGGCGGAATCAGCTACTATCACAGTTTCGCCAGGCAATTCGGCGCCATGAATGTGACCAACCAGGCGGGTCGGAAACCCTTCAAGATCGCCGGCCCTATCACCGAAGGCCCGGACGGTTGCCTCTGGCTCGGCTCGGACGACAACGGCCTGATCCTGAGCGACCGGAACGACAAGGTACTGGCTCATTACGTGCACGATCCGGACCGTCCTAATTCCCTGTCGAGCAACAAAATAAAATGCCTGTTGAAGAATGGCGATAAGGGCTTGTGGATCGGTACGCTCAAAGGTCTCAATTACCTCGACTTCGCGAGCAGGAAAATAACCCGCTACCTTACCGAACCGCATAATCCCCTTTCCATTCCCGACGACCGGATCTATGACCTCGCCTATGACCGCCAGGGACGACTGTGGATCGCCACCTTCCGCGGCGGGCTCTGCAGGATGCACCCCGAAACCGGCAGGTTCGAGCAGTTCCCGATTAAAACCCAATCCGGAGAGACACTGACGCTCCCCAGCGCCACCAGCCTGCTGATAGACCGGAACGAGCAGATATGGATAGGCACGACCAACGGCCTGGCCTGCAAGCCCGGAGATTCGCACCAATTTACAATCTATAAAGCCGCCCACGCAAAGGCCGGAACGCTGAGCGGGAATTATATCATAGACCTGTTCGAGGGCAAAGAAGGCCTGATCTGGATCAGCACCCGCGGAGCCGGTCTGAACCGGTTCGACCCCGCTACCGGGAAATTCAGCCATTTTTCAAAAACAGACGGACTTGGGGGAGATAATGTGTTTGGTGTAAAGGAGGATGACGCCGAAAACCTCTGGATCGCTACAGACAACGGCTTGTCCAGGCTCCACCTGCAAAGCGGAAGGATCACAAGCTATGACAGGAACGACGGTTTGGTATGCAAGGAGTTTTTGCCCCATTCCGCATTCCGCAGCAGGCAGGGCGAATTATACTTCGGCGGATATGACGGGATCGTGCGGTTTGACCCGGGCAGCATCCGGCAAAACCCCGGCGCGCCGTCAGTGGTATTTACCGGAATGCGGCTGTTCAACAAGCCCCTGGCTATAGGGGGGCCCGACGGAATCCTGGATGCCCATCTGCATCACAAAAATGAAATCCGGCTGAATCACCGGCAAAATGTTTTCTCTATCGAATTTGCCTCGATCAATTATATCGATGCACAGAAAAATCAATACGCCTACCTGCTGAAAGGATTTGAAAACGAATGGAACTATGTGCAGGAACCGGTGGCTACTTACATGAACCTGGAGCCCGGCAGCTACACCCTGAGCGTGAAAGGGAGCAATAACCACGATGTATGGAATAGCCGCCCTATTGAAATGCAGATCGTGATACTCCCTCCGCCCTGGAAAACAACCTGGGCTTACCTGCTCTATGTGCTCATATTCCTGTCGCTTCTCTATACCTGGTCCCGCTACCACAGAGAACGGCTCCAGCTATCGCACAACCTGGAGCTCGAACAGCTGGAAAAGCAGCAGCAGGAGGAGCTTCACCGTACGCGCATCCATTTCTTCACCAACATCATTCATGAAATCCGGACGCCCCTGACCCTGATCATCGGGCCCATAAAGATCCTGGAGGAAGAGCAGGCGTCGGACCCCTGGCTCAAAAGGCAGCTGGAAGTAATGAAAGGGAGCACCAACCGGCTGATGCGGCTGGTAGAGCAGCTACTGGACTTCCAGAAGCATGAGATGGGAAATGTGCGGATAAAAGTCCGCGAAATGCACCTGGAAGCGTGGCTGGAAGCAATTGCAGCAGATTTCCAAAGCTACGCGATCTCGAGGAGGATCGACCTGGAAGTAATGCCTTCGGCCCGGCAGACCTACCTTTGGATGGACCCGGATGAAATGGAAAAAGTGTTTCACAACCTGCTGATCAATGCTTTCAAATTCACTCCGACCGGTGGAAAGATCCGCATTTCAACACGCCTCAGCAGTGAAAAACATATTTCCATACTTGTCGAAGACAACGGGATCGGCATTTCCGCTGAAGAAACAGAACGTATTTTCCGGCGCTTTTACCAGGCCGGCAACCCGCATAATCAGGGGTTCGGCATCGGGCTTGCCCTGTGCAGAAGCATTGTGGAGCTGCACCACGGAACCATTGTTGCGGAAAGTGCGGAAGCAGGCAAAGCACAAAACAGCTTCACACGCTTTGTGATTACGCTGCCACTGGGAAAAGACGTCTACCGGCCGGAAGAAATTACGGACTGGAAAGACCTGCCCGCACCTTTGCAAAGGTATTTCCCTTCGGAAGAGAACCTTTCTCCCGACCAGGCCGGAACTGCTCCGGGAGCGGCTGACAAAGCCCCTGGCGGTGTCCCCCTGATCCTAGTAATAGAGGATCAGGATGATATCAGGTCTTACCTCAGGGATCTGCTTTCCGGCCGGTACGAGATCGCAGAAGCCGCTAACGGCGCCGCCGGGTGGGAGCTTGCCTCCACTATCCTTCCGGATCTCATCATCAGCGATATTTCCATGCCGTTCATGGACGGAATCGTCCTGACCAATCTTGTGAAGACCGATGAAAGAACCAACCATATCCCGGTAGTCCTGCTGACGGCCTACGACTCTTTGCAGCAGCAGCTCAAAGGACTCGAAAAAGGCGCCGACGATTACATCGCAAAACCTTTTCACCCCAAAGTGCTGCTCACCCGTATCCGGAACCTGTTGCGGATACGCGAGGAGCTCAAGGAAAAATTCAGGCACAAGGTACGGCTGGAACCCACCGAACCGGATGCCTCTCCCCACCCGGACGCTGTTTTCCTTCAGAAGCTTATGCAGGTGATCGAAGACAATATCAGCAACCCGGAATTCAACCTGGCAGAATTGGTACAGGAGATGGGCATGAGCCGTCCTGTACTGTTCCGCAAGATAAAAATGCTGACCGACTGTTCGGTGATGGACCTTGTTCGATCGGTCCGGATGAAAAAAGCTGAAATGCTGCTTAAGCAAAAGACCATGTCGGTATCTGAAGTAGCATTTGCCGTAGGATTCAATGATCCGAAATATTTCAGCAAATCTTTCAGAAGCCAGTTTGGAAAAACACCCAGCGACTACCTCGCCGGCTAACGGTGACACCAGCGTTTGTTCCGGATCCACACCTTTTAAATCCGGCAGAACCACCCTTTTTTCTCCCCTTTAAGCGGAAAATTCCTTCCCAAAGCGTTTTCTCCACCTAAAAGAGACGCTAGTACCCCTCCCGATGCATGACAATGCACTAAGATTGCATTGTATATTTTTTATAAAAAATGAGGAAAAACAAGCAGAAAATCGGACTACGCCGGCTTCGCATCTCAGAGTGGATCTCCCTTTGCTTACTGGTATTGTTTCTTCTGTTCCTGCTTTCCTCCCTTTTGTAAAAAGCAATTCAACTCAAACCTTGTTATCTTATGCATGTACAGTTACTTCATCCTGGCTTCCGGAAATGCGGACTGATGGCCTTTCTGCTTTTGCTGGCCTGTACCGCGGCGCTGGCGCAGGTTACCGTTACGGGTAAGGTCACCGACAACACCGGAGAGGCATTACCGGGTGTCAACATCGTCATGGAAGGCACCTCCACCGGAACGGTAACCAATGCCGACGGGCAATACACTATCGAGGTAGCCCACGCAAAGGGGGTGCTCGTCTATTCCTTTGTAGGTTACCTGTCTCAGAAGATTACCGTAGGAACCCGGAACCAGATTGACGTCACGCTGGAAGCCGATACCAAAGCCCTCGAGGAAGTGGTCGTGGTCGGCTACGGGCAGCAGGCCAAAAGGGATGTTACCGGGGCCATCGGGACCATCTCCGAAAAAACCATCGCAGAGCGCCAGGCGGTCAATGTATTTGACGCTATGCAGGGCGCTGTAGCCGGCGTCCAGATCAGCAGCAACTCGGGCGCGCCCGGCGCAGGAAGCAACATTATTATCCGTGGCGCTTCCACCTTTTCCGACGAAGGCGTGCAGCCCCTGTATATTGTCGACGGGATGATCGTGCCCGACATCGACGGGCTCAACCCCAACGATATCAAATCTATCGATATTCTGAAAGACCAGGCGTCGGCGGCTATCTACGGATCGCGGTCTGCCAACGGCGTGGTGCTGATCACGACAAAATCCGGGGAGGAAGGCAAGCCCAGGGTAGACGTACGCTATCTCCGCAGCTACAGTACGATCGCCAATACCCTTCCGCAGGTCAATAAATTCGAAAGAGTACTCAACAACAATACTACGAGGGGTACTGTGCTGGAGAAATACAGCGCCAACGCCGATTCGGTCGGGCTGATCAGCAGCACCAGCAACAACTACCAGGAAATCCTTACCCGCACGGCTGTCCGGAATGATGTCGGGTTGAGCGTAAGCGGCGGGACGGCAAAGCTGAAATACTTCACCGGGTTGAATTACATCGGCGAGAACGGGATCATCCTGACCAGCTACAGCAACAAGGCCAATCTCAGGATCAACGTCGATTACGACGCTTCAAGCAGGCTGAAATTCGGCAGCCGCCTGAGTGTAAGCAATATGAAAACCAACAATATCAGCGAAGGCAATGTGCTGGGCTGGGCCCTCAAGCGGATCACCGACTATATCATATGGTACCCCGACGGCAGCCTTGCGCCGGTATATGACATGGGCGGCCAGCGGAATCCTGTCCAGGAAATTTACGAGCGCAAGAACATCACCCGCCGGTATGAGGGAAACTTCAACCAGTTCCTGGAATACAAATTCAACGACTGGCTGCAATTCAGGGCCAGCGCCACCGGGAACGTGATGCTCAGCCGTAACAACCAGTTCGTGGGAAAAGGCCTGGATTCCAACGGGAATGAAGACCTGCGCAGGAGCACGGGAAGCGACCAGACCATCTGGCGGTATTCCGTGCTCAGCGACGCCTACTTTTCGGTCAATAAGACCTTCGGCAACCATCGCATCAACGGGATGCTGGGGGCAAGCATCGAGAACGGAAAAACGGAAGTGCTGCGTTTCGGCGCCCAGAATTATGTTACCGAAAGCGGTCTTTCCACCATCAACCTCGGAACGCTCAATATCTCGCAGACCGAAACATTCGCCGAAGACTATGCCATTGCGGGCGCTTTTACCCGGTGGGGATATACCTTCAGGGACAAATACATCGTCAATGCCATTCTGCGCGCGGACGGGTCTTCCAAATTCGGGAAGAACAACCGCTGGGGTATATTCCCGTCCATATCTGCCGGCTGGCGTTTCAGCGACGAATCATTTATGTCCTGGAGCCGGTGGCTGCTGTCGGACGGTAAGCTGCGCCTCGGCTACGGCACCGGAGGGAACGACCGGGCCCTAGGATATTACGAAGCGCAGACCCGGTACGAGTCGGGGCATCCTTACATGGGGATAGCCGGTGTAAGCGCGGTAAACACCTACGGCAACCCGGGGGTCCGGTGGGAAGAAAGCCGGTCGTCGGATATCGGGCTCGACCTGAGCTTCCTGAGCGGGCGGTTCACCTTTTCGGGGGAATACTATGTCAAAACGACCAAAGACCTGATCGTCCCGGTGAACCTTCCCACGCAAACAGGATACGCAACTATGAAAATGAACCTGGCCGGGATCGAAAACAAAGGCGTCGCCATTTCTATCTCGGGCTATCCTTTGCCGAAAAGCGGGGATTTCGCCTGGCAGACTACCATCAACTGGGCCCGCAACCGCAATCGAATCACCAACCTTGCCCGCGAGAACTATGTCCAGGATAATATCTGGTATGTCGCGCAGGGAATGGCAACCGGGAATTTCTACGGCTACCAGCAATTGGGCATCTACCCGTACAATGCAAGCAATGCCTATTCCGAAGACTACAGCACCCGCCTGATGCCCGTGGTGAGAAGAGACGCCCAGGGGAATGTGATCATCGGGCAAAACGGGGAGCCTGTCGTGGAAAGCTATCAGCTCCCGGACGGACAGCCCTATACCGGCGACGTCAAACAGATTACCGTAAACGGTATTGTGGCAAGAGGCGGGGACGTCATCTGGGAGAACCTTCCCGACGGAAACGGCAATTATGATAACAAGATCGATGATTCGGACCGGAAGTTCCTGGGCAATGCGCAGCCTCTCTGGGACCTGGGCTGGAACAACATGTTTACCTACAGGAAATGGAGCCTGTCATTCAACATGTATGCGCGCTGGGGAGGAAAAATTTACAATAAATTCAAGCACTCTTATGTATCCTGGGGCGGCAATCTCCACAACCAGCATCCCGACTACGTCCGTACGGGCTGGAAATTCCCCGGCCAGATCACCGACTGGTATTGGATCGGGAACGACCGGAATTACAACTACCGGGAGCTCAGCAGCGCTTTCCTGGAAGACGGCTCGTTTATCCGGCTGCGCAACGTGCGCCTTTCCTACCAGATCGGCAACCAGCTTGCCGGGAAAGCAGGGATGAAGAGCGCCATGCTCTACGTTTACGGCAACAACCTGCTGACCTGGACCAACTACAGCGGCTACGACCCGGAAATAGGGGGCGGAGTGCTCACGCCGGGCCGTGATAATGCCGTCTATCCCCGGAAAAGGGAATTCGGTATCGGTATAAACATAGGGCTGTAAGATCAGCCGCTTATCATCACATCAATTATATAAAGATGAAACTTTTTAATAATCCTTTCAGAATTCTGCTGGCAGGGGCAATGATGATACCTGCTGCCTGTGAGAATTACCTTGACCGCACGCCGCTTGCGGAATTGTCACCAAATACTTTCTTTTCGACCCGGGGCGACATGCGAAGCTGGATGTCAGGGCTTTATGACGAATTCCAGAATGCGCTGAACGGCTCGACCGCCGCGGTGCTCGAGTGGGGGGATCTGCGTTCGGACAACTACGGGAATACCGGCTACGGCGACACCCGGGTATATATGAATGCGATCGATGCTTCCCAGGCCCAATGGAGCTGGGCCGGCCTTTACAAGGTGATCGATCGCTGTAATGTCGGTATAGCGCGTTTCCATACCATACCCAACCTGCTTCCTTCTGATTACAATCCTCACGTCGGCCAGTGCTACGGCATGCGGGCCCTCATGTACTTTTACGCCATCCGCGTGTGGGGAGAAGTCCCTCTTGTCACCGAGCCCTGGGATGGCAGCCTGGCTTCGAGCCGCCAGGGAAGAACCCCTATGGAGACGATCAAAGCGCAGATCCTGAGCGACATTGACGAAGCAATCGAACGCCTGTCCCTGGACGTGGCGGGCACCCAGAAATTCTATTTCAACATGGGCGCCGCCCGGGCGTTGAAAACCGATGTCCACCTTTGGTTCAGGGAATATGAACAAGCATTACAGGCTTCGGATTACTTTACAGGCAACAGCAACTACGCACTCGTCGCGAATGACAAAGCCTGGAAAGACCAGTTCACCAACCCGATGAACTCCGGCGAGACCATTTTTACGATGCATTGGTCTTCCGACCTTTCGGATGGCGCCAACTCATGGGCGCAACGGATAGGAGCAGCCAATACCAACAATACCTACAAGATGTCCAGGGGCATATTCAACGAGTTCGTCGACCGTCTCTATTCGGGAAAGGGGACAGACGGCCGGTTCTGGAATGTGGTCGATACCGTGAAGATCTGGCGGAACGGCAACCGAGTCCCGATCAGCTATAATCACTATGCCCAGGCAGGGATCGAAAAATGCGTCAAGTTCAGCCCGGTAATGGCCGGACGGGCCAACGCGGAAGCGGACTACTGGCAGGTGCTGTCTACCACCGAAAGTTTTGTCCAGATACCGGTCTACCGGCTCGCCGACGTCCTGACGCTCCGCGCCGAAGCGCTTAACCAGCTGGGAAGAGGAGATGAAGCAATGGTGATCCTGAACAGCCTGCGGCAGCGCGTAGGTTATCTTGCCGATGCCCGGGAAGAGGCCAGTCCTACCGACAAGCAGGCCGTAGAATGGCTTATCCTCCGGGAAAGGCAGCTTGAGTTCATAGGGGAAGGCAAACGCTGGTTCGATCTTCGCCGTACAGGCCGGCTTATGGAAGTAATGGACGCCACCATGCGGACACGCCAGGAAGAAGCCAATGTCTCCATTACCGGCTTTGGCGACGAAGGGCGCGCCTTGTTCCCTATCTATTACCGGGAATTCGAAGCCAACCCCGAGCTGAAAGGGAAGCAGAATCCACCTTATACGGAAGGCTGAAAAGTTGAAAGTTCTCAATTTTCAACTTTCAATTTTCAACTTTCAACTCACCAGGCTGCGTGGACTGCTCACAAAAAGAAATCAACAATTTAACCATACTTTGATTTGTATGAAACCTCTCACCTTATTGATCATACTGGGATCTGCCATTGCGCTTACTGGTTGTGAACTGGCCGGACTCGAGCTTCAGCGTAAATACGATTACGATGAAAAGGCGGGCATATACAGCAACGAACTGAAAATGACCACTATGGAGTTCATACGATCCAGGCCGGACCTGTTCTCTATCCTGGAAGAAGGTATTGTCTATGCCGGCGTCGAGAGCAGCTTTTCCCTGCCCGGCTGCACGTACATGCTTCCGACCAATACGGCCTTCAGCTCCACCACGGCAGCAGACCTCAGCTATTTCCAGACCCACCCCCTGCCCAATCCCGGTTACGATCCGCAGGATCCGGAGACCGGCGACAGTACGCTGGTAGCGCTTTCGCTCAGCCAGTTCCCCAAAGAACAGGTGAAGCAATTGCTCCTTTACCATATCGCAAAGGGAGAGTGGACCTGGAGCAACCTCCCTGCCGAACCTACATGGTACGATACCCAGGCTACAGGAGATACCGCGAAGGTCAATATGTACCTGATGAAAAACAGCCGTTCCCCGACTATCGCCTTCAACGATTTCGAAACGCATTACAAGGTACCGGTAGTAGCCCGCACAACCAATCTCAGGGCTACCAACAGCTCCTACGTACATGTGCTCGACTCCTGGCTCCTGACCCCTACGCGCAGAGCGCTGAGACTTGAATAGCTTATTTCTATAATCTGAATACGATCAACCGGCAATATCTTATGAAACGTGTGAAATATATACCCGCCTGCCTGGCAGCCGTCCTGCTGCTGGGTTGCGAAGAGCCTGCTTCCTTTGAAATCGACTCTCTCAGCGCGATGGGCGATGAGTTTTTCTTCGGCCAGAAAGTCAAGGTATGGATGGCCGTAAAGTCCAACAACCTGCCTGCCGCACGGTATACCTGGTCGAGCCAGGGAGGCAGGCTCACCCAACCCCAGGGGCTCGATGAAAATACCTGGGAAGCACCCCGAGAAGCAGGTATTTATACACTTACCTGTGAAGTGGATCAAAACGGCGTCAGGAAGACCAGGAGCCGTGAAATGTGGGTATCTTCCTATTACTTCGAAAAATTCGAAAAGTCTACCCATACCTTTACGCTCAACAGCAGCACTTCCACCCTCCGGAACGGGGTACTGGAAGCCAGGGTCAATTCCACTACGGCTAGCCGGGGATATATCCAGCGCGCTTTTGCAGATCCTACACTTAAAGTGCCCGTCAGCAGCGAAGCGAAAACAGGCTGGCTGTCCAACTTCCCGGCCGATGCCATCACCGTAGGCAGCGCACGGGCTGAAAATACGCTTTACTACGAATGGACCCTCAACCGGGACCCGCAGCGCAATGATAATCTTTACATAGACAACCTTCGTTTTGAATGGTATCCTGTCGGGAAAACCAGCGGCCTTCCGCTGGACGGCAACGGCGATCCCTACAACGGATGGATGCGGATACAGCAACGGAACGCCGCGACCAGCGCGACCAGCGCCGTGATTATACCGGTAAACCACCCCGCGCTCACGTTTGAGCGGAACCAGCTCAAAAAGGTCTCCCTGTCCGTAGATGCAAACTACCTCGTGCATGTATATGTAGGTGGAGAAGAAGTGCTGAAAACTACGGCGCTTCAGGAGTGGCGGCAGCAGAACAATGCTACCGACGCTATTTTTATCAACCAGTGGCGTATCAACTACTGCAGCAATGGCGCCGGGCAGACAGCGCCTACCCTGGCGTTCGACGATGCCTATGTGGCCACCGACGGCACTATATTGAAATAACCTGACAGGGGAGAGTTTAAGCACACAAAATGGTTGTAAAACAGAGAGAATTCCGGTTTTCAGGGCTTTTCAAAGAAAACCGGGAAACCAGTCTATGAAAAAAACAGCGATCCTGATCCTTTTGCTGGCAGGTACAGTCTCACTGTCTGCTCAGCCGGCAGTATGGCATGAAACAGCCCCGGGGATATGGCATTTGCGTGCCGGTAACCCCGACAGCTTCACCCTGCTGAGCGCTGCAGGTACAAATCCCCGCGTGGAAGCCCTGCGCAGGATGGAAAAAGCTTCGTTCCCGCTGGAGAAAGACGACATTGCCTTTCATGTGGAAAACGGCCAGACTTACCTCAGGTTCCCGCTCCGGAAAGGCGAGCAGCTTTACGGGTTCGGATTGAATTTCCAGACAGTCCATCAAAGAGGGAAAATACTGGAGCTCAGGGTGGATCACTACGGGAACAGGGACAACGGAAGGACCCATGCCCCTACCCCGTTTTACGTATCGTCACTGGGATATGGCGTATTCATCGACGCTGCAAGATACATGAAGGTGTATGCCGGCTCCGGCGTACGGAAGGACAGCAAAAATCCGCCCGTAGCCCGCGACCGCAATACCGATAAGCAGTGGTCTGCCCGTCCCTATTCCGATGCGGTCGAAATCCTGGTACCGGCCGGGGGAGCCGACATTTATATATTCGGAGGCCCCTCGACCCTGGAAGCCATTCAAAGGTATAACCTGTTTGCAGGCGGCGGATGCCTGCCTCCCCGGTGGGGACTGGGCTTCACCCAGCGCGTTCACCGGCTCTATACTGCGGAAGACGTGCAGCGTGAAGTAGCCGAATTTGAATCCCGGGGCTACCCGCTTGATTTTATAGGGCTGGAGCCCGGGTGGCAGAGCCGGTCTTATCCCTGTACGTTCGAATGGGACAAGACCAGGTTTCCCGATCCCCGCGGATTCGTCAGCAGCCTGCTGGACAAGAAAGTAAGGGTCAACCTCTGGACAAACCCCTATGTCTCGGAAGCTTCCCCGATATACCGGGAAATCGAGCCCCTGACCGGCTCCCATACGGTATGGGCCGGCCTGGTGCCCGACCTCACGCTCCCCAAAGCCAGGGATGTTTTCTGGGGCCAGCTGGAGAAAGACCAGGTACAGATCGGCGTGAGCGGCTACAAAATAGACGAGGTCGACGGTTTCGATCATTACCTGTGGCCGGATGTCGCTACCTTTCCTTCCGGTATCAGCGCCGAGCAGCTAAGGCAAACCTACGGGCTGCTCGTACAGAAACAGAGCGACGCGTTGTTCCGTAAACATAACAGGCGGACCTACGGGCTGGTACGGGCTTCCAACGGGGGAGGCGCCTCCTTTCCCTATGTGATCTACAACGACAATTACAGTCACCAGGATTTTATTACCGGTCTTGTCAACAGCGGCTTTACCGGTACGCTCTGGACCCCGGAAGTGCGTGCTTCCAAAACCGCGGAAGAGTGGCTGCGGAGGTTCCAGTCGGTATGTTTTTCACCAATGGCTATGATCAATGCATGGGCCAGCGCCACCAAACCCTGGTCTTTCCCGGAGGTTGCGCCGCAGGTAAAAGCCATGACGCAGCTGCGCATGCAGATGATGCCCTACTGGTATACGGCGTTCGCCCGGTATCATTTTGAAGGGACGCCCCCGTTTCGCGCAATGAACCTGGAGCCGGGGTTTGTCTTTGCTTCCGATGATATGGCTGGGAGCAAAAACCTGGAGGAAAATCCATATGAAGAGGCACTCCGGAAGGAACCCAGGGATCAGTATATGGCGGGGGAATACTTATTGGTAGCCCCCTTGTTCGCCGGCGAGACCGAAAGAAAAATAGTGCTTCCGAAAGGTAACTGGTATGACTTCTATACCGGGGAATTCGCCGGTAACGGTCAGGTGATCACGGTAAAACCCGGCCTGGACCGGATCCCGGTATTGGTAAAAGACGGAGGGATCGTGCCCATGATGCCTCCCCTGCTCCATGCACCGGCGAAAGGAGAGAAAGTCGATCTGGAGATACGGCACTACGGTCGGAATCCCGGCAGCTATGCTTTGTACGATGACGACGGTGAAACCTTTGATTATGAAAAAGGTATGTATTCCTGGAGACAGATCCATGTAAAAAAAGGCCCGGACGGAAAATGGCAGGGGAGTATCTCGTCGCCCGAAGCCGGCAAACCCGATCACATTGCGCGCGTCACCTGGAAATTTATGACGCCTTAAAAAGAGCACATCCCATATTCAATTTCCTTTGCATGAAAGCCCTGCCGTTCCTGCTCATCTCCGCTTTCCCGGTTGTTTCCAATATTATCGCGCAGCCGAGAAGCGCTGTTGAGAAGGAAAAATCAGTTTCTGCCCCGTCGCAACAGGCTACGGCTTCACTATGGACTGACTTTTTAAAAGGACTGGAATCGGGGACTCCTTCCCTCCTCCCCGATTTTTCCTATGCCGGGTATCATTTCTCCGAAAAGGACCTGCCCGATGTCCGGGGGCGGCAGTTGTTCGACGTCACGCATTTCGGTGCAATTCCCGACGACGACAATTATGACGACGAAGCGATTCAAAAGGCGATCCATGCGGCGGAAGCAGCGCCCGGAGGAGGGATTGTATTTTTCCCGCCCGGTAAATACAGGATCGCACCGGACGAAGATCCCGCGAAGGCGATCCGGATACGGAAAAGCAATATTGTGCTGAAAGGCAGCGGGTCAGGCCCCGGAGGCAGTGAAATATTCCAGGATAAGAAGAGAGTTAACAGCCGGCAGTTTCTTTTCAAACCCGATCAGCCGGATACCCCGCGGATCACCACCATCACAAAGGATGCCCCCGCCGAGAGCTTCTGGGTAGAAGTCGCGTCGGTCGCGGGACTCTCAGAAGGGCAGGACGTCGTGATCCGGCACCGTAGCGAGGCATTTACCAGGCGCTATTTCGGGGAGCTGCCATTGAACCCGGACTGGAGCCGTCTCTTCGGTGCGCGGGGTGGCATGCAGGTATTTGAGATCCATACCATCTCCGAGATCAGCGGTAACCGTGTCAGGTTCCGGAACCCGCTTCATTTTGACCTGAAAATCGTTGAAGATGCCGATTTTGAAGTCTGCTCATTCCTGTCGCTGCAGGAATGCGGTATAGAAGATCTTCTCTTTACAAGTAACTGGAAATCTTATCCCGAAGAATTCGTACACCACAAGGATGCCATTCACGATTATGCCTGGGAAGCGGTAAGCATGGAATACCTGAAAGACAGTTGGGTACGGAATTGTGTTTTCCGGGACTGGAACGAGTGTATTTTCATCCGGTCAGGCTACCGGATCACCGTTTTAAATTGCGATTTCGAAGGTAAAAAAGGCCATTCTTCGGTTCATGCACGTACAGGCTACGGCGTCCTGATCAAACAATGCCGTTTTCATGGCGCACACCATCACGGCCCGGGAACAGGCTACAGCGCCTCGGGCACCGTCATTACCCGGTGCACGCTCGGCGCAGACCAGAACATAGACAGTCATTCCGGCCAGCCCTTTGCCACCCTGTTTGATGACATTGATGGCGGTGTTTTTTATAACCTGGGAGGTCCGCTACCAGGTTTTCCGCACCATGGCAAGGGAATGGTTTTCTGGAATTTTCACCACCGGTCCGCGAGAAAACACATCAGCTACGATTTCTGGGATACAGAAAAACGCCGCAACTATACTATTGCCCTTCCGATCTTCGCCGGGTTCCGGTCCGACAGCGAGGTGACCCTGATCAATTACGGGGTTAATGAATCACAGGGAAAAGCCGTCCGGCCGCAATCGCTTTTCGAGGCACAGCTGCAACGGCGGCTGCAGAAAAAATCAGACAGCCGGTAAACTTACCGTTCCTTCCACTCCTACTACCGGAGCGCTTTCCTTCCTCACCGCTTATACTCTTTATAGTAAAACACGAAGTCTCGCTTAACTTAGTGCGTAAGGAAAATGATAGTATGCTCTAAAAACCTGCGTTTCTCAAAGTAAATAAAAAAATAATCATAATAAGTTATATAAATAATACTAGAATACTATATTTGCATAGTCAACATAGTGCGTTAAGTTAATCAATAGAGATATTACCAAGCGGAAAATTTTGTTTTTCCTAAACTTAACGCTCAAAGTGGAGTAAGAATAAACACTAACCAAGACACAAAAGAATTATAAACCGGGAGAGGTATGAACCCGGGAGATGTATGATCCATAAACAAACCTGTAAATAAAGAACTCAAAATCAACTACTTGAAATTTATGCACATGAATAATATTTCACCTGCGATTGTCCGTTCCGCAATCTACACCAAGCGTAAACCTACAGTACCCAGAATTGCGGTGTTTGGTGTCGGCTACCATAAGTACTGGCCGCAATTCGAGGGACTGCTCGACCAGTTAATGGAGAAGCAGGCAATTTTAATAGACAAGATTAAATCCGGCCCGCCGGCGGAAGTGATCGACTTCGGCCTCGTCGACGATGTCTTCAAGGCCTATGAGCTGGTTCCGAAGCTGAATGCGGCCAATATCGACCTGATCTTCTGCGACATGCTTACGTATGCGACTTCCAGTACGTTTGCAGCGATTATACGAAGCGTCAGCGCGCCCATTGTGCTCGTTGCGCTCCAGCCCGACAAGGCAATGGATTACTCCAGGGCCTCCACATACATGCAGCTCTACAACGACGACATCTGCTCCCTGCCCGAATTTGCGGGGGTGGCAGCGCGCATGGGAAAGCGAATCCCCGACATGATCATAGGAACCCTGCACGACGACCCGTACGCCGACGCTGAAATAGCGGAGTACTGCCGGATCGCCGCCGTTCTGCACGACCTGCGCACTTCCCGCATCGGCCATATCGGGCACCCCATAGAGGCCATGTATGACATGCATTCCGATTCCACGATGCTTACCGCCCACTTCGGGGCGCACATCGTGCAATGCGAAGCCCACGAGATCGTAACACAATACCAGCAGACAACGCCCGAAGAAGTTGAGCCGATGAAAGCCCGCATTCTCGACTTTTTCGACACGCCCGACCCGGTATCGGACCCGATTTCAGAAAAGCTGAGAGACTCCGACCTCGAGACTTCGGCCAGGGTGGCGATCGCCCTGGAAAAGTTTATAGAAGCCAGGAAGCTCGACGGCCTGGCCTACTACTATGAAGGCCCCGACAACAGCGACACGCGTACCGTGATGTCCAACCTCATCGTCGGGAATTCGCTGCTGACCGGCGCCGGGTTCCCGATGTGCGGCGAATCGGATCTCAAGACCTGCTTCGCCATGCTCATCATGGAGCGCCTGGGAATAGGCGGCAGCTTTGCCGAATTCCATCCCGTCGACTTCAGAGAAGATTTCGTGCTGGTCGGCCACGACGGTCCGCATAACGTAGCGATAGCAGAAGGGCGCCCGGTGCTGCGCAGCCTGATCAAATACCACGGCAAACCCGGGTCCGGCGCGGGAGTGGAATTTAAAATCAAGGAAGGTCCCATCACCATGCTCAGCATCAATTCGACCTACGACGGGAAATTCAAGTTTGTCATTGCCGAGGGCCAGTCCGTTGCCGGGCCGATCCCTCCCACCGGGAATACCAATACCAGGGGCTTTTTCAAGCCCGACGTACGCACCTTCCTGCACCGCTGGATGAAAGAAGGGCCTACCCATCATTTTGCGCTGGGGGTAGGCCATCATGCGAAAGCCATTCAGAAAGTGGCTGACTATCTCGGTTTGGAATCGATCATTATCGAGACCAAATGAGTTTTTAAAGCACTGATGAATTTACAAACAAAACGCCAACCCAAATTTCAAGATGAAGAAGTATCTACTCAACAACAGGTGGTTCATTTGCCTGGTTATACTGGCTATATGCAGCCATCTTTCTTCAACGGTAAATGCGCAGGCCACTAAGGTCCCTGTAACAGGGAAAGTCTCTTCAGAAGACGACAATTCGCCTCTCATAGGGGCAACGGTCACCGAAAAAGGTACGACCAACGGCACTACTTCGGATGTCGACGGCAATTTCCGCCTCGACGTAAGCCCTAATGCTACATTAGTGGTCAGCTTCATAGGCTATGTTGCAAGGGAAGTCCCCGTCAGAAACGCTTCCACCCTGAGCATCTCGCTGACCCCCGATCAGCAGCAACTCCAGGATATAGTTGTAGTAGGATATGGAACGCAAAAAAAGGTAAACCTAACGGGAGCAGTTGGAATGGCTACCAGTGAAAGACTGGAAAGCCGGTCTGTGGCCAATGTGGGGGAGGGACTCCAGGGGGTTATACCTAACCTGAACATCACCGTACGAAACGGTGATCCAGCCAGCTCTCCTGCTTTCAATATCCGGGGGTTTACTTCCATCAACGGAGGTGAACCCCTGATATTGGTCGATAACGTACCTATGGACCTGAACAGGATCAACCCGAATGACATTGCCAGCGTAAGTGTTCTGAAGGATGCTTCGGCAGCAGCTATATATGGGGCCAGGGCCGCCTTTGGGGTCATTCTGATTGAAACCAAAAATGCACGCAAAGGCAAAACCCGCATTACGCTGAATACACAGATCTCTCTGGCTAAACCAATTCTTAACATGAATGTAATGGAGGATCCTTATGAATATGTGCAGATATGGAATAAAGCGGCGATAAGAACCCAGGGTACCCCGCTTTATAATGATGATTTCGTTCAGAATACCAAAGCATGGGTAGAAAACCCAACGCTTGAAAACGCCTGGAAGGCGGATAATGGCGTCCTTCAGTTCTATGGTTTTAATGACTACCAGAAGAAGCTCGTCACCGATTTCGCCCCGGCTGGTCAGCACAATTTATCCATCTCGGGAGGTTCTGAACATACCGATTACTATGTCTCTGTCGGATACCTTCATAAAGATGGATACCTCAGAGACAACAACAGCAGGTTCAACCGGTATAACGTGCTGATGAAAGCCGATTTTAAGATAAATAAATGGCTTAGCTTAAACGAGCAGATCGTTTTCAATTCACAGAACAACGATAGGCCCACTGAATACAGTTGGGATGTATATACAAATTCCCTGGCCAGGATAGGTACTGTAATGCCTATCCAGTTTCCCGATCTTCCCCATTACATTGAGCCTGGCGATCGGGAGAAATATCTGCCGTATATCGGCAAATACTTCGGAGGCACCAATTTCTTCCCGTATCTCATGGAGGGAGGGAGGGAAACCTTTACCAATAACGACCTTTGGCTGAGAACAGGAGCTACTGCCACTCCGATGAAGGGCCTGAAACTGGTAGCGAATTTTTCTTACCAGATATTCAACCGCAACTTTCAGAATGTAAGAAGCAAGGTCGATATAGTCAGCCAGGACCTTCTGGCTGCCAATCCTATTACCCACGGATTCAGCAGCCCGGATTTTCTCAGGAGAGATGCGAACTACAACCGATCTTACGTGTTCAACGCTTTCGGGGAGTACAATGTCGACTTTAAGAACAGCCACCATCTGACCGGGATTCTCGGGTTCAACCAGGAGTGGTATCACTTCGATTACCTGACCGCCACGGCATATTCCCTTATCACGCCATCGGTTCCAAATATCCATGCCACCACTGGCGCACAGCAAACCGACGGTGGGGCTGCACATGTTGCCTTGAGGGGGGCTTTCTATAGGTTGAATTATAATTACAAAGAAAAATACCTGTTTGAGGCCAGTGGAAGATACGATGGCACATCCAGGTTCCCTAAGGATGGACGATTTGGCTTTTTCCCGTCGTTTTCAGCAGGATGGAGGATATCCAATGAAGGTTTTATGTCGGGGACAAATGATTGGCTGGACAATCTGAAGATCCGTGTTTCCTACGGCACACTGGGCAACCAGTTGCTGGGAAACAATTACTATCCATACATATCGACGATGAATAGCGGTATTCCCAACGCCTATCCACTAATCCTTGCAGGTGCTACTCCGCAGCTCAATATCCTTTGGCCCAACCTGGTAAGCCCGTCTCTAACCTGGGAAAGGGTAACTTCCAGGAACCTGGGACTAGATTTCACAACGCTGCATTCGAGGTTGGATATGTCGCTTGACATCTATACAAGGGATACGAAGAATATGTTGAGAAGCCGGACCTATCCAAGTATCCTGGGCGCTACCCCACCCCAGGAAAATGCTGCCGATCTGCGAACCCAGGGATGGGAGTTATCGCTAACCTGGAAGGACCGGATAAAATCTGATTTTCGTTACGACATTACCCTGGCCTTATCCGACTGGACCAGCAGGATCACAAAATACGAAAATCCGGGAGGGGATTTTTCGGATTATTACGTAGGTAAGCAGATCGGGGAAATATGGGGGTTCGAAACAGCAGGCATATTTCAAACAGAAAATGAGATCTCCGAAGCACCCAGCCAGGCCAATATAGGGGCTAACTGGAAACCAGGAGATATCCGGTATGCCGACCTGAATGGTGACGGTATCATCAGCAGGGGTTCTGCAACGCTCAACGATCCCGGAGACGTGACTATTATCGGCAATACTACCCCCAGGTATCAGTTTAGTGTTAACACAGGACTGAATTATAAAAACTGGGGTTTCAATTTCTTTTTCCAGGGGGTAGGAAAAATGGATATGTGGCCTTCGACCAATAGCTGGACCTGGTTTTTCCCCTTCAAATCACGCTACATGGAAAGCTGGGCTATCTCAGAAAGCTGGAGCGAAGACAACAGAGACGCCTATTACCCCGCTCCTTCTCTTGCATATGATAACCGGGAGAGCAAAAATTACAATGTGCAGTCGCGGTTTCTGCAACAGGCTGCCTATGTCAGACTGAAAAACGTAATGTTAAGCTATGATCTGCCCCCGAAGCTACTTCAGAGACTAGGTACGCGGGATATGCAGATATATCTGACCGGAATGAACCTGTGGGAATTTTCACGTATCCGGAAACCCCTGGATCCGGAATCGATCCCTGAGACTACATCAGGTACGGTAGGCGCTATAGAGTTTCCGATGCAGCGTATTTACACGATAGGTGCAAGGGTATCATTCTGATCCCGTGAATTCTTATAAAACGTATATACAGAAACGATGAAAACAAATATAAATATCGCGAATATTGTCCGTTTCGGGAGACTAAGCCGGATCCTGCTTGTACCGGCTATCCTGGCCACAGCCGGATGTAATGACGATTTCCTGCAAAGGACTCCCCTGGACCAGATCAGCTCCGAAACATTCTGGAAAACGGAGGCCGACATGAGCTTATATAACCTAAGCCTTTATAATACGACTATACATGACGGGAACAACAATCTGGCCGACGATAACGGCAGGTTCAATCCCGATGTCAGTTTTATGATGATTCATGCGCCGGGAGGCTCGAGTGGATGGTTCAGTCCCTGGTACCTGGATGGCGCCTCCGACAATATGGCGCCGACCAACGGCACGCAGACAAATTATATAGATCTGCGCAGCGGAAGAGGGATTGTCCCTACCACCCCTGCTTCTCAAAGATTTGGCTACAGGGGTTGGTCATATATTCGCGCAGTAAATTTCGGGTTAGCAAACTACGACAAGGCCAGCGTTCCCCAAAGTGTCAAGGACAAGTACATAGCAGAAGCCAGGCTTTTCAGAGCATGGTTTTACGCTGACAAAGTACAGAAATTCGGGGACGTACAATGGGTGGACAAACCTTTGAACATCGATTCCGAAGAGCTTTACGGCCAGCGGACTCCGAGAGAAGAAATCATGAGCAATGTACTGGAAGATCTCGATTTTGCCACTCAGTATCTCCCTGATAACTGGGGAGACGGTAACGAGCCGGGAAGGCTAAACAGATGGTGCGCGTTATTAGTAAAAGCGCGGATCGCGTTGTTTGAAGGGACCTGGAGGAAATACCACGGCGGATCCGGCGCCGATGCCTGGCTGCAAGTAGCGGCGGAAGCTACCAGGGAATTGATAGATAACGGACCTTACAGTATCTACAGCACCGGAGATCCCGCAAAGGACTACAATGCCTTCCATCGTATCGTCGACATATCCGGCAATCCGGAAGTAATGTATTACAAGAAGTATGTATCGGGTGTCGGACTGCACGGGAACAATATGCAAGGTTATTTTTATGGCAGCGGTTATCAGGGCGGGGCCACCAAAAATCTTGTAGAGGACTATTTATGCACCGACGGACTTCCCATCACATTGTCTCCTCTGTACAAAGGAGACGCCACGATTGAAACGGTTTTCGAGAACAGGGATCCACGTCTCAGACAAACAATCCTATACCCTGGCGACTATGCATTCTTTCGTGAGGACGGGCGCCAGTACCCGAGGGTCACCGGTATGGCAGGCGGCAGTATATCTACCACAGGCTATCACGTGATCAAGTTTTACAATCCGAATGACTTCAAAGATTTCACGAGTGAAACGCCGGCTATTATCCTGCGCTTCGCGGAAGCTTTGCTCATTTATGCCGAGGCGCGAGCCGAGCTCGGAACGATTACCCAAAATGATCTCGACATCAGCATCAACCGCCTTCGCGACCGCATAGCGATGCATCACCTGAAACTGGATCCCCAAATGGATCCCCGTTATGCCAGCGACGGAATTTCCGCGCTCCTTGTCGAAATAAGGCGTGAGCGAAGGATCGAGTTGGCGGTTGAAGGGTTCAGGTATGACGATCTGAGGCGTTGGAAGCAAGGCAAAAAGCTCGAGCAGAAAGCTTTGGGGTTGCGCTGGGACGATGCCGCAAAAGCTCGCTATGCAGGGGCCAATGTACGAACCTCCCCCGATCCGGTTACAGGTATCCATCATATAGACCCCTATGCAGGCACTGATTGGGGATCGCCGGTTTTCGACGAAAATAAACATTATCTATGGCCTATACCGCTAAGTATTCTTGCCGAGAACCCAAACATTACGCAAAATCCCAATTGGTAATCAAGCTTCCATTTTCGTATGATGTATAAATCCATTCAGAAAATCTGCCTGTTCTGTCTGGCCATAGCGGGAACTGTGCCGGCAGCCGGCTTTCCCTGTGCGGCTGCCGACAGCCTGACGTCGCTGCTGAAGGTAAAGGAGCAGGCTGTTGTATACTTGCTGGGAGAGACCGGCCACGGTCCGTACCGCAAGAAAGTTGTCCAGGAAGGCGACGAATGGGTAGAGACATTACTCGCCAAAAAATTCGAACCCTTCGTTTGGGACGAAAGCGCTGAGTTGGTGATGAATGTCAAGCTTAATAAATATGCTTCCGACCTGCGTCAGATGGCTGTCGTCTACCGTTCTGAGGGTAGCCGGTACAAACAAAATCCTCTGTTGAAGCAGCGTATTATAGCCGGTATCGAAGAGGTGCTCAGGTTTTTTAATCCCACCACCTCCAGACCCGGCAACTGGTACCAATGGCTGATTTCACTCCCCAATAACCTCGGTGCAACCGCCTTAATGATGGAAGCCGCATTGCCAGTGGATTTGCTTAACCGTTTACAGACGGCCTTAAGGCACCAACTGGGCGATAAAATGGTACTCACCGGCACAAATGCAGCCTGGGAATCGCGAAACCATATTTATCTCGCGTTGCTAGACAACGACCCCAATAGGTTGCGCCAGGCGGCAGACTACGTCTTCCGAACAGTTCGCTTCGGGACCAATCAAGGGATTCGCGAGGATTACAGTTACTTATACCATGGTCATATACCTTATGCGGGGGCCTATGGCGCCGGGTTCCTACAGACTATAGCCGAATTCGTTTATGTATTCAACGGAACACCTTTTGCTATTTCTCCGATACACCTCGATATTATTGTTAACCTTGCTATGGAGCATACGCGCTGGTTTCTCGCGACAGGGCAGATAGATCTTCACGTGAGAGGCAGGACCTTTAAGAGCAGGGGTACATGGAATTCGGTACTTGAGGCGTTACTTGTGCTGAGCCAGACAGACAGCCCCAGAAATAAGGAGATAGTTCAAACCGCTTCAGCTATGCTCAGCTCGCAGCCGGATGTTCGCCTGGAACTTACCAGCGCCAGCTTTGCAGATAAGATAAAAGCAAAAGAAGGAGAACTACCGAAAGGTTTCCGCTACTGGCCCGCAAGTGAGGTGGGTGTATTTAAACGGGCGTCTTTTCATGTCGGGTTCCGTCAATATTCAAACCGCGTTCAGGATTACGAATACCTTAACAGAGAGGACGGCGGAGAAGGCGAAGAAGGATGGAACCTTGCCTACGGCTTCACAAATATTCTTCGCGAGGACGAAACCGGTACCTGGTATAGCAAAGATCGGGAGCGGCGGGAAATGTTCCCGGAAATCGACATGGAACACTTGCCGGGAACTACGTCCCGCATCGGCGGAAACCCGGTTAATCCGCGTTTTCGCAGAGATCCCAATGTCCCAACCATGAGTACCACGGGATTTAGCCTTAATTTCGGAAAATCTCCTTTTGCAGGCGGGGCTGGCTGGGATGATGGTGGAGCGGCAGGATTTATCCTTGAACCCGCCTACGGAGATTTTGCAGCGAAAAAATCTCTCCATTTTTTCCCGGAAGGCTTCTGGGCTCTAGGAAGCGGCATTGTCTCGACTGCCACCTCTCCCGATTTAACTGATAAGCCGATACATACCACACTGCTGCAGTGGGCCGGCAACCGGAATGATCAGGAACTTCAACTGCCCGACCGTACACTAAAACTTACAAAAGACTCAACAATAGCATTGAATAAGGTAAAATGGTTTTGGATAAAAGGAGAAAACGTCGCTGTTGTATTCTCCCAACCCTCGGATATCTTTGTCAGCCTGAAGAGTCACATCATTACCGCATGGCTGGATCATGGCACGCAGCCTTCAGACGCTCGCTATGCCTATGCCGTCTTGCCGGATGCCTCGATTAAAGAAGTCAGGGAATTTGCGCAGGAGCTACCGGTCCGGCCACTGAGAAACGATGAAAAAGTACATGCGGTCAGTGATGCTTCCGATCAAACGGGAAGCATCATATTTTTTGAACCTGATTCATGTCTGGGCATCAAATCTCAGTCGCCGGCAATTATTTACCACAAACACACTTCAGAGGGAGGAGTATTTACGATCCAGGACCCGCTTCACAGGACAGAGAAATTAAGGCTGACGACAAACAGGCTTGCCGGTCCTGTTAATCTCCCGGACACTGCGGTAAGCGTACGTAGTTCTCCGGATGGACGTACAGAGATTGAAGTGTCGTCTGTTCTCGGACGCCTGTACCGGTTCGGCTATGGCGCGCATGGCAAGGTTGCAAGCAGTGAACCTCGGCAAGACCTGGATATGTCTTCATACAGGGATTTCCGCGTCGAAGCATCAAGTGATGCCCGCGAGACCATCCTTACCGTATATCTTCCCGATGACGCCGTCCGGGATAAATATCTGCTTTCCGTGCATTTTAGCAAGAGCCAGAGATTATACAACTTCAGTGATGCAGACGTGGTCGACAGGCCTTCTCCCAATGTAGTACGTTACCGATGGAAAAGGGGATCAGGCAGCGGTCCATCTGTATTTTCTGATTATTTCAGTTTAACAAACGGACGTTTCAATGTGTACCTTGTAACTCGTTTTATGGAATATACCGCAGCTTTCCAGGTACCTCGTTTTTGATTCCAAATAGATCAAAGCAGACCATTCATCGAAAAATAATATAAAACAACAGTTTTATTCGATCAATAGTTTTGGATTATGGAAAATAACAATGTCGACCGTAGATCATTTATTCAATCGGCAATACTGGTCGGCGGCGGATTCTTCCCGTCGCCGGCCGGCAGTATGCCGGAACAGGAAACCCCTGCTCCGGCCAACAGCCCCCGCCGCGTAAAAATCGCCACTATCTCGCAGATGGATATCCAACCCTATGCACCGGGCGAAAAGATGGTTTCGCGTATCCTCGAATTTATGGAAACGGCAGCCCCCTATCAGCCTGATATCATCTCGGTACCGGAAACCTTCTCGACTGTCGGCGAAGGCCCGGGCAGGACAATGGAGTGGCGTGCTGAAACGACCAACGCGGCAATCGAAAGATTCAGGAAATTTGCGGCCGGCCACAACTGCTACGTGGTTTGTCCGGGGCATATTAAAGAAAGCGACAGGTTTTACAACGCTGCGATACTGATCGACCGTAGGGGAAACATAGTAGGCAATCACAAAAAAGCCTATACTACCCGGAACGAAATGAGTTTAGGGGTCTCGCCGGGACCGGTTGTGCCTCCTGTTTTTGAAACAGATTTCGGAAAGATCGGTTTCCAGATCTGTTTCGACGTGTTATGGGAAGATGGCTGGCGGCAATTGAAAGAGAAAGGCGCGGAAATCGTGTTCTGGCCCTCGGCCTACGCCGGCGGTAGAACGATCAATGCAAAAGCTGCTCAATATCAATATGTGGTGGTCAGCAGCACACGGAAGCACACCGCCAAAATCTGCGACATTACGGGTGAGGAGTTGGTCAAAACCGGGTTCTGGTCGCCCAACCTTGCCATCGGGACGGTAAACCTCGAAAAGGTGCTCGTGCATACCTGGCCGCTGGTCAGGAAATTTCCGGATATACAGGCCAGGTACCTCGATAAAATCAGGATTACCAATTTCGATGAGGAAGAATGGTCGGTGATCGAATGTGTTTCGCCCGAATTGAAAATAGATACGATCATCAAAGAATTCGGACTGCTGTCGCTCTACGATTATATAAAACAGTCTACCAAAGCCCAGGAACTCGCCAGAGGGGTATAAGGCTAGAGTTCAGGGAAGGAAACAGTTTTACAACATGAAAAATATCAGACTTCTATTTTCTCTGGCGGGATACCTGTTTTTGCCTCAGACACTGGTTTCACAACCGACCCTTTCTCCCCTGAAGGGCAAACCCTTCCACAACATTACGCTGGAAGCATCGCTGAAGCCTTTCAGGGTCAACGAGAAGGAATACATCCGCGCGGTGGCTACGGAGATGTTTACGCAATGGCATTCGCTGCTGCGGCACACCGACACGGTTTCAGTGATGCTCTGGACAGGCGACGGTTCGGAAATTCTCGACTATAAGGGCATTCCCGGCCAGCCCCTGGAATGGGCCAAATACATGGGTAACCCTAACACACAGCACGAAGTGGGGTCAGGCCCGAAGGAACTGTCGATCCATGAAAGGGCCTATCTTTATATGGAAAACCCGCCTGCCTTTACCTACGGCGATCTTAAATTTATTGTTCGGGCTTTAAAGGAAGCCGGAAGACGCGTTACCGGTAAGCATATCCGCGTGGGCGCAACTTTCGATCCCGGCCCGGAGTTTGCCAAATCGGAATTCAAATACAAAAGGCATCCCGAAATCCTGGGCGGCAGCGCGATGGGGCACAAATCCTTCGTGGATTGCTATTCGGTACTGAAGGCGGACAGCAGCCACTACGCCGGCTTTCCCGGTGGTATACCGGCCCAAACCCCATTCGGCACTTTTTTCGGTCGCCAGAGCCAGCATTTCCTGACCGACCTGGACTTCGATTACATCTGGTTCAGTAACGGGTTCGGCTTCGGCGCGGAAGGCTGGTCGTCTACCGGCGCTACTTTCAACGGCAAAGAATTTCTGCAGGACAAGCTGGCGGGGTTTTCTGGTAAAGTGCTCGAATTCTGGAAGTTGTTCAGGAAAGAATGTCCCGGTTTCCGCATCGAAACCAGGGGCACCAACCTTTCGGTAGGCGCCGATCTGGCGCGGGATGCAGTCAACCTGAAGAATATCTACCGGGGTGGGTTCAATATGCTGCCGCCCCCCAACTCCCCCTGGGCCGCCCTCGACGGCGACTTTGGCCTCGAAATGGTCGGCTATATGTCGCGCATGGCGGAGCTGCCCGACGACCGGTTCATTTTCAGGTACTACACCCACGACCCCTGGTGGCTCAACAGTCCCTGGCTCGACCGCTACGGCAGGGAGCCTCACGATATATACCTGCCGATGTCGGTAAGCCGTATCGATCAGAACGGCAATATCGGCCTGCCTACCCATCTCAATTTCCTTACCATAGACGACACCTACGGCAACATGCCTACCCAGGTACCCGATGAAGTAACGCCTCACATCCTCAAGGCAAGGTACGACTCCCCTACCGCGCCGGGACCGTTGGTTTGGGTGTATCCGTTCGATGAATACCACGACTGGGCTTACAACAACGCAGACGGAAGGCTTTCCGAAGTTTACTACGGCGATTGGTTTATCCGGCAGGCGATCAACAGCGGGCTGCCGTTGAACACTGTCATTTCGACTACTTCATTCCAGACAGCAATTCAAAAAAAACCGGAACTGTTCAAAGAATCGGTGCTGATCACCATCGCGCCCGATGCGGGCACACCGCTCGAAAAAGCACTGATCACCTTTGTTGAAAACGGGGGAAAGCTGATCATTTTCGGCCCGGTCGACCATACGGGTGATATTTTCAAAAATTTCCTCAACCTGCAGAGCGAAGCCCCGCTGGAAGGCGAATTCAAAATCAAAAATCAATACCTGCCCGACCTGCTAGCGACAGCCTATCCGACGGTTATCAACCACCGGTCTTTGTTCAATGGCGGAGGTATTTCAACCCTTATCCGGAATCGAAAATCTCAGGGCACGCGTCCGCTTATCCAGTTTGAGCAAAAAGGAATACTCCGCGACGTAGCCTGGTCTGTCCGGAATCCGGCCTGGAAGGGCGGCAAGGTAGTGTACCTTCGGGGTACAAATTCCGGTCACTTCACCGGCGGTCGGCTACTGACGCCAGACAAACCTGACCAATACTTTACCGGTCCGCTTTATCTGCGTTATGTGCTGGGGGAATTCGGTATCAATATCCACCTGGACAAACTGAATCCTACAGTCAAAAGCCCGGTACTGACGGTCTCGCGATCGGATAATGCCTTTATTTTCTCGGGGTACCAACCCAACAGCACGGTGAAAAACAGGATGAAGTTCCCCCAGGGCGCCCCGCTGCTGCTCGGACTCGAAACCATTCTTGAAAAAGGGCATTCCTCCTATATCCTGCCGACCGCCTGGAACCGGGAATGCCGCGTATTCGTGGAACAGCAGGAAGGGATGCTTTCCTTCAAAGAGCTTCATTCCAATCAAAAGGACATTTACAAACGCTACGAAATAGACGGGTTAAAAAATGCTACGGTAAGGGTATATGGGGGTACAGAGGTCACATCCTCCGGTTTCCATGCCTACCTCAACTCGGCCTATCCCTGGAAAAAAGGACAATATCCCTTCCGGGAAATGAACGACGGCATGGGAAGATATTTCCTCATCGAGAATGTGACGGGCAGCCTTTCGATCTCCTGGTAGGGCTACGACTTAAACCCAGCTTAAACCTATGAAGACATACCCGTTTACCTGGCTGACCAGGATTGTAATTCTACTGTGCTTCGCCTCATCGTGCAAGAAACGGGAGGACAATATCTCTTTTTCCTACGAAGAGCTGAAAGCCGGTTTTCAAACTCCTTCCGGAACCGCGCTTCCGAAAGTATACTGGTGGTGGCTCAACGGATATACCGATAGCACGAGGATCTTGGCAGAGCTTCGCTCGATGAAGGAAGCCGGGATCGGTGGGGTCGACATTTTCGAGATCGGAATTCAGCCCGCCAGCGATCCAGGGAAGATCATACCGGCAGGACCCGCTTTTATGAGCGACTCTTCTGTGCAGGCTATCAGGCTTGCTGTGGAAGAAGCCGGCAGGCTCGGAATGGAAGTAGGGCTCGGACTGGCCAGCAGCTGGAATGCAGGCGGCAGTTGGGTAACACCTGAGCACGCGGCAAAAACCATTTACTACAGCCGCACAGCATACAGGCCCGACGCTGAAGGAAATTTCATGGTACCGTTCCCTGAAATCACGACCGACCGAAACGGTAAGCCGCGGCGTATCCGGTACCGGGCCGACGGACGGCCGGCTTATTGGGAGGATATCGCGGTGCTTGCCGTTCCTGCTACGGCAAAGCAGCCCGGCGATACTTCGGCTATCGTAACCCTTAACGACCATTTCGACCCGGCATCAGGAATACTTACCTGGAAATCTCCCGGAGGTGAGTGGGACATCTACCGTTATATCTGTTCCAATTCCGGAGAAGAGCTCATACGCCCCTCTCCTAACTCTGCCGGACCTATCATCGACCATTTCGACTCGACGGCTACCTCCACGCATATCAATTACTTTATAGAAAAGCTCAAACCGGCCCTTGGCGGAGATTTGGCGGGTAGCGCGCTTAAATATTTCTACCTGGCCAGTTACGAAGCAAAGGAGTTCGCCTGGACATCCAGCCTGCCTGCCGCCTTCAGGCAGCTCAACGGATACGACATCTACAAATTCCTGCCGGCAGTGTTCAACCCGTCTTTTTTTCCGGGGGAAGTAACGGACCGGTTTGCATACGATTTTTCGAGGACTTTTTCTGAGCTGATGATACACAACCACTACAGGAAGGCGAAAGAAATCTGCAACCGGCACGGGCTGCAAATAATTTCTGAGGCCGGCGGACCCGGCCACATGCATCATATCCCGGTTGAAACGCTCAAGGCGCTCGGTTCGCTCGATATCCCCAGAGGTGAATTCTGGTACAACCGCACCTACTTTAAAGAAGATAGCATCGTCGATTATATATGGCTGGTAAAAGAAATTGCAGCTGCCTCCCATATCTATCAGAGAGGTATTGTCGAAGAGGAGGCCTTTACCAGCTACTGGGATTGGCAGGAAGGTCCGGGCGACCTGAAGACCATAGCCGACAGGGCTTTCTGTGAGGGCATGAACAGGCTCGTTATCCACGGCTTTTCGCATAACCCGCCGGAATTCGGCGCGCCGGGCATTGTATACTGGGCCGGCACACATTACAACGACAGGCAGGTTTGGTGGCCGAAAGTAAAGCCGTTTAATGAGTACCTGGCGCGAATATCATATATACTGCAGAATTCCCGCTTCGTAGCAGATGTCCTCTATTATTATGGTGACGACATCCCCAACCTGGTACCACCGAAGAACACGCGCTTCAAAGCAGGCGACGGCTTTGACTATGAAATTGTCAATACCGAAATCCTGCTGAATGATCTCACGGTAGAAAACGGGGAGTGGGTGCTCCCGGGGGTGGGCAGATACAAAGTGCTGAGCCTCGGAAAAGGACACCGGGCCAATCCTGAAGCGATGAAAAAGATCGAAGCGCTCCGGCAAAAAGGCGGAGTCGTCGCAGGCGGCGATATCAGCCGGTCGCTTAATATTCCACCGGATTTCACCTACGATACCCATGCCGACAGCATTCTTGATTATATTCACTACCGGAGTGGCGAAACCGACTTCTACCTGATCAGGAACACCACCGAACAGCAGGTTTCCCGGTATTGCTCCTTCCGCCAGGTCGGGAGGTCCTCCGAAATATGGGACCCTGTCGATGGCCAGGTATATCCTGTTTCGGTATGGGAAACTTCCGGTCACCAGACGCAGATCCCCCTTACGTTTCCGTCTAAGGGAACCTATTTCGTGGTTTTTTCCAATAATACGCCTGCCCCGCATTTTGATCGTTTCCTGGGCAACGGCGCACCTCCCCCGGCGATCACCTACACCAAAGAGGGTATGGTGCTGCCTGACAGCGGCGCCTACAGGCTGATGAAAGGCGGCAAAACCGTACCATACAATCAGATACCGGTTTCCCTGCTTGTTGACGGACCATGGGAAGTTTCATTTGACCAGGGTAAACAATTCGGCGCTGTCTTCCCGGAGCTGGCCTCCTGGACCGAATCTCCTGATCCGCGCATCAGGTACTACTCTGGAATTGCCGCCTATAGCACTGAGTTCGAAGCTCCGGCCCGGACTGACGGAACCCGGGTTCTGCTCGATCTTGGAACTGTAGCTGAAGTGGCCGACGTGTGGCTGAATGAGCACCATCTCGGCATTTCCTGGTGCCGGCCCCATTGCTTTGATATCACCGGAGTACTGAAACCCGGAAAAAATACGCTTCGTGTGGAGGTAGCCAATACCTGGTCTAACCGGCTTACCGGCGACGGCATCACCGGCGAAAAATTCACCCGGACCAATCTCGTCAAAGCCAATAAGAACCTTGTATTGTGGAAAGATCTGCCGCTCAAGGAATCGGGCCTCCTGGGCCCCGTGAAGCTGACGACCCTTAAAAATGTAGCATTCTGAGCTTTCTCCACCCTGATCAAACGGACCCGGTTTATGAAAAAAATTCAATTGTCTCCCCGTTTAACGGGCTTTTCATTTGCTTTCTTATACCTGCTTTGTTTTTCTGCGCAAGCCCAACAGCCTTCCGCTTATCGCAAATTCAGCGAAGGATTCCAGAGCCCTCCCTCCCATGCGCACCCGCTGGTATACCACTGGTGGCTGGGAGGCCACGTTGATACGGTCAGGCTAAAGGAAGAGATCCGGGCTTTTAAGGAGGCCGGGGTAGCCGGCTTTACCATTTTCGAGATCGGCTCCCGCGATACCGTGCTGGTAGGCACCGGGCCGGAATTCCTGGGGGAAGAATCGCTTGGAAACATTAAACTGGCGATAGACGAAGCCGGGAAATACGGGATGGAGGTCGGGCTTAATACGGCCAGCAGCTGGAATGCCGGCGGCAAATGGGTGACGCCGGAACACGCTGCCAAATCGATCTATCAATCGGCTGTGGCGGCAAAGGGCGGAAGCAGGCTCAGCCTGAAAATTCCCTTTCCCGAAATCCCCCAAAGGGATCCCAGGGGCAGAAGACGGATGATCGAGTTCGGGAAAGATGCCAGGCCGGTCTATTCGGAGGAAATCGCCGTACTGGCTATTCCTGCCCGGTCCGGGGAGACGTATACAGACACAAGTGCCATTCTCGATGTATCTGCATATTTTAACCCTGAAACGGAAACGCTCGACTGGGATGCGCCTTTGGGAGAGTGGAAAATTGTGCGCTATGTATGCTCCAATTCCGGCGAAAACCTGGTGCTGCCCAGCAAATATTCTGCCGGTCCGATCATCGATCACTTTGATGCGGAGGCAACGGCTTTCCATTTCAATTACATCATCAGCCGGCTGCAGTCGGTTTTAGGTGATCTTGGGAAAACAGCCCTCAAAAGCCTCTATATGGCGAGTTATGAGGCCAGGGGCTTTACCTGGACTCCTACGCTCGCCGCCGAATTCAGGCGGATCAACGGCTACGACGTACGGAAATTCCTGCCTGTCCTGTTCGGAGAAGCTCCTTTTCCCGTCGAAGTGACGGCACGGTTCAAAGCCGATTTTCAGCGCACGCTGTCAGAGCTGATGATCCGCAACTTCTACATGAAGTCGAAGGAGATATGCAATGCCCACGGCCTGAAAAACAACAGCGAGGCAGGGGGGCCGGGCCTGCCGCTGCACAATGTGCCGGTAGAACCGCTCAAGGCGCTGGGGAAAGGGCTGGATATACCCCGGGGTGAGTTCTGGATCAATCACGAGCGGCTCAACGACGATGGAATGGATATACTAAGGGTAGTGAAGGAAGTATCGTCGGCCTCCCATATCTACGGCTCAAAGATCGTGGAAATGGAAGCCTTTACCTCGTTTCAGCATTGGCAGGAAGGGCCTTTCGAAATGAAACCCATCGGCGACCGGGCTTTTGCCGAAGGAATGAACCGGGTAGTGGTGCATGGTTCCACCCATAATCCGGCAGGTACCGGCTATCCCGGTATCGTGTATCATGCCGGTACGCATTACAACGACAAACGGATCTGGTGGAAGAAAGTAAAGCCGTTCAACGAATACCTGGCAAGGGTTTCTTACATCCTTCAGGAAGCCGATTTCGAAGCAGATATACTCTATTATTACGGCGATACCATCCCCAACTACGGAGGCCATAAGCATGGCAGGTTTTCTCCCGGGGCAGGGTATGACTATGAGCTGGTCAATACGGAGATCCTGCTCGGCCTGGAGGCAAAGGACGGCCGGATCGTAAATCCTGAGAACGGGGCTGTATTTAAGCTGCTGGCTCTTACAAAAGAGCAGGAAATCACCCCCGAAGTGCTGGCGAAGCTACACGACCTCGCCGGGAAAGGGGCTGTCATCGTCGGACCGGGACCCGGGAAGCCCGGTGTGTACCAGGGAATAAGCGCCGCGCAGGCGCTGAAGACATTAAAGGTAGCGCCAGACTTCGATTACGACGACAAAGGGTTCTACACCCTCGACTACACGCATTACCGGAAAGACGGAATGGATTTTTACTTCGTGGTCAATACTACCGGCAACTGGATCACGCGTACGCTGCGCTTCCGCCAGCACCGGAAAATCCCCGAAGTGTGGGACCCTGTAACCGGTCAGATTGCAGCGGTTTCCATTTTTGAGCAAGGCCCCGATCATGTTAGCCTTCCGTTTTCCCTGGCTCCTTTTGAAAGCAAATTTGTAGTCTTCAGGCCGGGCAACAAAGGTGAAAGCTATGCAAAGATCAGCTCCGGGGGCATCGATCCGCCGAAGATCCGCTACCGGGAAAACGACATGGAGATCTGGGAGGACGGACTGTTCGAGCTGCATCATGGCAAAGCAACACGAAAAATCAGTAACAGGCTAAATGTGAAGACACTGGACGGCGCCTGGGAGGTATTTTTCGACAAAAAATGGGGTGCGCCGGAAAAAGCTGTTTTCCCGGTTCTAACCTCGTGGACATTGTCTGAAACAGACGGGATAAAGTACTATTCCGGCACGGCCCGATATGAGAAGCAGTTCATTCATCCCGTACATGCCAACGACCATCCGGACAGCAGGGTCTATCTCGACCTGGGCGACCTCTCCCATATCGCGGAAGTCTGGCTGAACGACCGGCCCCTCGGGATCGCGTGGGCCAAACCCTACCGGTTCGAGGTAACCGGGCACCTGGTTCCGGGCCTCAATAAAGTGGTGGTGGAGGTGGCCAACACCTGGTCCAACCGGATTACCGGCGATGCAATTACCGGCCAGAAGTTCACCCAAACCCACATTCCCGATACTTTTATCAAAGGAATAAACCAGAACAGGGTCCGGTGGAAAGACGTACCGCTGATCCCCTCCGGGCTATTCGGGCCCGTTACGCTGACAACCCTTCTGCCCGTAGCGTTACCGCGTTAGTTGCTTTAAAAAGGTCTGCAATATCCCTAACTTTGAAGGCGTAGACAGCAATTACATGTGACTTCAAATTAATCCGATTCTTATGCGCGCCAACCTGATAAAGTTTTCAGTTTTATCTATCCTGACGGTCCTTCTCACGGGTAACTGCGACGGCCAGACTGAAAAGCGTATCATCCTTAAGCTCGACGACGTCATAGCCGGCACCGACGGACAGGTAATTTCTCCCCGGTGGCAGCGCGTTTCCGACTATCTTGAAGGAAAAGGCATCAAGGCAGCTTTCGGCGTCATCGGGTTTTCACTTGAGGGAGATAACCCGGAATATTTCAACTTGAGGGAGATAACCCGGAATATTTCAAATGGATTACGGACCGGGCCGACAGGGGCCTGATCGAATTCTGGAACCACGGGTTCTGGGAGCGTACCCGAAACGATTCCATCGGGGAATTTGAACGCAGCTTCGATGAGCAGTTGCGCGCGCTTCGGATGACCGACAGCCTCGCCAAAGTGAAGCTCGGGCTTGATATGCCGGTCTGGGGGCCGCACTGGAGCGGCACGAATGAAGATACCGACCGTGCATTGGCGGCAATGCCGCAGATACGTTTGATCATGGAAGCACCCCGGCATCCGGTTCACTTTAAAGGAATAATGCTGCCTGGCCGGATAAGCATCGAACACCCGATCCATAACCCGAATTTTGAGGCTTTTAAAAAAGCATATCTCGAAAAGAAGCACGAGCTCTCCCTGTTCTACCTGCAGGGCCATCCTTTAAGCTGGGATGAGGAGCGCTGGGAGAATTTTGTCAGGATCATCGAATTTCTTGAATCGGAAGGGGTCAGCTTTATCAAGCCTTCGGATATTTTAGAAAAATAAAAAACCCCCGGTTTTACCTGCTTTCCTCACCTGCCGCAATCTGGGGAATCTTCTCAAAAAGCAATCCTCAGTTTTCCGCACAGACTGCTCCGTTATAGCCATCCAACCTCTTCCTGCAGGCATTGGAACAAGATTGGCATACTTTTAGCATTAATACAACACAAACTAAAATAAAAATAATACCAAACGCACTTATGAACCGAACGCTTATTGCCGCACTTCTCCTCGGAATAGGTTGGTGCAGCTCCTGTCGTACAGTATACTCACCCAATACCGTTCACAACCCGCTTTTGCAGGAAAAAGGGGAATTCAAGGGACTGATAGCTCCCAACAACCTGCAGGCTGCCTATGCCATCACAGACAACATCGGCGTTATGGCCAATGGCTACTACAATTCTTTCACCAGCGACGATAAAGATTTTCATAATAAGGGAAAAGCGCTGGAGCTCGGCATCGGGTATTTCAACAAAAGCCCGGATAACATCAGTTATGAGCTTTACGCCGGCGCCGGAAGGTTCAACGTCGCGATGGACGAGGCTTCCGGGACAAAAAAATTCAATGCAGACGCCACGAAGCTGTTTATTCAGCCGGGTATCGGTTGGGTAAATCCCTATGTCGAAGTAGGCCTGGCGCCGAGATTTTCGATGATTGACTATGACAACCCGGAGATCAGCGGCTACACCGCCCAGGAGCAGGACAGCTACTATTTCGGCACCCTGGCGACCAAACCCCACCTGTTCCTGGAGCCGGCCATTACCGTTCGCGGAGGATATAAATGGATAAAATTGCAGGTGCAGTACGGAAGGGCTTTTAAGCTTTCCAAAAACGAGCTGAATTATGATGACAATATAGGAAGTGTGGGGTTGGTATTTAATGTGGGAAATTGGTATAAGTAAGTCAGTTTTTTAAGCAGTTATTGGCGGGCGCGAGGGAGGCGTCCCTGCCGATAACTAACTAGTCAAAGCCATTCCCCGCATATAAAACTTTTTTTTGTAAATTCAAACCAATTTTACGGCGATATCGCGGCCCGCCCTATCGCCTTTCTACCTATTAACCCCTAAGCCTGCCTAACCTCCCCGCCGGATGAAAGCGACTGCCTTCTTTTTATTGGGTCTGTGGATGGTCGTTTATTCCCTGCAGTTGAACGCTGAAAAAAAACAGCTGATCTGCCGCAATCTGACAGAGGCAAACGGGCTTTCCGACAACCGGGTCACCTGTTTTTTCAAAGACCGGTCCGGTTTCATGTGGATCGGCACAGAGAACGGGCTGAACCGGTATGACGGTCACAGCTTTATCGTCTACCGGCCGGGACAGGAATCGTTTGCCATTTCAAACGAATTTATAACAGGTATCGGGCAGGATGAGAACGGGATGCTATGGGTCGCCACGAAAAACGGGCTGAACAGGCTGGACGTAGACAATGACTCGCTGACGGTTTTCCTGCCGCTTTATTCCGGCAAGGCTCCCGCCGGCGGAAGCCTTGCCAACAACCTGCTCCGGGATCTGTATACGGAGCGGAACAAAGTGTGGCTGGCAATTGACAACAGGGATCTGGGCTATTTCGATACCCGCACAAATGAATTCGTCTATTTCCCGTGGAAGGAGTTCCTGTACAAAACCTTCCCTCAGTATATCAACGAATACGCTGCCATTCAATCCATAGAACCCGGCTATCCGAACGGGCTCTGGCTGGGCACCACGATGGGACTGTTCGGCTTTGACACCCTGAGTCACCGGTTCGAATACATCGGGGGCGGGCAGCGCAAGAACATCCGGTTCCTCAAAACCGGCAGGGACGAATGGGGCAAACCGGTAGCTGTTTTCCTGCAGGAAGAAGGAGAGCTCGGTATTTACCAGGAGGGATCCGGGTATACAACCCCGGGAGCGCGTGTCACAGAAATACCTTTTTTGAAAAACAGAGCGCAGCTCGACCTGTGGCTGAATATCGGGAGGAAATTATTCAGGTATGACAGCCGCAGCAATGCCCTTAACCCGACAGAGCTGGCCGTACAGGACAAGCTGTCTGCTCCTTATATCAGGGATTCATTCAGCGATGAAACCCTCAGAAGCTGCTGGCTCGCGACAGACCGCGGATGCTATATTTATTCCGACTACCTGAACCTCTTTCCTTTTACGCGTGTTGCCGCAGAAAATGAAGATTCACCCCTCGATATAAGAAATGCGCTGAGCATAAATGACAGCACTACCTGGCTTGTTGATTTCGGCGGTCAGCTGATTATCCGGAAAAAAGACCACCCGCCTTCTTTTATCAGGAATATCAACGGCATTCCTCTGAAAGAATGCACATTCATTTTCCGCGATTCCGAAGAAAGGATATGGGTACTGGCAAGGAACCTCCTGTTTAACTACAACCAGAAAACCGGGAGTTTTTCCCTCGTAAACATACCATTTCCAGAGGTGAAGGTCTATTATGTGATGCGGGAAGATCACCTGGGGAACTTTTGGGTAGGCACGATCAATTCAGGCATATACATCTGGAGGAAAGCCTCCAAAAAATGGGAAAAGCTGAGCGACCCGTCGCTTTCCATCCCCTGGTATGTGCGGGATATCCTGGTCGACAAAAACAGGCAGGACATCTGGGTCGCTACCTATAACCTGGGCCTGGTGCGTTACCACATCCCGTCAGGAAAAATCCGTTACTACAGCAAGGACAGTACACCACCAAACGGTATGCTGTCTTCCATCGTCACGTGCGTCGCCCAGTCCCGCGATAGTACGATCTGGTTAGGAACCGAATCGGGAGGGCTGAGCCGCTATAACGGGGAGATCGACGGACAGGCTAAATTTACAACCTTTACCACCAGGGAGGGACTTCCGGAAAATACCCTGTACGGAATACTTCCCGGCGTAGATAACGGCCTGTGGATCAGCAGCGCCAAAGGTCTTGTCTATTTCGACGGGAAAGAAAGAGTAACGCATCAATGGCTTTCCTCCAACCATCATATCATCAGGCCGGACAACACGCTTCTTCATGAAGACCCGGAAAGGGGATTTGTTCTTCCGGTCGAACAGGGGTTCGTCCACGTCAGATGGCCCGGCCCGGAGAGTAAAAATGTGAGGTATCCGCTCATCATGACCGGTATCACCATCAACGATACGCTTGCTTTGCATCCTGTTTCCGAAATACCTTATCATAAGAACCAGATTGGCTTCAGCTACCAGCTTCTGAGATACGACGCTCCTGCCGACGTATTTTATGAGCACATGCTCGAAGGCCTCGAAAAAACCTGGAAAAAATCCGGCGGGATACTGGCGAAAACCGATTATTTCAACCTGCCTCCCGGAGCATTTACATTCCGGGTAAGAGCAACTGACGCTCTCGGAAATCCGCAGAGTGAAGAATTGCAATACAGCTTTACCATCGGCAAGCCTTTATGGATGAGATGGGAGCTGTGGCTGGCGGGAATATTCGCTCTCATTACATGCGCCTGGCTTTTATGGCGCCGGCAGGTCAGGCAACTGGCCGACGAAAGGATCATCAACTACTTCGCCACTTCCCTCTACGGCCGGAATACGGTAGAAGACGTATTCTGGGATATTGCCAAAAACTGCATCAGCCAGCTGGGTTTTGAAGACTGCGTGCTCTACCAGTATGATGAAGATCGAAGGTTACTGGTGCAGAAAGCGGCATACGGACCGAAAAATCCCGGGAAACACGAAATACTGAACCCGATCGCCATCCCGCTCGGCAAGGGGATTACGGGCTATGCCGCGCTGCACGGTAAGCATGTGCTGGTGCCCGATACCACCAAAGACAGCCGCTACATCCTCGATGACCAGGAAAGATACTCGGAGCTTGCGGTCCCGATCTTCATAGGCGGTAAAGTCTTCGGCGTAATCGATACGGAACATTCAAAAAAGAATTTTTATACCCGGCGACATGTCAGGATCCTCCAGAAGATAGCCGGGCTCTGCAACCAGAAATTATCCCAGTACCTCACCGAGGAAAAGCTCAGGGCCTCCATTGCGCGCGACCTGCACGACGAGATAGGAAGTACCCTCACCAGTATCAATATTATCAGCAAAATCGCCATCGAACAGCATAATCATGATAAAGTATTCGACTATTTAAGCCGGATTAAAGAAAACAGCAGCACGATAATGGATGCCATGAGCGATATGGTATGGGCCATCAACCCGGAAAACGACTCCCTCAGCAGGATGATCATCCGGCTGAAGGAATTCTGCTCGGAAATATTCGATCCGGCGGGAATAGCCTACTACTTTGAAGTAGATGAAACGCTTCTGAAGACCAGGCTTACCCTCGGCTCCCGGAAAGACCTCTACCTCATTCTGAAGGAGGCGGTTACCAATGCGGCCAAATACAGCAAGGCCGGCAAGGTATTCGTCAGCTTTCACGACCATATTCATTCTGTAAAAATCATGGTGGAAGACGACGGCATCGGCATGGACCCGACCCTGACCACCTCCGGTAACGGCCTCAGGAACATGAGGCACCGGGCAGCTGCCATAAGGTCGGAACTTGTCATTGAAAGTAAAATAGGAGAAGGGACGAAGGTCATCGTGAATATCCCGGTGGGTGACGTAACATGATTGGGGTATACTGCTTCTGACCCGGATAATTTACTTTTGTATAGCCGGAAGCCATCTCACTGACATGAAGCACAACGTCATCATCTACGAAGACAACCAGCAATTGCGCGAAAGCATTGAAGGGTTGCTGGCGTTGCACGAAGATTTCCAGGTGGTGGGCTCTTTTGAAAACGCCAAAGAGATATTGCGTCAGACCCGCTCTCTCAATCCCGACCTTATTTTCATGGATATCGACATGGGCGAATCCCTGGGGATCGAAGCTGTCATTCAGCTTCGCAGCGCCGGCCTGAAAGTCCCTGTCATCATGCTCACCGTTTTCGACGACAGCGACAATATCTTCGATGCGCTGCATGCCGGCGCCAACGGCTATCTGCTGAAAAAACATGCCGCCGAAAAGCTTATTCCCTCAGCTTATGAAGTTCTGAAAGGGGGCGGCCCTATGAGCCCCGATATTGCAGGCCTGGTGCTGCAGTCTTTCCACAGGCGGAAAGATGCTGCTACCCAATATGGCCTTACCCCGCGGGAAAAAGAAATCCTGACATCCATGGCTTCGGGAAACAGCTACAAGCTTATTGCCGCACAATTCGGCATCAGCATCGAAACGGTACGGGTTCATATCAAGCACATTTACGAAAAGCTGCACGTCAGCTCCCAGACGGAAGCGGTAAGCAAGGCCTTCCGGGAAAAGCTGCTCTGAACATAGTGGCGTCCGCTCCTCCGGGATCGCATCACATTATTTGGGTATTGCGCAATAAGCAACAGACAACAAACTTTGTGCAGAATCAATATCAACCCTTATAAACGCTTGCTGACTATGAAGAACCCCGTTTTGATATGCATTTCCCGCCTCCTGGCTCTTATCCTTTGCACACAGGGTATCCTGTCAGCCCAGGATGTAAATATAGAGCGGATCGAAGAGCGGAGAAGCACCTCTACCGGCTATTTTTCAAATCAATGCACGGTCTACTTCTCTATTCGAAATCTTGGAGAAAACCTCACGCAATATGTGCGGATAGGCGAGATAAAAAGGGCGGTCGATTCTAAAGGAAATACGCTTTTAGACGCCGAATCTTCGAAATGGTCTTACGAATCGGTCAGCAGCTCAAATCTGAAGATCGACCTGCTAAGCCCGGCAAGGGAGGCCTCCTCTATCGGGGAGCTTTCCGGCAATTTCCGGTTCTTCTCACCTTCCGAAAGCAACGGCAGCGTCGTCAAGGTCCCCAAATTCACTTCTCTTACGGACAAGAACCTTTTACCTCCAAAGTCAGGGCTCAAATTGACATACCTAAGCCCCGAAGTCATCAAGAAAAAGGGAGAGGAGCTTAAAAAAATGAGAGAGGAAGAGCTGGAGAAAATGGACGGACCCGCCCGCGAATTTGCAGAAGGCATTATGTCTATTTTCAGCGGATTTACCAGTTGGGGCGACAACTATCACAACATACACTTCATGACTGAAGGCGACGCTGAAAAGCTTATCGACATCGAATTTATAAACGCTAAGGGCGAAAAGATCAGTACAAGCGGAAAATCCTCTTCGGACAGCCAGATCACCTACTATTTTGATACCGAGCCAGCGAAAGACTGGGCGCTCAGGATCCTGTATGAAACACCTAAGTCTGTTAAGACCGTCCCATTCAGCTTCAAAGACCTAAAGCTACCATGAAAACGCCTAAAAACTCAACCAAAACACTGGAAAACTTACTGTATGCAACCCGTCTGGTTACTATAGTAGCGCTCGTCACGCTTTTCCTTTTCTTTCTGAGAAGTATGAGCTGACAGCCGGCGGCTGACTACTGATAACGGAACAGGCTGACCGCTAAAGAGTAAACGGCATGGGTGATTCTCTTTTCTGGAAGAAAGAGATCATCTCCCAACCTGTTACGCTCATGAGATTCAGGCTTTACAGCTTTTCCATCTTAGTCATACTGTTTTTCTTCCTCGTATTTAAATGGGAGGTTTATCCTGATAGCCTCCCGGAAGAATCCCTAAAAGCAGAACAGGACGAAGCGAAAGGGACCATTTCGATATTCCGGTCCGGGATGAAGGAGCCTGTCCTGACGCAGAACGCCTTGCCTGGTTTCCGGCCTTACCTGCATCCGCTCGTATCCCCCGACGGGAAAAAGATCCTTACCGAATACAGCCCCGGGCACCATCCCCACCAGACCGGTATTTACTGGGGAATTACCCGGATCAACGGGCGCGACTATTTCCATAACCCGAAAGGCGATTACTGGAAACGAGTCTCGTTTACGGTAATGGAGAAAGAGGGAAGCACAGTTTCCTGGCAAACCGTATACGACCTGCTCGACGACAAAGGAGAAACGCTGCTGACCGAAACCCAGAGCTGGTCGATGACCGTCCGGAACGACAGGTATTATCTCGACCTGGAATGGATCGGCGAAGCGAAACAGGATCTCACTTTTGCGCAATATGACTACGGCGGACTTTTTGTACGGATGCCCTGGAAGCAAGGAATGGAGGGACAGGTCGTCAACGCCGCCCGGCAGGTCAACGAAAAAGCAGAAGGACAACCCGCTATGTGGGTAGATGTGGGGCTTCAATATGAAGGCCGCGACAAGGCCGACCATATCGCCATCTTCGATCATCCTCAGAACAGGGGTTACCCGCAGGTATGGCGCGTGGACAACCAGATGGGAATAGGTACAGCCAAAGCGCGCAGAGGCGAATGGAAGCTGCCCAAAGGCGCCTCCGAGATCATCCGGCATCAGGTGGTGGTATACGGAGGCAACCTTGACGACGTGGAGCTCAATAATGACTGGTCCGTTTTCTCGGGCCGGGGCAACACATCGGAGCTTTGGAAAATTGCGCAGGAAGAAGGACGGAGTGCAAAATTCCTTTCACCCGAAGAAGCGGTTAAGGCCATGACCGTTAAGGATGGCTACAAGGTCAATGTATGGGCCTCGGAACCCATGATGACGCAGCCCATGGCCTTCTGCTGGGACGACCGGGGCAGGCTTTGGGTAGCCGAAAACCGCGACTATGAAAGTCGCGGGAAAGGATTTTCAAATGCAGGCGACAGCCGGATCCTGATACTCGAAGATACCGACGGCGATGGCGTTGCCGACAGCCGGAAAGTATTTGCAGAAGGCATTGCATTCCCTGCTGCGCTGGCGGTAGGATTTGACGGCGTTTTCGTAGGCGCTCCCCCCAATCTTCTTTTTATCCCCGACCGGGACCGGGATGACAGGGCAGACATGAATGATATAGAAGTAAGGCTGACCGGATGGGGTATACGTGACCGGCACGAAACACTCAATAGTCTTCACTGGGGTCCCGATGGCTGGCTATACGGGTTGCAGGGTTTTGCTACTCCTTCGAAAGTCGGCAAACCCGTCGGGAAAGGAAAATTGTACAAAGGGAACGACCCTTACCCGGAGCAGATAGAGGTGCAGGATGGCGTGGACATCAACGGCGGGGTCTGGCGCTATCATCCGTCCAAAGACAGATTTGAAGTAGTCGCGCACGGCTTCAGCAATCCCTGGGGAATAGATTACGACGCCAAAGGCCAGCTTTTCATCACCGCTTGTGTGATCCCGCATTTATGGCACGTCATCCCGGGAGGGATATATCATCGCCAGGGCGGGCAGCATTTTAACCCTTATCATTACAGCGATATACGTACGATTGCCGACCACAGCCACAGGTCTGCGCACGGCGGCGCCCGTATTTACCAGTCCGACGCTTTCCCGGAAGACCAGAAAGGGAGGATTTTTATGGCCAATATCCACGAGCATGCAGTACTTTCCGACCTGCTGATCCGTAAGGGCTCCGGCTTTACCGGTAAGCATGGAGATGAATTCCTGGTGGCCAACAATGCGCAGTGGGTAGGGTTCAGTATGGAAACAGGACCGGAAGGGGCCCTGTACGTACTCGACTGGCACGACGCCGATATCTGCGGCTCGGAGGTACTGAATAAAGAAACAGGCCGTATTTTCCGGATCACCCCGGAAAAATCGCTTGCTGAAAACTGGAAAGGACGCTACGGAGATCTCCGGCTCCTGCCGGATGCTGAGCTCGCAGCCTTGCAGACGAGCAAAAGCGACTGGCATGCACGCAGGGCAAGGCTCATCCTCCAGGGCAGAGCTCTTAAAGCTCCTATAGACAAGAAAGCTGTAGCCGGTTTGAAATTGCTGTTCCTCGGCGCCAACGATCCTGACCACAGGTTACGCGCCTTATGGAGCCTCCACGTCACCGGCGCGGTCTCGCAAAAGGAGCTTATGAATGCGCTGAAAGACAAGGACGAATACATCCGGGCATGGTCTGTACAGTTGCTGTGTGAAGCCGGTGGCAATAAGCAGGAGATCCTGGCGGAGCTGAGCCGCCTGGCTTCTTCCGATCCTTCGCCTGTAGTCCGGCTGTACCTTGCCGCCGCCCTCCAGCGACTCGATCCCGGCAACCGGTGGGCGATCCTGGAAGGCCTTCTTACCCACGAAAGTGATGATACCGACCATAACATCCCGAAAATGATCTGGTTCGGGCTGGAACCGCTGGTAAGTGAAAACCCGGAACGGGCCCTCCGCCTGGCTGCCAAAAGTCGTCTCACGCTTCCCGTAAATTACACCGCCCGGAGGATACTCGATGCGGGCAAGCTGGAAACACTGCTCGCATTTCTGCCTACGCAAACCACTTCGGACAGGCATTTCCTCGAAGGTGTCCGCGACGGGCTGGATACCCACCCCGGCATGAGCGCTCCCGCCGGCTGGGCCGAAGCCTATGGTAAGCTCAAAACCTCCGAAAAGGCGGTAAGTACGCTTGCCGATGAAATTGCCCGCAAATTCGGTGACAGCGAAATGAACGCCGCGCTCCTCAAAACGATTCATGACAAAAATGCACCGGTACAGGAACGTAAAAAGGCGATCTCAGAGCTGGCCGGGCGACAGACAAAAGAGCTGTCCGCCCTGCTTCCGGCCCTGCTCGACGACTCGGTCCTCAGGCCTGAAGCCATCCGGGCCGTGGCAGCCTACGACATTGCCGCCCTTGGGAGAAAACTCATTGAAAGCTATTCTTCCTACTCTCCTTCCGAGAAAAGCGAAGCCATCATGTCCCTGGCATCGCGGCCTGGTTACGGCGGCCTGCTCACGAAAGCCATTTCTTCCGGGACAATTCCCAGGAAAGACGTCCCCGCCTATGCTGCCAGGCAATTGCTGCGGGTGGTTGGAAGCGGGTTTGTTGAAGTATGGGGGCCTATTGAGCAGCAGAACGCAGACGGACAGCAGGAATACGCCAGGTACCGCCGCATCCTGTCAGATCAGGCGATGGCAAAAGCTGACCTTGCCGCAGGAAAAAAACTATTCACAGCTACATGCGGCCCGTGCCACAAAATGCACGGTACCGGGGGCGACATCGGGCCTGACATTACCGGCTCCAACAGGACCAACCTTGACTATCTTCTGGCCAATATCCTGGAACCCGGCGCCGACATCCAGGATGACTACAAGATGGTGGTTGTTACGACAAGAGACGGCCGTACCTACGCAGGAAACGTTTCCTCGGAAAACAGCCAGCAGCTGACACTCAAAATTGTAGGGCAGGATCCCGTAGTGCTGGCCAAATCAGCCATCCAGTCCAGGGAGGTAACCCCGGTTTCGATGATGCCGCCCGGGCTCCTTGAAACACTGACCGAAAAGGAGGTCGTCGACCTGATCGCCTATCTTCAAAAGGCAAATGAATAGCAACAAACGGGTAGCTCCTACGGAGCAAAAAACCCAATCCAAACACCCCCGTTTCTACAGACAGGTAGCCCCTATGGGGCATCAAACCTCCGTGCAACTCTGTGCTCTCCTCCGTGTTCTTCGTGGTAAAAAAGAAAACGCAGAGAACGAAGTAAAATTACCGCGTAACCCTGCGCCTTCCTCTGTATCCTCCGTGGTAAAACCCACCCGGGACATCTTAAAAACTCATGTGACAAACAGCCTACAAGCCTGCCAAAGCCTCATTAAACGTCACGCTCGGCCGCATCGCTTTTTCCGCCAATGCATCAACCGGCGCGTAATAACCGCCGATATCCTGGGGTTTGCCCTGGGCATCGATCAATTCCTGTGCGATCTTCGCTTCATTGGCAGCCAGCTTCTCCGCCAAAGGAGCAAACCGGGCCTTCAGTTCAGCATCTTTGTCCTGGGCCGCCAACGCTTCCGCCCAGTAAAGCGCCAGGTAAAAATGCGAGCCGCGGTTATCGATCTGGCCTACCTTCCTGGCCGGTGATTTATCGTTGGCCAGGAATTTTTCGGTAGCCGCATCGAGTGTTTCCGCCAATACAAGCGCTTTTGCATTATCCTGTGTCTGTCCGAGATGCTCGAGCGACACGGCCAGCGCCAGGAATTCCCCGAGAGAATCCCAACGCAGGTATCCTTCGGTCACGAATTGCTCCACGTGCTTGGGAGCCGATCCGCCTGCGCCGGTTTCGAAAAGACCGCCTCCGTTCATTAGCGGCACGATCGACAGCATTTTTGCGGAAGTTCCCAGTTCGAGAATCGGGAAAAGGTCTGTAAGATAATCCCTGAGCACGTTCCCGGTTACCGAAATGGTATCAAGCCCTTCCCGGATCCTTTCAAGCGAGAATTTCGTTGCATCGACCGGGTTCAGTATCCTGATATCCAGTCCCTCGGTATCCAGCTCAGCCAGGTATTGATTTACCTTTTTAATAATTTCACGGTCGTGAGCACGATTTTCGTCCAGCCAGAACACAGCGGGCGTATCCGACAGTCTGGCCCGGTTGACGGCAAGCTTCACCCAATCCCTGACAGGCGCATCTTTAGTCTGGCAGGCCCTGAAAATATCACCCGCCTCTACAGGCTGTTCCAGCAACACATTTCCGTTACTGTCTACTACACGTATTATCCCGCTGGCAGCAGCCTGGAACGTCTTGTCATGCGATCCGTATTCCTCCGCTTTCTGCGCCATTAATCCTACGTTGGGAACCGAGCCTATGGTCGACGGATTCAAAGCGCCATGCGCTTTCATATCTTCAATGACCGCCTGGTATACACCTGCGTAGTTCCTGTCCGGGATTAAAGCCAGCGTATCCTGCTGCTTCCCTTCGGCATTCCACATCTGTCCGGAGGTACGGATCATAGCAGGCATCGAAGCATCTACGATCACGTCGGAAGGCACGTGCAGGTTGGTAATTCCCTTGTCGGAATTGACCATTGCCAGAGCCGGCCCCGTCTGGATAGCCGCAGCTATCGCCTCCTTTACTTCACCTTCCTGCGGGTGTCCTGCGATTTTAGCATAGACATCTCCCAACCCGTTCCGGGTATCGACGTTCAGCTCTTTAAAAAGGGCTGCATATTTTGTAAAAACATCTTTAAAATAGACTTCCACGATCGCCCCGAAAATAATGGGGTCGGATACTTTCATCATGGTAGCTTTCAGGTGAGCAGAAAGCAGTACACCTTCAGCTTTCGCCACCTCTATCTGTTCTGCAACAAAGCTTTTAAGCGCAGACAGGCTCATTACAGTCGAATCCAACACCTCACCGGCTTTCAGAGGAGCAAAATCCTTCAGCAACTGCGTATGTCCGTCGGCTCCTGCAAATTCGATCTTGAAGGTCGTCGGCTCCGCTACGGTTACAGATTTTTCACTTCCGTAAAAATCCCCCGCAGACATCGACGCCACGCGTGTTCTGGAATCGGCCGACCATGCGCCCATCGAGTGCGGATTGGTTTTAGCATAGTTCTTGACAGCTTTCGGCGCCCGGCGATCGGAGTTCCCCTCGCGAAGTACAGGGTTAACGGCCGAGCCCAGGACTTTGGAATACTGGGCTTTTATCGCTTTTTCCTCGTCTGTAGCCGGGTCTTCCGGGTAGTCGGGCACAGCATATCCTTTTTGCTGAAGCTCTTTGATAGCGGCCTTTAACTGGGGGATAGATGCCGAAATATTGGGAAGCTTGATAATATTGGCATCCGGAGTCGTCGCCAGTTGTCCCAATTGGGAAAGGGCGTCGTCAATCCGCTGATCTTCTTTCAGATAGGTTGGAAAATTCGCCAGTATCCGCCCGGCGAGGGAAATATCACTCAATTCTACATCAATACCGGCAGAAGCGGTGTAAGCCTTTACGATAGGCAATAGGGAATATGTCGCCAAAGCAGGAGCTTCATCTGTTTTGGTGTAGAAAATCTTGGGGGTATTAGACATAATAAGCGGTTTTATGTAGGAATGGTAAAACGAACCTTTATTTTTCTTATCGAACGGCCGCAAATTTAGCAATTTTCGGGTGTAACAGACGTCCCCGGCAGGTTTAAATAGTTAAACCGGCACACATATGTGTATTGGTAAAGTAACAAATGCGACACTTTGTCCTGAACCTCCACACTTTTTCTTCCGTCAAACTGTCAGAATATACCGGCAGCGCTTCTGGCACGCGGTTTGTTGATTATGAAATCAAAGTAAATCAACAATCACAGCATTCATTAACTCTCTAAACTGAAACACCATGGAAAACTTAACCTCGTTCCCCGAGCTGGCTTACCTCACTCCTACTACCCGCGAACGTGCCCTAATGCTGGCCGGCGAACTGATCCGGCAAGGAATATCTACAAAAGATGCCGTCTCACAAGCCATCCTTTCAGCTAAAAACTGGGCAGTAAAAAGTGTAAACCGCACTGTCTGGAAAAGGCTGAGAAAAATGGAAGCGTAAGGCCTAATTTCATGGGAAGCCGGCAGGCAAAGCAAAAGTAAAAGCCTAACTTTGCCAGTCATTCAAGTCATTCTCTTTCCATGAATCTTTACATCCATACCCTTTTAAACCCGGCGTTATCCGCCAGTATCACCAATTCCTTCGGACAGCATCACCGTATCACGTTCCGGACAGAACCGTCGGTGCCGCAGAGCGCTCCGGAAAGCTTTCTCAGCGCCGACGCTATTCTCGGAAATCCGCCTCTGGCGTGGTTTGGCGATTCGCAGGCCCGGAACCTGAAATTCTGGCAGCTGGATTCCGCCGGGTTCGACCAGTACCGGCAGGTAGACGTAAACGCAAAGGTGGCCAACATGGGCGACTGGTTTGCGCGTCCCTGCGCGGAAACTATAGTGGGCGGCATTCTGGCGTTATACCGGGGCCTGAACAAGCTTGCTGTGCTGCAAAAAGAGAAAAAATGGGTAGGCACTCCCATACGCGAAGAGCTCGGGCTTTTATACCGTAAAGATGTTGTCGTATTGGGAGCCGGAACCATCGGCCTGGCCGTCAGGTCGATACTCTCAGGTTTCGGCGCCAATCCGAAACTGGTAGCAAGGTCATCCGCCGACGCCGATATCCGCTCCCGCGAAGCCTTGTTTGAAGTACTTCCTTCTACCGACATAGTCATCAATACGCTCCCCGGGGCTGCCGGAAAATACGTGGACGAGGATTTCCTGAAAGCCATGAAGAAAGGGAGCCTGTATGCCAATGTAGGCAGGGGCTCCACTACCGACGAGCAGGCGCTTATCCGGCTGCTGAAAAGCGGGGACCTGGCAGGCGCAGTGCTCGATGTTACGGAAAAAGAACCTCTCTCCCCGGAAAGCCCGCTATGGGAAATGGACAATGTCATCCTTACCCAGCACTCAGGCGGAGGGCAGGCAAATGAAGACTCGGGGAAGGCGGCCAACTTTATTGAAAACTTTTCCCGTTTCCTGGAAGGAGAAAAAATCCTGTTCGAAGTATCGCTTTCAAGGGGATATTAAGATCTTTGCGGCCATCTTTTCATGATTCTTTTTTATTACGTATGCAGACACAGGAGAGAATAGCAGCCAAATACAGGGAAATATACCAGGGATCACCAAGGCTTTTCCGCTCTCCGGGCCGCATCAATCTCATCGGCGAACATACCGATTACAATGAAGGGTTCGTGCTGCCGGCCAGTGTCGACAAAGCGGTGTATTTTGCCATTGAACCGCGTGAAGACAGAAATGTGGAGCTATACGCGGCCGATCTCGGCGAACATTATCACTTCTCACTTGACGACCTTTCGAAGCCTTCCAGGCAATGGCCCGTTTTCCAGCTCAGCGTGCTGGACCAGCTTCGGAAAAACGGGATTGGTACCGGTGGGTTCCAGGCTGTTTTCGGAGGCGATATCCCTTCCGGCGCAGGCATGTCGTCGTCTGCTGCTCTTGAGTGCTGCCTGCTGTTTGCCCTGAATGAAATTTACACGCTCGGGCTCAGCCGGCTTGACATAGCCAGGATTGCGCAAAAAGCGGAAAACGAATTCGTGGGAGTCAACTGCGGCATAATGGACCAGTTCGCTTCCGTATTCGGCAAACCGGGATCGGTAATCCGGCTGGATTGCAGGAACCTGGATTACCAGTACTATCCGTTCGTGCTGGAAGGTTATAGCCTGGTGCTCTGCGACACTACCGTCAAACATTCGCTTGCCGGCTCCGAATATAACACGCGCCGAAAAGAATGCGAAGCCGGCGTGTCTGTGCTTCAGCAATATTACCCCGGGATAAAGAGCCTCCGGGATGCTTCCGTCGACCAGGTTGAACACCACAAGGAAGAAATGGGAGACCCGGTTTACCGCCGCTGCCGGTTCATTACCCGCGAAATTCAACGGGTACCTGAAGCCTGCCAGCTATTGCTTGAGAACAAGGCGCAGGCCTTTGGTGCGAAAATGTATGAAACACATGCAGGTCTGCAGCACGATTACGAAGTGAGCTGTAAGGAGCTCGATTTCCTCGTGGATTTTACCAGGTCTCTGCCGGAAGTAGCCGGAGCCCGCATGATGGGAGGCGGTTTCGGTGGGTGTACCATCAACCTCGTCAGAAGCGGTAAGCTCGATTCTTTTGAAAAACAAGTAAAAGAGGCCTATCGGGAAGCTTTTGGGAGAGAACTTCCGTGCTACCGGGTAGAAATCGGAACAGGAACCGAAGAAATCAGTTAAACACCCATTCCCGGTAAGGCAGTATTATCATCATAACCTTATAAACAGTAAAGCTATGCGTTTCTGGGCAGCGATCTTATTATCCTCCATGCTTCTTGCCGGATGCGCCGGCGAAAACAGTCAAAAAACAATGGATAAACCATCTATAAGCAAAGCCGTTTTCGGGCAGCTGCCTGACGGTAGCACCGCAGATCTCTATACTCTGACCAATTCCAATGGCATGTCGGCCAGGATAACCAACTACGGGGGTATCGTCACCCATCTCTTTGTTCCTGACAAAGACGGTCAGTTTGAAGACGTCGTCCTCGGATTCGACTCTCTTCAGAATTATCTCGGCGGGCACCCTTTTTTCGGTGCGCTGGTAGGAAGGTACGGGAACCGCATCGCAAACGGCAAATTCCAGCTCGACGGGCAAACCTATAACCTGTATGTTAACAATGGCCCCAATGCCCTGCACGGCGGGAAGGTGGGGTTTGACAAAGTTTTGTGGAAGACGCAGGAAGTAACTACCGATTCTACAGCCGGTCTTCAAATGTCTTATGTCAGCGCAGATATGGAGGAAGGATACCCGGGTACGCTTGAGGTCGAGGTTACGTATACCCTTGCCAACGACAATTCCCTGAAAATTGATTATAAAGCTACCACCGACAAGCCTACGGTAGTCAACCTGACCAATCACTCCTATTTCAATCTCACAGGACTGAAACGCGATATTCTTGGTCACCAGGTCACCATACACGCCGACAGCCTCGTCGCAGTCGACGACAAGCTGATACCTACCGGTAAGCTGATACCCGTAGCCGGTACCCCGTTCGATTTCAACACTCCCCACGAGGTCGGTGAGCGGATTGACGATAATACCGATGAGCAGATCAGATTTGGCGGCGGATATGACCATTGCTGGGTCCTGCGGAAAAACGGGAGCGCCGGGCTTCCTGAAATAGCCACGGTTTACGATCCTTCGAGCGGACGGCTGATGGAAGTATTCAGCACTGAGCCGGGTGTTCAGTTTTACACCGGAAATTTCCTGAACGGATCGCTAAAGGGCAAGGGAGCGACCTATACCAAACGCTTCGGGCTCTGCCTGGAAACGGAGCATTATCCCGACTCCCCTAACCAACCCCATTTTCCAACGACCGTACTAAGGCCGGGAGAAACCTACCGGACGACAACCGCCTACCGGTTTTCTGTAAAATAATGAAAGAAAACAGCTATAATAGAATGTTTTAATAGTCGCTAAAAGCGACATAATAGGGCTTCGGGACTTGCAGTCCCGAAGAGCACGCTCTGCGAAACTTGCAGTTTCGCAGTATTATTGTCTCGCTTGCAGCGAGACCTCATCACTTATCGCATCAACCAATCATCACATTAATGTTCAAGCACCTTCCATTTCTAAGCGGAGCCCTGGTCCTGGTAACACTACAAGCCGGAGCTCAAAGTACTGCCGGGGATTATGCCGGTACTATCATGCCTGAAGACCTGAAAAAGCATCTTACGGTCATCGCGCACGATAGCCTGGAAGGAAGGGCCACCGGGTCGCCCGGACAGAAAAAGGCGGCTGATTATGTAGCTTCGTTCTATCGTCAATACGGCCTGAAACCCGCCGCTACCGGTCCCGATGGAAAACCGGGCTTCTTCCAGGCCTATAACCTTTACAGGGGAGCCTGGGAATCGGCGCACATCAGGAAAGGCAGGCACCTGTATGAGCTGAACCGGGATTTCTATATCGACGGGCTCGCCAATATGCCGGAAGACGAAACCCTGTCGACCATTTTTGCAGGATACGGCATCACGGAAGGGAGTTACAATGACTACGAAAACCTGGATGTCAGGGATAAGGCGGTCGTTGTATTTGAGGGAGAGCCGGGAAGCGGTAACGGCAGTTACTTACTGTCAGGCAGTACGGAACCATCCAAATGGGGGCGTGCCAGGGCCTGGGAGGAAAAAGCGAAGCTGGCATTAAGCAAAGGGGCCAGGACCATTATCATTATTTCCTCCAAAAACCCCCAGGGATTTGAAAAGGAGATACAAAGGCGCGCATCCATGGCGCCCCGCGTCAGGAGGCTTTCCCTCCGCCAGGAAGAAGCGCCGGCCCAAAACCTGGCCGCTTTCACAGTCGGGGAAGCAACCGCGGCTTCGCTTTTGGGGATTTCGGAGAAAAAGCTGAAGAAATTAAAAGCGAAAACAGACAGGAGCAGTTCTTCATGGAAGAAGAATATCGGCGACAAGATCACCGTCATGGCCAAAAGGCAAAGCGAGGTAGTCCCCACCGAAAATGTTGCCGCACTGCTGGAAGGGACCGATAAGAAGGACGAGATCATCGTCATTTCCGCCCACCTGGATCACATCGGCATTTCGCCTGACGGCCAGATCAACAACGGCGCCGACGACGACGGAACGGGAACTGTGGCCCTGCTTGAACTTGCAGAGGCATTTTCAAAGGCAAAAGCCGAAGGAAAAGGCCCCCGGAGAAGTATCCTGTTCCTCAATGTCACAGGTGAGGAAATGGGGCTCCTCGGATCAGAATTTTATTCCGAAAACCCGCTTTTTCCTTCTGTAAACCACGTGGCAAACCTGAATATCGATATGATAGGGAGAGTTGACGATGCCCACAAAAACAACCCGGACTATGTCTACCTGATCGGGTCGGATAAGCTGTCATCGGAGCTCCACGCCATCAGTGAGGAAGCCAATCGAAAATATGTAAACCTTACGCTGGATTACACTTTTAATCATCCGGACGATCCGAACCGCTTTTACTATCGTTCCGACCATTACAATTTCGCAAAAAAAGGCATACCTGTTATCTTCTATTTCACGGGTGTCCATGAAGATTACCACCGTCCGGGCGATGATGTCGAAAAAATACTGTTTGACCGGCAGGCCAGAATTGTAAAGCTGATCTTCCATACTGCCTGGGAGCTGGCCAATCGTGACGAAAGGATAAAAGTGGATAGCAACAAACCGTAAATGAACGACCACCGTTTCCCTTCGGCCTTCGTCGGGCAGATGAAGGTACTACTGCCTACAGACTTCGAGGCTTTCGGGGCGGCGCTGACTTCAGCGCCGCCGGTAAGCATCCGGATAAACCGCAGTAAGATCTCTCCCGGGGGGCTCTCCCACCTCCCCCTGGCTGAACAGGTAAGCTGGCATCCGGACGCGTACTACCTCAGTGAAAGACCGAACTTTACCCTCGACCCTCTTTTCCATGCCGGGGCATATTACGTACAGGAAGCCTCTTCCATGTTCCTGCGCGAAGTCCTCGAACAGAGCACCGGCCGGCAGCGCCCTTTGAAGATTCTTGATCTGTGTGCCGCTCCCGGCGGTAAAACAACGCTCATCGCCTCCTGGATGCCCGAAGGATCGATCCTCGTCGCAAACGAAGTAATCAGATCCAGGGTATCCGTCCTCAAACAGAACCTGGCCCGTTGGGGACACCCCGGGGTTTTTACCTGCAGCTACGATCCGGAAGCATTCCTGCCGCTGGCGGGATGGTTTGATCTTGTAGTTGTCGATGCGCCATGCTCGGGAGAAGGCCTCTTTCGTAAGAATGACCTTGCCCCGGCCGAATGGTCTCCTGAAAACGTAGCCCTGTGCGCCGCCCGGCAAAAACGGATACTCAACGTGGCGCAAAAGCTGGTTAATCCGAAGGGTACGCTTATATATAGTACATGCACCTACAACAAACAGGAAAACGATCTGAACACGGCATGGCTCAGGGACGAAAAAGGCATGATGGAAACCCGTTTGGAAATCCCGGAACAATGGGGCGTATCACGACGGGAGCAGGGATACCAGCTATATCCGCACAAAGTTCAGGGAGAAGGGTTTTACATTGCCGCACTAACACAACTGGAACCTGTCAGGGCAGTAGAAAAGAGAAAAAGGGATTTTAAAAAACTGGCTTTTGCCGGAAGAAAGGAGCTGGAAGTTATTTCCGGCTGGATAAATGATACCGGGGAGTTTGTTTTTCTGAAAACACCCGACGGGCAGCTTTTCCATGCTCCGGCAGCTCTCGTTCATGATCTGCTGACGCTCGACTTCCTGTTGCCCCATGGCGTCTGGCTGCATGAAACCGGCCAGATCAAAGGGAAGGATTATATCCCTTCTCACATGCTGGCACTGCAAAATAACACGCTGAGACCTGGTTTTCCCTCAATTGACCTCGATGAGACGCAATCGCTTCAATATCTTAAAAAAGAACTGAACTGGGTACCGGCTTCCGAAAAAGGCTGGTATCTTGCCAAACACAAAAAACTGCCCCTTGGCTGGCTGCGGCATCTTGGCAACCGGTTCAACAACTACTATCCAACAGAGCAACGGATAAGGATGGAGATAGTATAGCGGGCCTTTTGTCAAACCACTTTTAGCAGCTCCGTTTTTTATTCGGAAGCTTTGCTGTTGACAACACTTTATTTGCTTTTTCTAACTTCTCAGAAAAGAAAATCTTATCGCGCAGCTTGTCCAAACTTTTGTCAATTGTCACAAACGGCACATTTTGATTTGAAATATCCTTCACTGTTTTCATGACCCTCATTTTTAAAATCTACGTTGAGCTAAGAATCCGTCATACTCCGCACCAATTTCAAATTCCACAAAATCGTCGCCAACCTGACCATAAAGATAAAAATCTTTTTTCATTTTGTCATAGAACCGTGTCATTCCCATTCTGTACAATCTTGTCCTGGCTTTTGTACTTCCGGTAGCATATACAAATACATCGGGATATTTATCAAAAAACGTATAAACTGCTCCTGCAACAGTAGCCAGCACTTTTTCTGTATCTCCGTTATCAGAAGTCGCCAGGTCATCAATTCCCCGAGTTTGAGGATTGAAATCTCCGAATGCCAGATTGTAAACATCAGAATTTGTTGTCTCCTGAAATTCGATCCGCTTGCGGATTTCACCTTTTGGTCCTTCGCTAATAAACTCAAAGCGTGTAAACCTACTTTCAGCTTTCAAAGGATACTTTTCTATTCTCATTTTTACCCTGTTAAAGTATAGTATTGAACTATTCGAAGCACAAAGATACGACCGGATGTGGGTTACGTTTTTTATATTGCAGCTTTTAGCCAAACCGGCGAAGGGAAACCACCAAAAAAACCGTGACCTCAAAAAATTTTTCCGTCTCAACAAAAAATATTATTTTCCCACAGAACACCGGATCAGGATCGGCATCCCGTAACGACAACGTATAATGATAGCGACAGCTCTGGCAAAACATCTTAAAAGCCGCGAAGCCCGCACGTCTACTCGACTATTATAAATTTATTTCTCCCTTTCAATCAAAAAGTTATTATATTGGCAGCAGTTTATTAACAACAAATTAACCGTATGAACAAAAATTTACTAGCTCTCTTTTGCTTGTTCTGGATTGGGACTGCTTTCGGGCAAAACCGCACAGTTACAGGAAAAGTAATCGCCGAAGAAGACGGGAGTGTTCTTCCCGGCGTGAGTATCCTCGTTAAAGGCTCGAATGCGGGCACATCAACAAACACAGACGGACAGTACACAATCAGCGTCCCTGCCAATGCCGTTTTGGTATATAGCTTTGTGGGATTCATTACCCAGGAGGTTTCTGTTGGTACGAGTTCCGTCATCGACATTGCGCTTAAGTCTGACATAATGGCGCTCAGTGAAGTTGTCATTACGGCCATGGGCATCGCAAAAGAGAAGAAATCACTTGGATATGCGACCCAATCCATTAAGTCGGAAGCACTTGTACAGGCTGCCAATACAGGCCTTGCGGGAGCCCTGCAGGGTAAGGTATCCGGGGTAAGCATCGTTCCCTCGAGCGGGATGCCGGGCGCATCTGCAAAAATCACCATCCGCGGGGCGCGCTCCTTTACAGGCAACAATGCGCCTTTGTACGTAATTGACGGACTGCCGGTTTCTTCCAATGCAGATATCTCCACAGGAAACAGCGTAACAGGGGCAGATATTTCCAATCGCGGCGTGGATATAGACCCGAACGACATCGCAAATATCGAGATACTGAAGGGACAGGCGGCTTCCGCCCTGTACGGCCTGCGGGCATCCAACGGGGTAATCGTTATTACGACCAAGAAAGGCGCTGTCGGAGCAGCCCAGGTATCCTTTAACTCGAACATAAGCTTCGACAGGATATCCCGGTACCCTGATCTCCAGACTACTTATGCGCAGGGCTCCGGAGGGGCATATACGCCTACTGCATCTTTTTCCTGGGGGCCAAAGATAGAGGACCTTCCCAAAAGCGCTGCCTATGGAGGAGAAACCGACAATCAATACACCCAGGCTGCCGGAGGGCTTAAGCCCGGCATGTACTATGTGCCGCAACGCGCGAATGCAGGGCTGGACCCCTGGGTAAGACCGGGCGTTTATGACAATATAAAGGAATATTTCAATACGGGTATTACCTGGAATAATTCAGTGAACGTATCGCAGGGCTCTGAGCGCGGTAATTATTCGTTTTCTCTGGGCAATGCGCGCCAGGACGGTATTGTCCCGAACACTGGTATGAGAAGATACAATGCAAGGCTGAGCGGTGAGGCCAAATTGTCAGAGAGGTTCAAAACCGCCTTTACGGGCAATTTCGTAACTTCTGATATAGACAAAGCTCCTTCCGCCAATGACGGTATCATCGCAACCGTTTATCCTGCCCCGCCAAGCTACGATCTGAAAGGCATTCCCGATCATTACGCCGGCAACGATTACCGCCCGAACGGGTACCGGGGAGGAGCTTTCGTCAATCCTTACTGGGGTATGCGGCACAATACTTTCAACGAGAAGACCAATCGTTTTTTCGGCAACGCAAGCGTTTCCTACAACAGCACGCTGAACTCGGACAATCTTGCCCTGGATGTCAAATACCAGTTAGGTACCGATATGTACACCACCAACTACCAGGACATCTGGGGATTCGGATCGCCTACCAGGGGGTCCAATAACAATGGTACAATCGAGGAATACAGCTTTACCAATAACATGGTCAACTCCCTGCTGACTGCCAACCTGAGCTGGGATATAAACGACGATCTTAACCTGACTACACTGGTCGGTAACGAAATTGTCAATACTTCGACAGTGTATAAATATGCCTATGGTTCTGACTTTTCGTTTGCAGGGTGGAATCACATGGACAACACCGGCACAAAAGATGCCGAGTCAGAGTATAAGAATTCCAGAACTTTCGGGACCTTTCTCAACCTGAACCTTTCGTATCAGAACTTCCTGTTCCTCACCGCTTCGGGAAGACAGGATATCGTTTCCACGATGCCCCGTGGCAGCAGAAGGTTCTTCTACCCGTCTGTCGGTCTGAGTTTTGTCTTTTCCGAGCTGGATGGGATCAGCGGTAACCCGGTGTTAAGCCTGGGCAAGGTGAGGGCTTCTTTCGCACAAGTCGGACAAGCGGGCACTTACCTGCCGAACAATTATATGATTCCTGAGTACTCAGGCGGATTTTATAGCGGATCTCCTATCATATACCCCATAAACGGAATAAAAGGATACATCCCGAACATTACCATGTACGACGGTAACCTGAAACCTCAGAATACTAATTCGTACGAGATCGGGGCGGACCTGGGCTTCCTGAAAGGATTGATCGATCTCAGCTATACCTTCTCGAGACAGAATGTTTCCGGCCAGATTTTCGACGTGCCGATGGCAGGATCGACCGGCGCTTATGAGTTCACGACAAACGGTGGAAAGGTCCACACCAATGCGCATGAGCTCACGCTGAATGTAAATGCCATCCGTCAAAAGGACCTTGATTGGAATATTGGCCTGAACTTCACCAAAATAGACAACTACGTAGATGAACTTGCCGAAGGAGTGGAAAGCATTTTCCTTGGCGGGTTTGTGACCCCTCAGGCCAGGGCGGGTATCGGCGACAAGTTCCCCGTAATTTACGGCTCTACCTTTGCAAGAAATAGCAACGGGCAGGTGTTGGTCAACGATACAGGAACGCCTCTTGCCGGAGCTCCGGGAGTAATCGGGCGTGTTGCCCCGGATTTTATACTGGGAATGAATACCAGCCTGAGCTACAAAAGGTTGACACTTGCTGCCGTAGCCGAGTGGAAGCACGGCGGCCAGATGTACAGCGGTACTACGGGTCTTTTCGGACTATACGGGAATAGCAAAGAAACACTCGAAGCAAGAGAAAAGAATGAAGTAATGTTCCCGAATGCCGTAAAAGAAGAGGACGAAATAACTCCGAATGATAAAAAGATAACAGGCTACGCTAATATTCAGCAGTACTTTTCGGACCTGAATAATATTGACGAAAGCAGTATCGTGGAGGCTTCGTTCTTCAAAATGAGAGAGATTTCCCTTAGATACCAGGCGGTTAAAAAGGCAAAATTCAATGTGGGACTTAATTTCTTTGCCCGCAATCTGCTGCTGTGGACCAACTCCCCGGTGATTGACCCCGAATCCAGCCAGGGTAATACCAATATGGCGGGTAGCTTTGAAAGGTTCACGTTACCTCAGACAAGCAGCTACGGGATGGGTATCAATCTTCAGTTCTAATTCTTAAGATCCGAGAAAATGAAAAAGAAATTATTGAATCATAAATATTTAACCGGTCTTCTGACCATGGCTGTTTTCCTTGCTTCCTGCTCGGAAAATGCTTTGGATGAGGTAAACCGGGACAGGAACAATGCGTCAGATGTAGATGCTAAGTTTATTCTTACGGATGTGATTACCTCCACTGCTTTCTCTGTTGTCGGAGGGGACATATCCTTGTATTCTTCCATCTACGTAGAACACGAAACCGGCGTGCATAACCAAACTTACAACGCCGAGATCAGGAGCGGTGAGCCTACACTTGCCACCACCAACAACAACTCCTGGAACGCAATTTACCGGAACATCAAGAATGCCAAAATTGTGATCGCCAAAACTTCTGCCGGGGGACCGGAAGAAGGAAATGCTGTTACCAACTCGATTGCCAAAGTCCTTCTGGCCTACAACCTGGGTGTTTTGACGGACTTTTTCGGTGACGCACCCTTCTCTGAGACGGGTGTGCTGACGGAAGGCGGCTCTCCAGTCTACCTCCAGCCTAAAATTGAGAAACAGGCTGACCTCTACCCTCAAATCCAACAACTGCTGGATGAAGCGATTGCAGGTTTTGCGGGTAATGATGCGGCGGGTTCCGGCCCGGTCGGCGCCCAGGATTTAATCTACGGCGGCGCCAAAGCCAAATGGCTGCTGGCCGCCTATGGGCTGAAGGCACGGTACCTCATGCACACACTTAATAGATCGTCCAACATCAATGCCGATCTGACTCAGATACTCTCCCTCATTGACCAGTCATTTAAAGCGGCGGCTGACGAGTTGAAGTTTAACCAGTATGACGGTGTTAAGTATATCAATCCTCTTTTTGGATATACGAATGCGCGCGATGGCTTGGGGGCCAGCAAGAGTATTGTCAACAAGTTTGCAGAATATGAAGATCCCAGGGGCGAACAGGCATTCGGAGTATGGGTAAGCTGGATAGAACATATTCCCCTGGAAGAGGCTCTGGAGCTAGCCGCTCCCAACGGTACTCCTATACAGCAACAATATGAATACCCGCTTTCTTTTACAAATTATGCCTCCAAAGCCCCGACCATGCTGCTTAGCTATCACGAACTATTGTTCCTGAAAGCAGAAGCGCTGGCAAGGCTGCAAAGGACAGAAGAAGCGGAAGAGGTACTGCAGGAGGCTATTATAGTAGCTTTCGCAAATCTTGAAAGGTCTCTTCAATACGGTATCGAATATGCGGCTGACTTAGCTCCGGACCTGGATCTTTCGGCAGAAGTAGCGATCGACTATTTCGAAAATTCAGTAAAAGCCCGCTTCGAAGAAAACCCGCTGAAAGAAGTAATGGTACAAAAATATCTTGCCTTCTTCGGGGCTTCAGGTGAGTCTACCGAAACTTTCAATGACATCCGGAGAATGAAAGCGCTGGGTGAGGATTTCGTAACACTCGAAAATCCTAAAAACGTCACCCAGTTCCCGTTGCGGTTACCCTACGGGAACTCTGATGTCACGGCAAATCAGAATGTAAAGGAAGCTTACGGAAACGGCAGCTACGTTTATACTGAAAACGTCTGGTGGGCAGGGGGTACACGTTAAAAGGTATTTCATCAAGCTGATTCTGGAGATCGCATCAATCCCTGGTGCGATCTCTTTCTTTCCTATGTCAAAATATTACCATCTTAAAATCAAGGAAGTCGTTCAGGAAACAGCCGACACTGTCTCCATTCACTTCTGGCACCCTTGGAACGAAGTAGTCCAATATAAGCCGGGCCAGTATTTCACCATCCTGTGGCCGGCAGCCGACGATACAAAACTGCGCCGGTCCTACTCCCTGTCCAGCTCCCCCTACACCGATATTTCTCCGGCAATTACAGTAAAGGAAATCGCCGGCGGAGCAGTTTCCGGTCACCTGGTTTCAGATGTCAGGGAAGGAGATATACTTGAAATCATGCAGGCCACCGGGACATTCTTCCTGGAGCCCGACGCCGACCTGGAGAGGACTGTCTTCCTCCTTGGTACGGGAAGCGGGATCTCGCCCCTTATTTCGATAGCCAAATCCGTCCTGGTTGTCGAACCCGAAAGTAAAGTGGTGCTCATCTACGGAAACAGGAGAAAGGAAAGCATCATCTTTTCTGAGGCGATTCTCAAAATGCACGAAAAATATAAAGACAGGTTCGAAGTCATACACTCGCTCACTCAGCCGCCTCCGGACTGGCAGGGTCATACAGGCCGGCTTACAAAAGACAAGCTGGGAGATATCCTGCACCCTTATGCGGAACTGGTCAGGCTTCCGGCAAGCAGGTTCTTTATTTGCGGACAGGAGGAATTTATGGACGAAGCCATGCTGGCGCTCGAAATGCTCGGAGCAAATAAAGAAGCCATTTCGCGGGAAAGCTTTTACATCAACAGGGACATTGTCGAAAACGAACCTCCGGCGCAGCCCGAAACTGACATTTTACAGGACCGGACCATTCTGCTGCGCTATGAAGGCGAAGAACACAACCTCAGGGTCGGCGCTCACCAGACTGTCCTGGAAGCAGCGTTGGAAAATGATATAGACCTCCCCTACTCATGCCAGGCCGGCATGTGCACCGCGTGCCTGGGACGCGCCCTGCAGGGCAAAGTTATACTTGACGAATATGATTCGCTTACCGAAGCCGAGCTTAAGGAAGGCTTTATCCTTACATGCGTGGCTCACCCCGTAACCGACGATGTTGTCATTGAAGTCGAATAAAAAATTACTTCCCGCTTCCTGTTGACATTTTCACAAAAAACTATCTAAATTTGCCCCGTACGCGGAAGTAGCTCAGCTGGCAGAGCGGCAGCTTCCCAAGCTGCAGGTCGTGGGTTCGAACCCCATTTTCCGCTCATCGTAAAACAGGATCCGAAAGGGTTCTGTTTTTGTTTGGAGGCCATTTAGTTCATCATCCTGTGCGAAAGCCCCCCTGCATTCCAGACACACTTCACTTTGTTATTATACATAACAATTCATATATTTGAGATATCATAGCTATACGACAAAAAATGTGGAAGAAGTAGTATTTAACCTGAAAATGAGAATTGCCTCTTTGAAGCAATTCCTTAGGGATCGGGCGGAGTACCTGACAGGGAAAGAAATCGACGAGATACCGGATCAGATAGACCGACTGACGAAGCTTTTAAAAAAAATAGAAAAGAAATAACCGGAAGGGAAAACCCTTTCATAGCCTATCATAAATATGGACTATAAAGAGGAATTAAAAAAGCTGATGGAAGAGGCTTCCGAAGCCGAAGATCAAGCGATTATGTATCTGCTGGCCCGGGATAAAGTTATAGATCTTAGCAAATGGATAACCATCCGGGAGTACTGTAAGCGTTTCGGTATCAAAAGTACCGAAACGGTAAGTAACTGGATCAAGCGGGGCATTATCCCTGCTGAAGATACCATGCTGATTAAAGAATTCAACAATACCAGATTGATCAAGGCGAAAGAATACCATGTCAGGGTGTACAAAAAAGCCTGACGCGCCCCTACTCCCTGAATCCCTCTAAAGCTTCTTCCAGTTGGGAATAGCTCAGTTCACCTTCACGAAAGGTCTTCTTCCCCTTTCTCTGGTTGATGATCAGCGTTGCAGGCAAAGCGCCTGACCAGGAAGCGTCGACCCGATCGATGTATTCCTGCTGATTCGCTTCGTCCAGGAGAAAAAAATCCGCTGTTATACCCGTCCGGCTGATAAAGGGCTTTACCTTGGTCTCGAGCGTATTCCGGCTATCCAGGCTGATAAGCAGAACTTTTACACCCGAAGCTCCGTATTTATCATGAATTTCCTGGAAATGAGGCAGTTCCTTAACGCACGGCGCGCACCACGTAGCCCAGAAATTCACGACAAACGTAACATCTCCCCCTCTCTGCAGCTTCGCCTCCAGCTCGCTGAGCTTCAAAAGGCTTATAGACTGTCCGTATAAAGATTCAGTGCTCAGGAGGGTCAAAATACCGCTAAGAAAAAACTTAAATATTTTCATGGCACCTTATAAACAGAAGATCAGCGGATTCCCCGACCCCGGCCTTTATAATAAACCGATCTCCTGATTCAGCATATAAAAATAGTGTATTTAACTCAAAAAGCGTAGAAATGACGTTTCAGTTAAGGATTATTTTTCCCGGCCTGCGAAATCCCAGGCCGGGAAAACACAATGGCCCGGCAAAAAACACCGCCAGAAATTACCGGAATACCCGGTAAAGCCGGAAGGTATAACCGGGCCGGGAAAGCTGATTTCCGAAAGTCGGAGCATCCCGAACGGCATGCACAAGCAAAAATTTTTTACCTTTGATTCTCAATTTGATTCTATTTTTCATCTGGATATGAGAGCAGGATTTTTTACTTCTTTAATTATTACTTTAATCAGCGGTCTTGCGACCGTTCAACACACACTGGCACAAATTTCCGGGGTCACCTATCCGGCAGCTGCCTGTACAGGCCAGTCTGTTTCTGTCCAATTTACTGCTCCTGCCGCAGCCTATACAATCCAGCTTGTGCCCGCTACCGGTCCGGCAATTGATCTGGGAACTGCCGCTTCATCGCCGGCAAGCGTAACGATCCCCAGTGCAGGGGTCGCGACCGGAAGCTATAAGATCAAGGTCTTCCTCACGGCAACTCCCGCCACTTCCTCCACCGGAGCTTCAAATATTGCCATAACGGTTACGCCGGCAGCGCCCGGGGTGGTCACCCCCGTTGCCGCATGTGCGGGAGAAGCCATAAGCCTTTCCGCATCAGGGAGCAACCTTAAATGGTACTCCTCCACCGGTACGCTGCTTGCATCGCCACCGGCCACTGCCCCGGCTACCGCGGGAGCTCACACCTACGAGGTTTCGCAATCGACCGGAAGCTGCGAAGGGCCGAAAGCCACAATCACAGTCAATGTAACTGAAGCCCCAGCCACGCCCACTCTGACGGCAGCTCCCGCGCCGGTCTGCCTGGGCGCAACCGTCCCGGAAACCACCTTTACCGGTGCTGTCGCTGCCGGTGCAGGTACGCTGGTCTGGTATAGCGGGGCTACGGGAGGCACCCCTCTCACGGCAGGCAATATTACGGTGAACACATCCACTGCCGGCGAAAAAAGCCTTTATGTCGCCCGGAAAGTCGGTAGCTGCGAAAGCGGGCGGCTGAAAGTAAGCCTTATGGTCAATGCCGTTCCCGGTGCCCCATCGGTTACTACTCCGGTCAATACATGCGTCGGTACAACCCCCGCGCCTGTACTTACCGCAACCGGAGCTAACCTCAAATGGTATACATCGGGAGGAGCTGCTCTTCCCTCAGCACCCGTGATCTCTACTGCTGCAGCTGCCTCTACGAGCTATGGCGTTACGCAGACCGTCAGCGGCTGTGAAAGCCCGAAAGCTACTATCACCGTCAATGTCAACGCTATCCCGCCGACTCCTGTTATCGCTACGCCACCCGCAGCAGTCTGCGTAGGCGCATCGGTTCCGTCCTCCACATTTACAAATGCTATCGCAGCCGGAACGGGCACGCTGGTCTGGTACGCCTCTGCTTCCGGCGGAACGCCTCTCTCCGGCCCTGATATCACCGTCAGCACCAGCACAGCCGGGGTCAAAAGCCTGTATGTGTCACGGAGGCAGGGAGATTGCGAGAGCCCCAGGCTGAAAGTAGACATTACGGTAAAGCCCCTCCCCACAGCTCCCGGGGTGGCAGCCCTCGACATCTGCGTAGGCGATACGCCTGCACCGGTGCTGACAGCCACAGGAACTGCGTTGAAATGGTATAATTCGTCGGGCACGGCCTTGGCGTCGGCTCCGACTATCCCGACCGCAGCCGCCGCAACCTTTAATTACCAGGTAAGCCAGACAGTAGACGGCTGCGAAAGCCCGAAAGCCACAATAACAGCGAGGGTACATAAAACCGCTGCCCCGACCGTGACCAGCTCCATTGCCTATTGCAAAGGCGAAACACCGGCCGCGCTGACAGCCACGGGTACAGCGCTCAAATGGTATACCGCTGCCTCAGGAGGGACAGGCAGCGCCACTCCGCCGACAGTTTCTACCGCTACCGTCGGTACAGTAGCTTATTTCGTAACCCAAACGCTGAATGGCTGCGAAAGCGAAAGAGCCAGGATCGATGTAAGAACCAAGGAAGTGCCCGTAGTCCCGGTTGTTGCCAATATACCTGATGTATGCCAGGTATCTACGGTTTCTTCTACCCAGTTGCTGAATGCAGTGACAACCGCCACCGGGACACTCAAATGGTATACCGCTGCAACCGGCGGGACAGGTACCGCTACCGCTCCCACCCCGGTTACTACCGCCGCAGGAACCCAGAATTACTATGTGACACAATCGGTAGAAGCCTGTGAAAGCCCGAGAGCAAACATTAAGATGGAGGTAAAAGCCCTGCCCGCAGCTCCCGCAGTAACCGCGACAGTGGATCTTTGTCACCAGGCAACATCGACCACTCCGCTTACTGCCACAGCTACCGGCTCCAACACCCTGAAGTGGTATAATGCGGCTACCGGCGGAAGCGCCCTGGCGAGCGCCCCGGTCCCCACGACCACGACGGTTCAGACAACTTCATATTACGTAAGCCAGGCACAGGCCTATTCGGCGTCGCTTTCCTGCGAGAGCCCCAGAGCAAGGATAAACGTAGTGGTCAACCCGCTTCCCGCAGCAGCCAACTCTACAGACCAGGTGGTATGCCAGACAAGAAACGATCAGACGCTCAATTTCTCTGCCGCTACCAACGGTTCCGGCAACTCCCTGGTATGGTTTCCCAATGCTACCGCTACCACAGCGGAAACGGCAGTCCCTTCACGCAATTTGAAGACATCGGGGGAATTTGAATATTTCGTTGCCCAGAAATCGGGCAAGGAGTGTATCGGCTCGCGCAAAGTGGTTAAAATCAGGGTAAAACGGCTGCCCGGATTGCCGGCAGTATCCAACCTGGAATACTGCCAGTTCGAAAATACTCCCCCCCTAAACGCCGGGCTGGAAAACACCGCTACCCCTAACTGGTACGGTCTCAATGCAACAGGAGGCACTGCCTCGTCGGTAGCACCTTCGCCTTCCACAGAAGAAGGAGGTACTTTCTCCTATTATGTAAGCCAGACGCTGGAAGCCTGTGAAGGCGATCGCGCAGAGATCAGGGTCCTGGTCAAAACTACCCCCAAACCTGAGACTCAGACCGAGATCTCCTACTGTCACAACGCCCCGTCCACACAGTTGTCGGCAAACGGGCAGCGGCTGATGTGGTACAGGCCCAACGGAGAAAAGCAGACCACTCCTTTCACGCCCTTTACCGCTTCGGTAGGCGACCAGTTCTTCTACGTGACGCAGACCGGCGATAACAATTGCGAGAGCCCCAAGCAGGAGATCAAGATAACGGTATATCCGCTCCCTTCGGCGACCATATCAGGCCAGTCTTCCATTCCGCTGGGCGGTACGGCCTCCATCCAGATTTCCTTTACTGGAATGGGCCCCTGGTCGTACAAGCTCTCCAACGGCTATAGCGGCACCAGCGAGTCCAATACGGTTTCCATCCAGGTACAGCCTTCTTTCACCACGTCTTACCTTGTAACGGAAGTTTCCAACGCCTGCGGTAACGGAACACCCAACGGCAGCGCCGTAGTAACTGTATTGAGGCCCACTATCACCACCGGCAACCCTAACGTCGTTACAGTCTGCGCCGGTTCTGACATAGCCGTCCCTATACAGCGTTCGGGAGATTTCCCTTCAGGCAGCAAATTCGTGCTCCAGATCGCCAGGGAAAATAACGACGACAGCTTTAAAACGATCGAAACAAGGGTATCGGGCAACACGCTCACCAGCACGCTTCCCGATACGCTCGAAGGCGGCACCTATTTCGTCAGGGCGATCAGCGAAAACCCAAACCCGGACCTGAGCACTATTGGAAGCGTAAGCGGGGTGAACATCCTGGTAGATCCCAAACCGACAGCCACGCTGCCCGAGGACAGGACGATACTGGAAGGCCAGTCTACTACGCTGTCTATCGAATTGACGGGCGCGGCTCCCTGGACATTCTCATATTCAAACGGAAGCGAGAACAACTCCATAACCACCAGCACCTCTCCGTATATGCTGAACGTAACGCCGGAAGTCACGACCGTCTACACTATTACATCGATAGAAAACAAGTGCGGGGCAGGTCGTTCTCTTGGTGAGACACGGGTTCAGGTAGATAAGATCCTGGGAGTAGAGCCTGTCGCAGAAAATTGGGTGAAGGTATTGCCTACCGTTACTCATGATTACTGCAAGGTGGAACTCGATGTACCCGGATACGATGGAATAGAGCTGAAAATCGTCGACCTTTCAGGCAGGTCGCTGAGAACGCTTCCCTTAAACTCCGCAGTAACGGATATCTATATGGGCAGCCTTCCGTCAGGTATTTATTTCTTCCAGGTAAGGCAGGACAGGAACCACGCAGTGATTAAAGTATTGAAACCATAGGTGTGTAGCTCATGCCGTTTCCTGACCTGTCAGACGAGCACTACATGGCTGAGGCCCTCTCCCTGGCCCGCGAAGCGGCCGGGGAGGGAGAGATCCCTGTAGGTGCCGTTGTTGTAAGCCAGGGCAGGATTATAGCAAGAGCGAAAAATTCAACGGAGAGACTGAACGATGTAACGGCACACGCCGAAATACTGTCTATAACGGCGGCTTCGGAATATCTCGGCGGAAAATACCTCAACAACTGCACACTTTTTATTACGCTTGAGCCCTGCCTGATGTGTGCGGGCGCGCTGTACTGGTCGCAGATCGGACGTATAGTATTCGGAGCTCCCGACGAAAAGAGAGGATACCGTCGCCTAAAGGCGCCCGTCCTGCACCCTAAAACATTGGTCCGTGCAGGGGTTCTGGAGGAGGAATGCAGGGAGGTGCTGCTAAAATTTTTCACCCGTTTACGAACATAATCGCCGGAGACCACGTTATACCTTTAACGAACTCAAGTATAATCTTACCAATTCTATTTTCAATTATGGCCTTTACACTAGCCCCATTACCATACGCCAACGATGCTCTGGAACCCCATTTCGATGCAAAGACAATGGAAATCCACCACGACAAGCATCACCAGGCCTACGTCACTAATCTCAACAACGCCGTCGAAGGAACTGAAAATGCCGGCAAGTCCCTTGAAGAACTTGTAGCATCGGCCGGTGCTATCTCTCCGGCAGTACGCAATAATGGCGGAGGTCACTGGAATCATACCTTTTTCTGGAATACTATTTCACCGAAAGGCGGCGGATCCCCTAAAGGAGATCTTGCCAAAGCTATAGATGCGAAGTTCGGTTCCTTTGATGCTTTCAAGGAAGAATTCAAAAAAGCTGCCACAAGCCGCTTCGGATCAGGATGGGCCTGGTTGATCGGGACCGGGAACGGAGAGATTGCAGTTACTTCCACCGCCAACCAGGACAATCCTTTGATGGATGTCGCGGAAGTAAAGGGTACTCCTATCATCGGGCTCGACGTTTGGGAGCACGCCTATTACCTGAAATATCAAAACAAGCGCCCTGATTACATCGACGCTTTCTGGAGTGTAGTCGATTGGGATGCAGCCGAAAAAAATTTCAAAGCGGTAAAGTAATCTGATTATCAAAGGGAAAGAATTGGTGCAATCAAAATTCTGAATTTTCGATTTGTAAAAACCAATTCTTTCCCTACTTTTGTGTCCTCAAACGGAGATTGTAGCTCAGCTGGTTAGAGCGTCGGATTGTGGTTCCGAAGGTCGCGGGTTCGAACCCCGTCTTTCTCCCTTCTAGAGATTAAAGTTTCAAAAAGGCTCGTTTAAATGTTTTAAACGGGCCTTTTTGATTTTTTGGCTTTGTCAAAGGATGACCGACAAAGGCTGTTTTTTTCTTTGCGGATACTCAGCGTCCATTGCGTCCTTTGCGGTTAATTATTTTTTACCGCAAAGTGCGCGGAGTACGCAGAGGCAAACGCAAAGATAGTTTCCCGGATGCTATAAACCTGTGGCCGAAAAGTCTGTGATCGCTATCAACAGGTCTTGTCGGTTAGAAAATAATATTCCTCCGGAATTCTCCACAAAAAATGAACTTGCCCCCAGAGAAACACGGAGGGGGGATGAATAGAATCAGATCGGTAGCCCCTTGATGCAGGCGGATTTGACTGAAAAGTAATATTTTACCATTGAGAGACTCTTTGGTTTAGTTTCGTAACTACAGCCTAACAACACATTTAAGTCGGAATCCCCTTTTTTGTTATTCCTCAAAGGTTATTTCAGACAGGGGTAGGTCAGTAACTAATTCGTGTGGGTACGGCTGCAGAACGAATGCCACAGACAATGATTGACAAGTTATTTGCTACCCCTACCCGTAATTCCATTGGTAAGATCCGGTCGAACCGCCAGGAAGTGCCTCCGAAGTTTGAGATTTTCGCCGACCGGATAGAAATCACATCAGCAGGTACGCTGCCTGAGGGCTTAAGTGAAGATGATTTTTTTGATGGGGTTTCCATTCCAAGAAATCGAGAGCTGATGCGGGTGTATCGGGATTTGGAATTGGTAGAGCAGCTTGGATCAGGCGTTCCACGGATTCTGGAAAGCTATGGTAGGGAGTGCTTCCGATTTATAGACAACTTTATCCGGATGGTGTTTCCGACTACGGAGAACATCACCCCCCAAGTCGAACGGTTGTTAGCCGTGTTTAAAGGGGGAACATAATAGACAGGAATTGCAAAACTTACTTGGGCTATCCGATAGAAAGAATTTCCGGGAAAACTATTTGAATCCTGCAATTTAGGCAGGGCTTATAGGGTTAATGTATCCTGATAATTCAGCAAGCAGCAAGTAACAGTATGTAGGCTTATCCAGCTTTATCACCTGGGATGGGACCAGCGTGGATGGCAGGAGGCGGCATCAGGCCCGGCCTGGTATACGGCGAAACGGATGAGTTCAGCTACAATGTGGTTAAAGTCCATGTACACGATTTCCAGCCAACGCTGTTGCACCTTTTCGGTATGGATCACGAACAGCTTGTCTTTAAACACAATGGCAGACGTTACCGGCTTACCGACGTACATGGGCACGTAGTCGACGACCTGATAGCCTGAATCGGCATCTCGGCAACAAACGGCGCTATGGCCCGGTGGAATATTTCATCGGGGTTATCCCGGAGGAATTATTGAATATGCGACAATCTGCTATCCTTTAATGCGCCTTCCAAACACTTCCCATTTCTTCAAGCTTCAAATCCTTTGTTTCGGGTATCATTCTCCAGCTGAAAACCACACCGCTCCAACACACCACTGCGAAAAGGAGGTACATCCCGGATGCATTTCCGTATCCTCTTTCAAACCATTCGCTTATCACCGGGAAGGCCTGGGCGATCAGAAACGAGGAGGTATAGAGAAAAAAGCATACCACACCCATCGCCTTACTCCTGACATGATTGGGAAACATTTCCGACACGATCACCCAGCTTAACGGCGCCAGACCGACGGTAAATGCCCCGGTAGCCAACAGCATTGGAACCAGGATGTAGAGCGGTGGAAGATTAAAATGAAGGACATACGCCATTACGATATGACCCACTCCCATCAGTACGATGCTGAAAATCAACAATCCTCTCCGGCTGAAATACCTGATCAACGGGAAGGCAAGCAAGGTGCAGACGAATATAAACACATATACCGGGATCGAGCTCAGGATGGCACTTGATCCCACGCTGATTCCTGCCTCCAACAAGATCGTTGGCGCATAAAGCAACATCATATTGACCCCGTTTACCTGCGAAAGGATCATAAGTATGATACCGACCGATAAAGCTGTGCGCATTCCAGGTTTGAGCAACTCTCCGTAATTCCCTCCCTCCTCCTTCATAGACCGCTGTATTTCAGCTATTTCCGTATTCCCTTGTGGTGCGCCGTTTATCCGGACAAGCACGTTCAGCGCCTGCTGTAAACGTCCTTTTTCCACCAGCCAGCGCGGACTCTCCGGGATCAGCAGTAGCCCTGCCATCAGAAATACCACCGGAACCCCCTGAGAGGCAAACATCAACCTCCACTCTCCGTCAAAGGAAAGAAAGTAGCTCACAATCACGGCCATATTGATCCCGATCACGTTCGATAGCTGGTTGACATTGACCAGTCTTCCACGTTGATCTGCCGGAGCGAGTTCCGCAATGTAGATCGGCGAAGACATCATTGCCAGCCCGACGCCGATCCCCCCTGTAAAACGCCAGAAGCAAAGGTCCCACACGGAAATAACAAGGGCACAACCTATCGTGGACACCATAAAAAAAACGGCAGCCAGCATCATGGTTTTCCGTCTACCCAGGCGACCGGCAAACCAGAACCCGATAAGCGGGCCGGAAATTGCGCCCAGTATAGCGCTGCTGACCACAAACCCTTTCATTACAGATGATAATTGAAAATGCTCTTCGAGAAAGAGGAGCGCTCCGGAAATAATCACCAGATCATAGCCGAATAAAAAACCTCCCACCGAAGCGACCAGCGCGATGCGATACACATAAAACAATCTTGACCGCTCTTCCCGGCCTTGAGCTGTATTCATTACTTCTTTAGGTTAAAATCAGGATAATGTACCGCAAGTCGAAGGCAATGTATAGTCAATAACCGGAATGTACCTGCAAAAGCGTTCATACAGCTGTCGGGATGTCGAAAACGTCATTTCAGAAAATTTCGTACGCAGAGACGAGCAATTTTATTTTTGGGAAACACGATAAGAACGTTGCTTCGGAGAGAAAAGAGACGGTAGCCAGGTAGCACCAATACCTGGCTTATCCGGGGCCCGGATATGACCGTTTTTCACATTCAAAGGATTATTGATCAGGTGCTTGTATATCGTTCGAAGATGGGCCCGCACACTCTCCTGGAATACGACATTCGGACAGGTAATACCTACGTGTACACCTGCCAGCAGGGTAAAAGGCCCTGTACAGTCGTGCATGGTAACAGGTATATTATAGGGAATAGCCATTTCTGCAATCCTGCGGGTCTCCGATATCCCGCCCACCCAGGTAGGGTCTACCATAATATAGTCTGCTGCCTGTTTTTCCAATACCTTACGATAATCCTCTCGTGTAGTAAACATTTCGCTGACCGCAACGGGAACGCCGGCCTTCTCGTGAAACTTGCGGAGCAGATCGATATTGTCTACACGCAGAACGTCCTCCATCCACAACGGTTTTATTTCCCGCATTACTTCGGCTATCCGCATGGCTGCCGGCCATTGAAAAAAACCGTGTCCGTCGAGCATAATCTCTATATCATAGCCTACCTTATCACGGATCAAAAACAAAGGCTGTAAGGCTTTTTTTATCCCGTTCCACGATAGGTACAACGAACCGCCTGCCTGATGGGCAAGGGGATCTAAAAGCCAGACCTTCATCCCTTTGTATCCTTCCCTGATCAATTCCTCGGCATACGCTGCAGGACGATGAATACTGGCCCAGTTATCTTCCAGGGGGCCGTCGAAGCCGCTGCTTCCGTAACCCGGCCAGAGAAGCTTTTCCCGGCCAGGGCCGGATTCCACAGATGTAGGCCCATAGCTGGTACCGCCCGCGCTGTTGTAGGCTGGTACTTCTGTTCGGGTCCCGCCTCCCAGTAATTGCCACACCGGCAGGCCGCACGACTGGCCGAGAATGTCCCACAGACATACGTCCAGTGCCGATAGTGCCCGCAGTTCTGCTCCACGGCCACCGAAATTGATGAACCGTTCATAGAAAAAGCGCCAATGACGTTCAATATCCAGGGCATTTTCTCCCAGAAGCCGATCTGACATCCAGTCATGAAGTATCGAAGCGACCGCTTCGGGGGCATAATACGTTTCTCCATTGCCTGTTATCCCGGCATCAGTATGAACCCGGAGCAGCAATAGATGAGAATAGCAGACCGTCTCGATCTTCGTAATTTTTATTGATGACATTTGAATATAATGAGATTACACTAACTCAATCACTTACCTTTTTCAGGTTGGTTTCGGTAATGTTCTTCATCTCCGAGCGGTCCATTGCATAGTGGATGATGTCTTTTTCATGCCCCGAATAAAAGATATTCATAAAATGGCAGTCGGCGACCGGCGCTTCGATCATAACGGCAGAATGCCCGGCGGTCATGACATTCATTACATAGATATTGTTCAGCTTTCCGGGCTCCGATATCCGGCCATACCCCTTTCCGCCGATGAGCACTGCGTTGTGCCGGCTGCCCTTTCTTTTTCCTTCTTTTGAAATAAGCCCTTCTACGTAGACATGGTGTATACTTGCGCTATCGCTGGCGCGAATCGCTACGCCCCTGTAAATGGATTCGCAACTGATATTGGTGATAAAGATCTGCTCCGTATCGTCTTCCGGGCCGTACCAGCGGCTCCTGGTCACCATTGTTGAATTGAGGCTCCCGTTTGCTGGGTTCAGAGCCGACCTGACGTCCAGGCTGGAAAGCGCGATAAAATCATCTGCGGTAAACCCGGAGATATTGCTGATGCGAAAATTCTTACAGCCCTGCCTGAGGTCGATCCCGTCTTTGTTAAACACTTTCACTTCCCTTCCGTCTACCTTTATCTCTTCCGGGTTGTACAGGTAGATATCCGACAATTCGGCGTTATGCGTGCGTTCGAAGCTGACCGCCCAGGCGTGCGAGTTCTCGATCCTTACGTTTTTCAGCGAAAAGCCTTTAACCTGTGCGACCAGGATCATAATGTTGCGCCAGTCGCCAGTCTGCTTCCGGTCCGGCTTACCGGCGTCGGTACCATAGCTGACCCTCCAGTTCGCCTTCTTTTGCTCTTCATCCGGATCGAACGTAAGCTGCCTGGCCCCGTCTCCGGTCGACCTGGGATTTTTGGCTCCTTTAAGCACCACGTTGCCTATGCCAACCAGATGTATGTTTCGGTTCCAACCGGGATTTTCTATCCCGGCGCCGACATTGTCGCTCCGGAACATATTGTCCCTGCACGAATCCGAAAGCTGGATCGTACAGTTGTCCAGCATGACCGTCATATCGGAGGGTAGCAGAATTGCTTCGTCCAGCTTCCAGATATTGGTGCCATTGGCATTCGCTTTCGGAATCCTCACAAGATTGGTGGTCCCGTCGGCTGCACTGATTGCCTGCCTGATCCTTTCGGCGTCGGTGCCGGTGAAATCGTTCGGAGTGATCTCTTTCGAAGTTGATACAGGGGGCTTTCCCTCTGCGAACTGAGCGATCACGGCAGCGCCGAAAAAAACGGGCAGCAATACCCGCTTCAGATGCTTTATTGACTGGTAAAAAGTACTTTTCATACGAACAAAAATGATTATTTTCAATCAAATGACTCCAGCAAACGGAGGAGCCCGTTGAAGTGCTTTTGCTGATACTTGCGCAGCAACACTTCCGTTGTCAGGTCTTTTACAGACTGCCCGCTGTCTTCCTGGTCGGTTGGCCCTTCCACATCAAAAGCGGGAATGCCCAATTGTTCGTAGCACCACGAGGTCAGACTCCCGGCGGTCCCTTTATACTGGACTTCCCGGCTGGCTTTTCCCGGGCTGTCCATACCTTCCCAGTAAAGTTTGGCAAAAGCCGCCGCACTCTGCTTGTAGTTTTCGTCCGAAGAAGCCTTTGAAGATGCCAGGAGCACTTCGCCTGCTATACTTGCCAGGTGATGGAAGGAGAACAGCACTTTGGGTTTATTGCGCCTGAGAAATTTTATCACTGCTTCCGTTTCGGGCTCGCTTGCCGGGTACGGCCCTTTGTAGGTCAGCCCGTCGGGATCATTATTGTAGTAGTTGTAGGTCGTACTGATCTCACGCCACCATGATGGAAAATTACGGTTTAGATCGACCTGGTTGGCATTTTTTCGAATATACCAGGGGTTGCCTTTGGTCATGCGTATCCGGGAATCCACGTTTATTGACGGAATCACTACAATTGAATTACGCTCAAGCAGCCCTTGGTGATGCTTCAAAAGACGATCTATCACATCCACTATAATTTCAGGCCCCGATTCTCCTCCATGTATCGCCCCGACGAGCCCCACCGCAGGCCGGCCTTTTCCGACCCTGATCCCTGTGATCGTATTCCTTTCGACCGTCTTTCCGATTTCCTCCTCATACACCAGGCCCGGATACTCCTCTTTGAGGCGGTTTATCTGCCGCGCTAAAAAGTCGTTCGTCCACCAGACCCGCTGATCTCTGACCTTAACCGCCAGCGGCCCGAGTGGAACGTTTTCCACCGTGGAGATCCAGTAGGCGTATACGGAATCCGTCCTGGCTGTCCGGTCGGTATAAACGAACTTGCTATTCAGTAAAGGGACAATCGGGCCGTCGTACAGCAGCATCGCGTCCTCGTGCCTAAGATCATTGAAATATTCTTCGTAGTCCGTATTAAAAGTAAAATCGCAGCAATATTTACGATAGATCTTTATAGCCGGAAAAAGATGGCTGAATTTATCCTCGTAAAACCTGATGGCCTTAAAGGCGGACACCTGGACCGACCCGTCGTCCGTAACTTCCACTTTGAACTCCCTTAATTTCTGATGTTGCCTGTTTTCCTGTCCCATCACGCCTGCGCAGCAGGTAAACACTAGCAAAAAAATTACGAAGAGCCGGGGGCGGGAGAAGTAGAAATGTTGCAGCAGCAGTTTTTTACGGCTGCCGACCTCATACGCTGATCTCGAAAAAATTTCAGTACCGATCATATAGTCTCGCTCTAATATCCATCATTCTGTCCCAAACCAGGATTCAGGCTCAGCTCCCTGAAAGGGATCGGGAACAGGTTCCTGTGTTCCTGGACATCATAGTTTGCTACCAGGTAGCCCCTGGCATTTTTATATTTTTCCTGGTATGCCTTCATCGTTTCCACCATTCTGCCGGTCCGAACAAGATCAAACCACCTGTGCCCTTCAAAGCACAACTCCAATCTTCTTTCCTGTAAAATGGCATTCCTCAGGTTCTCTGTCTGAAAAAGACTTTCAAAAGCCGGCAGGCCGGCCCTGTCCCTGACCTTGTTCAGATAGCCCAGGGACAAATTGGTCTGCCCGTTTTCATTCAGCGCTTCCGCCAACAGCAGCAAAGCATCCGAATACCTTAATACAGGCCAGCTGTTTTTACCTTCGTTGGATGCGATCGGCTTATCCAGGTACTTTCTTGTATAATAGAGAGAATCGGCCGAAGGAAAGAGCGCGATGGAAGTGTTCCTTCTCAGATCATTTTCATCAAAAGCAAGAAACAGGTCGTGCGTCCCCGAATTTGCCCCGGCCGGGTTTCCCCCTGACGTAATCTGTGCTCCGGAGCCAAAAGGGGCAAAAGCGATCGAGAAATTGCTTCCTTCGCCATACCCTTCTCCCCCCAAGTAGTAAACCGAAAAAACCATTTCCTTGTTAAGCCGGTTGTTGACATCAAAGACGCTCGCATAGTCCGCCAACAGCTCATACTGGTCCGAATCCACCACTTCCTGCAAAACAGCAGCTGCTTTTTCGTACTGGCGGGAGGTAACATACACCTTTCCCAGGAGCACCTGCGAGGCACCTTTCGTCACCCTGCCCAGATCTTTGGGTTCGTAAGACGTGGGCAGCAGGCTGATGGCCAACAACAAGTCTTCCTGTATCAGCCCGTAGACATCGGCAACCTTTTCCCGGGGGTAGCTGTAAGCCTCCCCTTCGCTTTTTACTTCCTGCGTCACAGTCGGGATATCCCCGAAAAACTGGACTGCGTTAAAATACATCAAAGCTCTGATGAACGCTGCCTCTCCCAGGTATTGATTTTTCAGATCGGCGCTCATCTGGAAATCCTGCAAGTTGGCAATAACGGCATTACTCCGGGCAATAATTGAATAGGTACTCAACCACAGGTTCTGGAAATGGACGGTGCTGGGCAGCCAAGTCATTAAGTCCATTTCATTGGCGCTGTTATTATAGCCATTTGATTCACTGTTATCGGAAGGGATATCGGAATACAGATAAAACTGGCCGTAATACCCGCGAAGACCATTGTACAACCCATTCACGGCCAGTGTAAAATCAGATTGCTTCCGGAAGAAAACATCCTGCCTGAGCGTTGTCGGGGAATCTATGTTAAGGAAATCATCGCAGGCAGTCAGCGACAGGACAAGAGAGAGCCCGGCGAATATATGTTTCTTATAATTTTTCATACCAACCAATTGTTAAAATTTAATATCAACTCCCACTAGGAATGTCTTGTTTACCGGGTAGCCCACCTGGTCCGAACCCGGCTGGTAAACGGACTCTCCGTACTGGCTTCCTTCCGGGTTCATCCCGGAGTACCGGGTCAGCGTAAACAGATTCTGGCCCATCAAATAGACGCGGGTACCGGCAGGAAACGCATTCGGGGTGCTGGAAGATTTAAAGGTATACCCCAAAGTCAGGTTTCTCAGGCGCACGAACGACCCGTTTTCAATCGCATACTTATGCAGTTCGCCCAGCCCGTTAAACCCAGCCCTGACCCCTACCCTGGCATATTTGACATCTCTTTCGGGGTTGGTAGGATCGAAATAGTTGTTGACCATGTCTTTTACAGCGTTGAACCGGCCGGCCCAGAGCTGGGTATGATGGCTTGCCCCGTTTATCACCGAATTGCCAAAAACGCCCTGGAACAGGACTCCCAGGTCCAGGTTTTTGTATGTAAACTGGTTGCCCAGGCCGGCTATCAGCTTAGGCAGGCCGTTGCCCAGCAGGGTACGGTCCTTGTCATTGACAGCTCCGTCGTTGTTCACGTCCCTGACCTGGTAGTCTCCTACCGACGACCCGGTCCATTGCGGCAAATCCTTCAACTGGGACTCATTTTTGATCACGCCGTCGATTATGACACCGAACATATTTCCCAGCGGCTGGCCGACCTCAATTCTGTAAACATTGTTTTTTCCGGGCGTTCCGGGCATGAAGTTCAGGGACTGGCGGCCTCCTAAATCCAACACATTAGTGCGGTTGACGCCTATATTGAGACTGGTATTCCAGCTAAACCCGCCGGTCATGTTCTGGGTATTGATATCCAGCTCGAAGCCCCGGTTCCTCAGCTTCCCGATATTGGTCTGGAAAGAGGATGCATACCCGACCACGCCGGGCAGGTCCTTGGCAAAGAGCATGCCCCTGGTGATCTTATGATACCAGTCGAAGCTGACGCTTATCCTGTTTTTAAAAAAAGCCGCATTAACCCCCAAATCGACCTGGCTGCTTTTCTCCCAGGTCAGGTCCCGGTTTGTGAAACCGGTCTGCGTAGCCCCGGGAGCTCTTTGATTGTTGAAGCTGTAGTTCCTTGTCGAAACACCGCTTATCCATGTAAAATCCCCGATATTGGCATTGCCGGTTTCACCATAGCTCCCCCTGAGCTTCAATTCATCGAAGATACCGGTGTTTTTCATAAACTCTTCTTCAGACAATCGCCAGCCGGCAGAATACGACTGGAAAACACCAAACCGGTTGTTGGACCCGAATTTAGACGATCCGTCTCCCCTGACGGACATCGTAAACAAATACTTGTCTTTGTAATCGTACGTCAACCGACCTACGAACGACATAAAACGGTTCAAACCGTTGAACTGTATGCTGCCTACCTGGTCGTTCGATGCGCTGGGATTGGTTATAAGGTCGTTTGTAAAAGATCCGACCCGGCCTGAGGTGGACGTCGACACCGCGCTGTAGCTTTGCATCGAGTAGAGGAGCAGCCCTGAAAAATTGTGGGTATTTTCAATGCTTCTGGTATAGTTCAATGTATTTTCCCAGATCCAGTCTATACTCCGGGATACCCCGGACGAGCTCCCTATCGCCCTCAGATCGGGGGAGCTGATGTTTGCAAAAGAAGCCCTGCTGCTGGCGAGTGTAGACGGGATATACTCTTCCGAAAACCCGGCACTGATCAAAGCGCCTCCCTTCGTATTCAAAACCAGCCCTTCAAGCGGCTCCCACTCAAGGAATAAATTGTTTTGAACACCAAAACGGCTGTTCCGGTCCTTATATAGCTCCACAATGGAAAGGGGGTTGTAGATATTTACTTCTGAAAACCCGTATTGAGTATGAGGCGCCACGTTATTTTGCCCGTAATCGCCGTTATCCAGCCGGGCTTCCACTACCGGAGGCATCAGCATGGCGGCATAGATGGGGCTGTATCCCCACAAACCGGGAGAACGGGGCTCCGGTTTGGTATTCTGGACCGAGAACGACGGGGCAAAATTGACGCCCGTACGCAGCGTTCTGCTCAGCTTTACGTCTAAATTCGCCCGTAGGGTGAACAGTTGATAATCAGTACCTTTCATTAATCCTTTCTGACTAAGATAGCCGGTAGATACCGCGTATTTAATGACGTCGTTTCCCCCTCGCGCGCCCAGCTCGAACTTATTTAAAGGCGCATTGCGCATCAGCTTGCTTTGCCAGTCCGTATCCGGCAACAGGTTCGCCTGATCGTAAACATCGGGATACGGCAAGCCCGCTGCGCTCCTCGCATCCTTCATATAGTTCAGGTACTCGTCTCTATTCATGACCTCGATCCTGTTCGCAACCGTTTGGACCCCTGTATAGGTGGTGAAAGTAAACTGGGGCCTACCGGCCCGCCCGCGCTTTGTATTCACCAGGATCACCCCGTTTGCCGCCCTGGAGCCGTATATTGCGGCAGATGCTGCATCTTTAAGTATCTCGATCGATTCGATATCCGACACGTTGATCCTCGAAAAGTCGGCGGCATTGGGAAGCGGGTATCCGTCAACCACATACAGGGGCGCATTGGAGGCTCCGAGAGATCCGATACCCCGGATCCTGATGATCGGATTCGCGCCGGGCGTACCGCCCGCTCCGGCCTGAACCTGTACTCCTGCCGCCAGCCCGGCCAGCGCGTCTCCCGGATTGGTAACCGGCAAGTGATTGATATCTTTTCCTGAAACCTTGCTGATAGAGGTGGAAACTTTCTTCCTGGATTGCTCGCCGTAGCCCACCACCACCACTTCATCCAGGCTTTTTTCGTCTACTTTCAGATAAACATCGATGAAAGTTCTGTTTCCGACGACCGTCTCCTGGGAGATATACCCTACGAAAGAAAACACTAGTACAGCTTCATCGTTGGGAACCGCAAGGCTAAAAGTACCCTCCGCATCCGTCGTAGTCCCCTGTTGTGTCCCTTTCAACAGTATACTCACCCCTGGCAGCGCCTCTCCTTTCTCGTCGGTCACTTTACCAGAAACCAGTTTATCCGTATCAGAGACTTCGTATGACAGATCCCCTCTGCTCTTCGGAAAATCGGGAGGCAGGGTATTCAACAGGAATTTTTCAGATAAGGACTCTGTCCCGTTTTTTGAAGGAGCACCCGCAGACAGAATAATATAATTGTTTTTCTTCTTTTTATAGCGAAGCCCGAGGGGTTGAAGCAAAGCTTTCAGCCCGGCTTCGAGCGATGTGTGTGATTTAAGCACGTCAGAAGAAACGGAATGATTCCGAAGATTTTTTTCCTCGAAAAGAATATTTACCTGGTATTGTGCTTTCAGCCTCGTCAGCGCCTCGACGAGGCTTAGCGGAGACGACTGCTGCACAGACGGGTGGGAGAGCTTATCGGTTTGGGCCAGTAATTGGCCTGATACGGGCAATCGGCCCAATGACAGCCAGATCAGTCCGTAATAAAGCCATTTTCGCTTCAGAAGGACTTTGGGTAAATCATGTCTCATTATTAACAGATTAAAAGTTGAGCAAAAGGTTATTTAGCAGTACTCCAGGCGCCTTTACCCGTTACAGATACAAAATGGACCCAACACCCTAATGTCTTTGCGACTTTTTTTCAATAAATCTATCCAGGCCTAAACGTTTCGCCGCCGACCCACGAATATTGAATTCGTAAATCGGCGGCGATCCGGCTATCCGGAAGTAAATCCTATATAACGCCCTTTAAATCAAAACCTTAATCCGTTCTTTTTTTGACCACATATCCTTTTGGAGTTTCTTCAACCACCAGTTCCATCATCTCTGCAATCGCTTCCAGCAAATCTTCTGCCGATTCCGCCCGGAAGGTCCCGGAAATCCTGCGGTCTGATACCTCCGGCTGAGCAAAATCAACCCTAACCCCGTAAGCAGCCTGCAACTGGTTGGCGACCTCTCTCAGTAAAACATCCTTGAACTCAAAATCCTGTACTTTCCAGTTGAATTCCTCCGCCTTCTCTTCGAGCTTTTCTTTGTAGATGATATGTTCAGACGAAATGGTGACCAGGTCTCCGGGTTCCATCAGCAGGGGCTTCCCGGCTACGGGATGCGTAAGCCTGATACTTCCCGTTTTGAGCACCACCCTGGTTGTTTTCGAGCGGCTATTCACCACAAACTCGGTTCCGAGTACCTCGATCATCATATCATCGGGAGTATACACATTGAAATGTCTACCGTCAGGCAGACGTTCTACCTTGAATACGGCATCTCCTTCCAGCCATACCTCGCGGGTCCGGCTGCCAAATCCGAATCGCGGATATTTTAGTGATGAGTTGGCCCCGAGCGCCACCTCAGAACCGTCTTCGAGTACAAGAGCCCGCTCCTGACCGTTCCCGCTGGTCTGTGTACGGTAGTACCACAATGGTTTTAAAAACCAAAGCCCGATAAGGAAAACGACTGAAGCGGCACCGATCCAGCCATACTTTCGCTTCAACCAACCCGACCCGGTCCCTGCTTCGGTATAATAAAGCGGGAGTTCATTCCGGTTTGAAACACAATCGGGCTCTTCCCGTTCCTGCATGAAAGCATTAAATCTCTGTCGGGCGCCTTCCTGGTCGGCCTGAAACTGGGGAAACTGCCTTTCCCAATCATCCAGATAAGTGAAATAGGTATCCACCCCTTCCTCCGTCTTTAACCAGGCCTCTATATGCTGCCTCTCCAGAGGAGTGGCCTGGTGCGCAAAATAAGCAAACACCATTGCCTTGGTTATGTGAGATTGAGATTCATTCATGGCTTAATGCTTTACGAAAAAACGAGAGCGCTTTTGTCAAATGTGCCTCTACTGTTTTTATTGATACTTCCAATTCATCAGCTATTTCAGGGTTTTTCAACCCCTCGAAACGGCTTAGCAAAAACACTTTTCTTACCGATGGACTCAAAGAGCGGATCACGGTATCGATCCGGCCGGCAAGTTCGTCGTACAATATCTGGTCAGCAGGAGAAACGCCTCCGGTCAGCGCCTCTTTCGTTTGATACTGGTCGGCCGACACCGTTTTTCCGGTTTCGCGTTGCAGGTAAAGCAGGCAGTTACGGCGAACTGCCTGATAGAGATAGGCCCGATAGGAGTAGCCTATGTGCTCGTAAACTCTTTTCTGCCAAAACACCCGGAAAAGCTCTGCCACAATGTCTTCTGCCGCCGCCTTATCATAAACAAAACGGGCCGCATGGCTGCAAAGCGGCTGATAGTAACGCCGGAAAAGCAGGTCGCACCCCTGGTATACGTTCGCTTCAAACGCCTTTCTGATCAGGATCTCGTCATCAACGGACGCGGGTGCTTTGACGGTTTTAGAATCCGCCGGGCGTTGCTCATAGCCGTCATCCATTGCATCGTTCGAACTATCTGAAATCATCAGGCAAAATAATTCGCGTTCCTCTACAGATACAAAAAGGTGATCTTACCCTAATTCTTTTCCCGGTTTTTTTTTCGAGAAGTAATTAACGAAATCCTGCCTGACGAAAATCCTGATATGATGTGCAAGAATGACGCTTCGTCGCACCACTACCGGAAACATCCCGACACATGGTTTGTAGCTGATTTCCGGTCGCTCATTTACTTTGTCTTTTATCTCTTAACACCCTGATTTCTTCCGGCTTAACCCGCGGGAGCCCATAAGAAAGCTTTGGATCTGCAGCAACAAATGAAGTATGTAGATAATCCATGATACCCGCAATTTCTTCATCCGAAAATATATCCCGGAATTTAGGCATTGCACCGTTAAACCGGCGAAGCTCTCCATTTGCATGAGCAGGTTTTTCCAAACCGTTCAAAATGACCATTCCCAACCGGTCATTCGGACCGTTCACGTATTCAGACCCCTTTAGCGGCGGGGCTATATGTTCAATCCCTTCTCCGTCCGGCCCGTGACAGCCGGCACAGGTACTGCGAAAGATCACCAGTCCTTTCTGTAGCCCGGATATGGGTATTTTTCTCTGGACGAAAATAGAATGCTTCTTGTTCTCCCGCTTATTTTTACCGGATTCATCCAGCAATGCATGGATGATTTCGCCGTTATCCGGCTGAAGGCCATTATAAGCTTTGAAACGCTCTTCCAGTCCCTCCAGGCTGCTTATCACCACTTCCTGAAAAACAGGACTTTCCGGGTATCTGCCCGATAGCTTAGCCAGCAGGGGTAAAAATGTATCGGGTGATGCTGCAGCCCATCGCCCCAGTGAAGCAGCCAGGTAAAGGTCAATAACGGTATCATTCCTTGCGCCTAAACCGGCCGCTAACTTTTCCATCGCTTCAATACGACCGGCCATATCATATTGGCCCAACAGTACAAGGGCATGTGCAGAGAGCATCGGCGCCCCGGAAGCCGCAACTTTTCCAAGAAGCTCAAAAGACAGGGCGTCCAGCCCCTCCAGCGTATGCAGAGCATGTATCGCAGCTATCGTATCTGTAGCGCTCTGTGCCAATTGTTCCAGTTCCGGAATGACAGACTGCTGCAGCCTGAAGATCAATAATTGCTGCGCCCTGTCCCTTATCCAGCCGTTCTGGCTTTTCAGCAACGAGACCAGCTCCGTACCGGAGGCTTTGTCGAGATCCGGAATCTGCCCCAATTCTTTATTCTTGTATTTTACCCGCAATATGCGCCCCGCATTCAAAAGGGTATCCAGCTTTTTACGGGTAATGCCGTTGCGGTAATAGGGCGTTGCAGATACCTTGTGCTGCACAACACCACGGTGCATATCTACCACATAGATGGCGCCATCGGGCCCGTTCAATAAATTGACCGGACGAAAGCCCTCATCTGTTGAAGCAATGAATTCTTTATCATTCCAGGCCTGGGCAGCTGTTGTTTTCAGGCTTTCGAACGTAAGTATATTACGCTTGACGAGATTAGCCTGCGGCTCACAAACAAAGGCGTTTTCGCTATAACCGGCAGGAAACTGGTCTCCACGGTAGATCAGGGGACCGCAGGCGGCGGTAAATTTTACCAGGACACTGTCTTTGTTAAGTATCCCCGTCACGTAGCCCCGGTTGACTGTCGTAGGATGCAGAGGGTAAACACGCTGGTCTGTCGTCAAAACCTTGTTGATAGTTTCCTTAGGCTTCATATATCGATTCCCGATCGAAGCGTTGGGCAATACATAGTCACCGGCCAGTTGCAGCTCATTATAACAATAGCTAAGCCGCCCTGCATTGTCTTTTGTAATACCGAATTGTCCGCGGAACGGGGTCGGTTCATGTATCCATTTGCCGGCTTTAAGCTGGTAGCGCGTAGTGGAATAGGCGCTGTATATCCAGTTATCAATATTCATCAGCAACCCGTTAGCCTGGTTTTCGGGATTGGAATATTCATCTGCGTACAGCGAATCCACCAGGACTCTTTTACCGGGTTTATCATTGTTGATTTCCACAAACCAGAGATTGGGAGGTTCGGCATATAACACACCCCCGTAAACAAGCGCTATGGCGCGGGGAAGCACGAGGCTATCCAGAAATACGCTGGCTTTGCGTGCTCTGCCCTGCCTGTCAAATCCTTCTACAATGCTGATCCTCCCGTTCGGTACATCCTCTCCCATACCGGCGATATTGGGCATAAAGCCTCGCATTTCAACTACCCACATCCTGCCCTGGTTGTCAAAATCCATTGCAACGGGCGCCTCGATCAGGGGCTCTGAAGCCGCCAGTTGTATCTCAAAACCATCGGCGATGGTATACTGGTCAAAAGAAACTGCGGGATCTTTATCTGTACCGGGCGTACAGGCGCCCATCAGTAGTATAGTACAAAAAAATAATAAAAAATCCCTACTGAATTCCTTATGCATATTTTGATATTAAAGTGTTCACATTAATATCATGATCTAACGGTCACCCCGCAGATACTTACCTGTCCTTAGATTTTTTTTGGGGCTGCTCCTTACACTTAACAAATTGCCGCCGCATGGAAAGCGCAGATTGATGCAGTATGCAGATTTAATCCCCGCATCTTTTCTCAATTTCCAGGTACAATTCAATAAGCTCTTCCGCGATTGCGTAGCTGATCTCATCCCACTCCGGCTCCGGGTATCTCATCGCCGGTGAAGAAAAGATACCTTTCTTTACAAGCAGGAGCTTAAAAAACTTTATCGAATTACCGACTTCCTGGTTGGTGAATGAGAGTACCGGCAGCAGCGATCTGAACAGGCTGACCGCTTCCTCCCGGTTGCCTTGCTTATAAACCGTAAATAAACGTTTATATACCCTTACCATAGAGCTTTCGGGGATCATCGCATCCACACCCCTGTCCATGGCCTCAATGAATTGCGGAACGGCCCACCCGCCGGATACGTGAAAATCCTTGCCTAAGGCTCGCTTCACGGCTGTATACTTCGACCCGGCCGGCATCGTTTCAACCTTGATCCCTTTGATAACCGGCAATTTATCTACCAGCTCCGACAGGACGCCGGGATCCATTCCCCTGCCGTCGATCTGGAAATCCTGCAGCATTACCGGCACAGAAACCCCCTCCAGCACTCTTTGAAAGTAAGGCACTATCTGCGAAGGGGTTTTATAAAGATCCTGCGGTACCGCCAGCATGCAGGCCGCCAGCTGGTTGTCTTCCGCCCAACCTATGAGCGTCCTGACCAGGCCTGCATCCCTGTCAGATACGCCCGCAATCAGGGGTATACGCCCGGCGATTGCCGACATCGCCGTACGCAGCAGCAAAAGCCTCTCTTCCAGGGAAAGATAAGCCACCTCTCCCGCCACTCCCGTACAGATCAGAGCATCAGCGCCGGCTTCCACGGCATCTTCTATCAGCCTGGCCTGGCTTTCCGGATCAAGCTCCCCCGACGGGGTAAATGCAGTCTGTAAAATGGAGATAATGCCGCCTGGGATCATATAATCCGATTGGTTTACCGTCCGGCCCGGTCAGTCGACCCGCCTGTTCAGCTGCCGTTTGAAAAAATCCCAGACCTCGGTATAAAAGTCCATATCTTCGGGCTGTCCGTGGACGCCATTGATGACCCTGATAAGCGTCACCTCCGGCTTGCCTTCTTTTTTGTAGGAGTAGCTCTCCATCGAAATATTGTTCCCGGGAACCGGATCGGGTAATACCTTTTTCTCCGGCTCTCCTTCATAGCCGGCCAGCCGGGCCCAGTAAGCAAACGACTCGCGGGTCGACACTACCCTACCCAGCGAAATCCCAGCCTTCATCTCTCCCCCTTCATCGGGATTTACCGGGTCGGAGGTACCATTGATGATCAGCGTGGCAACCGGCTTCCCTGAAGCGACACAGTCCATATTGTCTCCGGCCGGCATATTGGCTACCAGCGCAGCCACTGCCCTGAATTGCCCGGGCAATCTCAGGCCCATTTTATAGGCCATTTGTCCACCTCCCGACACCCCGGAAGCAAACACTTTCTTCTTGTCGATACCGTATTTCCCGACGAAATAATCGATCATGGCGAGAAAAAAAGCCTCTTCGTTGATATCAATTCTGTTGGCTTCCGCGGTCGAGGCTTTCCGGCACTCGTTCCAGTATTTCCTGTATCCCTGAGGAAAAACCAGCATGAAGTTGTCAAGGGGCATCTTTTCATCAATCTTCCCGGTATGCTTCATAAATGCCTGGGCAGTTCCTCCCGACCCATGCATGGCAAATACAAGGCTTCCGCCCCTGGTATCATGCGAAGGCTTTTTAAAGCAAAAAGTGCGGTAGTAGCCTTCTACAAGCACGGAGTCGTGAACGACCTGCGCCTGCACAGCGTACCCGGCTAAAATCAGCGTGAGACCAGTAATAATCTTAACCATCGGCTTATCTGTTGATCCGGTTTTAATAATCCCATACCTGCTATGAAAGCAGGAAATCGCCCGCTTTTACTGAGCGTGGCTTCAACAACTTCCGCCCCGGCGCCCTAAAAAAAGGGTTTCTGTGGAGCGGCCGGTACGGGGAAACCGGGTACAGGTATTTTGGGGTTCATGCTGACTATTAGCATTAACCTGCGTTATTTTGTAGCCTTATGAGGTTTCTACTCCAAATTAAAAATGCCCAAAATCGAAAAATACAGCTTACCCCTGGGGCTATTTGTCGCCACCTTCATAACGCTCGCCCTCCTGCCTGTCCGGATTGCGGAAGGCCAGGGCAATGACCTGGTTAACCTGATTGGATCGGAAGTCGTCATCTGGCTGATGATCCTCGCCAGCTGGATGGGCATCAACCGTGTTTTCAAAAGCCAGGTCCCGTATAATTACCAGAAGCTGATCCTTTCGGTATTGGTTTGCATGATCGCCTCAATTTTATTTTACACCATCTCCAATCCCTTTTTCGAAGACTTTCCGACTGCCCCTATGTGGAGAAATGGCATCCTGAATGGAATCTTCAGGCTTTCGCTGAGAGGTATTTTCCTCAGCCTGGTACTGGTCCCGATCGTCTACATATTTGTCATCAGGCAAAGCATAGAAAAAGAGAGATTGGAAAACGAGTTTAAACACCTGCGTTTTATAGAAGAACAGAACCGTATTTTAGAAGATGTCGTACAACAACGGACCGCTCAGCTTCAGGATACGCTAAAGTCCCTTGAAGCCTCCCGTGACCAGCTTTCCCATCAGCTTTATGTACAATCGAGGATGATCGCCTCCATCTCCCACGACCTGGTCAGCCCGCTGAAATTCAACCTGTTAGTTATCAAGGGCATCAACAGGATGATAGCTGACGGAGCTTACGAACAATTGCCTGAACCTACAGGTATACTGGAAAATGCCCTGGAGAATACGTATAAACTCGTTACCAACCTCCTGGATGTAGCCAAAATGCAGCTTAAAGCCGGTCCGGTCTATTCCCAGGCTATAGGGCTGGCAGACCTGGTAAGGGAAAAAACCGAGGTATTCAAAGATATCGCAGCAGCAAAGCATGTAACCTTTCAGACCGATCTGAACCCGTCCGTCACCGTAAACTCGAACAGTACCCTGGTCGGTATTGTTCTGCAAAATCTTATTGACAATGCTGTTAAATTCTCAGCGGCCGGTAAGACGGTGACGATCCGGACAGCAATAACCGGCCGGGTCCTGTGTCTGACCATACGGAACTATAGCATCGACCTGCTTCCGCAGGAAAGACCCGGCGAAAAAAAAGATGGAGACGCGCCCGGGCTAACCAATTCATTACCCGGCAGCGAAGGGATCGGATTATTACTGGTGAATGAAATCAGCAACCTTCTTGATATAGAAGTCAAATCGGAAGCTGACGGCTCCTGGATGGTATTTTCTGTCTTTTTCAAAGAATTCACTACCGGATAAGTTCCCGTCGGCCCCTATCGATCACAACCTCAACATTCCCAGGGAAGCCGGCACATGAAAATCCGGTGATGCGGTAGCCGGATCCACCCATGTAAGCCAGTTTTCCACGAGCCTGTTATCTTCCCGGCTGAATTCCGCCCTGTAAGCTCCGAAAATTTCATATGCATCGAAATCAATGAGGCAACAGGCCCTTTCTACTTCTTATTAAACGGCTTTTGCAGCTTAAAGAGAGGGGTTTCACCGTTCAGATCCATCCTGACGGCCCCAATCCTTTCCTCTCCGCCGCGCCAGCCTTCACGGGCATTGAAGAACATCCAGAGCGCATCTTTCCAGGGAACTACATCCAATTGATAGATAATAGCGGAACGCCAGGAAATAGAAGGCTCAGGCTTGATGATCGGGTTATAATCCGCTTCCTCCCACGACAGGCCGTCCTGACTGAACAACATCCGTATTTCGGACCTTGATTTCTTTTCGGCATCTATATAAATAGGATTGTAAAGAGCGATATAACCGTCTTTATAGCCAAATACCTTGAACCCGCCGCAACCGTGATTACGGTAGGGAAGGCTTGCATCGGGCGCCAGGACCGGCTCTTCTCTTTTGGTAAAAGGCCCCAGCGGATTGTCGGCTTCCGCACAGAAAATATATTTAGGCTCGCCATACCCTGCATCATCGAGATACACCATGCCTGCGCTGTAATACATCCTGTAACGGCCGTCGGGCAATTGTATGACACAGGGATTGCGTGCTTCCACGGTCGTCCCTTCGCGCTCCTTCGGCAAATCGGGCGTGACCAGGTTGACCGGCTCCGACCAGTTCACGAAGTCGGTGGTAGTACGGGCGCGGATAACAACGCCGTATTTTTTCTTCAGCTCCGCATCTCCGGTAGCGGCGGTTGTCGCAGCGTAGTATTGTATCCAGCGATCGCCATCAGAAAAGATGTATTGTATACCTACCTCTCCTTCCTCTCTGAAAACTTCCTTCCACTTTAGCCCGTCATCCGAAACGGAATGAAAAAACCAGGTATGCCATCCAAGCGAATCGTGGGAAAAGCCATGATAAAATGCATGCCACTGATCGTCATGCTCACCGGGCGTCAGGATCTGCGGGTCGCCGATGACGAGCTCCGGCAGCCCGTACCCCGCTGGGTCGATAAGCGGGTTTTCGGGGACTTCGCTCCACCTGGACGGTTGCCAGTCGGGAATTATGAATGCTTTATCCTGAAGGCCTGTCTGATCCTCGGACTGAGGCTGACAGGATATTATCAAAAAAACAGATAGCGCAAAGGCGTAAAAAGGCTTTAAGATCATTTTTATGCGTATAAACATGTAGCTCTACTTGCAAATCTATACCAAAAAAATCATCAGACTTTGCCATTTATTCAAATTAATGTAAAGCGATTCTGCCAAATCCAATAAAAAGAAGACTGTGAATTGACTCCCTGACATACGCCGGGGCTTGCTAATCGGGTTGCTCCCCGGGGTAGGAATACTTATCGCGGCCAAACCATGCATGCGGCCGAAATAAAGATCGTGAGCGACAACAGGCTAATACTTTTCGTATACTTCGTTTAGCAACTTCAGGGCAGCATTCACCAGCACCTCACCGGCCAGGTCTGTACCTAAACTCTGCTTGTCATCCATTTCATAGCCGCCGCGTTCTTTTTCACCCGGCATACCTACATAAATGACTCCGTAGCCATTGGAGTATCCCAGCACGAGTGTCTGCGGGAACGGGGACTTATCTCTGATCGCCTGCCCGATGTCGGTAAGCAGCTCGCCGGGAAGCGCGACCAGCGCCAGAGGGCCGCAGGCCACTACCTGGACATCTCCATCGAGCTTTTCCAGTCCTGTATGCTGCTTTCCGTATGGGTTGAGAGGCAAGCCGATGGTTATACGTTTGATGCGCAGAGGAGCGGTCTGCAATTTTACGCTGTAGCGGTGCGCCGCCCGGGCTCTTTCTGTCAGCCCGTCGGCCATTGCCAGAACCGCGTCCAGGCCTCTTTTCCAGGGATTTATATCCCCGCCTGCACCCAGCAGGAAGAGGAATTCCCCTCCAAGCGCCTGGCTCATTCTCCGGGATGCTTCTCCCGGCCAGTCTCCCGACAAGCCGTCTTCATAAGGATACACCGACACCGCATGGCCTGAGAGGTGAAAAATGGAAGCCACGTTGGCCCCCGCTTTGCTCCGGAAGGATATGATTGTCATCGAAGGATCTAACGGGCCGAATGTTTTCCCACCGGCCATAACGTCCGGGTCCCAGTCAGGATGTCTGAAACTGAATGCTTTCGGAGTAGAATCTTCCGCAACGCCCCATGCTGCTGCACGCGGGCGACGGTTGACCAGGAACGCGGAAACATCTGCCCGGCCGATCCAGATATCGACAGGTATGGCCGCGGCATCCGCCTTCCGGGCGGCCTGCGCAATTCCTGTAATGAGCCCTGCCTTCCAGGTGCGGTAATGAGGATTATCGTCCTGTGCAATGTGCCACCACGAGTCCCGTTTCATTACCTGCCGGTACCTGTCGCCATAGACCGGAGACCAGGGAGCGGAATGGCTGTGAGAAGCATTTACCAGGATGTTATTTTCAGGTATTCCCAAGGCTGCAGATACAGCTTTCCGGGTTTCAAAAGTAAAAGACTCCCCGGCTTCGAGCAGGTCTACGGAAATGATGACAGCCTTTTGCTTCGTATCCTGCAACACAAGAACCCTTGCGTACAGCGAATCAAGTATTTTTCCGTATGGCTTTTGGTTAACCCAGTTAATTACCCTCGGGTCGGGTGTAATATTGTTTCTGGAAACCCCCACGTTAATGCTCACGGAGGGATGGGGGGCGTCCTGGGAAAAAACCGCCGGGACGTTCATCACGAAAAGCAACAGGAGGAGAAGACACTTTTTTTTATTTAAAAATCCGTACAATTTTTCCAACGAGGCAGCGCGGCCTATGCGATAATTGTCAGCCATGGTTATACTTTTAATTTTCTGAAATGATTAAAACAATCGTTTTGCTTTCCTGACGGCCCGGTTCACAGCAGAAGGCAGAAAATGCTTTGAACCGGAGTTCCGGTTCAAAGCTAAGCCAGGCCCTGGGTTTAAAGCGATTCGTAACCCGGATTTTGTGGGAACGGAGCATCGATGTTCAGATCTATCTGCGCTTGGGGAATAGGCCACAGCACGTTATGCGGTTTCATGCTGGCACCGGGCAATACCGGGTTGTCGTTGTATTTGAGTGTTCTTTCCAGCAGCTTGCCCACTCTGCGTAAGTTGATCAGCCTCCACTCCTCTCCATAGAGTTCCCGCGCGCGCTCATCAAGAATATAATCGATGTCCAGCTGACTGAGCGTCGCCGGAGTGGCTCTCGCCCGGCTCCGGACCCTGTTCACATCGGCCAGCGCCAGGGCGGGCTGGTTGGTACCCAGGTAGGCTTCGGCTCTTAGAAGCAGGGTTTCTGCGAAGCGAAGCGCATACCAGTCCTTATGTGTGATGCCTCCTCCGGCGCGGTTCGGTTGCAGGAAGTAATTTTTCGGATCCAGGAACTTGGTATGGAAGGGATATATAATCTTGCATGTGTCGAGCATCGGGTTGGGCCGCCGGGGGTTGTACTGGCTCAGATCGACCTTCTTGTTATGGTATTGGGAAGCAGGATTGTCATAGTAATATTCCCTAACAATGTTGTGCGGGGCATTCCGTACATCCGTGCTCCAGTTCCCTTCCCATATCTTGTAGAATACCATGCTGGTGCCTCTTACATTGGCGGTCGGGCGGCTGAAAATGTCAGAGTAGCCGGTATGTAAGCCATTGTAGACCGTTCCCTGGAAAGCCGTGTATCCGTCGGGGGTCAGTCCGAGATCGAAATAACGCGGTCCGAATATATAGGCGCAGGCCACCTGGCCTCCTCCCTGGATTTCCGGTTCTACCTGGATCACCCACATAGCCTCCCTGTTTTCGGGCAGGTTGTGATTCTGATAGCCGAAAAGATCATAGAAAGGATCACCCGCACCGAAAATGTCGTTGCCTAGCCTGGTGCCGAAGCGCTGGGTCATCAGGTTGTAGCCATAGTTATCGATCAACCGGGTGAGCACCTCTACGGCAAGCTCGGGCTTCTTTTGCTCGAGGTAGGTTTCACCCAGAAAGTGCATCGCCGGGCCTTTGGTGATCCGGCCGGGAGCCGCTTCCTTACCGGGATCGGGCAGGTGCTCGGAGGCAAATTTGAAATCCTCTGCCATGAGCTCATGGATAGAGGCCACCGGATCCCTGGTAAAATCGGCCTTGGCCGAGCTGACAGGTGTTCTTAACAGTGGAATATCGCCATACGTCGAAACCAGGTTCCGGTAAGAGAATCCCCTGAAGAACCGGGCTTCGGCCAGGTAGACATTCTTACCGGCTTCCCCGTCCCTGAAAATGGAAGGATCGGCCAGCTCGGTTTTTTCGATGAGCACATTGGCCCATTGAATGATCTCGAACCCGACGTTCCAGGTGTCCACCACATACTTGGAGATCGGCGAAGTGTCGAGGTAGCTGTTCAGATAATCGGCATACCGGTTCGGATCTTCTCCCATATAACCCACATCGCTTCCGTGTGCCGTCCAGTTCATCGTACCAAATTCGCCGAACGAATAATAGGCCGCCCGTACACGGTCATGGATAGCCGTGATGCCCTGCAGAATCCCCTGCTCGGTCAGGTAGGCGTTGTCTGGCGACAGAAAATCCTGGGGGATCTCCTCAAGTATGGAATCTTTACAGGCCGACAGGCTTAATAGGATACAGAGCGCTCCCGTAAGCGACCGATGTATGAAGCTTCTTTTGAATTTCATAATATTCATATTTTTCGATTCTAAAAACTAAAACGGATACCTGCGATGTAGTTCCTCATCAAAGGAATGTCACTGGCGCCTGTTTCGGGATCCCATCCCTGCCATTTGGTCCATACGTAAGGGTTTTTGCTGGATACGTACAGGCTGAGGTTGTTTAATTTCAGATGGCTCAGTACTTGATTCGCCAGTTGGTAGCTCAGCGTCACATCCTGCAGCCGCACAAAGCTTCGGCTTTGATAGATTCCGCTTTGCCGGGGCTGATTCAGGTAAATCCCGGTCGTATTGGTCGTCGGGGCATCCGGCCGCCAGTACGGATTGATCGCGGAATTATTCATCCTTTGCGATGCCAGAAACCGGGGATTGATGTTGGTAGCATTATCTGCCCAATAATAGTTTTTGCCGCCCTGGATAGCGTTGAACATAAAGCTCAGCGTAAAGCCCCGGTATGAAAGCGTATTTGTAATGCTGAACCTGTGGCTGGGCTCCCGGTAGCCGGTCACTTTTCTGTCCTCACCGGGTGTTATGTCGTTGTCACCGTTTTGATCAACATACCTGAACTGCCCGGGATACCAGCCTGCATACGGGATCTTCCCGGCAAAAAACTCCTCCTCGGTCCATACTCCGCCTGCCATCTGGTAGTCGTATATCGCGGATATAGGCTCTCCCACGAACCACTGATTCCCGACATCCGCGTCGTTGCCGTTCCCGTACAGCTTGGTAATTTTACTCCTGTTCAGGGAGAATACTAACGCAGTTTCCCATTTTAGCCACCCGGTCGTATTTTGGGAATTGAGCATGAAATCGATCCCTTTATTGGAGATCCCGCCCAGGTTGGCCCATACGTCGGCATAGCCGGAAGTACGGGGCAGCTGGCGCCGCACGAGCACATCTCTCGTTTGCGACGTGTATATATCTAAAGAACCGGTTATGCGGTTGTTCATGAACCCGTAGTCCAGACCCAGGTTATACGATGCGGTGGTTTCCCAGCTCAGGTCGGAATTGCCGAGGGTCGAGGGGAACAACCCAACCGCAGTCGTTTGCCCGTAGACGTAATACCGCGTTCCCATCCTTGACAAGCTGGAGTACCTGCCGATACCCTGGTTCCCGTTTATCCCGTACGAAAGCCTCAGCTTGGCATAATAATTACCCAGATTCTTAAAAGGCTCCTCTTCTGACAATACCCAGGCTACCGACAGAGAGGGGAAGTTCGCCCATTTGTTGTTGGCGCCGAAACCGGAAAATCCATCCCTCCGGAAAGTCCCTGTAAAGATATACCTGGAGTTGTAGCTGTAGTTCAGGCGGGCCATCAGGCCTATGCTGCTTTCGGACCAAGCCGAGCTGGCCACACGGGCTATGGTACCGAGCCCCATATTGTCATATCCCAGCGCTTCATTGTCGAAGTTCTGGGCCGTAAGCGTGGAAACGCTTCCGGACCGTTCCTCACGGGTGTAAAGCAAAGTAAGGTTGACCGAATGCTTGTCTGCGTTTCTCTGGTAGCTAACGATGTTGTTCAGTATCCAGTCATTGCTTTGCGAATGGCTCTTGGTTGCCAATCCTCTTTGCGCGACTCCCTGGGGTGTATTGTAATTGTGGTAAGAATTGTTGTTGTCGAAAGCGAACCTGTTGGAGTAATTCAGGTCGTAGGACAGGCCTTTGATCCAGGGTACGTCGATCCGGACGCGCCCGGTCAGTTGCAGTTGGTTCCCCTTCTCTGAATTATTGATATACTGGTATACCAGGGGATAAGGCTGGTACAGCTCGTTTCCCAGGTAAATATCGTATACGGGCTTGCCGATGTAGTTGTTGACCAGCGGGCTGGCCACACGGGCATCGGACAGGGACGCGGGAATACCGGATTCATCGGTAAAAGCATAAGCAGAGTTAAAGGTCAGCCTGAGCCAGTTGGTGACGCTGCTTTCCAGGTTGCTTCTCAGTGTTAAACGTTTGAACTGGTCATTGATCTGGATGCCGTCCACATCTGTATAAGCCCCGGACAGGAAGTAGTTTATCTTGTTCGCGCTTTTGCCCGACAGGCTAAGGTTATAGTTCCGCATAGGCGCCCTTCTCAGCACGGCATCCACCCAGTCTATCGACCTGACTGCCAGGTAGTTATCCCGTTCCTCCTGCGTGGGAAGGTAGTTGGCAACCAGTTCCCGGTTGGTCACATCCGGTCTTTGAGGCCTGTTCTGCTCGTTATCCGGATTGGTGGCATACCAGTTGTAAACCAGGCTTTGATGGTTCCAGTCCACCAGCCTGACCGCAAATTCCTCTCCAGTCATCACCCGCATCGGGTTGTTGGTCATTTGCTGGAATCCATAGTAAGCATTGACTGCAATGACAGCCCTGTCCGATTTCCCGCTTTTTGTTGTGATCATGATAACCCCGTTGGCCGATCGCGAGCCATATACAGATACGGAGCTCGCATCTTTCAGCACGTCGATAGTTGCGACATCGTTTACGTCAATATCAGCCAGGGAACCGTTGTAGATAATATCGTCGATCACAATCAGCGGGCTGTTGCTGGCAGAAAGTGAATTTTGTCCGCGAATGGAAAAAGCGGGTTCTGCGCGGGCGCCGCCCCTGTTCTCGATGTTTATACCGGGCGCCGCCCCGGTCAGTGCCTGCAGGATATTAACATTGGCCTGGTTTTCCCGCTCTTCCATGTTTACTCTTACGACAGAGCCGGTCAGATCGCTCTTTTTCATGGTGCCGTACCCCACTACAACGAGTTCATCCAAAGTTTTCTGATCAGGTTCGAGCGTGATTTCAAGAGCGCTGCGGTTGCCGACTGTTATTTCCTGGCTAACGTAACCTACAAAAGAAAAGATGAGCACGTCACTGGGAGTAGAAAGCACCAGTTCGAAAAAACCGCTGATATCTGTTGAAACTCCTCTCTGTGTTCCTTTAATCAGCACATTCACGCCCGGCAGCGCATCGCCGTTTTCATCCCTGACAACACCCCTTATGTTTTTTTCGGGAGGCAGTAAAAGAAAGGTTTCTTCCGGCGGCCCCTTCAAAGAGCCGGCCGCCGGCTCTCTTGTCAGGACAAACTGGTTGTTTTTCAATAATTCATAGCGGATGCCTCTCGGTTTCAACAACTGTTCCAGTATCGTCTCTACTGTTTCGTTCCGGAAAGTGACATCAATACTTCCGAAAGGAGCCACCACATCCCGTTGATAGGAAAATGAAATATTCGCTTGTTTTTCAATGTGCCGGAGCACCGTGCGGAGCGATACCCCCTGCATCTCTACCATTATTTTCATTCTCAGGGACTCCTGTCCGCGCAAAGGATGAGCATAACCCATGCCTGCCAATGCCCCGAGCATAAAAATTTGTAGCGCTCCTAATTTCATAAGCTTTAAAAGCCTTTGCTTTAAAATAGAATTTGACATAATTTGTGTTGTTTTTGTTATGACAGACAAAACAATCCCTTCCTGCCGTGAAGAACGGCAGCGAAGTTCCCGGGGAAGATGTGGCCGCATCTTCCCTTTTTTAACGGGTTCCAGCCGGGTTTTAACGAAACGTCTACCCGGTACAGATCACCGGATCTGAAGCCGGAAACAAGATAATGACAGTATTGTATTTACGTTGCGATGCTCATAGGCAATACAGGTTTAGGTGTTAACGTATATTACATCCCCCCGACTCAATAATGATATACGCATCCTCTTCGCGGTAAGAAGCGCCGATGGTCCGGCAGATGAGTTCCAGGTTATCGAACATCGGTTCGTCGTTTAGGGTCGTCGTAATGACGCAGCGTTCAAGAAGGCCCCGGTCATACACAAACTGTACGCCATACCGGTCTTCCAGCAATTTCAGCAAATCCGGCACACTAATGTCTTCAAAGCGTTGCCTGGGATACTCCGAAAGCTCCCTGATCGGGAGAGGGTTATCGACCAGCCGTTTGTCGAAATGCTCGTCCTTCCTGGAAAACACTACTTTCTGATTGGGCGCCAGTACAACAGCTGATCGCCTCACCCTGGTCTCCTTACCGGGATCCTGTCTGAAAACAGAAACTTTGCCTGTCTTTACATTGACCTCCACTTCGTTGTCTTTTTCGAAGGCCCGGACGGAGAAGCTGGTCCCCAGTACCTCGGTGACGATCTCGCCGGAATACACTATGAAAGGCTTCAGGGAGTCTCTGGCTACATCAAAAAATGCCTCCCCGCTTAGAAAGACCTTCCTGCCCGACATGCCAAAAGGTTTGCTGAAGGACAATCTGCTGTCTTTCTGAAGCACCACGGTACTGCCGTCGTCCAGCGACACGGTCAAAGGAATGATCTCCCTGTTCACCACTTCCGACAGGACTTCCGGTCCGGAGATCTCATGCATGGAGACGGTTTCCCGGACTTCACGCCTGCTCTCGAGGGTGGTTACAGCCGCCCAGCCTATTGTAAGCACCAGCAGGACACCGGCCGCCCAGCCGACCGCGGCCCGGCGGAATGCCGCCCAGCGGAATGCCGCCCGGTTTCCCCGCAAAAGATTCCGGGAAAATACAGACCGTTGCGGTAAGGGATTCGCCCTTATTCCTTCGGTAATGCGGCGCCATACTTCTCCCTGGCTGGAGGCCAGCTCATCTCCTTTTTCTGCTTCCTGTACTGTTAAAATGAGCTTTTTCGCTCTATCCATAAGTCCCGGATAGGCCGGATCAGACGTCATGAACCGCTGCCAGTAGGTATCATTTTCATTAAACAACACCCACCTGACGAACGAATCGTCGTGAAGAAAATCGTTTATATCTGAATAGTTATATTTCATCTGCACCAAACACTATAATAAACCTCTAACTATAGAGGTACAGCTTTTGGCAAAAACTAATCATTGGCTGAAATTATTTTTTCAGGTAACGATATAATATCGAACCGTCTGAGCTGATCCGTGGTCTGTGTCTTCACAGACCACGGATCAGCTCAGGAAACCTGCCGGAAAAAACAGGATCGGACGCGGAAAATTCAAGCCGGGGGCCGGTGCATTTATTGCAAAAAACAGGAAACAATAATAATGGCATAGGGTTCGATCAGCATCCGAAGCACCGTGTAAGACCGGTAGAACAGGTTGCTGACAGCCTGTTTCGAAAGCTTCATCAGCGAAGAGGTTTCTTCAAGGCTGAAACCATGATAAAAGCGTAGCATAATGGCTTCCCGCTGTCTCGGGCTTAGCCGGGCAATGGCATCTTTTATTTTACCTGCCTTTTCGGTCAGGGTTTCTTTTTCGATCGTCTGCTGTTCGACCGAGAGCGTCCCGAGGTAGTCGAGAAAATCATCGATATCTTCCGACTCCTCAAAAATATCGTTCCTTGCATTTCTCAGCACCTGGTTTCTCAATGCCCGGAACAGGTAAAATTTGGGTTGGTGCACTTCCGACAAATATTCCCTTCGCCTCCACAGATCGATAAAAACATCCTGGATGGCATCTTCAACCAATTGCCGGTCTTTCAACAGCTTCATCCCATAGTGCGCCATATACTTGAAATAGCGCTGGTAAAGCTGCTCAAACGCCTTCTGGTCTCCGCGAAGAAAGCTATCCCATAAGTCGAAATCCTGCTTTTTTTCGGACAACCGGCTGATTGAGACCATACTGGGATCTGTTAGTGTCTTCCTGAGAAGGCCGGAGAAAAGTGTATCGGCCTGTTGGGTACAGGCGTAAAGTAAAGAGATGGAGGAATAAATTACAAATTTTTGACCCTGGGACCGGTACCGGCGAATTATTTCTCCGGCACCAGTGGGTAGGTTTTATTCTCGAACAGAGGATTGGTTTTTTGCCGTTCGCCGGCCTGAGCCGTGCTCCAACTGCTTTGTTAAGAACAGCATTTTTATTGTATACTCCGAATGCACAACAGGTATTGATAGTCTTAGAAGTACAATCCCATCATTTCAGGTTTTTCCCCCGTGTCCAACCAAAGCAGGCTAAGTGAGAGTATCCCGATACCATCAACGGCATCATACCGGTCTTCACCCGGGTGGCTTCGAAACATATCCCCAGCCCATAGCACATCAACAGATTCTTTTGCCACCGCTTTTGCCAGATCCTGATACCGCTTATCTCCCAGTTGCTCATAACAATTGAGTAAAAAGTAAATGACCCGGCCATAATGTTCTGCATAAGCGCCTTTTCCGTTTCTTGCCGGGAGCTCATCCCGTATGATTTGAGTCCAGCGGTCAATGGCTTGCCTGTACTGATCTTTGTTTGTCTGCCTGAAAAGCATGAGACAGCTTTCGGCAAAAGAAATCGGGTAGTTATGCGTTGGAAAAAGCGGCTCCCAAATGTCAGAATAGTTCTGCGGTTTATACGGATAATTATCATTTCTCCATATAGGTTTGCCATCTTCAAGATTTAACATCCCGTAGAAACGCTTCTTTTTTTCGTCATAGCCATATTTCAGCCAGGCGCTGAGGGATTCATCCGCCATGGCTGTCCATTTACCGGCATAGGTTTTATCCGCGAACTGCGCCGCTTTCAGCAGGCAGGAAGCCCACAAGCCTACTTCAGAGGTAGAGACGTACTTGTCCCAACGGTCAATAATAGGGCTATTGGCTATCAGACCGGTAGACCTATTTCTATGGTTAAAGCTAAAACCTGCAATTTTATCCGCAAGCTTGAGGAGGGTTGCGTCTTTTGTTTTGTCATAAAGCCAGGCCAGTTGATATACCAATATTCCTCCTGCCTCTGTGAATGCATATTCACTTTTTTTATTGGCATGACGATTGAACTCCCCCGTGTCATGATCTACGATATGCGCTTCCGTGCTGACAAGAAGTTCTTTTTTTGTTATTTCCGGATCGATTTCCCAAAAAACATCCCAGGCCGGTATAAGAGGTCGGGCTTCATGTAAATCACCCTCTTCAATGCTGAAATCAACAGGATACGGTAGCTTTGTAAACTTCATTACCTTATCCTCGAAAGCGTCATAGAAATAATGATTTCCCCAAAGAAAAATTCCATTGTGAGCCACGCAATGCTTCAGAAAGTCATTTATATACGCAAATGCGGCCTTTTGATAAAATTCGTCGCCGGTTAACCGGGAAAGGTTCACTGCTGCTACTATGGAAGGCATGTCCCAATAGAGTGTCGCCCCTTTAGGAGCATCGACAGAGCGGTCGAGATAGGCGCGCTGCGGGATATGATCCGGTCTTGCCGGATCGTTCGGATACCGGCCGGTCGATGTATTCAGGCTAGCCATCCAGAAAGCAGTTTTTTGTGGGCCATATACATCCAGGCCGTTAGTAAGCTGCTTTTTGTAGTGAGCTATTACTTTATCAATATTGGGCCCGTTGCTCAAAGAATTGCTACGTTTTTCTTTTGAGCTTTCCTGGGCAGAAAGAATGTTGACGTGCAATGCCAGCACTGCTAACAGGACATAGACTCTTCTATGAAGCGGGTAAATTATGATTGGAGACATGAATATAATTGTTTTGCGGTAAAAACAGATCAGCGTAACCTATAGGAAAGCTGTTATTGTATGCCTACTGCCAGTCAGGATTTTGTTCCAGTTTGGGATTAGCATCCAGTTCATCCTGGGGAATCGGGAAATATTTGTGTTTAGCGAGTACGGGCCGCACAGGGTAGACGTCGTTTACAGCTTTTGACACTACCTCTACGAATTTCCCTGTACGTACTAAATCATACCACCGGTCACCCTCGCCAAAAAGCTCCCACGAACGTTCCTGCAGTACTGCTTCAAGAAATGTATTTTTATCTAATCCCTGCTCCAGATCGGCAAGGTTAGCCCTGTTTCGAACCGTATTGATATAAGCGTAAGCTTTAGAAGTCGCTCCGTTTAAATGAGCCTCCGCTTCTGCGGCGACTAAGTAAATATCAGCTAACCGGAGGATCGGCACGTTTGACCGGTTGGCTTCACCTATCGATTTAGGATCCCGGAATTTTCTGATCAGAACACCGTGCGGGGTTATCGGAGTTATATTTCTCTGGGGGACTATCACACCGGCGCGATTCAGATAGGTGGTGTCCAGCAACTGACGGCGTGCATCGGCCGGTGAAAAGGAATTAAAGAAATCCTGATAGGCAAACATCGCTCCTGTTGAAGTATTTCCGTATTCCACGCCACTGCCGTTAGGGGGGCCGGTCTTGCTCATCATAAAACTCCAGCGACCGGGATTTGTACTTTCGCCTTCAAATGCCCAAATGTTTTCCACCCGGGCATCATCTTCCTTTTCTACATCATAGACATCCAAAACATTTGGCAACAATGACAAGCCGCCTGAATTAATTACCTCCTCAGCTTTCTGCAATGATTCCGCCCATTTTTCCTGGTACAATGCCGCCTTGGCATAAAGCGCCTGAGCCGCCTCTTTGCATGGGCTTCCCTTTCGCAGGCCTGCCGAATAAACCGGAAGCATCCCGATCGCTTTATCTAAATCCTCAAAAATCTGATTGTATACTTCAGCCTGATGACTCTTGCCTACGATAGCGTCCGATTCGGAAGCGCTCGGTTTCGTCTTGATGATCACATCTCCAAAATTCTTTGTGACCAACCAGTGATAATAAGCACGTAAGAAATAAGCTTCTCCTAATATTACGTTCTTCCGCTGATCGTCCATAACTATGGCCGGCACGCGATCAATGACCCAATTGGCTGTTTCAATCCCCTTGTAAGAGGCTTGCCACAATCCATAGGGGCCCTCGTGGACACGATTAAAGCTTTTCTGCGTAGCATAAGTAGGCTCGTATGAAAACAGCGTCAATGTATTTCGGCCGACCACGCTGCGGGGATAAATCTGATCAGCGCACCAGTCGGATAATGTCGTGGCAACCGGTCCGTTGAAAAGTTCACTCAGCGAACCATAAGAGGAGTATAGGGCGGCTTCTGCGTCCAGGGAAGTCTGATAAAAATTATCTGTAAAAATAGACGAATATACCTCTTCTTCTAAAGAGCTGCACCCCGACAGGCCGATATAAGCTATCAGACACGGGACAGCCAGGTATCTTAAGGAAATGGATCTCATAAAACAGATATTTGATAATTATAAAGATATTTGTAAACCCGCCAAATAGGATTTGGCAATCGGGAAGACACCATTATCAATTCCCAGCAGAGTAGTCGAGTTCGGAAACACATTTACTTCAGGGTCATACCCGGAATATCTGGTAAATGTAAACGGGTTATTGGCGCTTATGTAAATACGTGCCGAATTCAATCCTTTGATTTTGGGCAGGGTATAACCTAAGGAAATATTCTTTATCCGCATAAACGACGCTTCTTCAATAAACCGGTTGCTATAAGGATGGCGTCCGCCCTGAAAACCACTTGCATATTCATTGCTTGGGTTGGTCGGCGACCACCGGTTGACCATGTGTTCAAAAAGATTCCGCTGCCCCAGCGGATTTTCCAGATTCAGACGTAAAAGGCTGAATAACTGGCCTCCTTGAACACCCTGAATAAAAGCTCCAAGATCAAACCGCTTATATTTCCAGTTGGAGGTAAATCCATAAATGAAATCAGGATTAGCATTACCCGTAATGGTCTGGTCTGCCGCACTGATGGTCCCATCATTGTTGAGGTCCTTTATTTTATGTCCTCCCAGGCGGCCATCACTACCCGGAAGAATGGCCTCGCCGGTTTGATAAATACCATCATACACGTAGGTTTTAAAGAGGCCCAATGGTTCGCCCACCCGGATAACGGAATAGTTGCTACGGGCTACCTCCCGGGTAATTCCATCCAGTTCCAGTAATTTATTGCGATTGATACTGATATTGCCTGAGGCATCCCACAGGAAAGAACCATCCAGAATTCTACCGTTAACAGCGAGCTCGAACCCTTTGTTTTCTATTTTGGCATAATTACCGGTAATGCTGGCATATCCCGAAGACATAGGGATCTGTTTTACAAAGAGGAGGTCGCTTGTTTTTTTATGGTAGTAATCGGTTACAATATTGATCCTGTTTTTGAACAGGCTTATATCAGCGCCGATATTGATCTGAATAGATTTTTCCCAGCGTAAATCCGGATTAGGAATACCTTCAGGCTGTATACCAACGACAAAATTATGGTCAAGGTTGTAGGTTTCTCCGGTTCCGACGGTCGCTAAAGATTCATATGGCCCGATAGCGCCCGCGTTTCCGGTAACACCCCAGCTCGTCCGAAGCTTCAAATCGCTTATTAAGCTCTGCGATTTCATAAACCTCTCTTCTATAAGACGCCAGGCCATTGAAACAGCAGGAAAAAAACCCCATTTATTGTTCTTACCAAACTTGCTCGAACCGTCCATACGGGCGGTAACATCGATAAAAAATTTGTCAGCATAGCCATAATTAACGCGGCCCATATAGGAATCCAGGCGCTCCTTTGATTTGTAGCTCGAAATGGTCCGGTCATTGCCCAACTGGATGGCGTTATTTATGGTATTGTCATTGGGAAAATTCCTGGCAATGATCCGGTTCGACTCATTCACTATTGTTTGTGTAGCAAATACGCCCGTGAAACCAAGGGTATGTTTCTGGGTAATGGCTTTCCGGTATGTCAGGATGCTTTCGTGAAGTAAAGTCTGTGCATAGGTATTCCCTTTTTCTGCCTGCCCACCCCCGGAGGCCAGTTCACTTTGACTCAGGATACTACGAGGTGAGTAATAATCTCTCAGGCCGTTTCCGAGATCACCGGTAAACGAGGCGCGATAGGTCAGATCAGGAGTTAGCAGCGCCTCGCCAAATAAATTGATCAGGGAACGTCGAACAGTCTGACGATCCAGCCTTGCTGTAAACCCAAGCGGATTAGTCACCTCCCGGTATGTGCCGTTAAACTGATCCTGAAACGGAAAAATGCTGCCGTCTTCCCGGTAAGGCAACAAAATCGGCGGAGCCGTCAGCGCGGCATTCAATATGCCTCCCATTACCGTTTCATTTGCTTGAGGGGCATTAAGGACATTATCGTTAACAGATACCGAATAAAGAAGGCTGGTACCGAGCTTAAAGTGCTTCCCGACCTGATGATCAAGGTTTAAGCGAAGCGAATAACGTGTAAAACCAGAACTCACAATAATACCCTGCTGATTAAAGTAGTTTCCTGAAAGAAGCAACTGAGTTTTAGCATTCCCTCCCGAAAGCGTCAGCTGATGACTTTGAATAGGCGCTTCCTGAAATATTAGTTTTTGCCAATCCGTACCCTCTCCAAATGCCTCCGGTTCCGGATAAAGTGTCCGGTTGTACACTTCATTTTCCAGCTTTGCAAATTCCGTCGCGTTCAGCACGGGTAGAAACTTGTTGATTTGCTGGATACCATAATATCCGTCGTATGCGACACGCGTGACGCCGTCCTGCCCCCTTTTTGTGGTAATCATCACTACTCCGTTCGCCGCTCTGGCTCCATAGATCGCCGTAGCAGCAGCATCTTTCAGTATCTCGATCGATTCTATATCATTTGGGTTGATCTGGGAAAGTGGGCTCATGTTATTCATGTCTCCTCCATTACTAATCTGGACACCATCGATAACAAATAAAGGTTCAGTGGTGCCATTGATAGAATTAGTACCACGGATTCTGACGCTTATATTCCCTCCGGGAGCACCTGAGTTCTGGGACACCTGAACACCGGCTACCCGCGCCTGCAGACCTTGTGCTACATTTGCAATCGGGGTTTGGGTGAGCTCCTCTGCTTTTACAGAAGCTATGGAACCGGTAGTTTCCAATTTACGTCTTGTCCCATACCCTACCACTACTACTTCTTCCAGGGCCTTTTCATCCACATTCAGTACCACATCTACCGAAGTCCTGTTCCCTACTACTATCTCCCGGCTCATATATCCCACGAAACTAAATACCAGTACGGCCTGTTCATCCGGCAGGTCGATACTGAAACGGCCCTCTGCGTTTGCCGTCGTACCTAGTTGTGTACCTTTAAGCAGGATGCTTACCCCCGGCAATCCTTCTCCTTTCTCATCAGTTACTTTTCCTTTCACAGTACGTTCGATGATAACCTCCGTCAGGTCATCGATCGGGGCCATCATTAAATGCGTTTCGTCTTTCTGATCCGCCGGGAATCTCCTCAGCAAGATCCTGTTGCCCGATACCGAATACTCGATCGAAAGCGGCCGCAGCAGCTCTTCCAATACCAGGTCGAGCTTTTTATTATAAGCCTGCAGGCTCACTTTCTGCCGTACATCGATCGCGCTGGAACTGTAGATAAAACGAACATGGGCCTGCTCTTCAATCTGTGATAACACTCCCTTAAACCGGGTATTTTCCGCCTGCAGCGAAACATTCTTATCCAGAATATTCTGTCCCTTGCCGGTATACGCATACGCGATCCCGCAACAAACAACAAGCAGGAAAAGCTGATGGACGGTTACTTTCATGATTTTCCAAATCCGGGATGGGATTCGTAATTTTTTGTTCATAATTTAGCATTGTTTTAAGGGTTAAACGGCTCTGAAAACAGGTGTATTCATCCCGGGAACTATCCGGGAAAGCTTCAAATGGACGTTTGAGCTTTACACAGCAAGCCGGTGATGTGGACGCATTGCCGGCTTTTTACAAGAAAAAAAGGATCAGTAAAATCAGCTCATCTTCAAAGGTTTTAGATTTACGAAAAAAGACCAGAACACTATCAAAACAAGTCACCCGCAGCCGGTACCGGAAATAAAAATACCGGAGCCGCGGATCTCGTAGCTTACCCGCAGCGCATCACATATATAATCGAGCTGCTCATACAACCCCAATTCATTGAGATCGCCGGTAAAAACGCATCGTTTAAGCGCTGCATTGCCTATCACGATCTCTATCCCGTAAACCTTCTGCAGGAGCGCCAGCACTTCTTCCACCGGCGTATCGTCAAATTGGAAAGACGTTTCCACGGGACGGGGCACGATCATTTCAGGGATATCCACCAGGTCCTGGCGGATGGTTTTGGATTCGGTATCAAATACTACTTTCTGGTTTGACGTAGCGATTACGCCGTTGCGTTTTTTCTCGTGCCCGCCATTCCCGGTATAGATCGAGACCTTCCCGGTCATCACCGATACTTCAATGGTTCCTTTCCTCTCTTCCGGCCTGATACGAAAGCTCGTACCCAGTACCTCCGTCACTAACTCTCCTGCATATACGAAAAACGGCAGCTGCGGATTGCGCCGCACCTCAAAAAATGCCTCCCCCGTCAGGTAAACCGTTCTCGCTCCTTCTCCATAGTTTTCACCGGCAACGATAGACGCCCCCGGCTCCAGAATGACCATGCTGCTATCGGGCAGCGCTATTCTCTGGCGTGAAACAGTCGTATTCCTGCTTTCGATACCGGGGGGAAAAGATGCGTGCAGTTCTCCCTGAAAACGGTTGTAAACAAAATACCACCCCGCCAGCATAGCCGTTACGAGAGAAGCGGCGATCACGGGCCATAGCTTCCGGGGAAAGCGGGATATTTTTGCTTCTTCACCAGCATCCGCTTTTTCCTTTATGCCGTTCCATATCCTGTTTTCATTCTCCAGACGCTCTTCCGCAATCTTAAAAAACGGATTTTCACTATGGTGCCGATAGTGCAGCGCAGCCCATCTTTCGACCAATGCCGCTTCTTCCGCGGTACATTCCCCGGCGCTGTACTTCTCTGCAAGCATATCGAACTCCTTTCTGGTCATCTGTCCAATTATTTAAAAATATCTTAGTTATCGGAAATGAATCCGTTGAGACGGTGCCGTATGGCTTTCAGCGACTTCGTAATGTGATACTCCACGGCCTTATCGCTTAAACCCATTTGTTCTGCAATGGTTTTTACCGGCAGATCGTCAAGCTTCATCCTGAATATGGCAGCTGTCTTTTCAGGTAACTGGTCGAGCGCCTTTTCGATTGCTTTCGACAGCTCATTCTCGCTGAAGACGCGATCGAAATCTATATTCTCAAAAACTTCGCGCATCAGCTCATACTCCCGGTATTTTCGCAAATTGATCTTTTCTCTGAAGTACCTGTTGGTCAGGTTTCTGGCCGCTATGAAAAGAAAGGCGCCGAGATCGCGGATGTGCGACGTGCCGCGGTTTTTCCACAGGCTCAGCATGATCTCCTGTATAACCTCCTCTGCCTCTTCCTTCGATCCTGTCTGCTGGTACACAAATCCATAGAGCTGATGCCAGTACCGACGGTAAATAGTCTCAAAAGCCTTTGCGTCGCTGCTTCTGAGCAAATCCATCAATGACCCGTCTGTCAGTTCTCCTCTTTGCATTTAGCTTTTCTTCGGTTCAATTTCCCCTAAAGTTCCAGATGAAAGGCGAACCCCTAAAAAAAATCTGGTTTTTTCTGAAAATTTTTTGATTTGCCGGGAAACAGTATGATTCAACGGGTTAAACAGGGGCCAAAGCTTTATTCCCGAATTCACCTTATATTTACCGGCTACGATCAGTTTTTACCCTAAACCGGCGCTATGTCCTCATCCAGTGAAATCACCCGGAAGGCACTCAAAGCGATCAGCGCGCTGAGAAACCTCGATGAGTTTCTGGCAGACATCAAAAGCAAGCCTTCATCGCTGGAGGCTCCTGCAGAAAACCTTCCCACCGAAATCCCCGTTACCCGGGAGGGATCAGGCAAACGGCTCCGGTTTCTGTCGGATAAAACCGGGAAGGAGCTCCCCTTTTTAACCGGCACCGAACCGTTCTCCGATTACACGCAGCTGGCAGGGAATATTGAAAACTTTATCGGGATGTCAATGGTGCCGACAGGCATTATCGGCCCGCTTTCAGTACTGGGATCTGTAGCGCGCGGCGACTTTTACATACCGCTCGCCACCAGCGAGGGTAGCCTGCTCGCTTCTTATCACCGGGGAGCCAGGGCCTGCTACCTGTCAGGGGGGATCACCTCCGTCTGCCTGATCGACGGCGTGCAGCGATCGCCCGTTTTCAAATTCGACAACCTGGGAAACCTCGGTACCTTCCTGATCTGGATCCTTGGACAGATCGAGGAATTTCAGCGGATCACCGAATCCGTCAGCCGTTATGCGAAGCTGCTGGATATGAAAACCAATATTGAGGGAAATCATCTGATCCTGACTTTTGAATATCATACCGGGGATGCCTCCGGCCAGAACATGGTCACCATATGCACCGACGCCATCTGCCGGCATATAGCTGACAATGCGCCGGTTCAGCCCAACTTCTGGTTTATCGAGGGCAATTTCTCGGGCGACAAAAAAGCGACGTCCCAGTCATTTGCCAATGTAAGGGGCAAAAAAGTGACGGCTGAAATTACGCTCCGGGAGGAGGTCATCCGGAATGTCCTGAAAACAACACCGCAGGCAATGGCCGAATACTGGCGTTCTTCTACCATCGGGACCATACAAAGCGGGTCGATCGGGGCGCAGGGGCACTATGCCAACGGGCTTACAGCCTTATTCATTGCGACCGGACAGGACGCAGCCTGCGTTTCGGAGGCCGCAGTCGGTATCACCAGGATGGAGCTCACCGACGAAGGCAACCTGTACGCTTCGGTAACCCTTCCTAATCTTATCGTAGGTACCGTCGGCGGCGGCACCTCTCTGCCGACCCAGAAAGAATGTCTCGAGCTGCTTGATTGTTACGGACAGGGTAAGGCGAGAAAATTTGCAGAAATATGCGGAGCGCTGGTCCTGGCAGGAGAAATTTCCATCGCCGCGGCGCTTTCGGCAGGGCAGTTTTCTTCAGCTCACCAAAAATTCGGTCGCAAGCCATGAAACTTCCCGTGCAGCAGAACGAATACAGCAAAGCTGAAGAAAACAATGCTTCTTTCCTCCGCCGGCTTTTTATTTATCAGAAAGAACGCTTTCCGCTACTGGGACATGGCCTGCTTGTGGCGGCGTTCAGCTTTTCGGCTATTTCCTACTCCCGCATCTGCAGGGGCGCGGAAGGTTTTGTAGACTGGAAGACTTTTCTGGTCGGAATTGTTACGACCATTTCGCTTTTTTTCCTGGTAAGGATTTTCGACGAATTCAAAGATGCGGAAGACGATGCCAGGTATCGCAGGGAGCTGGCCGTTCCCCGTGGATTGATTACTTTTCGCGAGCTGGCAGCTACGGGTGTTGTGGTAGTAGCCGTACAGATCCTGCTCAACTTATACTTTTTCCCGAAGATGCTTCTCATTTACGGGATTGTCATGTTATACCTGTGCCTGATGGGAAAGGAGTTTTTCATAGCTGAATGGCTGAAAAAACACCAGTTCTGGTATGTAACATCCCATATGTTCATTATCCCGCTTATCGATATTTATGCAAGCGGCCTCGACTGGCTTCTTGCCGGTGCTGCCGCTCCGACAGGGCTGCTGTTCTTTTTCGCTGTTTCCTATATGAGCGGGATCGTCCTGGAGGTGGGCCGTAAAATACGGCCGCCCGGGGAAGAGTCGGAAGGTGTCCTCACCTATACATCCATGCTGGGCGTCGCCAAAGCCGTATGGCTATGGATGGCAGTACTTTTCGTCACATTTTGCCTGAGCATTGTGGCCTCTTCCTTCGCCGGCTACGGCAAAACCGCACTATTCATTCTCTCCGGAATTTTTGTATTATGCGTGTTGCCTGCCATTCTGTTTCTACGTGATAACAGCAAAAAATCGTCGAAACTGATTGAATATGCATCCGCGTTGTGGACCATTTCGATGTACCTCACACTGGGAGGAGGCCCTATGATCTCAAAGCTGATCTTCTCATGACGCTCTTTCTTACCCCTAGACACCGACGAAGGCAAGGCAGACCGCTATACCATCGGCTCCAAAGCGAAAAACCTTTTCAGGCTGAAACACATCGGGATGCCCGTTCCCCGCTTTGTCGTCATACCCTGGGAAACGCTGACCGAAGCGATTCCGGAAGCACTCAGAGGTGCTGACAAAGACCGGATAAGCAGCTATGCCGGGCCGGTTCAATTCGATCCGGGCTTCATGGATTCATTGGAAGCATTCTTCGGTGATGTCGCCCATTTTGCCGTGAGATCGTCGGCCGCGGATGAGGATGGAGCGACTTTTTCGTTTGCCGGACAATTGGAAAGCTTCCTTTTTGTCCCGAAAAAAGAGGTTGAACGCAGGGTAACGGATGTCTGGCGCTCTGCCTTTTCCGAACGCGTCGCCGAATACCGGAAACATCACGGGATTGAAAGCTTTCCGGACCTGGGCGTGATCATACAGGAAATGGTTGACGCCGATGCATCCGGAGTGGCTTTCGGGGCCAATCCCGTCAACGGCAACCGTGACCAAAAGCTCATCAACGCCGTTTACGGGCTCGGCGAAGGACTGGTTTCCGGGCAGCTGGATGCCGACCAGGTAACGTTGGATCGCGCAGGAATCTCTTACACGCCGGCGCTTAAAAACAGGAAACTGAGCTTTGACCATCAGAGCCGGACCGGCGCTACATGGACGGAAATCCCCGCAGAGCGTCAGAACGGGCACGTTTTAACAAACGAGCAGATCCACCGCATCGGTGAAATCCTGGAAAAGCTGGAACAGGAGTTTCTCCATCCGCAGGACATTGAATTTGCCGTAAAAGACGGCAGGCTCTACCTGCTTCAAACCCGGCCGATTACCACGCTCAAAATCCCGCAAGCCGCCAGAGGAAACTATATCCTCTGGGACAACAGCAATATTATCGAGTCGTATCCGGGCGTGACTACTCCCCTGACTTTTTCCTTTATCAGCAAGTCATATGAAGTCGCTTACAAGTTGTTCAGCTCCTATCTCGGCGTGGACGACGATGTCATCAGGCAGAACGAAAATGTATTTGCCAATACGCTCGGCTTTCTTAACGGCAGGGTTTATTACAACCTGAAAAGCTGGTACCTGATGCTTGCTATGGTGCCCGGCTACAGCATCAATGCCCGTTTCATGGAAAAAATGATGGGCGTCAAAGAGCAATTCGACATTCCCGGCAGCTACCGCCTCTCAAAGGGAAAGGCCTGGTGGCGTATCGTGAAAATGGCCGTACAGATGCTATTCAGGTTTCTGGGCCTGCCGAAAAAGAGGCGGGAGTTTATGCAGCTTGTCAACAGCACCATCACGGAATACAAAGCCATCGACTTTTCACAAAAGAGCGCACACGAGCTGGTGTCCCTGTACCGGGCTTTTGAGCGGAAGCTGCTCCTCGAGTGGAAAGCGCCGCTGCTCAATGACTTCTTTGCCATGATCTGGTTCGGCATGCTTCAGAAGCAATGTGAAAGGCTTCAGGACCGGGCGCCGGATTCCATCCGGGATGGAATCCAGGGCAGCACAGGCTCCAATCTGCACAATGACCTGCTGTGCGGCAGCCGGGATATTATTTCGGTTGAGCCTGTTCACAGAAGCATCGAAATAGCGGCGGACATTGCTGATAACCCCAGGCTGAAGGACCTCTTTATCTCGGAAAGCGAGGCCGGGATCATAGCGGAGCTGAACCGGAGCAGCGACCCGGCATTCGTTAATATCAAAGAAAAAACCGACCGCTATCTCCGGGATTTCGGGGAACGCTGTGTCGGAGAGCTAAAGCTTGAGACCATTTCTTTCAGCCAGGAACCCTCCAGGTTTATCGGTGTGATTAAATCCTACGTCGAAACGGGTATTACCCGCGAGCAGTTTTCGACGGAGCGGGAAAACCTGATCAGGCAGCAGGCAGAAAAACAAATCGACGAAAAGCTGGCGGGAAACCCGTTCCAACTATGGAAGCTGAAACAGACCTTGCGCTACGCCCGCGAGCTCGTCAGCGCCCGCGAAAACCTCCGCTATGAAAGGACCCGTGCGTTTGGGATCGTCAGGGAGCTGTTCTCCTTTATGGGGAGCCGCTTCAAAACGGACGGTATCCTCGAAAACGACCGGGATATCTTTCTCCTTACCAAAGAGGAAATTTTCAGCTATCTCGAAGGCATCGCAGTCACGCAGGATATTCCGGCTTTGGTGGCGCTCAGAAGACGTGAGTTTGAAGCTTACAAAAAGGCGGGGCCGCTTTCAGAGCGGTTTGCGACCTATGGCGCGCCCTACCGCGACAATGATTTTTTCTGCATTGCCCGGCATGATACAATTGAAGGACAATTGAAAGGGACAGGCTGCTCCCCCGGCCGGGTAAAAGGTACGGTAAGGGTGGTACATGACCCTACCGAAGTGACCTCCCTCAACGGCGACATCCTGGTGACAACCAGCACGGATCCCGGATGGGTGATACTCTTCCCCGGCGCATCCGGTATTATTGTAGAGCGGGGCAGCCTGCTGAGCCATTCGGCGATCGTCTCGCGCGAAATGGGGAAACCCTGCATTGTGGGTGTCACCGGGTTGATGAAAACACTAACAACCGGCGACCGGATCGAAATGGATGGAAGTACCGGAGTGATCATGCGCCTGTTATGACCCGTAACCCGTTAACCGAACGCGTAAATTTTGATATCATCCGGTATGCCAATTGCTGGGAAGATCCTGACGTGCTGATCAGCGGCCTTTCTCCTTCGCCCGGGAGCCGGATCCTCTCCATCGGTTCCGCCGGCGACAACAGCTTTTCGCTGCTCACGACTGATCCTGAAATCGTAGTAGCAGTCGACGTTAGCATGGTGCAGCTTTTCCTGGTTGAGCTCAAAAAATGCTGCTTTCTGAATCTCGAATGGGAAGAAACGCTTGCCTTCCTGGGATTTACACCTTCCGAAACCCGCGAACAATGCTTCCGGTCCCTGAAGCATCAGCTCGGCAGCGAAGCGCGCGCCTACTGGGAGTCTAATCTACACCTCATCAGGCAAGGCGTTATACACCAGGGAAAGTTTGAAAAGTACTTCCAACTGTTCAGCGGGAAAATCCTGCCCTTTATCCATTCGAAGAAATCGGTCGAAGCGCTGCTGGCACCCAAAACAGCCGGGGAGCAGCAGGATTTTTATAACCGGAAATGGAATACCTGGAGGTGGCGCCTGCTTTTCCGGGTATTTTTCAGCAACTACGTAATGGGAAAATACGGGCGGGACCCGGAATTCATGAAACACGTACAAGGATCCGTTTCACAATATATTTTTGAAAAAGCAGCCCGGCACCTCAAGACTGCAGCAGCCCAGGACAATTTCATCCTGCGCTATACGCTTACCGGTAATTTCGGCTCGCTTTTACCTCACTATCTGCAAAAAGAAAACTACCCGGTCATCCGCTCCAAAACCGAATGCCTCCACCTGATACAGGGATTCGCCCAGGATACGACCCGGCAATTCGGGAAGTTTCATTGTATGAATCTTTCCAATATTTTTGAGTACATGGACGCAGAGATTTTTACCCGGGTAGCGGCCCAATTGACGGACGGGCTGCACCCGGGCGGAAAACTGGCCTACTGGAACCTCATGGTGCCGCGCCGCATTTCTGCAGTCCTCCCCGATCGCGTACAATACTGCAAGGCCGTATCCGAACGTTTGACAAAAAACGACCGGGGTTTCTTTTACAAAGAGTTTATACTAGACCAGGCATGATGCCCCATCTATCTGTTTCACTATTGCTGCTGGCGCTCGGCTTCCTTTCATTATTCGGAGCTGCCGAGTTGCTTTACCACCGGTTCGGGGTCGGGTCCGAGTGGACCCGGAAAATCGTCCATGCCGGGACAGGTCTTATTACGCTGCTTTTCCCGCTTGTGCTTGAGAGCCACTGGCAGGTATTATGGTTATGCGGAAGTTTCCTGGTGTTGCTCCTGGCGAGCTCGAAATTCGGATGGCTGCCTTCGATCAACCGGATTGACAGGAAATCCTACGGCAGCCTGCTGTACCCGGTCATCGTTTACCTCTGTTTTTTTGCTTATATAACCTCCGGGAAAGGGCTTATCCTGTTTTATATGCCCATTCTTGTCCTGGCCATCTGCGATCCGGTGGCCGCGATCGTCGGGAAGCAGTTCCCCCGTGGAGTCTACCATCCCTGGGGAAGCCGCAAAACGCTTTCAGGGTCGCTGGCATTCCTGGTGTCCGCCTCTGCGGTATGCCTCGCCCTGTTTTACGGGTTTGAACCATCGCGCCCGAAGTTAATTAACCAGCCGGGTACGGTGATATTGGTCCCGGTTTTCGCCACCATCTGTGAAGCGTTGAGCGTAAAGGGAACGGATAATTTCACGGTTCCTGCGGGTACCATTATCGCCCTGCAATTGATCTTATGAAATAGCCATGAGCTGCCGGATATCAGAAATCAGCCCCGATAGTCCTGACTTTCACCTGTTCCGGAAAGGACCGGAAGGGTTGTACCTGCCTGGTAGTCAGCAGCAAATTAATGCCGAAAAGATCCCGGCGGATTTCCTTGCCGGGTGTTTTATACTGACAGACCAGGACAGGGTCGTCGCCAGAGCCAGTCTCTACGACAATCCTTACCTGCGGTTGCCTGGAGGTGGGCATTCGCTTACGATCGGCAATTATGAATGCGTGGACCAGGAAGATTATGCTGTCAGATTACTGGGCTTTGTCACTTCTGTCGCCCAATCCCGGAATTGCAAATACCTGATAGGGCCTATGAACGGCAGTACCTGGGAGGCATACCGTTTCCCTACCGACGATACTCATCCGCCGTTTTTTCTGGAACCGCAGCAGCCCCTTTACTACAACGGCCACTTTCTCAAAGCCGGTTTTACAGTTATCGGAAATTATTACTCCAGTATTGCAGTACCGTCTAATGAAATCAGCCCGGATGTCATCGCAAAATCGCATGCCTTCCGGGAGATGGGCGTCACCTTCCGGCCAATCGACCTTAACAGGTATACCGATGAGCTCAGGCGTATCCATGCCCTGAGCTGCATCGCGTTTGCCGGGAACTTTCTCTTTACGCCGATCAGCGAAGCAGCTTTCCTGGAAAAATATGCAGGAATGGCCCGGCTGCTCCATCCTCAGCTGACGATCCTGGCCGAAGACAAGGATGCTAACCTGATCGGTTTCTATTTTTGTATAGACGACCTTCTCGATAAGGAAAGAAAAACCCTGATTTTCAAAACTCTTGCCCGCGATCCGTCGCCTCAGTGGCGCGGATTGGGAAGCGTGATAGGAAACATTATTTATTCAAAAGCGGGTGAGCTGGGATACCAGGCATTCATTCATGCGCTCATCTATGACAACGGGACTTCCCGGAAGTTATCCGATGATTTCGGAGGAAAACAGTTCAAAACTTACGCGCTCTATGGGAAAAAAATCAGCTAGTAATACCGGTCCCTTCAACCATGAATGAGCGCTTTAATATCATCGATATTTTCGACCGGGCAACGACCTCCTACCCTGGCAAAGTCGCGTTGATTGAAGGGAATAAGCAGCTTACTTTCACACAATTCCAACGGCAGGTCGATGCCTATGCTGCCAGGCTACAGGAAAAGGGGCTTGGAAAGGGAGACCGGATCCTTGTCTTTGTTCCTATGAGCATTGACCTCTACCGCGTAGTGCTGGCCATTTTCAGAATCGGGGCCACCGCTGTGTTCCTGGATGAATGGGTGAACAGGTCCCGGCTCGAAGCCTGTTGTAAGATGGCCGACTGCAAGGGATTGGTGAGTAGCCTGAAGCTAAGAATACCGGCGTTGCTGTCCCCGGAGCTGAGAAAAATCCCGGTATGGGTAGGGCTTTCCTACAGCCCGAAGGCGGGAAAACCTGCTTCCGTATCTACCAACGCCGGGGACACCGCGCTGATTACTTTTACGACCGGCAGCACGGGTATTCCTAAAGCGGCTATCCGGACGCACGGTTTGTTGAACGAGCAATTCCGGGCGCTGATCCCGCTGCTTAGCCCCGGGCCATCCGATGTCTGCCTGACCATTCTGCCGATTGTCCTGCTCATCAACCTGGGAGCAGGCACAACTTCCGTAATTGCAAAATACAACAGCCGGAAACCGGATGCGATGAAGCCCGGCACATTCACCGACCTGATCAGGAAACACGGGATCAATACCCTCATCGCCTCCCCTTTCTTTGTCAGGCAACTGGCACAATACCTGGTTAAAACATCTCAAAACCCCAACCTGGTCTCCAAAATATTCACAGGCGGGGCACCCGTTTTCCCGTCGGAAGCAAGCCTGTTCAGGGAGGCATTTCCCAAAGCCGGTATCCGGATCGTGTACGGTTCGACCGAAGCGGAGCCCATCGGCTCCATTACAGCGGAAGACCTTATCAGGAATGGAAAAAATGGGACTATCAAAGGCCTGAGCGTAGGAAAACCGGAAAAGACTGTACAGGTCAGGATTATTCCGATCGTAGAAAAAGAAATAACAGTCTCCGGCGAAACGGAGCTCGGGCAATTGGCGCTTGAGCCGGGAGAAATCGGGGAGATCATTGTTTCAGGTAAGCACGTTTTGAACGACTACTTCCGTAACCCCGAAGCCCGTCGTCGAAACAAGATCATTGCAGGCGGCAAATGCTGGCACCGGACCGGCGACAGCGGCTATTTCGACCAGGACGGCGCCTTATTCCTGACCGGCCGATGCGATTCGCTGATCAGAACCGGGGAACAGGCGCTTTCAACCTTTATGTTCGAAAACTGTCTTCAAGCCATCAACGGTGTCGACATAGGTACGGTACTCATGCTAAACGGCAAGGTGACCGCCATTATTGAGTCAGAAAAATCGGTCGACAGGGAAAAAATCATGAGTGCCGTACGTGCAATTTCCGGGGAGATCCGGGAAGTAAAATTCCTACGTAAAATCCCGAGAGACCCGAGACACAATACGAAAATTGACTACCAAAAGCTCAGGGAGACGTACTAATCCCCGGAAGCTCTCTTTTGAGTGTTGCTGCGTCCGCTCCCTATGAGCTCAGTCAGCTCATTTTTTAACTCATCCGCCAGTTTTGTATGCTCCGCCATTACGTTATTGGCTTCGAGCGAATCGGTCGTGAGATGATAAAGCTGCCCGGAAGCCATACCGGGAGCGGGGTCTATCCTGGCCGGAGGCGTGAACCCGCCGGACCCGAGCCCGTCGATAAACTTCCATCCGTCTTTCTGATAGGCAAACATACCGTTTGAAGAATGATGGATCATGGCATTACGGGAAGGTTTCTGTTGAGTTCCTGCAAGCAATCCCCAAAAGCTGAAGCTGTCTTCCCCATTGTCCTTCCCGATTTCCTGGCCTGTAAGCTCCGCAAGCGTGGCGTAAATATCCGTAAGGCTGACCAGGTCGCTATTCACCCTGCGTTTCCTGATTTTGTCCGGCCAGGAGATAAGGAGCGGAACCCTGTGCCCTCCCTCCCATACGTCGCCTTTCTGTCCCCGCCGGCCGAAGTTCGAATGATGACGGGATAATGCAATCTCTTCTTCGGGCCAGTATGCGCCGTTGTCGCTTGTGAATATAACAAGCGTGTTTTCGTCTATCGACAGCTTTTTCAGCAGCGCATCTATCCGGCCGACCACATTGTCGATATTGAGGACAAAATCGCCGTAGGTACCCAGGTCGGATTTACCCCTGAATTCCCCGGAAGGCATCCATGGCGTATGGGGACCGGTCAGGGGCAGGTACATAAAAAACGGTTTCTGCGGGGCGGAATCATGACATTTTGTAATGAAACCCAGCCCTTCATTCACGATTTCGTCCAGGCACTTTTCTATCCTGAACGACCGTGAGATCTCTCCCCGCCGCCACCAGACACCTTTATCCCAATAGACATCTTCATCCTTTGTATGCTTTTTATCCCAGGAGTACCGGGTTTCAGGCATGCTGTTCCGGTATAATGCCGACGTAAGTACCATTTCATTATCAACGACCTCGTGGTTCCGCAGGAAAAGATAAGGAGGCATGTCGAGCGATGCGGGGTGTATAAAAGAATAGTCGAACCCGTGATCGTTCGGGCCGTTCGTAACCTTCCCGCTGTAATCTATATTCGAATAGCCGGTCTCCTGGTCAAAGACTACCTTATTGTCAGAGTTTTTTGTTTTCCAGGTCAGCCCCAGGTGCCATTTCCCAATACAACCTGTCGTATAGCCGGCTCTCCTGAGAATGCCGGCTATCGATTCTCTTCCCGGCTCTATTTCGGGCGTCCCGAATCCGCTGGCCCCTTTTCCGCCTGACGGGGCGCGGAAAGCATACCTGCCCGTAAGCAGTCCATAACGCGAAGGCGTACAGACCGAGGCGCTTGCATGGGCATTTGAAAACACAACGCTACGCCCGGCAAGCCTGTCGATATTGGGCGTTTTTACTTTGCTCCCGGGGTTCAGGCCGGATATATCGCCATAGCCCATATCATCAGCCAGGATAATGATAATATTGGGCTTTGACGGTGCCTTTTGCCCGCATGAAAAGACAGCACAGAGAAGATAAAGGCAAAAGCTCAGGAGAAGGATCGGTTTCATAAGGGTAGAAATTGACGAGGCAATTTAAAAAACAACTCCTTATCTCCAATAATCTATGTTCCGGAAGCATCCGCAGCTCAGGGCTTCTTCAGGATGGAATCAATAAAACGATATGCTTCCTGCCGGGTTTCGTAAGGGAAATCATGGACGTCATCGGGATATTGTACCCGGAGTTTATCTTCCGCTTTCAGCATCCGGTAAAGCGGCATGACATTTGCGATACCCTTTTCTACTCCGTGATAATCGAAATTGGCATCTCTGAGGGGAGAGCAGGAAAAGAACGCCCGGGGAGCAATGGCGACCATCACTTCGTCAAAATCGAAAGGAAAGCGTTCGGGCTTCAGTTTGTATTTTTCGCGGAGCAGGGGCATATAGAGCTCCTGCGACCAGGGACCCAAGCGGGCACCGTACCGATGTATGGCTTTTTCCCCGACATCATAGTAATCCATCAACGTCCAGCCACAGCTCGAAACCACCACTTGCAGCCGGTCATCAAACGCACCGGTGAACATGGCATTGTGCCCGCCAAGCGAATGCCCGATGATGCCTATCCTGCCCGGATCTACGGTATCCAGCGTTTGCAGCAGATCGATGCAGCGCATTTGGTTAAAAATGGCTTTCATGCTACCCGATGCATAGCGATCGGCAGCGAAGTCATGGCCTTTCGCATCCCCGAAGCCCGGGTAGTCGGGAGCGATGACCACGTACCCCCGTTCGGCCAGTTCTTTTCCATAGCCCAGGTTTTTCCGGATCCAGGGTTCTTTTCTTGACCCTTGCCCGTCTACGGCCATTTTGCCCAGCACATCCGTCCCATGCAGCGCAACCATAGCAGGGAACCTGGTTTCTCCAGGCTTTTTGCGGGGGAAATAGAGGTAAGCAGCAATCTTTTCGCCGGGGGCGACCGTAAAGGTGATGGTATACCGGGTATACGCATTTTCATTTACGGTGTCACGGTAACTTACCTGGAACGGAGGGTTCCCTTTCAGCGCGGGAAGCTTTCCCATCGCGCTCTGCATGCTGTCCAGGATCTGCTGTCGCCTGACCTCCAGCTGTGACCTGCTGGTAATGGCGGCCTTCCGGCCGCGGTCGGAATAGGTCAGCAGATCATCGTTTTTGTTCTGGGCGGAAGCCGGTCCTTTCAGAAGCAGGACAAGGCCCAGGGCACAGACGATTGTAAATATTTGTTTATTCATACCGGTTCGGGTTGTTTTGCCGGCGCCCTGCAAAGAGCCCGGCCGGCATTATTTAGCATACCCGGAATTTTGCTCAAGCTTGCTGTTTTTGTCCAGCACTGCCTGCGGAACGGGCAGCAGGTAATTCCTTGCAGGATAAAAAATGCGCTCGCCGTTAGGAGCCGGAATGACTTCGTAGCGTTTCACACCATTCACCTTCTCTATTTTCATGGCATGGAACTGCGTGTTGAGCTTCACTTCAGCTTGTTTGGTACGGAGCAGGTCATACCATCTTCTTTCTTCAAACGCCAGCTCGACACGCCTTTCCTGGTCAATGGCCTGCCGCATTTGCGCCTGGGTCAGGCCCTCTTTCAACGCAGGGAGCTCAGAACGCGCCCTTACCTTGTTTATGGCCGCGTACACGGATTCGTCCGGCCCGACAGCCTCATTTTGAGCCTCCGCATAGCTGAGCAATACCTCGGCGTACCTGAACAGGATGTAATGTGCGCTGCTCAGGCGTAAGTTGCCGCTTACGAACTCGTACTTGGGATTCAGGCCTTTTCTCAGGTAATATCCGGTGTTGGTCGCCTCGTTGGCGCTGGAAAGATCAAGCGTATTCGGAGATCCGGAGCCTATCCACATCTCCATTTCGTATCCCAGCCACATGCAGCCGTCATAGATGACGGACTGGTAAAAGCGTTTCTCCCTGTTTTCGTAAGGTTTTTGCGGATCATAGCCCGAAGCCGGGTCTGTAATCGGCAGCCCGTTGGCCATAAAGTAGCTGTCTACCAGCTCCTGGGTGGGTATGGGAGCGCTCCATGCTCTTTGTGTTCCGCCTACGAACCAGGCGCCGTGCAGGCCTTCGCGGCTTGCACCCAGGTTGGTGCCTCCCAGGTAGGCTTTGTCAAAGATTACCTCGACGTTGTTGTTGTTTTCTTCGTAAAACAGCGTTTCGAGGTTAGAGAACAGATCATAGGCATTCAGATCCATCACCTGCTTATTGGTGGCTGCGGCAGCTGCCCACCGGGATTTGTCATTGGACAGGTTCCTGAGCGGGCTGGCGTGGTACAGCTGGCACCAGCCTTTAAGCGTCAGCGCAGCTCCCTTGCTGACCCGGCCGGTTTCCGGCTTCAACTCCAGGTCGTTGGCGATAGCGGTACATTCACTGACAATAAACTCGTAAGTTTCGTCGGCGGTAGTCCGGCCCCTGAAGATCTCATCGCCCTGGGTCTGGCGGTTGAGCGACTCTGTAATAAGAGGTACCCCGCCGTACTTCATCCAAAGGATATGATAGAAATAAGCCCTCAGGAACCGCGCTTCCGCGAGGCGCTGCTTTTTCCAGTTTTCAGGAAGCGAGGAAGCCTCCACCTTTTCGATGAAAAGGTTACATTTCCTGATTTTGGTATAGTTGGGGGTCCAGTCATCCCGGATGCTGCTCGGGTCGTAATTGGACTTGGCGTAGGTGGTAAAGCTGTAGCCGGATGACGATCCCCTCATGGCATTGTCGGAGAAGTTTTCGTCAGGGTCATTGGTATTGAAATATCCTTCCAGGCTGTTGTAGATATCGTTAAGGAACATATCCGCGTTGGGAGTGGCAGACCATGCGGTGGCGTCCGCCACCTGATCGGCAGGGATCACTTCCAGAAAGTTCTGACAGGCGCTGAAGCCGGCGATCACAGCCAATGCCAGGACTTTCTTGCTTATAGAATTGAATATTTTTTTCATATTTCTATCAATCTGAATTGGTAGAGTTATCTGTCAAAACATGATGTTGGTTCCGATGGAAATTACTTTTTGCTGCGGATAATTCAACCCGGAAGTCACGACGGTTTCGGGATCGTAGTTGACCATCGGCGTCCAGGTGAACACATTCTGTCCTGATACAAATATCCGGGCGCTCCGGAACCTGATCCTCTCAAGTACTGCCGACGGGATGCTGTAAGAGAGCATGACGCTTTTCAGGCGCAGGTAGCTTGAGTTGCGCATCCAGTGCGAAGAGGCTTGGGTATTGTTGTTGGTCGGCGCGCTGGTGATGCGCGGGTTCAGCGCATTGGGGTTGTCCGGCGTCCAGTAGTCAAGGTTTTGCCTGACCGGGAGGGTACCTCCGGCAAATGCCCATACTGCGTAGTTGTTCAGGTAGATGTTCGACCGGGCTGCTCCCTGGAACAGCAGGTCCAGCGCAAAGCTTTTGTAAGTAGCTCCCGGGTTAATCCCGTAGACAATCTGCGGGATCAGGGGTTTTCCTGTAACGACAATATCGTTCACGTCGATCTTCTCGTCGCCGTTGGTATCCTGGTACCGGATGTCGCCGGGCCTTACCTTGCCCCATGGCTGGGTAGCGATGCCGGGCTTCAGGTTGCCCTGGTCGTCAAAGTCGTCCACCTGGAAGTAGCCCAGGGATTTATAGCCGAACTGGGTACCCAGCGCGCGTCCCGTCTGCCTCCTGTTCGGGTTGTTGTAGGTAGTGGCCGGTTCGAAAACCTTCAGCATGGTATTTTTCGCAAAGGTAAAGTTGCCGGAAAGCGTCAGGTGAAGGTCTTCGTTGACCCTGTATTGGGTAGAGGCCATCAGGTCTATCCCGTGATTTTTCATTTCGGCGGCATTTTCCTGGCTTACTGCAATCCCGTATTCCGAAGGAAGGACGGCCTGCGGAGCGGCGAGCATATTGGCCCTTTTCTCAAAGAAGTAGTCAATCTCCATGTTGAGAAGACCTTTCCAGAGCGAGAACTCCAGCCCGATGTCTGTCTTGCGCGCTCTTTCCCAGGTTATCTTTGTGTTGGCTTCGGGACGCTCCTGCAGCCCCTGGACGGCGGCTCCGCCTAATACATAAGCCGGTCCGTAAACGTTGTAGGTGCTCAGGTACTGGAATGGAGAACCTGCCAGGGCGCCCACTTCCCCGTAAGAAGCCCTCAGTTTCAGGTTATCCAGCCAGCGGACATTGTTTTTCAGGAAGTTTTCCTCGGACAGGCGCCAGCCTACGGATACCGCGGGGAAGAAGCCGAAGCGGCTTTCCCTCGGGAAGTAGTAGCTGCCGTCGTAACGCCCGCTCGCTTCCAGAAGATACCTGGAGTCGTAGTCGTATTGCAGACGGTAAACAAAGCCGATCTGGCGGGCCCGGGTAGAGTAGCCGGAGTTGTTGATATCGGCCTGGCTTGAGCTGCCCATATTGAGCTCGTCGATGCTCAGGTTGTAGTTCCTGCGCACGGCGCCCATGTCAATCAGGTCATTGCTTTTGGCCTCGAACAGGGCGAGCGCTACTACGTTGCTCTTGCCGAAAGTGGCATTGTAATTCAGGCTTCCCTGGAAGGTGAGCTGTGTAGCCCGGCTGTAGCTCTGATTGAGCTCGGCCTTAGGCCTTTCCATTACGTTGACATTGTACTGGTTGGTGGTGGTATCCAGCGTCCAGTACTGCACGGGCCGCAGCCAGTTTTTGTTGAATACCCCGGTCGGGTCGAAGGCCACGACGCCCTTGGCTTTCAGCCCTTTAATGAAGGGAAGCTCCTGCTCGACCGAAAGCTGTGAGAAGATCTGCGTCGTATAGGTCTTTCGGTACCCGTCTGCATGGATCATCCCCGCGAGCAGCGCACCGGGAAGCCCGTTCTGATAGATCTGCGTCCAGTCCGGCTTGGCGTTCGTAATGGTGATGAAAATACGGTCAGTGGTTTCTGAGGGATAATGGTTATTTTGCTCCCGGCCCTTCAGACTCAGGCCGACTTTGGTCGTTTTGGTGACCTGTGCATCGAGAACGAGGTTTAGATTGAAGCGGTTCTGGTAAGTGGCGGCAAACAGGCCTGCTTCGTATTGATAGCCAAGGCTGCCGTAGTATTTGACGCGGTCCGTACCGCCGTTGATTTCGATGTTGTGGCTGGTCAGCGTCGTGTTCCTGTTGATCAGGTCCCAGGCATTGTTGTTAGGATAGCGGTCCGGGTCGGAGCCGTCGCGGAACTTCTGCATGACATAGTCCGAATACCTGGGAGGCAGGCCCTCGTTGGCTGCTGCCGCATTAACCATTTGCGCATATTCGTAAGAACTCGGATATTCTGTCAGACGGGTCGGGTTTTGAAAGCCGACGTACCCGTTGTAGGAAAGGGAGGGAGCGCCTGTCTTACCTCTTTTGGTCGTCACAAGGATAACGCCGTTTGCACCGGCTACCCCGTAAGGCGCCACGGCTGCCGCATCTTTCAGCACCGTAACACTCTCGATGGTATTGGGATCCAGATCCTGGAATGCCCTGGGAATATCATCCACGATCAGGAGCGGGGAGCTGCTTCCGGTGGTAGAGATCCCGCGGATGTAGATATTGGCGGCATCCTTACCGGGCTCTCCGGAGCCTTGTTTAAAGATCAGTCCCGACATTCTTCCGCCCAGGCCGTTGCTCAGGTTGGTAATGGGAGTTGAGGCCATTTCCGACCCTTTCATCGTGGAGACGGCTGCGGTGACAGAGGTCTTCTTTTGCGTACCATACCCCACGACCACCACTTCCTCCAGCGCTTTCTGATCGACCTGGAGTGATACATCGACGGAGGTCCTGTTCCCAACCGCTACCTCCTGGCTTATATAACCGACAAAGCTAAACACCAATACGGCATTTTCATTCTGCACTTCGATTACATACTCTCCTTTTGCGTCGCTCACGCTTCCCTGCTGGGTACCTTTTACGAGTATATTTACCCCGGGCAACGCTTCACCATTCTCATCCGTAACTTTTCCCGTTACCGGACGATCCTTTTTTTCCGGTAACGCCTTCTCCGCCGATTGCAGATGATCAGCCGTCCTTGCAGGCATTAGCGAAGCCGGCGGATATCCCGGTTCCGGAGAAGTAAAAGACAGGGCTGAAGCGCTCCCGGTTTTGGCGGCTTTATCTTTTTTGATCATTACGCGCTTCTTATGGATACGATAGGTCAGCGGCTGTCCGTCCAGCACCTGGTCCAGCAATTTCCGGATGTCCTCTCCCCGGTATTCTACTGTCACAGGCGGTGTATTTTTAATGACCTGGTTATCATAAAAAAAGGTATAGCCGGTTTGCTGTTCAATCTGCTTGAAGACCTGTGACAGCGGTGCATTCTTCACCGAAAGCGCCAGTTTCTGGGAGAACCCGGTGGCGATAGTCAACAATCCCAGCAGCATCAGGTAGGTGGAGGGCCTGCATATAAGCCGCCGTCCGGGAAAGTAACTCTTTTCTATATACGCTCTTTGTCGCGACTGTAGTTGGAGCATCGATTTGTAAGATTTAAAAAGTTCAGATCGTTTTTTAGCAAATAAGATTCCAGCCTATCTCCCGAAGAAGATAGCAGCATTGTGACCGAAGTTTCGGGTTTATCGCAATAGTAATCTTTCCAGAGAGAGCTGATTTATTCGTGTCACATAATTTTCCCGGTTTAGATTTTACTAGTTTTCCTTTAGCTCATTCGTTACAATTATTTTACGTCCTTCTATCGTGAAGGAAAGATTCCCTACTTCGAGAATGGCGAGGACTTCCGCCAGAGGGGCAGAGCGCTCAATTTCTCCCACAAACTCATGTTTGGTAGAGACGCCGTTATACTCGACGTCCATATTATACCACCTGCAGATCTGGCGCATCAGCTCCTCCAGGCTCGCGTTGTTGAACCGGAAAAAACCATGTTTCCAGGCTACCTCAAATTGCGCATCTACCTGGCTTACATCCAGTTGGACGGCCTCCCCCGCAGATAAGTCTGCGGCTGCCTTCTCGCTATAGCGCAGCTGTTGTCCCGGTTTCAGAAGCACTTCCCGGTTTGCGGCATTGGTAAAGTTGACCCGTATGCTTCCCTCTACGAGCGTGGTTTTGACGACATGTTCATCTGTATAGCTGTTCACATTAAACTCCGTCCCGAGGACTTCTATTACCTGGTGGGCGGTTTTCACTTTGAAGGGTATCCTCCTGTCCCGGTACAGGGCCTTCGCCACTTCGAAATACGCCTCTCCCGTTACTTCCACAACCCGTTCCTTTTCATTGAAAGCCTCGGGAAAGCGAAGGGTCGAGCCTGCGTTGAGCCATACCTTTGTTTCGTCGGGAAGCCGGATCACATATTGCCCTGCGTTTGGGGTAGATACTTCATGGTACCTGCCGTCCCGGGCCGGGTTTCCAGCTTCGTCCGTATTCTTTTTTCCATATATCAGCTCTCCTTCCGCAGTCTTGGTAAAAGAAAGAAAGTCTTCCTCGATCAAAACACCGGGGCCCGCTTTCTCCAGGTCGATCTTTCTGCCGTCAGATAAAGTAAGATATGCCCTGGAATTCACCGCGTTGACCGGCAAGCTGCTTCCGGATACCATCTGTGCGTCCTGGTCCCCATACGTTGTAAGATGATCCCGGAACAGCCAGATGCCCGCCACCAGCAATACCGAAGCGGCTACTCCCAGGCGGACTACCCACTGATAGCCCCTGGAGAAAATTTTCCTTTCAGGAAGCAATACTTTTTCATCCGACAGCTTTTCCCACACTTCGTCCAGCGCTGTATCCAGATCATCAGGCTCCGGCAAGTCCTTCCTCGACCTTGCGTAATCGAGATACCAGCTTTCGAGCATAGCCTTTCCTTTTTTTGTCAGCGTACCGTTCCTGTATTCACGGAGCAACGCCCTGGCCTTTGATACATCCATTCCTTTATAATCATGCCACCACTTCGTGGTTAATAATAGAAAAACGGTTAGTAGGAGATCAGCAAAACCGCTAAGCGGTGGTCGGCATAAGGTAATGCCGGCCCTCCTTGTACCACGTTTACATTAAAGACAATTGAAATGGAGAAAGGGAGTAGAAGAGAAGAAAAAAAATTTAAGACCAGAAACAATACAGGAAGACCGATACGACGGCCAGCCTGTTCCGGAGAATGGCTCTGGCGTTATGCACCTGTTTTTTTACTGTTTTGTCGGAAATGCCCAATAGCTCCCCTATTTCCTTGTAAGAAAGATCCTGCCGGCTGCTCAGCTCGAAAACTTCCCTCATTTTGGGAGGAAGGCGTGTTATTTCCTGTTCAATCAGCTCCCGCAGCTCATTTTCCCTTACCTGGAGATCGGTAATGTTTTCACTTTTTTCGATGAAAACAGCCAGGGATTCCAGGTACCTGTCCTGCGTCTTTTTGTGACTGACAATGTTAAGTATCCGGTATTTCACCGACCGGTACAGATAGGGGGACAGGCCGCTTTCCAGTACAATCGAATGCCGCTTTCCCCATAAGCCGGCAAATACATCCTGGAGCACATCCTTTGCTTCCTCCTGGTTGCCGAGCATTTTATAAGCGTGCAGATATAAAGGACGCTTATACCGGTTATATATTTCTGCAAACGCTTCCCTGTCGTCCTCGGCAGCATACGACATCAACTCCAGATCATCAAGATTCTCGTAGAGCCTCGCTTTCTGCATGATTACAATGACAGTTATAGTGTTCCTATTCTTTATATCTGACGTCCCGGCAGCGTGCTATATCCGCCCTACCTGCTGCCTGATCTTACCGTCGGCAGGCAGTCAATCAGAAGGTGTTTTCAACGACGGGCATAAATTTATAAAAATCCCATAATAACTTACACTTTTTCTATTGGAGAATATTTTATTCTACTACAATACGCAAGTAAGGGAGACTGCATACTCAACCCCAGGCACGAAGATTTCAGTAAAAGTGTAAGGATTCTGAAAGTAGAAGGTCTTTTAACCGATCAGGCGTTTAAAACAGGCGCTTCGACTTTTCAGGGTTTAAGCCCGATCCGACTAAGAAACCCTTCCGCCGCCTCTTTAAGCCGGGGCTGATCCGATCTGGCCAGCTCCCTGATCCTTTTCACTACCTCCCGCGACTGTTCGGCGCTTTTGGCGAGAACCGGTATGAGAGAAGATAAAAACCAGGCATTCTCCTGCACAAGGTCGGCGGCTAGCGCTTCGTATAAGCTGTGCTGTAATTTTTCCACGCTGCCGATGGATTGCAGAAACCTGTTTTTTTCGGAAATACTCCATTGCCGGTAGGCTTGCGCGATATTGTCCTGTACCCAGGGATCGTCAAGAGGCAACAGGCCGATGGCGCCGAACGCGTTGGTTTTATAGGTCGCATCGGTATGGGTGAGCCCGTTTAATATAACAGGTATGAGCCGGGGAGTGACAGCCAGTTTCCCGGAGGTCATTCCCTGCGTCAGGAAAGAAAGATAGGCGGCGTTTGCCTGTCCCAATGTGGCTGCAAGAACTCCCGGATGCTCGTTGAGATAGCGGTAGGTGAGCAATGACAATTGCTCACCTTCTCCGACATGGATCAGGTGCCACATCGTATAAGTGGTATACACCGCATCTTTTACGGAAGCGTCGGCAATAACCTTCTTGGTAGCCCCGGTAGTAGCGTCGGTGCTTCCCTTTTTCTCATCGACAAGCTCCTCAAACTCATATTCGCGCAGCGGAGACCATTCATCTCTCAGCACCGACTCCAGCTTCCTGTAGTCGAAATCGGAAAAGTCCGAATGGTCTGTTTTGGTCAGGTTTTCCCTGAATACCTCGATGCCGAGGTAGTTCCCTTCACCGGTCCAGTAAATCCCGATATCGATTGGCCGGCATTCACCGGTAAGGCAGACTTCGGTAAAAAGCCTGCGATACCAGTAAATATTTTCAGATTGCTTGTCGAAGTATAGCTCGACATCTACGGTTTGTCCTTTATCGTCTGTTATAGTGAACCGACCGGCCTGCTTTTCCAGGTTTTCGTAGGGAACGGGACTGCTACGGTAAAAAACCGGGTCGCCGGACCCGATCGCAAACCAGCACAGGAACAATATAGTCGGCAAATGCATTTTATACTTCTACATTCTTTCCGAATTTGACGGTAGGGCGGGGAAACGATAAGCCGGCGACATGAGATTTCCACTTCTTCCCATCGTAGCCAAAATCCTTCCCGGTCAGCTCCTGAAGCTCCTTTGACGCGAAAGCTTTGAAATCGTAATGAATATCGCTGAGATATTCCGTGAGAATTTCATACCCCCGCTGTCCGCCGCTTCTGGCCAATGCCGCTCCGATAAAAAGCTCGAGATCGCCGCCATATACCCGCCAGCGCGTTTTTTCGGCCTCCGTAGTGACAAAGCCGCCTATATACGGGTCTTTCAGCAAATCCAGGAATGGCGTAATAAACTGCTGGTCCGGCAATCTTTCGGCATAGAAGCTCAGGTTGAGAATACGGTTGTGAAAAGGCACCAGCTTCAGATCGATCCTTCCGTCGTAATAGTCGCTTTCGCGCGTCATCATCGGGCCGCCGGAAGTGGCTTTTCCCAGGATCTTTGCTATGAGTGCGTTGTGGGCCGGATTACCCGACATGGCGAGAAGCCCGATATCCTGGTTGATGCGCCAGTAGTGCCCTTCCAGTACATTGTGTTCGCGCCCGCGGATGAGGTCGTAATTATCGACGAAACCGGCAGGATAACCCTGTGCAACCTCTTCGGTAAAAAGCCTTTCCAGCTCGGCCGCGATCAGGTCATTGCCCAACTGTTCGCCAAACCATGCGAGCGCTTTGGCGATAAGGAGCTTTCCATCTCCTTCGACACCCGAAAAACCTGCTTTCAGCAAGGGTACTGCTGCCTGTTTGGAGAGCTTGATTACTTCGTACAGGTATTCCCGCTTACCGCTGCCGAGCTCGTTAACCCTACGCGCGGCTTCGGTTTTGTCGTGGAGACTATTGCCTGTTTTTTTACTGAAAAACCCTTCCGGGTAGTACCCGAGCGCATCCCATTCTTTCTGGAGGGAAGACACGTCATAATCTCTTGCGCGCGTTCCCTTCCAGGCCAGGTCGGCGCTGATCTGGCCGGTAAGGTAGCCCAATACGATAAGGTCGGCGGTCATACGGGTAAACTGGAGCGCGTTGTGGGTCTGGCTGAAACCCCTTCCTGAAATCAGCAGGCCGTCGATTTTCTCAGGCACGATGCAGCGATAAGGTACTTCCAGCACTACATCGTTGGAGTGAGGGAGCAGGAACCCGCAGCGGGTTAATTCCGTCATCGCGGTATAGTGCGGGTCGAAATCACTGCTGGCCAGCACCAGGGTATCGGGAAAATGCGTGCCTTCGACGGCATCGAGGACATCGAGCTCGTAGACCCCTTTGACCCGGCGCAATTCCCTCACGGCCAGCATCGGGTGGAAATCATAGAAATGGGCTTCGTAATGGGAAAGGAACAGGCCTCGCTGGAGCTCTCCCACTTTGGTCGTATTGAGGAGATCGTAATCCCGGTTGGTATTGGAAGGTATCTGCCCGGCCCCGCGAATATCCCACTGGCTATAGTTTTGGGTCTTGTTAGCGCGGTTGTCACCGATTTCAAACGCAGCGCCCGCAAAGTCGGCCAGGTCGCCGTCGCCGGTAGCATCGATGTGTATATCGCCTGCTATTACTTTCAATTCGGAGTTGTGGCAGACCAGGGCCCCTTTCAGGGTATCGCCTTCCCTGACAGCCCCGCAGAGTATGGCTTGCCCCAGGAAGTCACCGCTTCTGTCGAGGATACGGGTACGTAAATATTGCATACGCCCCATTTTTTTTGTCATATTGGATGCCGCTGCCAACTGATTGGCTTCAGCGTCGCTCTGCCTGAAGAATTTCTGCTGCTGGTAGCCGTGGTAGTAGCCCATTACGCCACCCACGGTTTTGGTGCCGCCCAATTCGTTGTAAAAGTCAAGCACAAGCGTTTTAGCGCCCTTCTCAAGTGCGCCGATCGCGGCCATACTGCCCGATGTGCCGCCTCCGGCTATCACCACCTGGTACGACAGCTTTTGCGGGATCAGCCTGCTCCAGTCGAACACGCACTGCCGTATCGGTATGATAAGGCCGGGTTCGTCAACATCGCTAAGCGTAACATCTTTTCCGGAAATCGTCGTGCCGGGCAGATGAAGCTGGCTCAAGGCAGAGGCTTTGCTCCCGTTGCCGACGGACTTTACGGCTTTTTCGGCATTGTCCTTTACCCTGAGTATATCCGCACAGGTAGCGACAGGGATGTGCTCCAGTAGGTAGTGAGATTTTAGCCCGGCCGCCGGCAGCTTTTTATCCGCCGGCTCGTAGCTGCACTCCCAGGCCATCTGCTGGATGGTCGATTTGTCAAGGCTCGCATCCAGTGAATGAAGCGACTGGCCGATTTTCCCGGCGATGCGTCTTGCCTTATGCTCTGCTTCGTCAAAGGACAAGCCTTTGCTGTCGAACGGGAATTCAAGGAATACCTGGTGATCGGCATGTTTCCCGGGGTGAAGGCTGACTTTATTTCCCAGCGCGCCGATATCGCCGGGTACTTGTATGTCTTTTCTGACCGGATCTTTGGCATTCCATATTTCCAGCGTAAAAGTTGCTGTTGCCGGCATTGTTTTTGCCCCGGCCAGGTTCCGGGAGAAAAGGTTCATTTCGCTCGCATCCAGGAAGCTGGCACACTTTACGGCATAGGTACCCTGCTTGGTAGCCAGCATTGCGCCTGACACTTTCCCGTTGTCGGAGAAAAGCCCGCAGACATCGGTCATGAGCAGTAAATCCACCTTGCTGACCAGCATATTGCGTAAAAGCCCTTTTTTGAGGCTGCCGGCCATCAGTCCCAGTTCGTCGCCGATAATGCCGTCGGGAGAGGCTTTTGTATGATGCACTTCGGTTTTTTCTCCTTCCGGGCTCAGAAGCTGTCTCAGCTCCGGTGAAAATTTACCGAACCCTTCCTTCCCCAGATAGAACCGGCTTTTGGCGGTGAGATCGAATCCCAGAGCACTGCGGCGTTCCACCAGGAGCACCTTTTTCCCGGACTTTGATGCGCTCATCGCTGCGAAATAGCCCGCCAGGCCTCCGCCGCTGATCAAAAGGTCGTAAGCCTCAAACCCGGGATTGCCGCTGAACTGGCGGTTGATTTCTGCCCTTGCAGAGGCTCCGAGAAGGCCGGGCGCCAGCATGATAGCGCCGGTGGCTGGGATGCTGAGGCTTAAAAAGTCCCGTCGTTTCATATTTGAGTTTTATTTGGTTTCGGTTTTTGTAAAATGATTCAAATCGGCTATGTATACTCCCCGACTTCCGTCGCCATAACCGTTAAAGATAACGAATTGCCCGGTACGGTCCCAGGTAGGATGGGGATCCAGACGGAATGAGCTATCCGATACGTCTGGTATTTTCACTTTTGCGATCAATGTTTCCTCTCCTGTTTCCGTATTCAGCAGTCTTACAGGTACGAAACCGTCGTTAAGTGTTACGCTGGTTTCGTGCCGGTATGAGTCGGTGACGATCAATGGCAATCCTTTGGGGTGGAAGCTCGGATGGCCTGAGCCAGGGTGAAAAACCTCCTTCAGGTTACTGCCGTCGTATTTTACAGTTACGATTTCCAGCCCGGGTTTTGAGTCATTTATTTCCAGGTTAATGGACAAATGGTCGCCGTCGGGCATCCACGCCATATGGTGGCCTCCTTTGGCATATTGTACGGTAGTAATGGCCGTACGGACGTCCGAGCCGTCCGGTTTAAAGGTAAGTACGGCAACCTTGCGCCTTCCTCCGTCTTTAGGATAAAATAGCATGCAGGTCATGATGCGCGTAGCCTGCGGGTTCCACATGGCCTTAAAACCGTAGATCTGGTAGTTTTCCGGGTCGGGAATCCCGACGGCTGGCTTTGCATTTTCAAACATCGATTTCAGGCTGATGACCATTCTGGTTTCTCCGCTCTTTACGTCCGTTACGAAAATCCCGTCTTTATCGGTAAGTCCATGGTGCCGGGTCCGGTATTTTTCGGGTACGATCACTCCGTACCCGGATTGCGCATAGATTGAATTAACCAGGTTGTGGCTTACCAGCTTTTTACCGTCGGCCGATGCCATGAACATCCATCCGTTGATCCTTTTTGATTTTTTGGTAAGCGGATTATGCAGGACCGTGAATGATTTCCAATTGGTTGTATCTACCTGTGTGTAGAAAAGTTCCGCATCAGACCCACCCCATTGCACATTGGCGCCTACCTGCATTTCCCATCCGAATGACTTCGCAATGACTTCTTCTTTCCCTGAGATAAGATCCATCAGCACCACTTCACCGAAATCCCCGGCTACGGGGTAGTGGTCTTCGAAAGGTATACGAAAAAGCGCAATATACTTACCCGAGGGGCTGATAGGGGAAGTATCGTGGAAGCGGTGTATAATGTACCCTGAGATAACCTTTTTTACCGGGATATCCGGGTTCGGCGATACACCCGGGTCTAAAAGACCTTGTGCCCTTGAAATGCCGGCTGCACAGATCATAGCAAGGATAAGGATGCCTAAAAAGCGGCTTTTTAAACACCCCCATCCCTGTATATTGAGAAAACTAATTGCCTTCATTGCCGGTATTTAGTACAACGGATTCTGCGTCAGGTTCGGGTTGATATCCATTTCCCGCTGCGGTATCGGCAGCAGGTAATCTTTGGCCGGGTTGAAAAACCGTGTATCGAACATCCTGAGCTCAGAAGCATAGGCGTCATAACGCGGATGCCCGTACTCGTCAAACCGGGGGATATACTTTGTTTTATACTCCCGTAACGGTCTTCCGTAGAGCGGGCCCGGCATGATATGCTCGGCGATTTTCCACCGGCGGATGTCGAAGTAGCGCTGGCCTTCGAAGGGAAATTCTACTTTTCTTTCCTGCCTGACGATCTGCCGCAGTTCGTCTGCCGACTTACCGGCGGTGACAGCGGGCAGGCCTGCCCTGTTACGCACTGCGTTGATGGCGGAGTAAACGGATTCATCGATCTGTCCCTGCTCAACCCTCGCTTCGGCATAGGTCAGCAATATTTCGGCGTACCGGTAGAGCATGACGTTTAATTCCGAAGCATTGTTGAATTCCCGGGCATCCGACGATACGTGCTTGCGATACATATAGCCGGAGAAGGTAGCGTAAGGGTTTGTTACCTCCTGGTTACCGACCCTCCTGGCCGGTGTCGAATTATAGTCCCATACGGTCAGGCTGTCGGGATGTGTCTCGAATTGGTAGCCGAGAAATACCGATCCGGGGTAGACAATGGTGGCGTAGAGCCGCGAATCCCTGTTTTTGAAAGGCTGCGTAGGATCATATAGCGGAGATTTGTCGATCCGGAGACCGTCGGTGCATTCATAGGAGTCGACCAGGGCCTGGGTAGGTATTTTGGTAACAAACCCTCCTGCAAGCCGCCCGCGGGTATGCGAGGGAGTCTGGTGAGTCAGCTGGTTGGTGCGGCTGAACTGTATTGTGAAGATCTCTTCCGAATTGTTTTCGCCATCATAGGTAAACAATTTGTCGTAATTCGGGTACAGGGAATATTTGTTGAGGTCTATCACGCTTTTGGCAGCTGCTGCGGCCGTTGCCCAATCACTTGCATAAAGCGCAGTCCGGGCTTTCAGCGCCAGAGCTGCTCCCTTTGTGGCGCGGCCTCTTTCGGCTGCAGGATACTCAACCGGCAGCACGTTGGCCGCAGCGTCCAACTCGTCGAGGAGGAACCGGTAAATCTCATCTTTATTGGTTCTCGGAAGAGCTGCATCCTTGGTTTCGACGGGCTCGGTAATGAGGGGCACGTCTCCGTACAGGTAGATCATCCAATGATACCAGTAGGCCCTGAAGAACCTGGCTTCGGCTGCAACACGGGCATATACCTCGGGATTGGTAACTCCTTCCGCCCGATGCATGTTGGCGAGCAGCCGGTTGCAATGCCCGATCTGAGCATAGGCGTGGCTCCAAAGCGGGAAGATCAGCGAGCCTTCTACCGCCGTGACCTGTCCTTGTCCTATCAGCTGCCATACGTTGAGATTCCTGTCCCAGCTGATATCGGTAGAAAAATCAAAAAGAAACGGGAGAGGGAGGTGCGTGTTGAGAGCCGTAGTGGTGGTCCTGTCCGTCCAGTATAAGCTTCTGTAAACGGCATTGATCGCCATTTTCAATTCGGATTCCGTGCTCCAGAAAGTGGCATCGGAGGGCTGATCGAGCGGGTAGCGCTCCAGGTAATCGTCGCAGGCTGTAAACAGTACCGAGGTAAAAAAGGTACCGATAGTCAGTATAATGCTTTTAAGTTTCATCTTGCTTGATACTTTTAGAATGACAGTTCCAATCCGAACACGAATACTTTTACCTGCGGGTAGTAATCTCCCTGTCCTACCGGCGCTTCGGGGTCGAAGCTGTCATAGAATTTATGCAGTGTAAACAGGTTTTGCGCGCTGCCGAATACCCTCAGCTTGTTGATATTCAGCTTTTTGACGACCGGCTGCGGCACGGTATAGCCTAGCTGCATGTTTTTCAGTCTGAAATAGGCGGCACTGCGCACCCACTGCGACGATACCTGCTCGTTGTTGGGGTAGTTGAAGGTCAGGCGGGGATAAGCCGCGTTAGGATTTTCAGGTGTCCAGTGATCCTTATGCCATTCCTGGGCAGTACCTCCGAGGTAGAAGGCCATCGTAGCGAAGTTGTCGAGGTAGCCGTCCACCTTGCCGATACCCTGTCCGAACACGTTGAAGTCAAAGCCTTTATAACCAAGCGAGACGTTGAGCCCGTAGGTATATTTCGGGATCGTGTTGCCGATAATGACCCGGTCTTCGGCATTGATAGTCCCGTCTTTGTTGATGTCCTCGTACTTGATGTCTCCCGGTTTCATAGGCCCGAACTGGGTGGCATGGTTATCGACCTCCTGCTCGTTCTGGAAATAGCCGATTGCACGGAGGCCGTATAATGACCGGAATGGGCTGCCTTGCTCATTGATTTCACGTTCATAGATATAAGGGCCGGTACCGACAAGGTCCATAATACGGTTATTCACATCCGACAGATTGCCTGAGACACCGACATGGAACCCATTGAAATTCTTCCTATAGCCAACGCTGATATCCCAGCCGGTATTTCGGACCTTCCCGGCGTTCTGCACAGGCTCAACTACACCGGCAATACGGGGTGCGGGCAGCCGCAACAGGATATCATGCGTATTCTTGATGTAATAATCGGCAGTTACCTCGAAATCGCCGATACTGGCGTCGATACCTATGTTAGACATCCTGGTGCTTTCCCAGGTGATACCGGGGTTGCCTGCATTGATCAGCGCCGCGCCCAAGCCGGGGATTCCGGGTCCAAAAATATAGTTCTGGCCCATTGTGATCGCAGAGGCGAAGGGGTAGTCTCCTATTTCCTGGTTTCCAAGGGTTCCCCATGAGCCCCTGATTTTCAATTCGTTGATCCACCTTACGTCCGAAAGGAACGTTTCTTCCGACACGCGCCATCCGGCAGAGAAAGAAGGAAAAAAGCCGAACCTGTTATCACCTGTGAAACGGGAGGAGCCGTCGGCCCTGAGGTTCATTTCAAACAGGTACCGGTCGCTGAAGCTGTAATTGAGGCGCCCGAAGTAAGAGAGGAGCGACCATTCTGCCGCCGATCCCGCGTTTCTCTGGTTGGCTGTGGAGCCTACGTTCAGTACATCATAGTTCTCAAGCGGGTACTGATCCCTGAAACCTGAAATCCATTCGTTCCTGTAATCAATGGCTTCCACACCTGCGAGTACTTTGAAGGAATGGACTCTTATGTCTTTTGAATAGTCGGCTATTGCCCGGTAGTTGTTGGTAACCGACTTGGTATACTGCTCATTCAGGTTAGCCCGGAATTCGCTCGGGTTTATAATCAGGCCATCGGGAAAATACAGGTTGACGTGCTTCCGGAAGGATTTGTTATGGCGATAGGTGATGTTGGGCGCTGCCTGCAGGTGCAGGTTGAAGCCATCAAAAGGCTGCCAGTTCATTTTCAGGTTGGCCATGAGCTCGTGGCGTTTGTCGCTGGTATAGCCTCCCTCTTTCTGGCTCGCCCATCCGTTCTGGCCGTCCCAACCGACACCCCAGGTACCGTTTTCATTTTTACCCGGTATATTGTGCGGATAGCGCAGCAGCCAGCCCAATTGCTGCGGCTGCTCCTGCCGGTTATCGTTCCGCCCCATAATGTCCAGTCCTACCTGGAGATTGTCCTTTACCTTGATATCGGTATTGAGACGAAGGTTAAGGCGTTTGAAATTGGAATCCATGAGGCCGTCCTGGTCCATGTATGAAACCGAACCCAGTATGCTTATTTTCTCACCGCCTCCGTTGATACCTATGTAGTGATTTTGCTGAAAGGCGCTTTTTTTCACCATTTCGTTGTGCCAGTTGGTCTCAGGATACTCATCAGACGGGGCATTGAGGCGGTAGGCATCTATGTAATCATCCGAAAACGGCGCATTCCTGCCTACGTTGCGGTTGGCTTCGTTGATCATCACCATATGGTCGTAACCGCTCACTTTTTTCATCATCGCTGTGGGCTCCTGCCATCCGACGTTGTTGCGGTAATTGACAGAAAATTGTCCGCTTTTCCCTCTTTTGGTCGTAACCAGGATCACACCATTGGCAGCACGGGAGCCGTAAATGGCGGCAGAGGCTGCGTCCTTAAGGACCGAAATGGATTCTATTTCATTGACATCTACGTTGTTAAGATCCATGGGAACTCCATCGACCAATACCAGCGGGTTTGAATTACCAAGCGTACCAATTCCCCGGATCCTGATCGTACCTCCATCGGCCCCCGGCTTTCCGGAGCGTTGCATGACCGTTACTCCGGGTGCGAGCCCCTGAAGGGCAGAGGAGGCTTGCCCTACTGGCCGGGAAACAATGTCATCCGCTTTGATGGCGTCTACCGCGCCGGTCAGGTTTACCTTCTTTTGGGTGCCGTAGCCAACGACTACGAGCTCCTCCAGCGCCTTGTTATCAACTTCCAGCTCCACGTCGATCTGTGCCCTGCTGCCGATCGTAATTTCTTTGGAAATAAAGCCTACAAAAGAAAATACCAGTTGGGCGTCAGGTGTCAGATCGCTGTCATTCAGCGTCAATTCGAATTTCCCCGTCGGGTCGGTTACAGTTCCTTTATGGGTTCCTTTCAGCAGCACGCTTACACCCGGCAAAGGCTCCCCGCCCGGTTCCGTAACCGTACCTTTAATTGTTTTTACGAGCAACTCCCACGGTACCTGGAAAGAGCTTTGAGACTCCAGATCCGACTCTGTTGCACTCTTGGAAATTATAATATACCTTCCCGAAACGGTGTACGTTAAACGCAACGGTTTCAGCAGCTTTTCCAGGACTGTTGACAGTGGTTCGGCCTGTGCCGCAAAGGTTACCTTCCCCCTCGGTATCACAGCCAGGTCATAGCTGAACTTCACCTTCGCGCCTTTCTCTATCTGCGACAATACAGCTCTGAAATCCTGGTTCTCTATCCTGAAGGTCACCGACCTGGATAACGCTTCCTGCGAATAGCTGCTGCCCGCTATGCTCATTCCCAACGTCAGTACGACCAGAAACAAATGAAAACAGCTAAACTTTATCATAGCTACAAGAAACTGGACGGGTAGTAGACTTTTTTTCATACTTTTGATTTGATTTTGTTTTTCGTTCACAACATGAATAGACAAATCACCTCTTCCTTCATCCGTCCGCAAGTAGATGAAGGAGAATGAAACGGGCTGACGGTGCTGTAACATCGTCAGCTTTTTAATGGCACCTGGTTATTCTTCAAATATTTGATCTGGTTATCCTGACATAGTTTATTTTCATTTAAAAGTTACCGCATTTCTATAATGATTCTGGCGTCGACAATATGGTACGAGAGTCCCATTGTTCTGCAGATCACGTCCAATTTTTCTGTAAGCGTCTCGTCTTCAAGACTGACTTTCAGCAGCCGGTCGGCAAGCAGATCCCCATCGTAAATAATCTCGATCCCGTAAGCCTTTTCAAGAGTTGAAAACACCTGGGGCAGCGGAGTGCGATCAAAGTCAAACTCTTTTTTGCCGGTATCGCCCAGAATTACCGGGTCAGGCACAATCATCTTGCTGAATTTTTCCAGCTCGTTAGAAAACTCCGCCTGCTGGTTAGCCATCAGGACCAGACCTGAGAGCTGCGGATTTTCCCGGGCTTTCTGAAAGTCTTTTCTTTCGAAAACAGACACTTTACCCGATTTAACCGACACCACCACTTTATCCGAATGATCATGCGCTTTTACGCTGAAGCTCGTTCCCAATACCTTCACGACCGTTTTGCTGGCAAAAATGATAAAAGGATGCTTCGGATCTCTTTTGACGTCAAAAAAAGCGTCACCGTCAAGATAAACTGTCCTTTCACCTGTTCCTAAACTCCCGGAATAGCTCAGCCGGCTGCCTTTTTCAAGACTGACCGCACTGCCGTCTTCAAGCGCAATTTTCAATACGCTGTCGTGATCGTTCCTGTATTCGGTCATCGCCATCTCTTCTGTAAGATCTTTCTCCGGAGAAGCCTCATACGCGGACACCGGGGGCGATTGACTGCCAGGCCGGAAGAAGTAGGCCGCTACCAGCAAGACCGACACAGCGGCCGCCGCGTACATCCACTTAACCCTGTAAAACAGGGGGCGTTCGCGGTTTTCCATATGCTTTTCCACATTCGACCAGATCGTATCGGCCATATCTTCGTGCGAGCCGCGAAGCGATCCGTTTTTCAGCTGTTGCACGAGTTCTCTTGCCGCCAGGATTTTATCGATCTGGTGAGGATGCTCATCCATATATCTCCCCCAGAAGTCCTGGTGATCGCCATCCGTCACCCACTTTTGAAAAGACTCATCAAAGGCGAAGTCCTCTATCCCGAAATTGGAAAAATCTTTAAACATCGACGTTTTATTACCTGTATATATACCCAGTGTAATAAGTCGCCGTTTTTAATCCATTTTTTTCTGACTTTTTTAAAAAAAATGGAAAGAGCTCAGGAAATAAGAAAAAGCCTGGAACAGAAAAAGAGGATGAGCATTACATCCCGCAGGTTTTTAAGCGCCGTGTAGATAAACTTACAGGCCGACTGGTAGTTTACCCCCATAAGGTCAGCTACCTCTTCGTTGCTCATTTGCTCGAAATACCGTAAATGAATGGCCTCTTTCTGGCGTTTGGGAAGCATCTCCAGCGCTGCATAAAGCTTGCGGGACTGCACGACGCTGGCCTCCCTCTCTAACAAAGAGCGCTCAAAATGATCATCATCTGCGTAATACCCCGCTTTTTCGAGATCTTCCGAATTGCTTTGCCTGATGTACCGGACAATCTTATACCGGAGCGACTTCAGCAGGTAATGCCTGACAGATTTTACCTCCGCCAGGCTCTCCCGGCTATCCCACAGTTCCATAAACAAGTCCTGGATACAGTCCTGTACAATTTGCTTCTCCCCTGAAATTTTGAACCCGTATTGGATCAGCTGCTGAATATGGTCGCAGTATATGGATTCAAACGCGAGCCTGTCCCCCGTTTGAAATGCGTGCCAGAGCGCCTGGTCGTCACACATGCTTACGGCCTCTGAAAGAGCTTTGCCTTTCATTTACTAGTCTGAGTATTCCTTTGGGGCAAAGGTAGGCACTTTCACTATAAATCATAGTTTTTTTAATGAAATATCCTATTAACCCCTACTGCCACAACCTTATCAATACCCGGATCCTGTTGCCCGTTATGCTCAGGCCACCACGTTCCGGCTATTTCCTTCCTGAAAAGCCCGTAGGTTCCCTGCCACCAGCGTCATCAGCCTTTTCCTCGCCTCAAAAGAAGCCCAGGCATTATGAGGCGTTATGATACAGTTAGGCGCCTGAAGCAAAGGGTTACCGGCTTTCGGGGGCTCATCCGAAAGCACATCCAGGCCTGCCCCTGCTATTTTCCCGTCGTGCAGCGCCCTGGCCAGGTCCTCTTCGGCTATCAGAGGTCCCCGCCCTGTGTTGATCAGGTAGGAAGTCGTCTTCATCAAAGAGAGGCTTTCCGCATTGACGATACCTTCCGTCTCGGGAGTTAACGGGCAATGAAGGCTGACAATATCACTTTGTACGAACAATTCCTCCAGGCCCGTAGAATGGATCCCGGGGGGAAAACCTTTGGCAGCATTTTTCCTGTACGCACTGACTTTCATACCAAAGCTCAGGGCAATATTTGCCACGGCCTCCCCTATGCTCCCCAACCCTATCAGCCCCAGAGATTTACCGTTAAGCTCCACCAGCGGCGACAATGTATAGCTCCAGTCCTTAGCCGTAGCCCATTCGCCCCGGGATACGGATTGACTATGCAGCTCGATATGATTGGTCAGCGCCAGGATAAGGCCGAAAGTATGCTGGGCTACTGAATTCGTGCTATAGCCACCGACATTTGTCACAGTGATACCGAACTCTTTAGCTGCTGCAAGGTCTACATTATTGACGCCTGTCGCGCTTACTCCTATATACTTCAGCTGCGGCAGTTGAGCCAGGGTTGCCCGGTTGAGCTTTTGCTTGTTCACAATGACGCCATCCGCCTCCTTCGCCCTTTCTACAACTTCATCGGGGCGGGTCCTGTCATATACTGTGAGGTTTCCCAGCTTTTCCAGCTCTGCCCATTCCAGGTCCCCGGGATTAAGCGTATAGCCGTCTAATACAATGATATTCATGTGATAATGTGATAATTAGATAATAAGACAATGAGGTACATGCTCTCCTCCCGTCTCCGGACGGGAGGAATGTGATAGCCGGGTCACGCAGACCGGATCTATGCGACCCGGTCTGCGTGACCCGGCCTCCGCTCTCAACCGGTTCGAAATTACGCCGGAAGAATGTAAAATGAGCAAACTAATTTTAATATTTCAATAAATCAGGTAACTTTACAATTGGTATGCTTGCATACTATGTTCCCTATTGGTTTTACTGATATTTTCTGAAGACTACAACTTACAGCATATGAATGCATATATCATTTCGGGTTACCGCACTGCGGTTGGAAAGGCGGGCCGGGGTGGATTCAGGTTTACACGACCTGATGATCTTGCCGTACATGTCATCAGGCACCTGTTAAAGGAAGTCCCTGCTCTCGACCCTAAAAGGATAGACGATGTAATTGTGGGAAATGCGGTTCCCGAAGCCGAACAGGGCATGCAGATGGGGCGCTATATCTCGCTTTTATCTCTTCCCGAGAATGTTTCGGGCATGATCGTCAACCGCTATTGCGGATCGGGCGTTGAAGCCATTGCGATCGCCGCCGCAAAAATCAACGCCGGAATGGCCGACTGCATTATCGCCGGCGGGACCGAATCGATGTCTCTTGTACCGGTAATGGGTTGGAAAACAGCGCTGAACTACGAAATAGCGCACAACAACCCGCAGTACTACCTGAGTATGGGGCTCACTGCGGAGCAGGTAGCGAAAGACTATAAGATCAGCCGCGAAGCACAGGATGAATTTTCCTATCAGTCTCACCGGAAGGCGCTCGACGCCCAGAAGAGCGGCCGGTTCGACAGCCAGATCGTGCCGGTGAGCGTTAGTGAAACCTATTTTGATCCTGCGGTCAATAAAAAGAAAACGAAAGAATACGTAGTGAATAAAGACGAGGGCCCGCGCGCAGATACCACCCCGGAAGCCCTCGGAAAGCTCAAGCCTGTTTTTGCCGCAGGCGGAAGCGTGACGGCAGGCAATTCTTCCCAGACTTCCGACGGCGCTGCTTTTGTGCTGGTGATGTCGGAGAAGATGGCGAACGAGCTGAATCTCAAACCCATAGCGCAGATGCGTGCCTATGCTACAGCCGGGGTCGATCCCCGTGTAATGGGAATAGGCCCCGTCGCAGCGATCCCGCTGGCGCTGAAACAGGCCGGGATCAGCCTTGGAGATATTGAACAGATAGAGCTGAATGAAGCTTTTGCCGCCCAGGCCCTGGCAGTGATCCGGGAAGCCGGCCTGGATCCTGCTATCGTCAACCCGAACGGGGGCGCAATTGCGCTGGGCCATGCGCTGGGCTCGACCGGCGCCCGTCTTTCGGTACAGCTTTTCGAAGAAATGCGCAGGAGGAACCAGAAATACGGCATGGTGACCGCCTGTGTGGGAGGCGGACAGGGAGTGGCAGGGATTTATGAGTTGATGTGATGATGAGATAATTAGTTAATGTGATGATGCGCAATTTATTGACACTTTTGCGATAATGGGCACATCAACACATCGTCTCATCATCACATTAATTCATCAATACCCCCCCCTATATTTATAGGTGCTTGCTACTTTATCAATGGCGACTATATAAGCCGCTATCCGAAGCGACACATTGTATTTCTTTGAAGTCTCGTATACGTGATTGAAAGCGTCTTTCATAATCCTGTCGGTTCTCCTGTTGATCCTTTCAAGCGTCCACTTGTACCCTATCCGGTTCTGGACCCACTCGAAATAGGACACCGTTACCCCTCCCGCATTGGCAAGGATATCGGGTACCACCATGATCCCTTTCTCGTTGATAATGTCGTCTGCAGTAGCCGAAGTAGGTCCGTTGGCGCCTTCCACAATCATTTTGGCCTGTATTTCGCGTGCATTCCTGTTCGTAATGACATCTTCCTTGGCCGCCGGCACCAGCACGTCGACCGGTAAGCGGAAAAGCTCGTCCGCAGCCAATACCTCTGCTTCCTTATATCCTTCAAGCGTCCCGTTGTTCGAGACGCGGTAGGCGAGCGCGGCATCTATATCGATCCCGTTACTATTATAATATACACCTGAAATATCGCTTACCGCCAGTATCTTCACCCCTCTTTCCCTCAGCAGGGCGGCAGCATAAGAGCCGACATTCCCGAATCCCTGCACCACAGCCGTGGATTTATAGGGGTTCAGCCTCAGTTTTTCCATGGCAGCCAGTGCCGATACCATTACCCCGCGCCCGGTGGCTTCCGTCCTGCCCAGCGAACCGCCGAGCACCAGCGGCTTCCCCGTAACCACTGCCTGCACGGTCATACCTTTTGCCTTGGAATACTCGTCCATGAGCCAGGCCATTTCGCGCGAGCTGGTTCCCATGTCGGGAGCCGGGATATCCTGGTCGGGGCCGAATACATCGAGCATTGCAGTAGTATAGGCCCTCATCAGGCGCTCCATCTCCCCCGCCGACATCGACCTCGGGTCGCAGGCGATCCCTCCTTTTGCGCCTCCGTAAGGGATATCGACCACGGCGCACTTCCAGGTCATCCAGGCGGCAAGTGCCCTTACCTCGTCCAGGTTCACGTCAGGATCGAACCGGATCCCCCCTTTCCCCGGGCCGAGAATGGTAGAATGGATCACCCTGTACCCTTCAAACGTGTGTATCTGCCCGTTGTCGAGCGTAACCGGCAAGCCTACTATTACCTGCTTCCGGGGCACCTTCAGGATGTTGTACATCTCGTCTGTTATCCCCAGCAATTCCACAGCTTTATCGAAACGCTGCATCATCGACTCCAGGGGATTCTCCTTATCTTTAATAGGAGCTGGCTCTATATATTTCATAGCTAATAAAATATTGATCTTAAGCTTGTTACAATCCGTTTTTTGGAATACACACAAACTTACACTATTTGTTCAAATTTCCCAGTCCCGCTTTCCCGGGCCGGAAACATGACAATCCGTATAAAATTTTACATTCGATCAATATACCCGGTAAAAAAAATACCCGGCCACCGTTAACTGAAAGTTAATTTCAGGCTAACGCCATATCAACAAATCAAAAAATAGTTGAATTATCCGAATCGGCGGCTGAACTCCTACGTATTTCCATTTTAATATTTTACTTTTGCATCGGATTCTGTAAACGAGTTGTTTACCTAAGTAAAGCACAGAGTACTACTATGCAAGAAGATAGATTAAGATATTCGGAGGATGAGCTTAAGGAGTTTGAGAGTATTATCCTGGAGAAGTTGGAAGGCACGAAAAGTGAGCTCAACTATATCAAGGAGTCCCTGAGTAAGCGGAACGATACCGGCACGGATAACACGGCCGGGACCAACAAATTGCTCGAGGACGGGGCTGACACCAGCGAGAGGGAAAATCTCAGCCAGCTTGCCGCCAGGCTCCAGAAGTATTCGCTGCAGTTGGAAAACGCCCTCATTAGAATTAAAAACGGCACTTACGGCATTTGTATTGATACCGGAAAGCTGATCCCGAAAGAGCGGTTGAGAGTGGTCCCCCATACCCAGCAGACCATAGAAGCAAAGCTCAAGCGGAAATCCTGAGAAGAAAGTTGAAAGTTGAAAATTGAGAGTTGAAAGTGAATAACTTTCAATTTTCAACTTTCAACTTTCAACTTTTTGAGCGCCCTTACTCTTCGTTGTCAAGGTTCTGAAGGCGTAGCTTTAAAGGACCGGCGGGGCGGCTTTCATTGTGGAGGCGGTCTACCGATGTCAGGAAATACTGGTAACGCACTCCCGGTTTTGCACTGGTATCTGTAATTGTATTCCCGTTATACGAAATCCCCACAATCCTGGTAGGATCTGAATTCGAAGGTCTCTCATCCCCTCCAAACCTGTATAATACATAGTACCACGGAAGCTCCTGGTCCCGGGCCTTTGCCGGAGTATCCCATTCTATTTCCAGTATATCCTGTTCATTGATGCTCGCTCTCAGGTTTTGAGGGATAAGGGGCGGAACATCATCTTTCCAAGGCATCGTCGGCACCAGCGCCGGATACTGGTAGAAACCGTTTCTCAATGAATCGGTGAGACCGTAAGTATTCCGCTTCAGCGACCTCGAACTGAAAAACGAGCTGCCGAGGGCTCCCTTTTCCCTCAGGAATCTCAATTGATTAGGCAGCTCTATCTTGCTGTCCCAGTTTTTGTCGGTGTCTTCCATCCCTACCCGGTAGGCGGCATGCCCTATGTAGAGATGCTTTCCGAAGCTGTTATTTGTCCACCACTCTACCAGGTTCGCGTAAGGCACCCTCCTGAATCCGAACGAAAAATAAACCTGGGGCACTATGTAGTCAAGCCAGCCTTCCTTCAGCCATTTCCTGGCATCCGCATACAGGTGATCGTATGAGGTAAGCCCGCCGGACGTTTCCGAGCCCTCGGGAGTATCCCTCCGGTTACGCCACACCCCGAAAGGGCTGATCCCGAATTTAACTCTGGGATTTACTTTCTGTATGCCTTCATGCACTGCTTTGACCAACTGATCTACGTTGGCTCTCCGCCAATCTGCCTTATTAGGGTAGCCGCGCCCGTACTTACGGAAAGTCGCGTCGTCATTCAATACCTTACCTGCTACCTGGTACGGGTAAAAATAATCGTCAAAATGAATCCCGTCCACGTCGTAGTTACTGACGACATTCACGACCAGCTCGACAATGAACGCCCGGACTTCGGGTATACCGAAATCAAACAGTTTATAGCCATCGTAATCCAGTACCCAATCGGGTTTCAGATAGCTGAGATTGTATTGGGATACGCTCGCAGAGGATTTATGCACCAGCCTGTTCAGGTTCAGCCACGCATGAAATTCCAGGCCCCTGGAATGGCTTTCCCCGATCATAAATTCCATAGGATCGTAAAAAGGCGACGGCTCCCTGCCCTGTCTGCCGGTCAGCCATTCGCTCCAGGGCTCGGCACTCTTCGCATAAAACGCATCGCCGGCCGCTCTTACCTGGACGAAGACCGCGTTAAGCCCTGTTCCTTTATGGAAATCCAGGAGCGACCTGAATTCCTGCTTCTGCCTGTCGGGGTGGAGATTCTTCTGGCTGGGCCAGTCTATATTGTCAACCGTTGCGATCCAGACACCCCTGAATTCCCGTTTGGGAAAAGATGAAGAAGGAGCCGGAACATCTTCAAACCTTGACCTGCCACTAAAAAGCAACACTAACAACGCAGGCAGAACTAAAGCGGGCAAGGCAGCCCTTAAAGACTTTTTTATATAATTACGGGGCGATTTAACAGGCATTTACTGAACATCCGGTATAATTGTTTTCAATTTAACCTCCTTATTTCATCTATTCCTAATATTTGCAGCAAATTTACCTTACGGTGTGAGCCGCAATTCTATCAAAACAGAAAATTGTAAAAAAAAATGTAGGTTTTTTGCTATTATTACAAATAATGGTACCTTACTAACCCTTTTTTAAGACTAAAAAATTAACAAACGCTGAAAAATTTGGAGCCTTTCGTAAAAACGCCTAAAGTACATGTATTGTTCGAAGCTGCCTGGGAAGTATGCAACCAGGTTGGCGGTATATATACGGTTATTCGAACCAAGGTACCCTCGATGGTCGAAAAATGGGGAGAAAACTATTTTCTGCTCGGTCCGTACTTTCAAAACAAGGCTGCATCCGAATTTGAACCTATTGCCGACTGGAATGATTCGCCGGCCGGAAAAGCCGCCAGGAAGCTGAAGGAGAGCGGCGTAGAAGTCCACTACGGCTACTGGCTCGTAACCGGTAAGCCAAGGGTCATACTTTTTGATTTTAACTCGCTACGTTCCCGGCTGGAATCAATAAAGTTCAGGCTGTGGGAAGAGCACAGGATCTCGACGCTGAATTCTGAAGACCTCGTCAACCAGGTGCTCCTTTTCGGGGAATGTATGAGGGAGTATCTCAGGATCTACTGCGCAGATAATCACAAAAAACAGGAGATTTCTACCCAGTTTCATGAATGGATGGCGAGCAGTTCCCTGCCCGACATGATGAAAAGCGAAACCCAGCTGGCATCCACTTTCACTACCCACGCCACGATGCTGGGAAGATACCTGGCGCAGAACGTGGACGGCTTTTACAATAAGCTCCCGTTTTTTGACTGGGAGCTGGAAGCCAGGAATTATGGGATCGAGGCGCAGGCAGGTATTGAAAGACAAGCCGCGCAGAGCGCCCACGTGCTGACCACCGTAAGCGATGTGACCGCACGCGAATGCGAGGTTTTCCTGGGGCGGAAGCCTGACCTGGTCACCCCCAACGGGCTTAACGTCCAGCGCTTTCAGGCCGATCATGAATTTCATAACCTCCACGTAAAGTACAAGGAACGGATTCATGAGTTTGTCATGGGGCATTTTTTCCAGAGCTATAGCTTCGATCTCGATAAATGCCTGTACTTTTTCACCTCCGGCCGCTTTGAATTCAGCAATAAGGGTTATGACCTGACCCTCGAGGCAATGGCCCGTCTCAACTGGAAGATGGTCCAGGCCGGAATGGATACCACGGTGGTATTGTTCATCGTCACCAAGCAGCCCTATCATTCCATCAATCCCGACGTTCTCCAGTCGAGGGCGATCCTTGAGGAAATTCACCAGACCTGCACCGCTATCGAAAAGCAGGTCGGCGAAAGACTGTTTCTCTCAGCCGCTTCCGGCGACGACATGCGCCTCCCGGATCTCAACCAGTTCGTAGACGAATACTGGCGCCTGAGGCTCAGAAGGACCATCCAAACCTGGAAGACCTCCCGGAAACCTGCTTTTGTCACCCACGATCTGATCAACCGGGATGCCATTGTCGAATATTGCGAAAAGGCAGGATTGACCAATAATGAGCAGGACCGCGTTAAAATAGTATACCACCCCGACTTTGTCACTTATACCAATCCGCTCTTCGGGCTGGATTACGGACAGTTTGTGAGAGGCTGTCACCTGGGTGTTTTTCCTAGCTACTACGAACCCTGGGGATACACCCCGCTGGAGTGCGTCGTTCGGGGCGTGCCTACGGTTACCAGCGACTTGTCAGGGTTCGGCGACTACATCATGCAGATCATGCGGGATTACGAAAACAGGGGTATCTACGTGATCAACCGCAAATCACAGAACTTCTCCGAAGCGGCCGAACAGATGGCCAGCATCCTTTTCAGGTTTGTGAAGCTTACCCGCCGGGAACGGATCAGCCAGCGTAACCGTGTAGAAAATATTGCCGAGGTATTCGACTGGATGAGCCTGCGCTCCTACTATGATACCGCTCATGACCTGGCGCTGAAACGGAAAAAGCCGTCAGCCTGATCCGGGCCTTACATCTGCCTACACCTGAGACCAGTATAAGGAATCCATCTTTATACTGGTCTCGGTCTTTTTACAGCTAACTTTTCCCTACAGATCTTCTTCCGGCTTCAGGTCATTTTTTAACAATTAATTTTGACTAATTACAAATTAAATCTACTTTTGCAGACACTTATAATTAGTCTAAATTCATGTGGAAATCCGGCTCCCTACCTTGTTTTCACAGATGCTTGCAGTGTGTCAGATGATAATGATCATCATTTGCTGTTACTATGATTGAACACTATATAGCCAAACGGGCGTTCCTCATGGGCTTTATATGCCTGGCTGCCTCTCCGCTGGTTTCAGCGCAAACCGGTTCGGTCAGGGGAGCTATCCGTTTCCCGGATGGCGGTCCCGCGGCATTTGCCTCGGTCATCTGCCGGTCAGCCAACCAGCAGACCGTGGCCGACGACAGGGGCGAGTTTTCATTTAACAGCCTGCCTCCGGGTACGCACCGCTTCGCTTACAGGATGTTGGGTCATGAAAGCCCCGAAGATTCTGTCCTGGTGCAGGAAGGCCAGACCAGCTTTATAACCGGGTTGCTCGACTTAAAGGCCGGGGAGTTGGACGAAGTGGTGGTTACGGGGCAGTCTGAGCCGATGACCCTGAAAAATTCTGTTTACCAGGTACGTACGATCAGCTCCGAAAAGATCAGGCTCCGGGGCGCTACCAATATCCAGACCGTGCTCAATACCGAGCTTGGCATCAGGCTGTCTAACGATATGGCGCTCGGCACAACCGATGTGGAGCTTCTCGGGATGTCGGGACAACGGGTCAAAGTCCTCCTCGACGGGATCCCGCTCCTCGACAGGGGCGAGATCAGGGAAAGCATCGGCCAGATAGATATCAACACCATCGAACGGATAGAAATCGTCGAGGGGCCTATGTCCGTCATCTATGGCACCGATGCCCTGGCAGGCGTGATCAATATCATTACAAAGAAAGGCAGCGGCGGAAAAAGCCTGCACATTACCACAAGGATACAGGAGGAAACCGCCAACGACGAATATGCATTCCTGAAAGGCGGGGGCGTGCACAATGAAAACCTCAATATCACCTTCCGTAACAGTCCCTGGGAAGTTTCGGCCGGCGTAAGCAGGAACAACTTCGGCGGCTGGCAGGGAAATAGCACCGGCAGGGCCAGATCCTGGATGCCGAAAGATCAATTGCTGGCTACCGCGTCCCTTGGTTACAGAAGCGACAGGCTGACCCTCTGGTACCGGTTCAACGGAACTGACGAAGACCTGCTCGCCCAGGGAAATGTCGTGCAGGAAGGCACCCCTCCCGCCCCGACGGTTACTGACAAGAAATTCACGACCTGGCGCCTGTTTCACCAGGTACAGGCCGATTTTAAAGCCAATGACAAGCTGGCCGTCAACCTTGCGGGGTCTTACACCGATTATTCGAGAAAGACTTTAACCACCAATACAAACCTCAACACCGGGCGCACCACGCTCAGCCTGGCAGACGGCAGCCAGGACAAAAGCAGCTTCGGCTCGGCATTTGGCCGTGCGATCGTCAATTACAGGCCGGGCCCCTCGTTGCTGGTAATAGGCGGGCTTGAATACAATTTCAACGACGCTACCGGGGCGCGTATCGAAGGGTCGCCCGTTATCCATGATTATGCTGCTTTCCTGACACCGGAAATCAGGCTTATCAATGACAAAATCAACCTGCGCCCGGGCATCAGGTTCATTCACAACTCGGTATATGACGCGCCCCCCGCGATTCCGAGCATTAACGCCAAGCTGAAACTGTCTCCGAAGGCAGACCTGCGCGTAGCCTATGCCAAAGGGTTCAGAGCCCCTACCCTGCGCGAGCTCTACTTCTGGTTTTTCGATGCTTCCCATTCGATGAAAGGCAACCCGGATCTGAAAGCGGAATCGTCGCACAGCTACAACGCTTACCTGAACCTGACCCTGGCGCAATCAAAAGACCTGAGACTGGAGGCGATAGCCGGAGGTTTCTATAACTCATTCCGCGACTTCATCGATCTGGCGACAGACCCCGGCGACCGGACCATTTACTCTTACTTCAATATTCACAAGTCTAAAACCACGGGTGGAAGCATCAATACGAAGCTTTTCTGGAAATCATTCCAATCGACCGTAGGACTCCAATGGACGGGGGTCTATAACGAACTGCTTGCCGTTGAACCGGGATTGGACCTTCCCGAGCTGAACTGGACCCCGGAGCTGAACACGAATCTTATCTATAATTTCTCCTCTGCAGGCACCAGCTTAAACCTTAGCTACAAATACACCGGCGTCCGTCCGAGGTACCAGCTGACAGGAAACGATGCATCCGGCGGGGCTGTACTCACCCAAACCGAGTCTTTTCATATGGCCGACTTCAGCGTGAGCAAAATCTTCGGAAAAACCCTCACTGTAAATGCCGGGATAAGGAACCTGTTTAACGTAACCTCGCTCACCAACACCGCCCTTTCCAGCGGCACCGGACATAGTACCACCGGGCCGGTGCCTATGTCATACGGGCGGTCGTACTTCCTGGGAATTCAGTATAACCTGAATGTGCTTCAATAGCAATCACTTTACAAATATTTAATAATCACCAATTTATCAATCTCATATTCTAATGAAACACTTAATTGCAAAACTCTTTTTTGCGTGTTTGCTCGTAGGTTTTGTCAATGCCTGCAAAGAAGACGAGCCACCTTTGCCGGATAACCTCGTAGCGTTTGAAACAGATGCGGCAGGTTTAGAGGAGGACCAATCGGAAACAGAGCTGAATGTCATCCTGAGCCGGGCTGAAAGCGTGCCGGTAGAAGTTGTTCTAAAAGTGGCTGCGACAAAGGTTGCCTATGACCAGGAGTATACTACCACGCCTGCAGAAAGCAACGGTGAAATAAAACTCACCATCCCCGCCGGCCAGACCTCGGGCAAAATCAAAGTAAGCAAAAAAGCAGGCGCCGTGCTGAACGGTGACGAAAAGCTCAATTTCAAAATAACTTCTGCAGGCTCCCCTGTGCTCCTGGGCACGAAAAGCGAGCTCAACCTGTCTTTCTCCGCCATTGTGTCTGAAACCGGCTCACTGATTGTATCGGGAGCGACTGACGAATCTCCTTACTTTAACGGAGTGTACGTTGACCTGAGCGGTAATAAAATGACTGTAGTGCCCCGCAAGAGCTGGAACCTGGGCTTCTATACAGGCTCTGAATTCAGGGTGATCATCAACCCGGGATACCAGGGAACGGCCAAGGCGATCGACAAGACGGATCTCGCCGCCGTTACATTGGCCGATACCGCCAATGTCGAGCTTACATTTGCTATCGGTGAAGGAAGTCCCACCCTGGTAGATGACTGGACAGGCGATATGACCAAGACCGCCATAGCCGAAGTATCGGCTACCGATGCTGACAATAAGGTTCACCTGGTATCATTTGAAGACGGTAAGACTACAGACAAATGGTTTAAGGTAAAAGTAACCAGAAACAGCTCAGGCGGCTATAAGGTCCAGTATGCCAGGATAGGTGAAACTGCTATCAAAACGCTTGATATCCCTAAAGATCCGGAGTACAATTTCATATTTGCTTCTCTTGAGACCGACAAGATAGTTCCTGTGGAGCCGCGTAAAGGCAGCTGGGATTTTCAATGGTCATACAGCACCTATAATTCAGGGCTGAATACCCCCTACTGGTTCCAGGATTTCATCCTGATCAACCATCTCGGAGGCGTTGAAGCTGCTGAAGTGATGATTTCCGAATCGGTAACCTTCGCCAATTTCAGCAAATCCGGCGTGACCGGCCTTAACTTCTCCAAAAACCGGGATGCCATAGGCTCGAAATGGCGTTCGGGCGGCGGTCCGACCTCCGGCCCTGCAGTCAGAGCAGACCGGTTCTACGTCATTAAGGACCCGGCCGGAAACTACTATAAAATACGGTTTACGTCGTTAGGTGCAAATGGGCAGAGGGGACGTCCGGAGTTCGAATATACGCTGCTCCAGTAGTAGCGGAACATCCTTGGATAAAGAACAAAAAACGGGCGGCGGAACTGGTTCCGCCGCCCGTTTTTTGTTCTCAAAGCTGTCAAATATCCATACATTTGCCCCGTTGAATTCATTAACGGGTTTTCATTGAAAATATCATATAACAAAACGCTTGCAGCAAACGGTCCCTTTCTCATGCTGGGCGCCTGCCTCGCTTTTTCGGTGATGGTAGCTTCTTCCAAAATATTGGGAAAATACTATGACACCGCCCAGCAGGTCTTCTTCAGGAACCTGATAGGTACAGCTTTTGTAATGATCAGCCTGGTACGCCGCCCGGCGCACCACAAGGGCGGGAAGCCGCTGCTGCTCGTGTCGCGGGGGGTGATCGGGACCCTCTCTCTTTACCTGCTCTTCTATGCGATCAGTACCCTGGGTATGGCGAGATCCATCACCTACCAGTATACGTATCCCCTATTTATGGCTATATTCTCTTATTTTCTTTTCAAAGAAATGCCTTCCAAAAGAGAAATAGCCGCTATTCTAGCCGGTATGACCGGTGTTTGGCTGATCTTCCGTCCCGACATACAGATCCCTTTAAAAAGTCACATCATCGGGCTCGGGAACGCGCTGCTCACCACGTTTGCATACCTGGCCATCAAGCAGCTCAGCTATTATTACGATTCACGCTATATCGTGCTTTCCTTCATGCTGAGCGGGATTATATTGCCTCTGCTTTCCATAGTCGCCGGCAGGTATTTCAGCTGGCAGGAGTTGGGGTTCCTCCTGGGGCACTTCAGGTGGCCCGACCAGCCGCTTCATTGGATCCTTTTCCTCGTATTAGGCCTGACTGCCCTCGCCGGACAGGTGCTGATGACCAATGCTTTTGCCTCCGGCAAAGTCAACCAGGTAGCGCCTATCGGCTATTTCAGCATTTTGTTCTCGACGCTTTTAGGCCTCGTGCTCGGGGAATCGGCCCCTTCTCCCGGGATTATGGCCGGTATGGTCCTGATCATTACAGGCGGCGTCCTGATTACGGCGTTTCCGAAGCGCTGAGGTTGTTTTGACTTTAAATCGCAATGTACTATATTTAACCTTCTATGCAACCAACCATTCCATCACACTATGAAATCATACCTGCTGGCCGTCCCCGCCATGTTACTTTGTTTTTCGCTTTCTGCCGGCGCGCAGGAAGACGTTCGTGTTCTGCACCGGAAACTGAAATCCGAAATAGAGAAATCCTATAAAAGCAAGACCATCACCCAAAATGAATACAACAAGATGATGGAAGAGCACCGGGGCATTAACAAAAGCATCGAGCTTGCCCTGATCGACGGGCATCTTTCCCCCGATGAAAAAAATAAAATACTGGGCAAGATCAACCGTTCCAAAAAACGGCTTATACGTTATAAAAACAATAATGAAGTATATTAAACCCTGATGAAATCCCGCCTTCAAAACCGGACGGCTATCCGACTGGTCATATTCACCTGCTTCCTGGCGGCAGGGGCCGGCATTACCTGTCGCCAGCCTGCCCCGGATCACGACCGGCCCAACCTTATTTTCATTCTCGCTGACGATCTGGGCTACGGCGACGTAGGGTTCAATGGCCAGCAGAAGATCAAAACCCCAAACCTGGACAAGCTGGCTGGAGAAGGGATACGCTTTACGCGGTTTTATGCCGGGACGAGCGTGTGCGCGCCTTCCAGGTCTTCGCTGATGTCCGGTTTCCACACAGGTCATACTTACATAAGAGGTAACAAAAGGGTTGAGCCCGAAGGCCAGCAGCCGATCGCCGACAGCGTGGTTACCATAGCTGAATTGCTCCGGGAAAACGGCTACGCGACCGGGGCGTTCGGGAAATGGGGACTGGGGTCGCCCGGCTCAGAGGGGGATCCGCTCCGCCAGGGCTTTGATCACTTCTTCGGGTACAATTGCCAGACGCTGGCTCACCGTTACTACCCGGCTTACCTGTGGGACAACGATAAGAAAGTAATGCTGGATGCCAATGAAAACCTGCAAAAAACGGTAGTCTATGCGCCGGACCTGATCCAGGATAAGGCGCTGGAATTTGTCGCTTCACAGGATGGGAAAAAGCCCTTTTTCATGCTCTTACCCTATATTCTGCCGCATGCCGAGCTTGTTGCACCCGACGATTCGCTCCTGCAGTACTACAAGGGCAAATTCCCCGAAACACCGTTTGCCGGGAATGACTACGGCCCGGAGGCCACCAAAGGCGGTTACGCCTCGCAGGCTTTTCCGCGTGCTACGTTTGCAGCTATGGTGGCCCGTCTTGATATGTACGTAGGGCAAATCGTGGAAGCATTACGTCAAAAGGGGCTTGACAAAAATACGCTGATCATTTTCACCAGCGATAACGGCCCTCATGTGGAGGCCGGGGCCGATCCTGTTTTCTTTAACAGCAACGGCGGCTTCCGGGGCGTTAAACGCGACCTGTACGAAGGCGGGATCCGCGTACCGACGGCGGCATACTGGCCCGGTGTTGTGAAGCCCGGTATCAGTCACCATGCAGGTGCGTTTTGGGATATCCTTCCCACTTTCACGGAACTGGCAGGGATAGAAAAGCGACCGGCGACAGACGGGATTTCGCTGGTCCCGACTTTACTGGGAAAAGGGAATCAATCCGTACATGACTATTTATACTGGGAGTTTCATGAAAAAGGCGGCCGCCAGGCGGTAAGCCGGGGCGACTGGAAAGCCCTGCGGCTCGAGGCCAATGACCCTGCCAGGACAACGGTCGAACTGTATGATCTTTCAAAAGATCCGCAAGAATCGGACAACCTGGCGGAAACCTATCCGGAAAAAACGGCGGAGCTCGTCCGGCTGATGGACCAGGCGCACCGTCCCTCTGCTTTATTTCCATTTGCGGGGGAAAGGAAACAGCGCCAACCCCGTTAAATTCGGGATATTCAAAAAAAGATATGATACGCAATTCACTACTTTTAACGATCTGGGCCGCTTTCCTGTCGCCCGGCATAAGCGCCGGGGAAGCTGCCCGTCCTAATATCATCTGGATAACCAGTGAAGATAACGGGGCGTTCCTGGGATGCTACGGAGATCCGTTCGCCACCACACCGCACCTCGACAGGCTTGCTTCCCGCGGGTTTATGTATACCCACGCCTTTTCCAATACTGCCGTTTGCGCTCCTTCGCGCAATACCATTATTACGGGTGTCTATGCCAACAGCAACGGGCACCAGAATATGCGCAGCACCTACCGGAAATCGGACCAGGTTCTGCTCTATCCTCAATTGTTGAGGCAGGCCGGATATTACTGCACGAACCGGAAAAAGGAAGATTTTAATATTGATCCTGCCCAGACCCAAAACGTCTGGGATGCCCTGGGCCCGGAAGCGCATTATAAAAACAGGCCGAAGGGAGCTCCGTTCTTTGCCGTTTTCAACATTGAAATATCCCACGAAAGCAGCCTTTTCGACCCGATCCCGGACGACAAGCTCCGCCACAAACCCGAGAAAGTGAAGCTGCCCCCCTATCATCCCGATTCTCCTGAAATGCGCCATGACTGGGCGCAATACTACGATAAGATAGAAGATATGGATGCCGCGGTAGGAAAGCTGCTCAAAGAGCTGGAAGAAAGCGGCGAAGCTGAAAACACCATCGTTTTCTACTACAGCGACCATGCCGGCGTGCTGGCCCGCAGCAAAAGGTATCTTTATGATACCGGGACGCGGGTCCCCTTCATTGTCTATATACCGGAAAAGTTCAAAAAAATGTACCCCGCTGAAAGGCCCGGACAGAAAGTGGATCGGTTGATCAGCTTCGTGGACCTGGCCCCTACCCTGATGAGCATCGCAGGCGCGCCGGTTCAGCAGTACATGCAGGGCAAACCTTTCCTGGGTGCTAAAACAGCACCGGAACCCGCTTTTGTCTACCAGTTCCGGGATCGTATGGACGAACGGTTCGACATGAGCCGCTCGGTGGTGGATCGTAAATTCCGGTATACCCGGAACTATATGCCCCACCGTATCTACGGGCAGTACATAGCATACCTTTTCCGTGCTGCCTCGATACGTTCCTGGGAGGAGGCCTGTAAAAACGGCAGGTGCAATGAGCTGCAGCGCGCTTTCTGGGAGACTAAACCCGTTGAAGAGCTGTATGACCGGGAAAACGACCCCTGGGAAGTGCACAACCTGGCGGCTGATCCGGCTTATAAGCAGGTGCTGACAAGGATGCGCAAAGCCTGCCATGACTGGATGCTGGACATCCATGATACGGGTTTTATACCGGAGGCAGAGATGATCGATATGGTGGGCAGGGGGAATGCATATGATTACATGCGACAGAACAGGGTCCCGCTGGAACAGATCATCCGGGCGGCAGATCTTTCCGGTGATCCCGGATCGGGAGACCTGTCAGAATTAGTGAAGCTCCTGGATTCGGATCAGGCGGCGATTCGTTACTGGGCTGCAACAGGCCTGCTGGTACGGGTTGAAAAGGCTCAAACAGCGATACCCGCGTTGATAAAGGCGGCAAAAGACCCGTCGAACAGTGTGGCAATAGTTGCGGCGGAAACGCTTTACAGGCTCGGCGAAAAGGAAACCGGGAAACAGGCCCTTCTCCGCGCACTGGCTTCTACCAATATGATGGCCCGGGCACAGGCGCTCAATGTCATTGACTACGTGGATGAAAACGGCCCGGAAATCAAAGACGCGACACTGGCTATTTTCAAAGATGGCAAAAAGCTGCAGGTACAGAGCCGGTACGATCACCGGTGCGTCATACAGCTTTTTGATAAATGGGGGCTTCAGCTAAAAGATTACGGCATAGAGTAAAATCTTTCTTTTTAGCCCGTTTCAGCATCAGCGTTCGAACAGGCGTATAAAATGATTTTCCAGGTGGCGGCGCATCCCGTTCCGGAACATCTCGGCATTCCCGGTCTCAATGATGTCCACCAGGTCTTTGTGGGAAACAAAAGAGTCGGTCGCATGCACCTTTCTCAACAGGCCGCTGGCATGCACGTAATCAAAAACCGGCAGCAGCAACTGCTGGAACTTTTTCATGGTTTCGTTCCTGGTGATCTCATACAGCTTACCGTGAAAAGCGATCTCATGATTGATTTCGAATACCACGCCGTCTGCTTCCGCCGGCTCGCTCAGAACGATCTTCCTCAATTCCACGATATCTTCCGGCTCTACCCGCTCCATAATAAAGTCGGCCATCCCGATCTCCAGCGATAGCCGCATTTCGAAAATTCCCTTCAGCGTCCCGTCGTCCAGGATCTTGGGATTCATGCTCCTTTCCAGGATCGAAACCAGGTCGGGGCTCGTAATCACCGCTCCTTTCTTCTTCCTGGATTCAATCAGGCCCATCAGCCGCAACCGGAGCAACGCTTCCCTGACAACCGTGCGGCTCACTCCCAGCACTTCCGCAAGCTCCAGCTCCTTGGGAATAGAATCGCCTACCTTCAGATTGTTTTCTATCAGCAGCGCGATAAGATTGGTTTCGACCTTATCTACCAACGAGCTGGTGTCGATTGTCTTAAGAGAGCCCAGGACGGTATTCATTAATTTCAAATTGTACTATGTGTATAACAATGCGGTGAATTGCTTGCAAAGTTAAAAGTTTACATACACATTTGTAAAATATTATGTTATACATATTCTTAGACCACTCCTTATGAAATTCCGGCATGTCCTGGTTCCCGCGGAGTTCCCGGTCTCATTGACCGCACCCGGCCAGCAGCTGCACAACGGGATCGCCCTGCCCGAAGAATGGCCGCCCCGCCATGAGTTCGTGAAGGCGCCCTGCGACAAAACCCATCCACCAGTTTTTTAATAAAAAGCAGATATACAAAATGAACTACAAAAAAATAGAGGGATTGATCGCAGCGCCATTTACGCCCATGAATACGGACGGAGCCCTGCAGCTTTCCGTGATCCCGGATTATTACAAAAGGCTCAGGCAAAATGGCGTCAGCGGCGCCTTTATTATCGGTTCGACAGGAGAAGGCGTGTCGCTGTCTATGTCGGAAAAAAAGCAGGTCATCACGGCCTGGGTAAGCCTCACCGGTAACGACCCCGGCTTCATACTGATCCCGCTGCTGGGCGGGACCTCCCTGACAGACTGTATAGAACTGGCGCAATTCTCCAGGGATGCGGGGGTAGACGCCGTTTCATTCACGGCTCCCTTCTATTTCAAGCCGTCGTCGGCATCGCAACTGGCCGCCTGCTGTAAAAAAATAGCGGATGCCGTACCTGACCTGCCCTTTTACTACTATCATATCCCCGTACTGACGGGGGTGGGCATACCCGTTTATGACCTGCTGCAGGAAGTAGACGGATTGATCCCCAATTTTGCGGGCGTCAAATACACTCATGAAGATTTTATGGATTTTCTCTCCTGCATCCACTACGCGGACGGGAAGTACGATATGCTGTGGGGCAGGGATGAGAATATGTTGCCTGCGCTTGCCCTGGGTACCCGGGGCGCTGTAGGAAGCACCTACAACTATGTTCCCGCGCTGTATCTTGAGCTGATCCGGGCCTTTGAAGAAAAAAACCTGCAAAAGGCGGCACGACTTCAACAGCTTTCTATCGACCTCATCAGGCTTCTGGGAAAGTATGGAGGCATTTCTGTCGGTAAAGGCTACATGAAGCTGGCCGGCCTTGACTGCGGGGAATTCAGGTTACCCATCAAAAATATGGATGAAATACAGTGGGAAAAGTTCCGCGAAGACGTCCGGAACCTTCATCTCGATCCCTATTTTCTGAAGTAAATCCATCCCCTCGCCAAGCCTGATGCTGCAAAAACTTGTTTTACCGATCCTGCTCTTCATGACGCTCACTTCCTGTGATAAAAGAGAAGGCGGAAGCACCGTTGTATGGAAAACGGCAGGCTCCCTGCCTTCTCTGAACGCAAAAGAAGCGCTGGGTGTAGCCGGTCCTGTCAGCGGCTTCTCCGGAAACCGTTTGCTCATCGCAGGCGGCGCCAATTTTCCCGGGCAGCTTCCCTGGGAGGGCGGTATAAAAAAATACTACGACGACGTATACCTCTTTGACCCGGCGGAGCAGGCGTTCTTTACGGATACCCTGTCCTTAAAGCTCCCTTCCCCGGTAGCCTATGCCGGAAGCGTAACAGCCGGCGACCATGTTTACTATGCCGGCGGGGAAAACGGGGAAGGCATTTCCAGACAGGTATACAGGCTTCAATGGAACGGGACTGCTCTCGTCACGGAAACACTGCCAGCACTGCCGCTGGGCGTGACCAACGCTTCCCTCCTGTCCTATGAAAATGCGCTTTATGTAGCGGGAGGTGAAACAACTGATGAGACATCCGATAAAATATGGCGCCTGTCCCTGAACCAGCCGCTTTCCGGTTGGGAACCACTGCCGCCGATGCCCCATCCCGCTTCCCATGCCGTCCAGCTGATCATCAGAAGCCGGGGGCAGGATTACCTGTACACGATCGGCGGCCGCCGTAAAAACAGCAACGGGATCAGCACTATTTACAAGACCGTTTACGCGCTCAACCTCAAAACACTGGAATGGCAGCAAAAACAACCGCTTCCCTATCCGCTGGCCGCGGGATCGGGCGTCGTTACACCGGGCATAACTACAGACAACGACGATGCACTGCTTTTCGGTGGCGATAAAGGCGTCTTTTTTACCCGGATCGAGACCCTCATTGCGAAAGCGGCCGGGCTCGAAGGCGAGGCCAGAGATTCAGTGACCGGCCAAAAAAACAACCTGCAGGCAACCCACCCGGGCTTCAGCCGTGATGTACTGGTATACCATCCTGATACCGATGAATGGGAAATTGCAGACGAGATCCCGTTCACGGTACCCGTCACTACTGCGGCGGTATATCGCGAGGGGAAAATATACATTACCAGCGGTGAAATTAAACCCGGTATCCGCACCCCCGCTATTCTGGAAGGAACGATTCACCTAAAACCTGGCCCCGGGCAATGAGCGCATCCAAAAGATATCCGTGGGTGGTGGTTGCCCTGCTATGGGTAGTGGCGCTGCTTAACTATCTCGACCGGCAGATGCTGGCCACGATGCGCCCTTCGATGCAGATAGACATTGAAGAGCTCCAAATGGCGGTCAACTTCGGGCGCCTGATGGCCGTGTTTCTCTGGATCTACGGTTTTGTAAGCCCGGTGGCGGGGATCATCGCAGACCGGTTTAACCGCAAGTGGCTGATTGTAGGCAGCCTGTTCGTCTGGAGCGCGGTAACCCTGCTCATGGGATACGCCCGTACATTTGAACAGCTTTACCTGCTGAGGGCGCTGATGGGTTTCAGCGAGGCGCTTTACATTCCGACCGGCCTGGCGCTGATCGCCGATTACCATAGCTCCAGAACCCGTTCGCTGGCCATAGGACTGCACCTGACAGGATTATACGTCGGACAAGCGCTGGGCGGATTCGGCGCTACCATCGCCTCCACATTTTCCTGGGAAACAGCATTCCGCGGATTCGGCATTGTCGGCGTGCTCTACGCCCTCGTGCTGGTCTTTTTCCTGAAGGAAAAGCGGCCGGGTGTGGAAACGGGGTCCGAAAACCAGGTAATGGAAAGGGTACCCGTATTAAAGGCAATGACGTTGCTCTTCTCCAATATATCGTTCTGGATCATCCTGATGTACTTTGCCGTTCCCAGCCTGCCCGGTTGGGCGGTAAAAAACTGGCTGCCCACGCTTTTTGCCAATAACCTTCAGCTGGACATGTCGTTGGCCGGGCCGGCGGCGACCGTTACCATCGCCATTTCGTCGCTCATCGGCGTGGTGTCGGGCGGGATCCTGAGCGACAGGTGGGTACAACGTAATATCAGGGGCCGTATCTATGTGAGCGGCATCGGGCTGGGGCTTACCATCCCGGCGCTGGTCCTGATCGGCCTGGGAGATTCTGTCACTGCGGTGATAGGAGCCGCTTTCTGTTTTGGTTTCGGCTTCGGGATGTTCGACGCCAACAATATGCCGATACTCTGCCAGTTTGTACCGGCAGGCTACCGCGCCACCGCCTACGGCATCATGAACATGACCGGTGTCTTTGCCGGGGCCATCATTACCGATATCCTCGGAAAATCTACGGATTCGGGGAATCTCGGGCGTGATTTTGCAATACTGGCCGGGATTGTAGCCGTGGCGCTGGTTGTCCAGCAAACCTTTCTTCGTCCGCAGCAAAAGTGATCTATTCTCATCAAAACCTACCTGATAATGAAAAAATGGTTCCTGATTATCGCCGGTATCTGCCTCATCGCCTGCTTCGGTATCTGCAGACAGGCATCGGCATCATCACCCGGGATTAAAACACCAGAGGTATGGGTGCATCTGCCGGATATTCCCCTCCTGAAACGGCATCAACACAACCCGCTGCTATGCATCAGGGTATACGTGGCAGACGAAAATGCCCCTGTCCTCGAACGCATTCGCGCCAGGGTCAATACGGCTGCGCAGCAAAACTTTGACCATTTACTGGTATACGGCAATGTGCAGGAACCCCGCCCTGACACGAGCCGTATCCATACCACCTTTCAGTCGCTAAGGGAGGCCGGCGAAATTTCCATTCCTGTCGACCTTCCGCTGAAGCAGGGCTGGAATTACATCTGGCTGGGCGCCCGGCTGAAAACCGATGCCGACCCCGACAGTCGTCCGTCGGTGCAGGTACTCGGGCTTACGGACCGCAAAGGCGCAGACTACCCTGTTTCGAAAACGCTCGGCGCCCCGGAGAAACGCATCGGGATCAGCATCAGGAAACCGGGAGATGACCGGGTCCATACCTACCGTATCCCGGGAATAGCCAGTACTGACAAAGGAACGCTGATTGCCGTATACGATAACCGGTACAACAGCAGCAAAGACCTTCCCGGAAATATCGACGTGGGGATGAGCAGGAGCACCGACGGCGGTAAAACCTGGGAGCCTATGAAAGTCATCATGGATATGGGGGAACCGCATGACCAGAACGGTATCGGCGATCCGACCGTGCTTTTTGACCCCGCTACCGGGAAAATATGGGTAGCCGCCCTGTGGAGCAAGGGAAACCGCTCGATCGCAGGCTCGGAGCCGGGGCTTTCGCCCGACCAGTCCGGCCAGCTCATGCTTGTGAGCAGCGAAGACGACGGTAAGACCTGGTCGGCGCCCTACAATATCACAGCCCAGGTAAAGAACCCGAAATGGCACATTTGCTTTAACGGGCCGGGCAACGGGATCGTCATGAAAGACGGTACCCTGGTATTGCCTTCCCAGTACTGGGACGAAAGCGCCAAACCCGGGATTTCTTACTCCTCAGTGATGTATAGCAAAGACCATGGAAAAACCTGGCATATGGGAACAGGCTTCAAAAGCCATACTACCGAAAGCCAGGTAGTGGAAACTACCCCCGGTACGCTGATGCTTAACATGAGGGATCAACGGGGCTTATTCCGGTCGGTAGCGACTACCCGCGACCTGGGGAAAACATGGCAGGAGCATCCTACTTCCTACCATGCCCTCCAGGATCCTATCTGTATGGCCAGCCTGATCAAAGCCTCCGTGCGCGTAAAAGGGGTCCTGAAAGAAGTCCTGTTCTTTAGCAACGTCAATACTTCGTCGGTAGAGCACAGCCGGAAAAACATGACGATCAAGGCCAGCCTGGACCTCGGAGAAACGTGGATGCCTGCTCACCAGCTACTGCTCGATGAACGATACGGATACGGCTATTCTTCGCTGGTGCAGCTGGATGAGCACACGATCGGCATCCTCTACGAAGGGATCCGTGAGCTGAACTTCCTGCGTATCCCGGTAGACGAAATTATTAAATAACCCCTTCAGGATGGCATACACAACCGGCGAACTGGCTGTATTGCGGGATTTTTACCGCGACCGGCTGTTGGGAGATACGGTCCCGTTCTGGTTCCCCCGCTCCTATGACCGGGAGCACGGAGGATTCCTCCTCATGCGGGATGCCGACGGCTCGCTGATCGACGACGACAAGGCTGTCTGGATACAGGGACGGGCTACATGGATACTCGCTACCCTCTATAACACCGTCGAACCGAAAAAGGAATGGCTGGAGGGTGCGAAGCTCGGGTATGACTTCCTGAATAAACATTGCTTCGATACAGACGGCCGCATGTTTTTCCATGTCACCCGCGACGGCCGTCCTATCCGGAAAAGACGGTATTTCTTTTCAGAAACTTTTTATGTCATTGCCGCTGCGGCATACGCAAAGGCAAGCGGAAGCCGGGAAGCCGCAGATCTGGCCCGAAAGATTTTCGGAGAATGCCTTCGTTTCGCCACCACTCCCGGCCTGCTGCCTTCAAAATTCACTGACACCCGTCCGGCCATAGGCATCGGCACACCCATGATCATGATCAATACCGCCCAGCAGTTGCGCGAGACGATCGGTGACCCGCGCTGCGACGAATGGATCAGCACCTGGATAGAACAGATCGCGACTTATTTTGTGAAAGACGACATCCGTTGCGTAATGGAGCAGGTGGCTCCCGACGGTAAGATAATCGACCATATCGACGGCAGGACGCTGAACCCGGGCCATGCCATAGAAGGCGCCTGGTTCATTCTCCACGAGGCGTTGTACCGGAAAGATGACCGCCTTAAAGAGCTGGGATGCCGCATGCTGGATTATATGTGGGAAAGAGGATGGGACGAGGAACACGGAGGCATCCTCTATTTCCGTGACGTTTTCGGCAAACCTGTCCAGGAATACTGGCAGGACATGAAATTCTGGTGGCCGCATAACGAAACAATTATTGCCACCCTGCTGGCTTTCCTGGTCACCGGCGACGAAAAATACGCCCACCGTCACCGCCTGGTACACCAATACGCCTATGGGCATTTCCCCGATAAGGCCCATGGCGAATGGTTCGGCTACCTGCATCGCGACGGCCGTATAGCACAGACCGCAAAGGGCAACCTTTTCAAAGGCCCGTTCCACCTTCCCCGGCAGGAATGGTATTGTCTCCGGATACTGGATCATTATTTAAAATCCCAGCCAAACAAATAGTAGCCCTTTACTTTCATACCAATGCATCCTGATATTTCCGATTTGTTCAACCTGGAGGGGCAAACTGCGCTGATCACCGGCGGCTCCTCCGTATTGGGGTACGAGGCAGCGACCATCCTGGCAGCAGCCGGCTGCGCTGTGGCGCTCACTTCCCGGAACCTTGACAAAGCCGTAAGAGCATCGGCGCAGCTTCAAAAAGACTACGGCGTAGCGACATTAGCCCTGGAAATGGATCATACAGACTCCCGCCAGGTGGCTGACTGCGCTGCAAAGGTGCGGGAATGGCGGCCCACCCTCGACATCCTGATCAACAACGCCGGCGGCGGATCGGGCTCCAATATCGCCTATCTTTTCGAACGCGACCCGGGGCATATTTTCAACGGGGTGCAGAACAACCTCACAGGAACCATTTACTGCTGCAAAGCATTCGGGGAAATCATGATGGAGCAGAAGTCGGGAAAAATGATCAACATTGCCTCTATCGCAGGGCTTGTAGGCCGCGACCGCCGCATGTACCAGGCAGCAGGCATGCCTGGACAGCCTGTTGACTACGCCGCGGCAAAAGCCGGCGTGATAGGGCTCACCCGTGACCTGGCAGGGTTCCTGTCCCCGCACGGCATCCGTGTCAACAGCATATCGCCGGGTGGCTTTACCGGCCCCGAACGCGGGCATCACCCCGCCTTTGTAGCGGCTTACAGCGATCGTACGCCGCTTGGAAGAATGGGACGGGATGGCCAGGATCTGAAAGGAGTTATTCTTTTCCTCGCTTCCGCCGCTTCCGGTTATATAACGGGTCAGAACATTGTAGTTGACGGAGGATTTTCGGTATGGCAATAAAATACAGGATCGTAGTGGTGGGGCTGGGCTCCATCGGATTACGGCACGCAAGACTACTCGGAGAAAGGGACGAGGTCCAGGTTGAGATACTGGAAGTAAACCCGGCAGTGGCAGCCGCTGCGAAAGAAACACTCGGCGATGTGACAAATCATGCCTCCTTCGACGATATGCTGGCAACCAGGCCGGATATTGTCTGGCTGTCCACACCTACGCCGTTGCATGCGGCGCAATCGATCCGGGCGCTCGAAGCCGGCATACATGTCTTTTGTGAAAAACCGATGACCGCGACGCTTGAGGAAGCCAGGCAGGTCTCCTCGCTGGTACAAAAGACAGGTCTTACCTTCGGAGTCGGATTCTTCCTCCACTTCGGGAAAGGTATACAACTGCTGAAAGAACTCATTGATAAGGGAAGACTCGGGAATGTGCTGCACCTGCACGCACACGTCGGTACTTACATCACGCTGGTCAATTCCCTGTCAAGATACCAGGCTTCCCATCCGGGGTCCCTGTTTTTCGACTATGCACACCAGGCCGATCTGGTGTACTGGCTGCTCAACCGCCGTCCTGAAAGTGTCTACACTCCCGGATTTCAGGGTGGAAATATGGAGTTCAGCGCTGCTCCCAATGTAGCCGATATCCTACTCGAATATGATGCGCCGCTGATTGCCCATATCCACCTGAATTATGTACAAATGCCTCAGCGTCATTGCTATGAAGTTACCGGCGACGAAGGATGGGCTGTACTGGACTACGAACAGGGGACGCTGCGGGTAGGATACAAAAAGTCGCAATCGGTCGACACGATCTGCTTCCGGCAGGACAGAGACGATATTTTCCGTGCAGAACATACCGCGTTCCTGGATGCAGTCGAAGGGCGCCGCCCCCCGGAAACCTCCGCAGCGGACGGGCTGGTCTCCACCGCTATCTGCGAGGCCATCCTGAAATCCTGGCAAAGCGGCACGAAGATAAGGATCGGGTATTGATGCCCGGGAAGGTATCGAAAAAAGACCGTGCCGATACGAAATAATGACCGGTAATTGTTGTAAGGATCAGAAGGGCCCGATCCCCTCCAGCTCCTTCCATTTTTCGCCTCCGTCGTTTTTTTGCTTCTTTCCCGGCGTACTTCGTCCGTCGAGGATATACCTGACCAATAAAGCCTCCAGCTCCTTTACTTTTCCCGGATTTATCGCGGACAGGTTATTCCTTTCACCGGGATCTGTTTCAAGATCATACAGCTGGAATGGCGGAAGGCCTTTTGTTTCCTCACCGGTTTTCGGACTGCTCCAGCCGCCCGAGCCCGACCATAAAATCAGTTTCCAGTTCTCTTTCCTGATCGCAAACCTTCCTTCAATGGAATGATGCACGATCGCCCTTTCGGCGCCCTGGCTGCCGCCGGATAAAACCGGCAGGAAACTAAAGCTGTCTTCACCCGCATTATCCGGTAACGGTGACTCCGCGATTTCAGAAACCGTCGCCAGGAAATCAGTCGTACAAATAGGGTTCCGGGAAACAGCACCTTTCGCAACAACTGCGGGCCAGCTCACCACGAACGGCACCCGATGTCCGCCTTCATAAAGATCGGCTTTGCTCCCCCTGTATATATAGCCCGGGTTATGGCCGACTTTCGCCAGTTCATCGAATCCGGCGCGGGGTGAGCAACCATTGTCACTCGTAAAAATCACCAGGGTATTGTCGCGTACGCCGTTCTTCTCCAGTGCGGAAAGGATCTGTCCGACTACGCCGTCGGTTTCCAGGACAAAATCACCATAGAAATTGGTATTGCTTTTACCCAGGTAAGGCGACGAAGGCAGTATCGGAGTATGAGGGGCGGGAAGTGCGAAATAGAGAAAAAAGGGATCCTCTTTGCCCGCATGCTCGTCGATGTACCCAACCGCCTTCCGGGTAAGGTGCTGTAAAACTTCGGCGTGTACAAAATCGTCTGACGTAGGGCCTTCCCGCCAAAAGCCTTTGCTGTCTGTTGAAACCGTGTTTTTTACCGGAACCGAGGTTGCCTTTCCGTTCTCGACATACACATAGGGAGCCATGTCCAGCGAACCGCTGAAGCCATAAGAATAAACAAACCCTTTTTCTTGAGGTCCGTTTGAGACAGGCCGGCTGAAATCTACTTCCGGCCGGGTATCCAGATTGTTGTTGCCGGCCGGAGCGCCCTTCATATGCCAATCCCAACCCAAATGCCATTTGCCGACAAAACCCGTGTGATAGCGCTGATTTTTCAGAAACTGCGCAACGGTCAGCCTGTCCGGCGTGATGAGCGGCGCGGAGTAGCCGCCCAACACTCCTTTCTTCAGCTCCGACCTCCAGTTATAGCGGCCCGTGAGTATCCCGTACCTGGTGGGTGTACATACCGATGAGCTGGTATGGGCATCGGTAAACTTCATACCTTCCGCGGCCAGCCGGTCGATATGGATGGTTTTCAGACGGGACCCTTCATTAAAAGCCGAAACGTCGCCTATACCCAGATCGTCAGCCAGTATGTAGACAATATTGGGTCTTTTCCCCGTAAGCCTGTCTGCCGCTACAGGGTTACAAATAGAAAACCCGGCGAGAAACAGGATGCTTTTTTGGAATAGTCTCATAAAACGGCCCGTTTACCAACTCACTTCTCCAACTGATTTTCGACGGGTTTTATGCCAGCCTTATGCTTCTCCAGCAGCTCCTGAACGCTTTTGACAACCTCCGGGTGCTTTCCGGCCAGGTTGTACTTCTCTCCGGGATCATGCCCGAGATGGTAGACAAGCGGCGGCGAATGCAGGGTCTTGTCTCTGTTCACCGCATATTCGGACTGGCTCTGGAAATGCACTTTGTATTCGCCTTGTCTTACCGCATATACTTCCGTGTCCCTGTAGAAAAAAATCTCTTTTCTCGGGCTTGGAGCTCCCGAAATCAAAGCTCCCGAGAGATCATAGCCGTCGTAGACCCTGTCGTTCGGAACCGGTATTTTCGCCAGTGAAGAGATCGTCGGGAACAAATCCAGCGTGCTGCCCAGTTCCAGGACGACGCCGGGCTTGATCTTACCCGGCCAGCGGAAGATCGCAGGCACGCGCATGCCGCCGTCGAAAGTTCCGCCTTTACCGCCTCTAAGCGGACCGGCGCTCCCTCCGTGGTCTTCAAAAATCAGCCACGGCCCGTTATCCGAAGTAAACACAACCAGCGTATTTTCATCGATACCGTTATCCCTGAGCGATTTCAGTACCTGGCCTACACTCCAGTCCAATTCTTCTATCACATCCCCATAAAGGCCTCTTGCGCTGGTATTTTTAAATCCTTCCGAAGCAAAAAGCGGCACATGAGGCATCGAATGGGCCAGGTACAGGAAAAAAGGGCGGTCTTTATTCTGCTTTATAAAACCGACAGCTTCTTCGGTATACCGCCTCGTTATGGTAGTCTGATCGGCCGGTCGCTCCAGCTCTTCGGTATTCCTGATCAGCGGCACATTAAAATAGCTCACTTCGGGTTCCTTCAGCGTTTTAAAATAGTCACCTTCTTTCACCCTGTCCATGTCATTGCTATAGGGAATGCCTAGGTAGTAGTCAAATCCGTGGGAAGTGGGTACGTATTCCGGCAGGTGCCCGAGGTGCCATTTGCCGATGGCCGCGGTCCGGTACCCGGCACTTTTAAGGCTTTTTGCTATGGTAATTTCCGACTGCGGGAGCCCTCCTTTCGAATCAGGGAACAAAACCCGTCTTTTCTCGCTGCTCATCCCGTTCCGGATCGGCAGCCTGCCGGTCATCAGCGCGGCCCGGCTGGGCGTACATACCGGCGCCGCAACATAAAAGTTGGTCCACTTTTGTCCTTCAAAAGCCATTCTGTCGAGATTCGGCGTTTTGATCGTCGGGTTTCCGTATATACCCAAATCGCCGTAGCCCAGGTCGTCTGCAAAGATAACGATCACATTGGGCCTGGTCGCCTGGGCATAAACCTGGCTCGCAGTCGACAGGATAGCGAGCATAATGAATTTTGGTAAGCTGAATCTTCTCATGTAATGCTGGTTTTCGAATTATGGAGTTCTCATTTTGGAGAAAAAGACCGGTAATTATTTCTGCCAGGGTACCCTGCCGGCTTTCTGGATATGCTGCCTCAGCAATGCGTTTAGCTCTTTGTATTTTTCCGGGTGGCTTTCGATCAGGTTGCTCGTCTCATAAGGATCTTCTGCCAGATGATATAGTTCCTGCTTTTGAAAGGGGCTATTTTGCAGCAGCTTCCAGCCATCCAGCGAAACGGCCTGAATGGGAAGGCCGCCGAAGTTATCCCCTCCTTCCCGTCTTTCATAAAACAACGGTCTGTTATTGTCCGCCTGTTTTTCCCCAAGCAGGACCGGCAGGATGCTGACGCCATCGATTTCATGGTTAATTTCCGCTCCCGCGATCCCGGCGAGCGTCGGGTAGAGATCCATTGAAATCGCCCGGTAATCCGTAACACTGCCGGCTGCGATATGGTCCTTCCAGATTACGGCTGTCGGAATTCTCAGTCCGCCTTCATACATGGTCCCCTTCCCGTCGCGATAAGGCCCGTTATTGGCTTCGTCGGGGAGCCATCCGCCATTGTCGGAGGTAAAGACAATAACGGTATTGTCATACTGTCCGGATTTCCTGAGCGCTTCGATTACTTTGCCGATCCCATCGTCAAGATGTTCTATAAAAGCAACAAGCTTTGCCCTTTTTTCCGTAATGCCGGGAACCCTCTTTTTCACGCGGTCAACCCAGCTTTGCGGTGGCTGCACTGGAAAGTGGGGCGCATTATAGCCAAGGTACAGAAAGAACGGCGACTGGTCTCCGGCCTGCTCATTGATGTAGCTGACTGCCCATTCGGTAAACAGGTCCGTCGCATGGCCGGGCGGGTCGATCACCTCGTTATTCTTCCGCATGTAATTAATATCGTGACGGCGCTTGTGGATGTAGTCATCCATCATATCGCCCAGCCAGCCGTGGAAATAGTCGACTCCATGCTCGTTGGGCGTATTGGGCGACCCGAGCCCCAGATGCCACTTGCCGATAACGGCTGTGCTGTATCCCCTGCCCTTCAGGAGCTGCGGCAGCAGTATTGTCCCGGGCGACAAAAAGCCCCAGTTATTCGTTTCGTGCGTCCTTATAACCCCCGGCACACCCACACGGCCCGGATATCTGCCCGAAAGCAGCGCCGCGCGGGTGGGAGAGCATACCGAACTATTCGCATAGAAATTGTTGAACCTTAACCCCTCGCCCGTCAACTGGTCTATGTTAGGGGTCACAAGGTCTTTTGTCCCGTAGTACCCGACATCATGCAGCCCCTGGTCGTCGGTAATGATAACCAGGATATTCGGAAGCTGCTTTTGCCGGGCAAACAGGGATGCGGCGACAAGCGAAAGCGCCAGAACCGCCGACAGGGTCAGCAAAACCTTCTTGTAGTCAAATGCCATTGTTCCTTCAGAATTTACTAAAGAAAGTAACCATACGGCCGGATCTAATACCCGTCATTCTGCTTCAGGTTGGGATTTGCATTTAACTCCGTTTCCGGAACAGGGAACAATACGTGGTGCGGTTTCGCACTTTTATTGCGTTCGCTTACAGCTTTGGATATGAAGGTTCCCTGCCGGATCTGATCCTCTCTGCTCTTCGCTTCAGCAAAAAATTCCCATTCCCGCTCTTTATGGATAAGCTCTCGAAGCGATTCTTTGGTTTGTCCGCCAAAGGATACCGGGCTGGCATGCGCCCTGTTCCTGACTACGTTCACAAGATCGACCGATTCCTGCAAGGGTCCCTGGATTTCATTCAGCGCTTCTGCCAGCGACAGCAGTATATCCGGGTAGCGGACAATCGGGAAGTCATTTCCAGTGCCCGGCCCCGAAGAGTTGGGGTCAAACTCATACTTGTGAGACAGCGACTGGTTTTTTCCCAGCAGCTGTATAAACTGCCCGGCAGTATTTGTGTAGGATGTCACGAAATGTTTTCCGCGGACATCAGCTTCTTCAAAAGAAAGCACAAAATCGTCGTACATGTAAGTCCTGGCCGCATACACACCCTGGTTAGGGAGAAGCGGGTAGTCGGTCGGGAAAGTCAGTGCATTGAGAAAGATAGCGCCTCCCTGCGCGTGCCTCGGCAATACCCAGAGCAGCTCCTTGTTCCCTTCGTTGTCGAGCGCGAATACACGTGTGTAGTCTCCCAGGATTTCATATTCCCCCAGCGAAATTATTTCACGTGCGGTATCAATGGTTTTCTGCCATTGTTTGGTATTGAGATAGAACTTTGCCAGCACGCCAAGCGCTGCCCCCTTGCTTGCTCTTCCGAAATCAGGCTGTTTGACCGGAAGGACACCGGCTGCGGAGAGAAGGTCTTTTTCCACAAACGTTCTGAATTCTTCATCGGTCGGCTTCGGCTGATAGTATTCAGCTGTTGTCTCCGTAACGATGGGAACCGGTCCAAACCAGTTATAGAGCAGGGTGTAGCTGAACCCCCTTATAAAAGTGGCCTCGGCGATAACCCTGTTCCTGAAGCTTTCAGGCAGACTGGTGTTGGGTATGTTGGCCAGCAATAGGTTGGCGTCGCGTATGGCGGCATAAGGGGCCCGCCAGACTTCGCTGAAAAAGCTAAGATTGCTGTCCCAGGTGAAATCGGTCAGCGGCCCCAGTACCGCTTCAATATTTCCGCCCTGGTTCCAGGCTTCACCCGAAGGCATCGCCGACAAAAAATAGTGCTGCACGCCGCCGTTCCCCAGAGAGACCAGGGTTGCGTTCGAATAGGCTGAATTCAACAGTGATAAAGCGCCGTTTTCAGAGTTTAACACGGCCGGGGTCAGCTCGGAATATACGGTTTCATCCAGAGATTCGCATCCCTGAAAAGACCAGGAGAAAATTGCTATTGTGAAAAGAAATTTCTTCATCGGATTAAAACTTGATAATTTGTCTTTACAATGTGGAGTTCCGGCATTGAACGAATTCGCTCAAAGCCCCAGGCTGACGCCGGCGGTCCAAGTTCTTGTCAGCGGATAGCTGCTGTAATCGATTCTCACGTTACTCCTTCCCAGCGAGTTGGCTTCGGGATCAAACCCGGAATAGCCTGTCAGCGTAAAAAGATTCTGGCCTGTGAGGTAGACTCTGACAGAGCGGAAAGGGCGAACGTTGTCGAAAGAATAGCTGATCTGGATGTTTTTTAACCTCAGATAGGAAGCGTCCTGGAGCACCAGGTCATTTACTTTCCCTCCTCCGTAGGCAGTGGGTACGGTGCCGGACGGCCATTTGGCCCCGGGGTTCTCCGGGGTCCAGCGATCCAGTATCTGCTCCACCAGTTTATTCCTCCTGAAGTTGCCGGGATACATGCTTTCGATCACATTGATGTTGAGCAATTCACCGCCCTGCTGTCCCTGGAAAAAGAAATCAAACTGGAAATTTTTGTAGCTGAAACTGTTGTGCAGCCCGTAGGTGAAGTCGGGAAACGGATCTCCGATAACCCGCTGATCGGCGGGACTGATCGTATTGTCGCCGTTATTGTCTTTAAAAATAGGGAATCCGGGCCTGGATCCGGGTTGTGCCGATGCGCTGACCTGCTCCTGGTTCTGAAATATACCGGTCACCTGGTAGCCGTAATAGGAGTTGACGGGCTGCCCTTCCCTGATGATAACGGTATTTCCGACGTTCGCTACGCTGCCTGTAAGGATATCTCCGATCGTTCCGAGGTCGGTGACTTTATTCCGCAATGCTGAAAAATTGGCCGTTGTGTTCCACCGGAAATGTCCTTTCCTGATATTGTTGGACGTCAGCAGCAGCTCGACCCCGCTGTTCCTGATAGAGCCTACATTTGACAGGACCGAGGAAAATCCTGTTGATTCGGGCAAGGGCAGGTACAGCAACAGGTTTTTTGTATCTTTAATGAAATAGTCAAACGTACCGGAAACCCGTCCTCCCAGGATCGAAGCGTCTATCCCGATATTGAGCTGCTCCGTAGTTTCCCATTTGAGATCGGGATTGGCTATCCTGGATGGCCTGATTCCCACAGCAGGCGAGTTGTTGATAATAGCATTTGATGCCGGGATGAACGTGGACAGCGAAGCATAGTTCGCGATTTCCTGGTTTCCCGTTTGCCCCCAGCTCGCCCTTAGCTTCAGGTCACTGAAAATGTTGGGTATGAAAGCTTCTTCCGTAAGCTTCCAGCCCGCCGCAAAGGAAGGGAAATAGCCGAATTTGTTGTTTTCGCCAAAACGGGAAGAACCGTCTGCCCTGATGGAAGCCGTAAAGAGAAACCTGTTAAACAACTGGTAGTTGATCCGGCCCAGGTAGGACAGCAGGCTGTTTTCCTCCTGGCTACTGGAAAGCGCATCGTTATTGGTGTCGCCGAGAGAAAGATTGTCGGTGCCCAGATCGTCTGAAGGGAACCCGGTGATATTACCGGCAAAAGCCCTTCTCACAAAATTCTGGTAGGTAACCCCTCCCAAAATATCAAACTGGTTGTTTTTATTCAGCGTTTTCCGGTAACCCAGTGTAAATTCAGACAGGATATTCGATCGCTCGAGCGTAGAGATATTGGCGATACCCCCGGCAGGCGCTCCTCTGAAAGTGACGGTAGAATTATAGATATCCCTTCTTGAAGTCTGCCGGTCGGACCCTACATTGACTTTTGCCAGGAGCCCGTCTATGATCTCGTATTGAAAATAGGCATTCCCGAAAGTCCGGTTTGTTTTGTTTTTGCTCCTGATGCCTTCCACCAGGCTGACGGGGTTGTTGACCGTAAGGTTAGTCGATTGGTTGTAGCTTCCGTCGGCGTTGAAAATGGGCTCTGTCGGGTCATACAGCAAAGAGGAATAAATGGGCCCGGAGTCTTCGTTGGTCTGCATTCCGTCGATATTGTTGCGGTCATTGATCAGGCTTGTGTTCAGGTTAATGCCAAAATTTGCCCTGGTCCCTATTTTCCTGTCTATATTGACCCGCGCAATGTATTTCCTGATCCCCGAGTTTTTGATCACGCCATCCTGGTCAAAATAGTTGAACGACGTAAAAAATGTAGTCTTGTCGTCGCCGCCATTGATCGACAGGTTATGATTCTGGATAGCGGCGCGATGGTAGATCTCATCCTGCCAGTTTACACCGGCGCCGATCCGGGCGATATCATCTGCCGAAAAGACAGTTCCTTCGCCGCGTTCGGCAGACAATTCGTTGACCGCTTTGATATACTGTTCTGTCGTAAGCACATCGATCTTTTTTGCGACCTGCTGCGTGCCGGCGCTAAAATCGTAGTTTACCGACGTACGTCCTTTGTTACCCTTTTTAGTGGTGATAAGGATCACGCCGTTTGCGCCTCTCGATCCGTAGATGGCGGTTGCAGAGGCATCTTTCAATATTTCTATTGATTCGATATCACCGGGATTCAAGGCATTCAACGGGTTCCTGGGATTATTGTTCGTCCCGGTACCGGCTACCCCTCCGCCGGCCAGAAGCGGGCTGTTGTCGATCGGAAAGCCGTCAATTACATAGAGCGGCTCATTACCTGCATTCACGGAGCTCGCGCCACGAATTCTTATCGACATGCCTCCGCCCGGCTCGGAGCTCGTCTGCGAAACCTGGACACCTGCTGCGCGTCCGAGAATGAGCTGGTCGGCCGAAACGTTGGCGCCCGGGTTGAAGTCCTTGTCTCTCAGCGAGGAAACCGAGCCTGTCAGGTCACTTTTATCTACTGTTCCATAGCCGATTACAACCAGTTCGCCGAGTTGTCGCGTGTCTTCGCCCAATTCTACTTCTATATTCTTCAGGTTATTGACGGCAACGTTTTTAGCGAGGTAGCCGATCGAGGAAAAGACAAGCGTTTCATCGCCGGTTACAATTAGCTGGAATGCCCCGTTCGCGTCAGAGACCGTACCGCGCGACTGCTCCAGAACCTGGATATTTACACCGGGAAGCGGACCCGAATCGGCCGACCGGACCACACCCGTCAAAGAGTAGGAGCTTTTTTGCGCGAACACATATGGGGCAAGCAGGCTGAAAATAATCCCCAAAAGGGCTATGCGGCGCCTTGGGCGCAAATCGTAGTTATCTATAAGCATATTGAGTACGGATAAAGAGAAAGAGATTACCGGAGAATAAAAATTCATGTCAAAACGCACCTGGAACTGGTCCGGAACAAAAAGTATTTTCCAGGTACAGGCAACCGGCTCAACAAATACTGCCGCCGAAATAAAACCTGGAAATGATGTAAAGCCTTTTCAGTCTTCCTTGTATTCCTGTCAGCTCGGGCCGGTTGATAGATAACGTATTTTGCATCTTTACGAAACGGGATATTTACTCTTGAACAGCTTCCCGCAAACGGCCTCACGGGTGTTTTTTTGCTGCAAGGTAGTATAAGGGAAGAATTATTGTCGCTTTATTCTATAGATTTACTAGATTTTTAGAGAAGATTACCACAATCCGGAATTTTTCACGGGAAAAGTACTATTCCACGTTTGCCATAATCATGTCACTCTCCAGGCTTGTACCAGCCACGAAGTGGTGAAATGATTATGGCAAAAAATGAAAACCGTCATCCCCCAAACCCTGAAGGGTGGCCCGCATAGGGTGGCCCGCACAGGGTAACGCCAGGATGTTTCCCGTCAAAAAATAAAGAACTGGAGCTGGGTCCAGATCTGTCCGAACGATTCCTTCGAAAATCCGCCGGCAGCCTGGGGAACGTTATACTGCCTGACCGTATACGACAGCCTGAGATTGGTTTTGTAGCCATCGAAAAAATAGTTCAGGCCGCCTCCGTAGACCGTGCTCGAATTGAACTTATTAAATTCAGCTTCGGTAATGCCGCCCGACGTGACCTGCTCACGCAATGCTTTGACCGCCTGGTTTTCGAACCTGATATAAGGCTGAAGTCTCGGCGCTTTGAAGTAATAGCCCAGCTCCAGGAACTGGACTGTCTGTTGGGGAATAAGATGTGCAAACGAGTATCTGGAATTCGGGTCGCTGCCTCCTGACATATATTGAAATGCCGTATTAAGCGTGAGCGAGCCGGCAGCCCCCGCAGGAAGATCTGCAAAGAGATCGGCGCTCAGGTTGTGGTACCGGCCCTGTATATCAAAGCCTGTGGCAAGGGCAACCGTTTTGCCGGCGCCGAGTTTTGTCCCGGCATAGTAAAAGTCCTTCTCCGGATCCAGGAAGTTGTAGGCTGCCCTGCCGACGATTCTCAGGGGCGCCTGCCCGTCAAGATTCCTCCCCGTAAAAGCCCCCAGCCGGTATTCAAGCCGGTCTTTAGCCGCAAACCCCCTCAGGTTGATGCCGAGATCACGGCCGAAGTTCCCTTGCAGGGGACTGTCGCTCCACATGTTGTATGGGTACTGGAAATAGGTAAAGTCGTTAGCCATTAGCGAGCCGGCGGCCTGCAGGCCATTCCTGTTGTTGGATACCAATTGCATTCCTGCAATTACCTGGAACGCATTCGAGAATACATGCTCGTATTGGGCATCGAGAAGGACCGGCGCTACCTTGACATTTTTCTCGCCGCCTCCCAATTGGATCCCAACGGGAGTCGGGACCTCCGTTTCGATAAAAAATGAGCCTTTTTTTGTAAGCTGTCCGCCGAGAAGAAAACGAGCCCTGTAAATAGAAAACCCTTTATTCCAGTCTTTAGCGGCAGATTGCGAAGAAGGAGCGTTGTAACCGGCCTGCTCGCCGTAAGCATACATATGCATCAACGCACCGAATTGAAGCGTCGGTTTAAAGTCCTCTTCTTCGGGAGCTGTTGTTTCCTCGGGGGAAGCGTTGCCAATTACCGAATTCGGAATTTCCCTGAGGTGTTCCCCTTTCCGGGCCTTACGCTCTTTTTCCGTATTTTCAGGGACAGCCGCGTATAAGGTGCCCACACAGCCTGCTATCAGGAGGCACGTAGAAAAGAAATGTGTTTTCATGAGTCATAATCGTTTAAGAAAAACGACCTGACACAGAATAGTTTCCAGCCGCCAAATAACGGAAGAATTCGGGCTTTATTCCAACAATCTGCTTAAAATTATAACGCTGCGCCAAAATCAGCAGGTTTGGTATTATTATTTAAAAAATTTAATATTAAGTTTCTGCATGGTAAAAAAGTAGGAATGGATAGATTAAAAATACTTTTGGTAGAGGATGAGCCGTACATCATATCGCTGATCAGGCGGGGGGTCGGGGCGGACGGCTATACATTCGATATCGCGATGGATGGCTTCGGAGCCTTGAAAATGGTGGCCGCGGATTCCTACAACCTCATTATCCTGGATATCATGCTGCCGGGGATGAGCGGCCTGGAGGTATGCAGGACTATCAGGAAAACGAATACGCAGACGCCTATTATGATCCTGTCGGCGCTTGACTCTCCAAAAGACATCGTAACCGGGCTCGAAAGCATGGCCGACGACTATATGACCAAGCCGTTTGACCTGGAGGTATTGAAAGCCCGGATAAAGGCATTGATAAGGCGTTCGGAAAAGCGTTTCTTCGACAGCAGTGTCATTACCCTGGCCGACCTGAGCATCAATACCGAAACGAAGGAAGTGATCCGCAACAACAAGCTGATCATATTGACCGCCACCGAGTTCAGGTTGCTGACCTACCTGATGAAAAACCGGAGGAAAATACTCCCGAGGATCGATATACTGGAGAATGTATGGGGTGAGGACTTTAGTATGGAAACCAATGTAGTGGACGTGTACATCAACTACCTGAGACGAAAAATAGACAGAGGTTTTGAAACCAGGCTGATACATACCGTAATCGGCATGGGATACATCATTAAGGAGGGCTAGCGATGAATATCAAATCCAGGCTTGCGCTTGTTTTCGCGGCCATTGTCGCCGGAACGCTGATGCTGATGAGCGGCTTCATCTATTTTTTTTCGGAGAAAAATCTATACGAAGGATTTTATGAAAGATTAGAGCAGAATGCGCAGATCCTGGGCTTTGCCAAGCTCAATTCCAACCGCTACAGCGACTCTCTTTACTACGAGGTGAAAGCGGAATACCTGCAGAAGCTCCCGGAGGAGCACGACTATATCATGCGGATTGTGAAAGGCGCGACCTCCCTCCGGTTCAGCCATCCCCTCCCGTTGTCGGACGATTTTTTTAAAGAAGCCATACTGTCGGGGAAAGCCATCCGTTTCGTGAACGGCACCGCCTATGTAGCCCTGTATTTTAAGGATAAAAATCATAAGGAGGACCTTTTGGTCGTCTCTCATGCCAATACCGGCGCGATCACCGAGGAATTGTCGACGCTGAAGGAAACGCTGTTCTGGGGACTGCTGATATTTGTGCTGCTCACCTTCTCGGTAAGCATCTGGTTTGCCGATTATTCCCTCCGGCCGATCAAGCAGACCATCAGGGAAATGGACAGGATCCACTCTTCCAATCTGAACCTCAGGCTGAAATCCGACGGGAAGAAGCATGAGCTGTCCAGGCTAAACGATACGTTCAACAACCTGCTCGACCGGCTGGAGGTTACCTTCAATCTCCAGCAAAGCTTTATCAGCAATGCATCTCATTCCTTTCGTACCCCCCTTACCATTATCATAGGGGAGGCGGAGCTCGCCATGGCGGATCTGAAGGAAGGGAATCACGCGAAGGTCGGGGCTTCGCTGGAGGTCATTCACCGTAAGAGCATGGAGCTGAAAGAGATCATCAGCGGTTTGCTGGGCCTGATCAGGTCGAGCGGTCACGGGGAAACCGAGCTCTGGGAAGTCGTGCGTGCGGATGAGATCGTGGAGCATGTACGGGATGCCGCAAGGCAGATAAGCCGCGGGATCAACGTTAAGATCGACCTCCAGATCCATACCGGAGACGAGAGGGCGCTCCAGGTTTTCGGTCATAAAAACCTGCTGATACTGGCTGTTTTCAATATCGTGGCAAATGCCTGCAAGTATTCTGATAACAAGCCCGTGGTAATCGGGCTGGAAGCGGGTGCCGAATCTGTTGCCATTACGGTCTCGGACGAGGGGATCGGGATCCCCGAGCCGGACCTGGAAAAAATATTTTCCCCGTTTTTCCGCGCGTCCAACGCCAGGGAATATGAAGGGGCAGGTATCGGGCTGCCTCTTACGCTTAATATCCTTCGTTTGCACAATGCCCGGATACAAGTCGATTCGGAGCTGACAAAGGGGACGCTGGTCAGGATCGTGCTGCCGAATATCCTGGCAGGGAGCAAACCTGCAACCCGCTGATCTTCCTCTTTTCGCAGGGCATCGCACTATTTTTCTTCGCCCGGATCCTGTCAGCCCGGTTTTGGCTACAGGGCAAAGTGAAGGGCAAATGCTGCTTCAACCAAATAAATCCGGGCATTGCTCTCGCCCGGGCAGTAGAATATTCTACCACGCAAAAACGGGCGTCCAAATCTCTAATTTCGCTCTAATTTCTGTCTAATATTCCTCTAATGGGTTTCCGTTATTATTGTCTGGTGACTTGATCAGAATAGTTCCAGAAAACAAATCACGGCACAGATTCCTGAAGTAATTAACTCAATTAAAAACCCAAGAAAAGCAAAATATTATGAGACTTACACCCAGGGAAACCGAAAAGCTTATGCTGCATTTCGCAGGAGAGCTGGCAGCCAAGCGCCTGAAACGAGGGGTTAAGCTGAACTATCCCGAGTCCATTGCCTACATCTCCTCCATTTTAATGGAAGAGGCCCGCGACGGTAAATCTGTAGCAGAGTTAATGCAGTACGGCGCAACGCTGCTGAAAAGAGACCAGGTAATGGAGGGAGTTCCGGAAATGATCCACGATGTACAGATCGAGGCGACTTTTCCTGACGGAACGAAGCTCGTGACGGTACATAACCCTATCAGATAATTTGTTTCCTAACCAAAACAGCTAAAGCGAATGATACCGGGAGAATACAAACTGAAGAAAGACGATATCAAGGCAAACACGGGCCGGAAGACGGTCCGGGTAGAGGTAGCCAATACGGGGGACAGGCCGATCCAGGTAGGGTCTCACTATCATTTTTTCGAAGCAAACAAGGCTCTGGAGTTCGACCGTGCCCAGGCGTTCGGCATGAGGCTCAATATTCCCGCCAGCACTGCCGTGCGTTTTGAGCCCGGGGAAAAGAAAAGCGTGATATTGGTCGAGCTCGGGGGCGCAAAGGTAGCCCGGGGTTTCAACAACCTGACAGACGGTCCGGTGACGAACGAAGACAACCGGAAAAAGGCACTGAAAAAAGCGGCCGACGAAAAATTCAAAGGTGCCTGAGCACCCGTTTCTAACTCTAAACTAAACAGACAGGATTTATTATGTCACAATGGAATAGACGGGAGTGGATCAAGGTTGTCGGGCTGTCAGTAGCCGGATCTTCCCTCTTAAATCTGGACGCCTTAGGCAAAGACCCTTCATCGGTAAAATACATCGATGGAGAGCTATATATCCCGAGAGATAAGTATGCCTCGCTTTTCGGCCCTACGGTAGGAGACCAGGTGCGGCTTGCCGATACGGAGCTTTTCATTACGATCGAAAAAGACTTCGCCGTGTACGGTGACGAAAACAAATTCGGTGGCGGCAAAACGATCCGCGACGGTATGGGGCAGTCGGTAAAGGCCACCAGGGACCAGGGTGTGCTCGACTTTTGCCTGACCAGCGCGATCATTATCGACCACTGGGGGATTGTAAAAGCGGATATCGGCATCAAGGACGGGAAGATCGTTGGGATCGGGAAGGCCGGTAACCCGGATACCCAGGACGGGGTGACGCCTGGCATGGTGATCGGCGCCTCTACCGAGGTGCACGGCGCTGCCGGGATGATCGTGACCGCCGGCGGGATCGATACCCACATCCACTTTATCAGTCCGCAGCAGGTCGAAACCTCCTTGTACAGCGGGGTAACCACTATGATCGGGGGAGGAACCGGTCCTGCCGACGGTACCAACGCAACGACCGTAACGCCCGGGAAATGGAATATCCATAAAATGCTGGAGGCCTCCGACGGGATCCCTATGAACATCGGCTACTTCGGGAAAGGGAACTGCGCCGATGTGAAACCGCTCGAGGAGCAGATTGAAGCAGGAGCGCTCGGGCTAAAGATACACGAAGACTGGGGCTCCACACCGGCCACGATCGATGCGGCATTAAAAGTCGCCGATAAGCTGGATGTACAGATCGCCATCCACACCGATACCCTCAACGAAGCGGGCTTCCTGGAAGATACCGTTAAAGCGATCAACGGAAGGGTGATCCATACTTTCCATACGGAAGGAGCCGGAGGTGGCCACGCGCCGGATATCATCAAGATATCGATGTATCCCAATATCCTGCCTGCTTCTACCAACCCTACCAAGCCGTTTACCGTCAACACGGCCGAGGAGCACCTCGATATGCTGATGGTTTGTCACCACCTCGATCCCAAGGTGAAGGAGGATGTGGCGTTTGCCGACTCCAGGATCCGTCCCCAGACGATTGCAGCGGAAGACATCCTGCAGGATATGGGCGTATTCAGCATCATGAGCTCCGACAGCCAGGCTATGGGGCGCGTCGGCGAGGTAGTGGCCAGGACATGGCAGACAGCCCATAAAATGAAGGTCCAGCGCGGTGTCCTGAAAGACAAGAACGGACAGTCTGAAGGGGATAACTTCAGGGTGAAACGGTATGTTTCGAAATATACCATCAACCCGGCGAAAGCCCACGGGATCGACCAGTACGTAGGTTCGGTGGAAGTAGGCAAATACGCCGACCTGGTGCTCTGGAAGCCTGCCCTGTTCGGGGTCAAGCCGGAATTCATAATCAAGGGAGGAATGATACTCGGTTCTAAAATGGGGGATCCGAACGCTTCCATCCCGACGCCGCAGCCGGTAATTTACCGCCCGATGTTCGGCTCTTACGGGAAGGCCCTTTCCCAGACCTGCTTTAATTTCGTCTCCGACATTTCGATCAAGAACGGTACGATTAAAAAGCTTGGCCTGAGCAAGCCGTCCTTGCCGGTCAAAGGCTGCCGGAAGGTTTTCAAGAAAGATATGGTGCACAACGACGCCACTCCTAATATCGAGGTGAACCCGGAGACGTACGAGGTGAAAGTCGATGGCGAGGTGATCACATGCGAACCTTTGGATGTGATCCCGATGGCTCAGCGCTACTTCCTGTTCTGATAGCTGATACTCGGAAAATGATTCGGAGCACAGGTAGTTTGTTTAAGGTATCTGATCTGGACCCGGACGATGACCGTGTGATCGATGTGCTCAGCCTTGAATGGTTTGAAACATCGAAGACAATTCTGAGGAAGAAAACCAAAGGCGGATTGGATGTCGCTATTCGTAAGGATAGCGCATCCAATCCGTTTTGTGACGGAGATATAATTTATACAGACGGACGCCTGGCCGTAGTGGTTGAGATACAACCCTGCGAATGCCTGGTCGTAATACCCGCCGGCTTCCTGGAGATGACGGCGGTTTGTCATGAAATCGGCAATCGTCATATACCGGTATATATCGCCGATGACGCCGAAATCGTTACAGAGTTTGAATATCCTTTATACCATGCCCTGGCCAAAAAGGGATATTCCCCGGGAAGGGAGATGAGGGTGCTATATCATACGCATACCCTGAGCATGGCAAGGCAGAAAGGCCCGACGCCAAAAGTTACGTTTAAATAAGACCCGATGTTACCATTACTTACGCTGCTCCAGATCAACGATTCGATGTTCCCGATCGGGGGCTTTACGCATTCTTTCGGACTGGAGAGCTATGTGCAGCAGGAAATAGTAAAAGATGTGGAGACGGCAGGAATATATGCCGGTAACATGCTGAAGTACAGTACATTTTACAATGATGCGGCTTTTTTGCACAAAACATGGGACCTGTGCAGGCGCAGAAAGGCATGGAAAAACATCCAGGAGCTGGATCAGTTCATCACCGCTACCAAGTCGCCGATGGAGATAAGGCAGGGGAGCAAAAAGCTGGCGATCAGGTTCCTGAAGGTTACCGAACAGATGTCGCCGGTACCGAAAGGCAGCAAGTATCTTAAGGAAATACAGCAGGCCCGGCTGCACGGGCACTATGCGATCGCTTTCGGCCTTTATGCCCATGCGAGCAATATCCCCCTGGAGGACACGCTTACCGCCTTTTACTACAACACCCTGGCGGGGATCGTCACCAACTGCGCCAAGCTTGTCCCGATCAGCCAGAACGACGGACAGAAGCTGCTCTACAGCCTTCACCCGCTGATACAGGAGCTTGTGCAAAAGCAGCAGGACGTTAAGGACGAAGACCTGGGGGTCAGCTTCATAGGTCATGACATCCGGTGTATGCAGCACGAAAAGCAATATACCCGGCTTTATATTTCCTGACATCACAACATTCACGATATATGAGTAGAAAATATGTAAAAATCGGGGTTGCAGGCCCCGTAGGATCGGGAAAAACAGCGCTGATCGAAAGGCTGACCAGGAAAATGATCGGGGAATACAGCATCTGCGTGGTAACGAACGATATCTATACCAAAGAAGACGCCAACTTTCTTATCAAAAATTCTTCCCTGCCGGCCGAACGTATCGCCGGGGTCGAGACGGGCGGATGCCCTCATACCGCCATCCGCGAAGACGCCTCGATGAACCTGGAAGCGGTAGAGGACCTGGTGGAGCGGTTCCCCGATACTGAAATTGTCTTTATCGAGAGCGGCGGGGATAATCTCGCGGCAACATTCAGCCCCGATCTTGCCGACGTAACGATATTCGTAATAGACGTGGCCGAAGGGGAAAAGATCCCGAGAAAGGGAGGGCCCGGCATCACACGATCCGATTTGCTGATTATCAATAAAATAGACCTTGCGCCTTATGTGGGGGCAAGCCTGGAGGTGATGCAGTCCGACGCGAAAAGAATGAGGGGGGAGCGCCCGTTCCTGATGACGAACCTGATGAAGCTGGAAGGCCTTGATAACGTGATTGACTGGATCAAAGAATACGCGCTCCTTGAAAGTAAAGACGCCTCATGATCAGTAAAATAAAGATTAGTACTGCGGTTGAAGACGGTAGGACGAGGTTGAAGGACAGCTTTTATAATGCGCCTTACAAGGTTGTGCATTACGGTTCTTCGCAGGCTGCAGAGCACCTCGAGCTTATTATTATGAGCTCATCGCCGGGAATACTGGACGAAGACAGGCTCGAGATCAATATAGAGGCAAGGGAAGGCAGCCGTTTCAGGCTTTTTACGCAGTCGTTCAACAAGCTCCATCCCATGAAATCGGGAGCTTCCCAGGAAATGACACTTACGCTCGCGAATGACGTTGTTTTCCAGTATATCCCGCATCCCGTCATCCCGTTTGAAAGATCGGTTTTCGAGAACCGGAATAACCTGCATATTCATCCCGGCTCCACGCTCATCTGGGGAGATGTCATAAGCTCCGGGCGTGTACATTCCGGTGAATCGTTCGAGTTTACAAGCTACCGGAACAATACCCGGGTATTTTTCGATGACAAGCTCGAGATTTTCGACAACCAGCTGATCATACCGTCGCAGCAGCCGGTGAAATCACTCCTTTTTTATGAAGGATACACGCACCAGGCAACGCTGCTCTATGTTTCTGAAAAAGCAAGCGACCTGAAGCTGGAGTTGGATGAAATATTGACAGGCCGCTATTCGGAAATCGAATTCGGATTCTCGCAATGCTCGGACCACGGCGTGGTGATAAGAGCGCTCGGAAATGACGGCGAGCTGATGTACGACTGGCTGGTCACGATGGGCCGGCTGTGCTGGGAGTTTACAGTCTTTGATAAGCCGGAAGACGGCGATCAATTATCCCTGGAGAGTCCCGGACTGGATAGCCCCGGAACGGAGGATGTCCCTCAACTGAATGAATAGCGTCGTATCATTTCAAAACAAATTACCGGCAATCCTAGATGCATGAATTACCGATAGTCAGGGAAATTTTGACTACTTTAGAAGATAAATATACGGACCGGTTTGAGCAGATAGTAGGGGTCGAGATTGAAGCGGGGTTACTGGCCAGTATACAGCCTATCCTGATACAGAATGCCTTTGAGGCGCTGATATACGATGAGCCCAGGTATGCGAAGATAGAGCTTAGCGTCAAGCTGTTGCCCATCATCGCGTTTTGTGAAAATTGCAATAAAAACTTCGAGGTATTAAGGCATCGTTTTGTCTGCTCCTGCGGAACACCGTCTTCTACCGTTGTACAGGGAGAGGAGCTGAGGATCAGCAAGGTGGATTTCCTCGTAGTATAGTTTACTTATTCCATAATCGTTATAATTTGTTATTCCAAAACATCATGAATGTAACAGACACCCCCAAAAGCAACAGGATGCCTGTCGGCTCGGTGAGGTCGGAAAACACGTCTCTCAACCTCCTGAAAGCCAATGATTTTGTCGCCAAGGCTATCAGGGAGCGGCTGAAAGATGTGCTGGTTGTCAATATCTGCTCCTCTCCCGGAAGCGGGAAAACTACGCTTATGCAGGAAACCGGGAAACGCCTTGCTTCGAAGGTTAATCTTGCCGTCCTGGTGGGCGATCCAGAAACGGAGCGGGATGCAATAAGAATGCGCGAGGTAGGGATCAATGCCCTCCAGATCGTAACGGGCGGAATGTGCCATATCGAAGCGCAGATGATCCTGCAGGCGCTCGATCATATCGACCTGGAAGGCACAGACCTACTCTTTATAGAAAATGTGGGAAACCTGGTCTGTCCCGCCGCATTTGATCTCGGGGAGGATTACCGGGTAACGGTAATTGCTTCGACAGAGGGAGACGACAAGCCCAAAAAATATCCCAGGATGTTCCTGACCAGCGAGCTGATGCTCGTTTCCAAGTCAGACCTCCTCCCCTACGTGCCTTTTTCGGTAGAGGCCGTTACCAAAGACGCGCGCGAGGTAAATCCTAATCTCGATGTCATTACCATCAGCAGCCTGAAAGGCGACGGGATCGACGAATGGTGCGACTGGCTCCTTGCTAAAGTAAAGGAGAAGAAAGAAAGCGCTGCGAAGTAACCCGTACGTATGGCGAAATCAGCGGACTATGTGATCGATCATGTAGAGAAAGGATGTCGCGGGCATTCGCTGCCCTGCGATGACCGGATAGTCCTGGAGTGGTACGAGGTAAATAAGTCCAGGCACAGCGGCGTCACTTCCGCCGGTAAAACGCTATTGATCGTAAGAGATGCGCCCGCAGCGCTGGAAGAAGGGGATGTGCTCGTTTCCCCGGATAACACCAGGATCTATGTCGAGATCAGGGCCTGTGACTGTATCGTGGTATATCCCCGGACCTTACCGGAAGCGGGCCTGATAGCGTTTCTTATCGGGAATCTTCACTTACCGCTGTTCTCCGACGGTAAGGCTGAAATTTATTTTGCCTATGATGCCCGGATCTATGACCTGCTGGCAAAAAAAGGATATTCGCCTGCGATTGAAGAAAGAAAATTACTTGCCGCAAACCTGATATACAACCAAATACCCATTTCATACAAATGAAACCTGCTTTTTTTGCCTTCCTGTTTTTTTGCTGCTTCGGCTTTCCGGCTGCTTTATTGGCCGGGGCGCGCATGGAAGGTTCTGATCCGGATGAGGGCGTTGTTTCCGAAGAGGATACGGCCGCTCTCAGTTCCGGTGGCAAGGAGATCAAAGAAACTTTCCTGAAGACCGTCAAGCTCAATTTTTTACTGAGAAGCTCGCTGGAGATCCCGCTATATGATCGTTCGCAGGCCAGGGTAGCCCAGAATGAGATCCGGCTGGAATCAATGGCCGACCTGACCCCAAATCTTGGCTACCGGGTCAGGTACAGGCTTAACCGGAGCCATGCCCAGCGCAGCCTCGACAACGCACCCGGCTCGCTCGATATCGCCTTCGTCAACTATCGTTTCGGGAACGACCTTAAGTGGGATCTGACGGTAGGAAAGCAGTCGGCAGCGGTAGGAAGCTGGGAATTTGAGAAGAACCCGACATTCGAATACCAGTATACCGACTATGTCAACCAGCAGCTTAGCCTGTTCCTGACCGGTATAAAGCTGGGGCATAAAATAAACAGGCAGCACACGTTTTACGTGCAGCTGCACAATACCTATAACGACACCTTTGTGACAAGGCTCAGCTCCCTAGGCTACGAAACCAACGGGCTGGAAGCCTCCAAAACCCCTATGGGAGTTTATTCCGCATGGCTGGGATCCCTCTGGCAGGACCGCCTGAAGACCTTCTGGAGCTATAACCTGTCGTCTTTTGCCCGGGATAAGCCCAATCATTCGTTTTCTATGGCCAACAAGGTGATATTCCCCCGGTTTGAGGCCTATCTCGATCTGCAGCACACCATGATGGGAGTCGATTTCCCCAATATTGTCTCGCCTTCCCTGAACACATATCGTCATGCTGTAAACGGAACCAGCAACTGGTATTTCGCGGAGGATGTCCGCTACCGGACTGCCGTCTTACGGGCTGACTACGAGTTTATCAACAAGTGGTTCCTGACGGTGAAGGGGTTCTATGAATCGGCGAGCCTGAAAAACAGCTCCCTGGCGCCGGGAAAGGTAAGAGAGAATTACGGTTTCTGGGCAGGCATAGAGTTTAAGCCCGTAGAAAGCCAGAACATGCGGCTTTTCGGCTACTACTACTGGAAAGAAACCGCCCATAAGGGCGTCATGCGGAACGTTATAGGCGATCAGAACCAGAACCTGCTCGCTTTTGGCGTGCTGTATTTCGTGAACGTTTTGTAATAATCCCGGCCATCCGGGAGCTAGAATAAGAAATAGGTACGCTCGCCCGACCGGTATTTTTGAACGGGAACCTCATAGACCTCTTCCAGCAAGGCGGCATTTATTTCCCCGACCGGGCCGGCGGCCAGGACAGCACCGTTTTTCAGCATCAGGAAGTGTGTACAATACCGGGCTGCCAGGTTTACATCGTGTATGGCCGTGATGATGGTCTTGTCATTTTGGGTCAACCGGCTGAGCAGGCTGAACGCTTCCACCTGGTGCCTGGGGTCCAGGTTGGAGGTAGGCTCATCCAGCAGGATGATCGGGGTTTCCTGCACCAGCGCCCGCGCAAGAAAAACCTTCTGCTGCTGCCCGCCGCTCAGCGTATTGATTTCCCGCATGGCCGCGTGCTCCAGGTGAAGCCCGGCCAGGATCTCCGCCACCATTTCCCTGTCTTTCGCGGAGGGCAGCCAGTCCATATGCGGGTTGCGACCGGTCAGCACGGTATCAAATACGGTCGTAGCCAACGCATGGGTATGCGACTGCTGAACGTGCGCTATCTGCGTAGCCAGGTACCTGCCGGATAGCTGGCGTATGTTTTTTCCCTGCAGGAAAAGGCTCCCGTTTTGCGGGTGGAGGATCTTATTCAGTAATCGTATCAAAGTTGTTTTCCCCGAACCATTGGTACCCAGCACAGCCGTGAAGGTATTGGCTTCAAAAGTATGCGAGACCCCTTTAAGCACCGGGCGGTCGCCGTAGGAGAACTGCACGTCTTCAAGCTTCAGGAACGCCATTGGAAAACATTGGTTTTGATCATGAGAAAAATGAAGACGGGCGCGCCGATCACCGAGGTGACGATGCCAACGGGCAGGGTAACCGGGCTGATAACGGTACGGGCTAAAATATCACATATTAACAGGAATGCCGCGCCGGTAATAGCGGCAGCAGGGATCAGGTAAGTCTCGTTTCCCCCGATAAGCCGCCTGACGATATGCGGAATAACCAGGCCTACAAATGCGATCATGCCATATACCGATACGATGGCGGCGGTAGCCAGCGATGCCAGCATCATGCTGACCAGCCTGAGCTGCTTTACATTCACCCCCAGGCCGTGCGCGGTGTCGTCTCCCTGGTTCAGCGCGTTATAATGACGGGCGTTGATCATAAAATAGGCGGTTACCGGCAGTATGATCGATGCCTGTATAGACAGATCCTGCCAGGTCCCTTTGGATAAGTCGCCAAAGGTCCAGTAAACAATGGAAGCCAGCCGGGTGTCGTCTGCAAAAAATTGCAAACCGGACGTGAGGGCTGCAAACAGCGTGCTGGCAATGATTCCCGCCAATACGATATTGACCGGCGAGGCGCCTCTTTGCCTGGCCATGAACAGGATAAAAAAACAGCCTGTCAGCGCCCAGGCAAATGCCGATAGCGAAACGGCCAGCTGCTGCATCCAACCGGACGGTAAAAGGCGGATCATCCCCGGGAACATGATGGCCAGAGAGGCGCCGAATGCGGCCGCGTTAGAGATACCCAGGGTGAAGGGAGAGCCCAACGGATTCCGGAGAACACTTTGCATGACCGCTCCCGATACGGACAGCGCCAACCCGCTCAATATAGCAGCCAGCAGCCGCGGCAGCCGGATCGTAAATAGTATGCGGGTTTGCAATTCATCGCCTTTCCCTATGAATGTCTTGAAAAAATCCGGGAAAGAAATCGCGCCCGGGCCCGTACCGAATCCAACTACAAAAGAGACGATGAGCAATACGGTAACGCCCGCAAAATAAGCCGTCCTCTTACGCGCATGTATTTCATATTGACGGCGTACGTCGTTTGCTTTCATCTCACACCTATTTTTCACCGGCGTAAGATACGAACGGATGATAGGTTTTTCTCACTTCGTCGAATATATCGACGCTATAAAAATAACGGATGATTTCCCTCGATTTCTCTTCAATGCTCACATCGGCAAACGCATCCGGGTAGAGCGTCTTTCCTATAAACCAGGTATTGCAAAGCAGGTTTTCATAATTAATCGTATGCCAGTTAAACGGCAGTACGGTGAATACATGGCCCTCCCGCCGGGCCGTCAACGCCTGAAAAGCCGGTCGGGTCAGCTCGTGTTGCCATATATCTCTTCCGGCGGCATCCAGGAAGATGTAGACAGGGTCCCATGCCAGTAGCTGCTCGGCGTCCAGCAGGGTGTTTTTCTGCCCTGCCCCGATCGCTTCCTGCAGTGCGGCTACACTGTCGACGGGACTTTCAATACCGAGGTAATAAAAAGATGGATACCTTACCCGCGTGGAGGTAATACCCTGGGCGCCGTTGAAAGCAATACCGCCTATGTAGGCCGTAGGGTTGCTTCTATTGCGGTTTTGTATTCTTTGATCCAGCTCGTCGAGATCGCCTTCTATAAAGCGGACCAGGCTGTCGGCGCGTTCCGGCTTATCCAGCAGCGTGCCGAGCGATCTTATGCCTCTGTAAAAGTCATGCTTCATATCGACCAGGTCTCCATAGTTTACGACAAAAACCGGCTTGCCCGACTTGTGCTGCAGCGCATCGGCTTCCTGCGCGGACATGTAGGTAGCGATCACGATATCCACATCGCTTATTGCTAAATGTTCCGGGTCGACATTGTTCCCCACACCCAGTACCGTGAGGTCCCTGAGCCCGGGATAGGCCATCAGGTAGGGAACTGTCCGTTTTTTTTCATTCAGCTCTACATACGCGACTTTATCGACAGACTGCAGGTAGCAGATCAGCCGGAGCGCCCCCGCCCGCAACGGGTATATTTTGCTGATCGCGACGGGTACGGCTACCTTACGTCCCAGCGCGTCTGTGACTTCTTTGGTAGAGCTTTCCTTCTGTTCGGCTCCGGCGCTGCAGGCAAGCAGCCAGCCGGAAAATACAAACAGCAGGATACCGCAGCAGTAGAAACCCGGTCTTCGTTTTGGATTCATGGCAGCATCCGGCTAAAGGCTTAAGGTAAGTCCGGCGTAGTAATAGGCGCCGGCAAAGCCAAACTGGTTTACATTCCGGTTAAAAGGGGATTGTCCGCTACCATAGGCCGATAGCGTCGGCAGCACGCGGTCAGGGTACACATTGCCGATATTATTGGCTCCTGCGGATAGCTGCAATTTTTGGAAAAACCGGTAGGAAACAGACGCATCTGCAAGTGTTTTGCCGCCGAATTCCTGTATCACATGAAGCCCGCCGGATCTTTCCCACGCCGCCACTTTCCCGAAATAGGTGCCCCTGACCTGCGCCTGGAACTTCCCGGCGAGATAATGTAAGCTCAATACTATTTTCTGTCTCGGCTGTGCCGTTTCGATCAGGGCAATGTTAATTGTGTCGATGATCGCCACTTTCGCGGCAGTACCGGCCTGGATAGCCTCCGGTGTGTTTTTGATATCCTTTACATCTGTCCGGTTGAATGTCGCCCCAAGGTCCAGGCTCAACGCCTGGCTTCTGCCGAAGTGCCACTGGTATCCCGTAGAAATGTCTATCCCTTTCGTGAGGGTGTTGACATGATTGGTGAAAAACGACAGGCTCTGGATGCCGGTGCCCTCCAGCTTTGTTCTTAATGCTTGTATATTGTTGACGGAAAGCGCCTCGGAAATAATGATCTTATCGTTCACCCTTACGAGGTAGGCATCTGCCGACAGATGGAAACCTCCCGGTCTGAAAGTCAGCCCTGCATTGTAACTGGTCGCGATTTCCGGTTTGGGATAGCTTACCCCTATTTCCTGCAGGAAAGGATCATCGCTGCGGTATTGTTTGGTGTACCTTATCTGTCCCGCCTGCACGAGGGTACTGGTAGCGCTGTTATATACCTGCTGCAGGCTGGGGGCCCTGAAGCCCCTGTTTACGGAACCGCGTAAAAACAGTCCGGGTGTAATTTTATACAGGGTGGCAAGCTTGCCGGATATATTCGCGCCGAAATCACTGTAATTCTCAAATCTTGCGGCGCCGGCTATCATCCATTTTTCTGTTATATCCAGCTCGATGTCTGCAAACGCCCCGATATTGCTGCGGGCCTCCCCTGCTTCATCCTGCAGCGCGGTGGCGGCTATGCCCTGCACACCGGGCGCTTTGTTTTGCGCAAGCGCCAGCGGCCCTACCCGGAAGGAGTCTTCGTCTCCCTTTCTCATCACATACTCATCGACGCGAAACTGGCCGCCGAACGCAAAGTTGGCGTTGTGCAGGCCCCAAAGGCCTTTGTAGCTCCTGGAGAGGGTGGCGTCTGCGATCATCTGGTTGAAGGAGCTGAAGCCGACGTAAAATTCGGTAGGCGAAGCGGCGCCCATAGAGGCGTTTACCGTCCGGCGGGCATACCGGTGCACGGCATTGCGGCCAAAGGAAGCGCTGAAATCCATATTCCAGCCGGTGGCGGTATTCCTGTCAATACCTACTGCAATCGAATAATCCCGGTCTTTGGAGGGAAATTCAGGTGTAAAGCCGTCAGGATAAATGTCCGGACTTGAATTGGCATTCCCGGGAATGGCATTTCTGAAGAACCCGTATACAACAGCCTCTTTATAGGAGAGACCGCCAAAGCTGTACAGCCTCCACCGATCGTTCAGAGGATAGGCTGTATTGTAGAAAAACTGGTTTGCCTTTACTTCGCTGGCCCCGAAAACGCCTACTTTATAAGGATCGTTCGCCGGGTAGACGCCTCTCGCAGCCCGGATGCTGTCATCAATAGCCCTGTTGCCGTTGTATATTGTGCCGGTATAAGGATCGGAACGGTTGGTTTCGCCCAGCGTCTGGTGCATGAAGGTGAAATTGAAAAAGCTGTTTTCCTTTTTTAACCCGAAGCCATAATTCAATGCTGCCATGTAATTGGTACCGTCACCCTTTGCTGTAGTACCGATCTGCGTTTTCAGGGTACCCTGGTTGACGGTTTCTTTCAGCCGCAGGTTGATAATACCGGCAATGGCGTCCGAGCCGTATTGCGACGCCGCTCCGTCTTTTAATACCTCCGTCCTGTCAAGCGCAAGGAAAGGGATAGCGTTCAGGTCGGTTACGACCATTCCTCTCGAGATAGAAAACCCGATATGCGGAATAGAAAACTGGTGCCTCCGCTTGCCATTTACCATTACCAGCAGCTGATCGGGGCTCATACCGCGAAGGGTAGCATAATCTGCATACCCCAACGACCCGTTAATACCGTATTTGGCAGATTGAAAAGAAGGTTCCGTAAACTGAAGCTGCTGTCCGAGCTCCGTTTGCCCGGTACGCATCAATTCACTTACTGGTATAATAGTGATCGGCAACGGGCTGTCGACATTGGTCCGCAGCCGGTTCCGGCTCCCTACAATGGTCACGCCGCTGAATGAGGTCACTTCATCCATTACAAACTCGTAGGCGCCGGCTGCCGCAATTTCTTTTGCAACGGAAGCGTACCCCACATAGCTGGCTTCAATGGTAACGGGAAAAGCCCCGTTGTACACTATCCGGAATTCGCCTGATGCATTTGCGATCACTGCATATTCGCTGCTATTGACTACCCTGAGCGAAGCTCCCTGTAGCGTATTGCCTTTTTCATCTCTTACAGTACCGGAAATGACATTTTGAGCCGTTGCTTTTTCAATGATCAGGAAAATAAAAAAAGATAAAGTGAGTGTTCTGGTCATCATAATACGTTTGTTCAATGAAGGACTGAGTTGTACAGCAAAAACATGATATCAAACGCCAAAGGTAGCAAAAATCCGATAAAAGTGTTACCCAATAATGGAGACCGGGGTATATTCGTAAAACCGGTCACTTCTGTCCAAAACGTTTTTAGCAGCTTAAAAAATTATTGATTAGAGTCTTTTAAAGCTGTTTTTCACGGATAAGTTCAATTTAACAAACATAACCAGATTGGATAAGTGCCAATCATATTGAGCCTTCTCTTTCAGGTACTTGAGTAGGTAGTTACATCCATCATTTTTAGGGTTCATTCGGTCGACCGAAAAACAATACGTACCCGTCGGCATCTTCTACTTCAAACCCTCTTAGATTATCTGTGTTATCATAAATGGGCTGACGGAACACCACACCCCTGGATTGATATTCTTCAAACAATATATCCGGCTCCGCAGTGGAAATGTATGCATCCCAGGGCGCATACTCATGGCGGTTGCGATTGGGAACCGGCTTTACATCAGGCGCAACCTCTTTAAGCATAATGGAAATACTCTCCCGGCCAACAATAGCCCAGTAAGGATTATCATCCGGGCCGATATGCCGGATTTCAAACCCAAGCTTGTCCGTATAAAATACAACTGATGCTTTTAAGTTCTTTACAATAAAAGAAGGCCATATACTGTTAAGGTTTGCCATAGTTTTTATTTTTTAAGAGGTGTTGCAAATCTTAACGTATTTCCAAAAGGGTCATTTACATAAAATTCCCGCAACCCCCAGGTTTGGTCTACGGGGCTGTTATGAACCGGGGAATCGGGATTATTCGGAACCATCAACCCCCGGTCAATATATTTCTTAAATAAAGTATCCACATCATCTACCATTACCATAATCGCAACCCGTGGTGTTCCGTCAATACTGCAAAGCACTATTTCGGCATTGTTGTTACTTAGCGTTACCACCCAATCATCGTTTGCTTCATCGGGGTATTTCAAAGTGAAATCAAGCACATTCGTATAAAAAGTAATGGCTTTTTTTAAATCGTTACAGTGGAGTAGCGGGATTATTTTCATACTTAGTTTGAGTTTAATGTATAAATATTCCTGATGCTGCTACTTTACTCCAGCTTTACGATCTCAAATTTGCCAGGCATAGCACTTTCTTTTACAGTCCAACCTGCAGCTACTGTCAATGACCAACCATCGCCTTTAAAGGTTTTTTCATCAATTCGAATAGGGGCCGCCACTCTTCTTTTACTGCCATCACTAGCCACAAGCACACCTTTGGTGGCATCTAAGGATCCCCATGACCCACTGGCTTTGAAGGGCCCAAAATAAATGGTTCCTTCTCCTGAAATCACCACTGCACCACGAGTATCGTAACTATGGCTACCTCCGGGAAATATGAGTACGGAGCCATCTATGAAAGCTTTCCTTAAACTGTCAACTTTATCCTGCCTTTCTTTTTCCCTTTGATTTTCAGATGCCAGAATTTCCTCACCTCTATATTTCTGAATTGAACTAAAAACATCATTTGAGGCTTGTATTTCGTATGCACCGGCCAGAAGGCCGGCTATATCATCAGTGCTTTTTATTCGTTTCCTCCAGTCTTTGCTGGCATGGTCAAGCAAAACACCATAAGCAGGCCCTGAAAAATAGGCGAACGTTCGAATAAAACTTGAAACTAATGCGGTATTTTCGATATTCTCAAGTAAACCAAGAGCACCGGCTATGGCATCTTCATCGGAAGTTGCCACAAGTTTTGTAGCTGTATATGCAGCCAGGCCTTCTGTAATTTCCTGCCCTTTTTCGTCATTCACGTATCCGGGATAAAGTTTCTGTCTTTCTTGCCGGAAAGCCAAGGCATCTGATAAAGCGATTTTTCTCATTTTATCGGATGACCTGAGTGCCAATGCCAAAGCACGCCATTCAAGTCGCATCCAATATCGCCCTTGTACTTCATCCAGATGTTCAGGTGTGCCGGTTGCAACTCCAAGCCCCAGCTGCGGCTGTATACCATGAAACAATTCATGCAGCATCAGTTCTTTCCTGTCCCGCGGGGTTTTCGTAGCCACATCATTCCAAATATATGCACCCCAGTATTTTCCGCCCCATTGTATAGGTGCATTTACCACACCCAATATCCCGGGTCTTTTTTCATTTGGTTCGGGCTCGCTTACGGCAATCGTTTTGGAAGCTATATCGTATATCACCATTGGACCGCAGATGGAGACACCCCAAAGTTTTCCATTGTCTTTAATACATAATTCATTGGCTTCTTTAAAATACTGACGAGCCAAATCCTGGTTTATTTGAGAGTACAGATTACCTACTGTCGTGCAGGTAATAAACAGAAAATAAAGGTTCTTTTGCATATACCAGATCATACCTGTCCAAAATAAAACCAGAAGGAGCATAAAAAAGGGAGACTCTCACCCGAAAGTGCTAGGTTGTAGTTGCTAAACGAAAACCTAAAAGTCTCCCAATGGTAAAAATATCACTTTTCAGTCAAATGCTTAGCCTGATTCCCCGAGATAAGTTCGACCGTTTGGTATCCAAGCACGCTTCTGACAAACATCAGAAGAGAATTAATTCTTGGACGCATTTGGTGGCGATGTTGTTCTGTCATATCGGTGGAGCAGCATCAGTTCGGGATATCAGTAACGGATTAACGAGTACGACGGGCAATCAGTCTCATCTAGGAGTTAGTCGCGTGCCGGGCAAATCCAGCCTGTCGTATATTAATAAAACCAGGAAATCCAACCTGGTTACCTTTATCGGATTGAACTTATTCGTGAAGATCGAACTGATGAAATGGATCAACAAGCCCTTTTACAGGCCTGAAAGAACACCGAGTGTGGGGCAGCTTCGTATATCCTATGGATAACAAGGAGGGGATTAATTGCAGAAATTAACTGAAAATACCGTTAAAAAGCATTGATGGTGATTTTTTAGATTGACAAAAACGTTTTGGACGGCACTGAAAACCGGTAAATAATTATAATTCCGTATTTCCGGCTTAACTTTATTGCTATGAATGTAGTAAGATTCGGCGTTTCGGTCGAAAAGGAAATCCTGGACCTTCTCGATGCCTATATGACGCACAACCGCTTTCCTAACCGTTCCCAGGCGATCAGGCACCTGATACAGACGGTAGATGTAAAGAAGAAGCAGGAGCTAAACGAAGTGGTCGGAGGCTCCATTACGATGGTATTCGACCATCACCGGCGCGAGCTGCTCGATCGTCTTACGGATATCCAGCACGACTATCACCACGTCATCCTTTGCACCCAGCACATTCACCTGGACCACGATCATTGCATGGAGATCGTGGCGTTGAAAGGGAAAGCTGCAGTGCTGGAGGAGCTTGCCCGGAAATTAACGGCTGTAAAAGGAGTAGAGCATGCCCAGCTGTGTATAACGAAAGGAATTTAAGATATGGAACTAACGTATAAAGCAAAAGCTATTTTAGAACGTATTAACAGTAAAACTCAACTCGGAGACCTGAGAAAAATTGCAAACGAAATTAGGAAAGATCACGAACTTGCTTTAGAATTATGGTCAACGGGCAAATTTTTACCCAGATTATTGTCAATCTTAATATTAGATTATAAACTGTTTACAGAGGAAATACTTAATAAGTTTGATAAAGACATGCAAGCTCATTCGTTTGATGAACGGAATCATTTAATGGACTGGCTGATGGCTAATCAGCTTACTAAATCGAAAAGTAATATTTCGCTGATGCTATCCTGGAAAAATAGCCCTTCTGCACTACAGAGGCGGGTATTTTGGTACTATCAGGGACGTTTGAGATGGACAGGACAGGCGCCACCCGACAATACAGCCGAATTGTTATCCGAGATAGAATCTAAAATCATGATTGAAGCGCCCGAAGTACAATGGGCTATGAATTTCACTGCCGGATGGATTGGGATCTATGATAAAAAGTACAGGGATCGCTGCATAAAAATTGGAGAAAAAACAGGGCTCTATAAAGACGATATGGTTTCAAAAGGATGTACGCCGAACTATTTACCGGAATTCATTTCAATTGAAGCCAATAAAAGGAATTTATAGGTAAATATTTTACATCAGAACAGTCAAAGCCGTCTCCGGAGTTTGGGAACCGGAACGGATCATTCTTTCTAAGGCTGCACGACGACCGCCCGGTCCGGCTTGTTCCGTCTACCAGCCGGACTTCGACCAACAACATTCCCGAACGCAAACCATCAAGAGAAATACCGGTTCCTTCCTGAAAACGCACTTTTTTCACTAACCGGCCGGCAACATCCCAAAGCAGCACTTCCGAAATTTCTGCTTTCGTCTCAGCTTTGAGGATGGGAGTCGAGAACATAAAAAAAAATCGCAATAACAAACTGAAATGGGTGTTTCATAATAATATTTACAACTCCCTTATTACGATCGAAGTATAATAATCGTGAGACACTCCGGAGAAATTTCTGAATGCGATTCTGCCTCCCTTTAACGCCTGGGTATGATATGGGTACTGTCCGTTATCTGTCGTATCGTGAACCAATGTTTCATTTATCCAAAAACGTACCCTGCCGTCCTCATACCTGAGCTTATAATGAACCTCATTTGCGCCTTCAGGTGCCGGAATAGCAGGTTCTTTTGTACGATTCAGGGTGGTGACCGAATCCCTGTCAAGCCAGGCAGGAGTATTGTATGCCGCGCCATTCCATTCCTCAGGTACATCTCCGCCAAGCTTCCGGAACACCGACGGCCCTCCCGGACGATTAAACCCGATGGTGTAGCACACGATCTTTTTATATGCTGTAAGGTCGTCGTAATTGGCATCCACACGCGGATCTTCGAATAAGTCGGTGAGCCGGAACGGTTGTGCATTGAAGATAATCATCAGATTCCCGACTTTTTCACATTTATAAGACCATTCCACCTCATACCGGTCAGGAAGCTCTATATCTTTAAGCCATACATTTGACTGCCTTGATTTTTTTCCATCCGGTGCCATACCGTTCTTAGTATGTATCCATAATGCCCCGTCGTCAGAAATACGGATATCACCAACCCCTTCTACTTTCCAGTCATCCAGATTTCGGGATGCCTTCCAGTCGTATATGACTTTTCCCTGAGCAGCATCTCCCGAAAACCTGTGATCAGACCCCATATTAATAAGCCGGTGACCCGGGAATATCTCTACCGGTTGAAGGGAAAAGGGAACCAGACAAAAAAATAACAGAATTCCGTTTAATGATCTCATGTGATTTTATATTATGGTCTTCTTAAAATAAGTGATTGTTCATTTTGAACCCAGGCTGAATGCTACGTACCGGTCGCCCGACTTAGTATTCAGCTTTCCCCCGCCGCATGCGATCACGATGTACTGTCGCCCGTTAACCATGTATGTACTCGGAGTGGCGTAACCGGCTGCCGGCAGCGTGTATTCCCAGAGCCTTTTTCCCGTTTTACGGTCGAACGCCCGGATTTTTTCATCTCTGGTAGCCGCGATAAAGATCAGTCCTCCCGCAGTAACCACCGGGCCGCCGTAGTTGTCGGTTCCGGTGAGAGGAATACCTTTTTCGGTGAGTTCCCTGTATTCACCCAGCGGAACCTGCCACCGGTGCTCTCCGGTATTCAGGTCAATGGCGGTCAGCGTTCCCCAAGGCGGAGCGCTGACCGGGTACCCGTTTCGATCGTACCAGCGGTTATAGCCGGTGTGTTGATACGGAACGGCTGACTGGTGTGCAGAAGCTGCCACCTTCACCTTTGTGTCCGCAGGCATGTCGAATAGAAAATCTGTTATTGCTTTTCGCTCTGTAGTAGAAATATGAGAGAATGACGGCATCATACCTCTTCCTTTAAGCAGCAACTGATTAAGCGCTTCCCTGGAAAACCTGTTTCCTATATTCACGAGCCCGGGATACGAGCCGTCATGGTTGCCTTCACGCTCAGCCCCGTGGCAGGCCGCACAGTACATTTCATACAGGTTTTTTCCACCTGTGCTTCCGCCGTTCACCGGCTTTCCCTTTTTCGGTACGAGCGTGGTGTAGACCGGAATCTCTTTGGAAGGGATGTACAGTATCCCTTCCGGATCGGCAGCAGCCCCTCCCCATTGTGCTCCTCCGTCCGTACCAGGGAAAAAGATGGTCATTTTGTCGGTGATGGGAATATAGGGGGAGCCTGTCCGGGCATTACGGAGTATTGCTGTCAGCGAATCCCGGTCGGCTACAAAAGGACTGAAATCCTTCTCAGTGAACGATTGCCTTGCAAAAGGCGCCGGCTTCAGAGGGACAGGCTGCGTTGGGCTCACATATTCCCCCGGCACGGCGTCCTGCGGGAACGCAGTTTCACGGATAGGAAATATGGGTTCTCCCGTGACCCGGTCAAATACGAAGGTATAGCCTTGTTTGGTGACCAGCGCGACCACATCGGTTTGCTTTTCCTTGTATTCGATCGTCAGCAGGTTAGGCGGTGCCGGCGGATCCCGGTCCCAGATATCATGGTGCACAAGCTGGTAGTGCCAGAGCTTCCTGCCGCTGGACGCATCCAGCGCCAGCAGGCAATTTGCATACAGGTTGTCGCCTCTGCGGTTACCGCCAAAGAAGTCGTGCGAAGCTGACCCCGTCGGGATATAAACAATACCTCTTTCCCGGTCGATGGCCATTCCCATCCAGGGATTGGCGGCTCCGTGTCGGAGCCTGGGCTTTTCGGGCTGCCAGGTTTCGTACCCGGGTTCGCCTTCCTGCGGGATGGTACGGAACGTCCACACCAACAGGCCTGTACGGACATCGTAGGCCCGGACATCGCCAAGGAGGGCCGTTTCAAACTCTCCCACCCTGGCACCTGTGATGATCAGGTTTTTGTAAATGGTATTGGGCGTATTGGACCTTACAAAATTGTCAGATCCGGGGCGCTCGATCCCTTCTTTAAGATCGATCCGGCCTTCTGCTCCGAAGGTTTTCACGGGTTTGCCGGTCCGGGCGTTCAGGGCGTGGAGCCATTGACCTGCCCCAAAGAAAATACGTTTATCCGCTCCTCCGGCCCAATAGCTGACGCCCCGGCTTAGTGTCCCCTCATTGTCCTCAAGCCGGGTTTTCCAAAGCTCTTTGCCAGTCGTTGCGTCTATTGCGAAGGCTTGAATATCTGCGGATACCCCATACAGGATACCGTCGATAATAATCGGGTTACATTGCATCTGAGTACGGTTCCGGATCGTATCCGCGCCGCCGGAAGCATATTCCCAGGCAACTTTCAGCTCGGATACATTTTGGGTGCCGATCTGATCAAGCGCCGAATAATGGCTCCTTGCGCCGTCACCGTTGTATTCGGGCCAGTCCCGGCTGGTGTTTGTGGTTTGTCCTGTTAGGCCCAGAAGGATGACAGCCGGAAGGAGTGTTCTTTTCAACATGTACTTTAAAAAGGAATTTTCATGGAATGATCCTGTAGAATACCGGGCTTAATGAATTATAGCCGGGCCCGGCTCAGCGGCTGCGTCCTGAGTACTGAATTTCCCGGAGCAACGCTCTGAGGCTAACTACAATATCCTTGCGTGATTCATAGAGGTTGTGATGCTCACCCGGGTCTTCATCCAGGTTATACAGCTGTCCCGGCGGATTTCCTGGCCCGGATTCATAGTACCATGAGTGCGGAGCCATCCGGATATATTTCTTTTCATCCCAATCGTAGCCGCCGCCACCTTGTCCGGAGATAAATTTCCATGGACCGCGACGGATAGCGAATAACCCGGCTTTCCCGTCGACTACGACACTTTCGCGGACAGGCCCGGCTGCAGGCTTTCCGCGCAGCTCATGCAGGAAGCTGAAGCTGTCCTCCCCGGCATTCCATGGAAGTGAAAACCGGTACAGCTCGGCCATAGTTGCCAGTATGTCGGTACCGGCCACCAGCTTTTCGGAAACCATGCCTGCAGGTGTTACGCCAGGCCACCGCACGATAAACGGCACATGCACGCCGCCTTCCCAGGCTTCTGTTTTCTGCCCCGAAAAAGGAGCGTTGGGTTTGTGACCGTTATACTCCATATTCCGTGTATTCTGCGGATAGCGGACGCCCCCGTTATCGCTGGTAAAAATTATGAGGGTATTTTCTTTCAGACCTTTCCGTTCAAGCGCCGCCAGTATTTCTCCGACAGACCAGTCCAGCTCGTTGATCATGTCGCCGTACACGCCGATCTCACTGGTTCCCCTGAAGCGGTCGGCGGGGACCAGCGGGCCATGCACGTTGCGATGCCCTACGTAGAGAAAGAAGGGAGCCTCGGCCTTTTGTTTTTCAATCCACCCGACGACTTTTTCGGTTAATGTCACGGCAAGGTCTTTGGGTGCATACCGGGCGTTCTCCTCTCCCGTAAACTGGTGGCGGGGCACAGGAGGTGGCATTCTCTCAAGGTATGAAGTGCCTTCCCGAAAACGTTCATCGAGATGTATCTCCATTTTTTTGCCTTTTTCCAGTCCGGTTACATGATGATTTTCTATGTATACCTGCGGCGTTATACCGACATGCGGCACACCCCAGAAATAGTCAAACCCTGCTTCCAGCGGGCCTGGCTTCAAAGGCATGTTGTAGTCCGGGCCCGTATGGTCGCTCCACCCGGGAGTACCCGGCGCTCCGAACCCCAGGTGCCATTTACCAAGCAGCGCGGTATGATACCCCTGCGATTTCAATAGCTTGGGTAATGTAAGCCGGGTGGTGTCGATGAGCATCGGGTCGGTGGACCATACGGTAAGGTGTCCGTTCCAGGTGCGCCATGCATACCGGCCGGTCATGATGGCATATCGGGACGGCGTACAAACCGAATGAGGGGAGTAGGCATTGACAAATCGCATACCTTCACGGGCCAGGCGGTCGATATGGGGGGTGGAGACCCTGACGGCGCCGTTGCAGCTGAGGTCGCCATAACCCAGATCGTCGGCGAGAATAAATACGATGTTGGGTTTGGGCTTGTCCTGGGCCAGGCTGTATACACCGGGAAAGACGGCAAAGATGAAAATCAGTATCTGAACTTTTATATTAATGTGCATTATTACTGTTTTTAAAATATAATTCATAAGACAACTAACCCGGTCGAAAGGAGTATTTTATACATTTTTATTCCGGTTTGTAGCCCGAAGCCCAGGCCTGCACTTCACTATTTACCTTATACAAACTCTGAGTAATCTCGTTTGGCTTTTCCTGCTCTGACAACAACCCTATTTTTCGAACACGATTTTCCAGGTACGCGCCGCAAAGGTGATAGCCAATGCATGAGAATGCCTTGCGCAAATGGGTGTATATCTCCTCATAGCCATCCGTGGTATGATATTGGTACCCGGCATTATCTTTGTTTTTGGTTACATGGCTACAGTCTGCGACCAACGTTGGAAGGCCGGTTTTCCGGTGCCAGAAATCCAGGTTTTCTACAATTTTTGCCGGAGTAGAGAAATGCTGGAAGCTGAGTACGTCTACATAGGCAGATGCCGCCTGAATCACCTCCTCCGAAAGAAGCCTGGAGGCTTCATACCGGTCACCCAAGATGAGATGATTTTTGTCATATCTTCTTATAGCATCATGAGTCACTTTGTAGTATTGGCTGGCAATTCTAAGCAGTTCTTTTTTTCCTGTTTCCGCTTTTAGCAATTCAGGATCAAAAATGGGCCCTTTCCAGTCGTTTTTTTTAGTGTTATGCACCCAGGTCGGACAATCGAGATAGAAGTATCCGATCAGGTTGGGATCATCCGCCAGACGGGCGGCCTCATCGCGGGCTACATAATCACACCAGTCAATAAAATCCTGGCTGAAAAAATCAGGATGACGAACCTCGGCATCCCATTGGTGAAAATCCGCAAAATGCAGCATGTGGCAATAGGGCATATCCAGCCACCGGTACTCTTCCGGGGTGAAATTGCGGGAAGGCCGGTGGTTTGTCATTCCCCGGGTGACCACCTCCTGTGTCCATCCGACGGTATTAAAACCCCATTTTTTCAGATTAGGCCGTACATCCTTCTCAAGCCATTTTTCGATACTGTTCTGATATTTATCGCGCCAGATAGCCCCGTTTTCGGGATACCTGAGTGTGGCTGAATCAATATGATTGAGGCCAATGGAAAAGAAAGTTTTTCCATGAGGATCGTTCAGGAAAAAACGCCCTCTGGATTTTTGGATGGTAAAAAATTTCTTGCTTTTCCGGAAGGAAGCGGCGGAAGCCATCAGCAGGTCTGCCACTGAAAAGCCCATGGCTAATAGAAAAGTCTTGCGATTCATAATACGAGATAGTTTAAAGAGAGATGGTTATTGGGTCGTTTATAGCGTTTGCCATTGATATCATCCTGGTTACCGGGCGGTCCTGACATTCAACATGTAGCTCCCTTTTTTTTCCGGTTTCACCGATCGTAGTATCAGCTTATAGAGCGCCGGCCCCCATACATTGGAGAGTCTTTCATCGGCGAGCGCTATGTGCTCATATTCCGCTGAAAACTGGCGGTCATCATATAAAAGCTGTAGAATGTCTCCTTCAATTGAAAAAGAGACGACGCCTGTTTTGGATACATCCGGCCTTTCCGGGGTAATGAAATTAATCCGGTTCACATCCCTGATTTCGTTGAGCTTAAAATCTTCCCGCATGGAAACGCCCCGGTTGTCCGGGTTAAGCGTAAATGAGCGGCGCCAGTAGTCCGCTCCCGATGCTTCGTAAGCCTCGGCAATATCGAGTGAAAAGGTCATGGTTTGCGGATCAAAACGGGCATCCTTTGACCTGAACGTACGGCCGTTTTTCTGGGTTACCCCGTTGATGACCGGAAGGTTATGATAGTCGCTGAGCATGGTCCAGATCTCATACCTGTCCTTGCTAAAGGTTTGCCGGGTATAGGTTCCTACACCTGCATCCACCAGGAGGGGTTTGTTTTTGTAGAAAACGATCAGTGAGCCAACGTCATTATGGTTATGACTTTCACCGTTGTGTCCGCCTTTTGCCGCCAGAAAGAAATCGCCGCTACGCATGTAACAGAATTCGGTCTGCGGGTACCATGAATAGGTTTTTCCCGGCAGCGCGGAAGTGTGGCTGCTTATTTCCTCAAAAGTGCTGATGTTTTCCAGCGTTCTGAATATATCTCTGCCACTGCTATGACATCTGCAGTTCACGTATTCGTTATGCTGGCTCCTTTCTGCGAGGTAGGCGCCAAACTGCATCATGGGCCCGCTGCTTACACTCTTTCCATAACGGTAAATAAGACCGGCAGGGCTCGTGCTTCTGGCAGTGGCATCCGCGAAATTGACAACCCATCCGTCACCAATATAGGAATTGACAATATATTCTCCCATATTTTTGAATAACGGCTGGTCAAACAACGATACTTTTCCTCCCGTAGCCCGGTGAAGCAAGGTCAGGTATTCGTAGAGTTTTCCTGCCCCCAGATCCCAATAGAACGGCCCTTCCTCGCAGGCACCGTCTTCATGATTGTAGTTGATATACTTGTCGACAGACCTCATGGTTTTTTGCACAGCCGCTGCAAGCTTCCGGGGGTCGTTCTCCAGAAGCAGGTAACATGAAAGCACGTTGAAGTTGCACCAGGGGTTCCAGTTATTGACGAATTTTTTTGCCGGATTCAGCGCCTGCCACCAGAAGTCGTCTCTTTGCATGTAGGGGTCCAGTATACGTTGCTGGAGCCGGTGTCTCAGTCTCGCGCTGATGCCGGGATGCACCTTGTCCATGGGCTCTTTCAGGAAGTAGTAAGTCCAGGCCAGGAGAGAGCTCATATCTCCGGTAACAAGGTCAATTACCTGTTCTTCCGGGTTGGGAAAGGGACGTGAAGGACGGGTGGCAGAAGTGGCCAGGAGACCGTTCGGATTAGCCCAGCTTGACATATCGCAGAAGTACCATACCCCATTGATGATCTGGTCCAGGAACCGGCCTTTTCCTTCTGCCAGCTCAGCTAATACCAGGTTGTTGAACGCATAGGTATTCGTATTGTTGGGAGTTTCATGCATCTGACGTTGTCCGCTGCGTTCAAATTCCAGGTAAGCGGAGAGAGTGATGTATTGCCATTGATAATCCAGGGTTTTCTCACCGGCATCGATGAACACCTGTTTCAATGAGCCGGTCAGCCTGTCCCATCCTGTCCTGTCGGTATAATCAGGATAGGACACCCATTTCTGATCTGTTATCAACAGGCTTTCCAACTGACCGGAGGGAACCGCTTTTTGAAGCAGGTTACGGTCTTGAGCGGCAAGCTTGTCCAAAGGAGACATAAGGATACACACACCTGTCAATAATATTGACAGGAATAGCTTTCCCGGGCTCCGGGACAGGCTAAACGCTTTCGTAGAAATAGAATGATAGCGAATCATATGAGTAGGTAATGCTATTGTTTTGAATAAATGGCCAGGTTTTTGATAAGTGCCGCTGCCTGTGTCTATCCTGTCAGCCTGCGGCTTTGACGGTGAACACATATTGGCCTTTGGGCAGCACTTTCAACGCCTTCAATCTTAACCTGTATAACCTGGGGCCCCACACGTTTGAAAGCCGTTTGTCATGCAGGGGAATTTCTTCGGCCGTCACAGAGAAGGCGGCAGGATCGTATTGCAGTTGCAGGATATGACCGTCTACAGGAAAAGAAACCTTTCCCGGCCTGGAGATGTCCGGCTTCTGTGCGCACATCCAATACAGGAGGTTGGCTTCTCCGGCTTCGCTGAGCACAAAATTATCGCGGAGCACCAACCCGCTTCCATCAGGTGCCAATGTGATCGAACGGTCCCAGCTGTTTACGCCGGCAGAATCATAGGCTCCGGAAATGTCCAGTGAAAAGATCCTTTTACCAGCATCAAAGTGTGCATTTCCGGACCTGTAGACAGCGCCATTTTTTTGGGAAGCTCCATTGATCACCGGTACGTTGTGATATTCGCTCTGCATGGTCCAGATTTCATACCTGTCCTTGCTGAAGGTCTGGCGGGTATAGGTGCCTACTCCCACATCGATAAATACCGGTTTCTTTTTGTAGAAGAGTATAAAAGACCCTATGTCATTGTGGTTATGGCTTTCGCCGTTATGCCCTCCTTTGGCGGCGAGGAAGTAATCGCCGCTGCGGATGTAACAGAACTGGGTTTCCGGGTACCAGCTGTAAGGATTAGCAGGGAGCGCGGGTTCGAGACTTGCCAGCTCCTGCCGGATGGTCATGTTTTCCAATGAGCTGAAAAGCTCCCTGGTACGGGCCTGGTACGGGAGATGCGCTTGTCTGGCGGCCAGGTATGCGGCGAACTGCATCATGGAAGTGCTTCCCACCATTTTGCCGTAACGGTAGATAAGACCCGGGGAACTGTTTGTCCTGGCGGATGCGTCGGCAAAATTAACCGTCCAGCCATCTCCGATGTATGATTGAGCGATATACTCTCCGAGGTTTCTGACGATCGGCTCGTGCAAGACCGATACTTTCCCGCCTGTTGCACGGCTTAATAAGGTCAGATACTCGAACAATTTGCCGGGGCCGTGGCTCCAGTAAGCCGGCCCTTCTTCGCAGGCGCCGTCTTCGCGGTTGTAATTGATAAATTTATCGACGGACCGCATCGTTTTTTCTACTGCCAATGCCAGTTTTTTTGGGTCCTGCTCTAAAAGCAGGTAGCAGGAAAGTACGTTGAAGTTACACCAGGTGTTCCAGTTGTTAACGAACTTCTTTGCCGGATTCAGCGCCTGCCACCAGAAGTCGTCCCTGTTCATATACGGATCCAGTACCCTCTGCCGGAGCTGGTTTCGCAACCTTGCGCTGATTCCCGCATGTACCCGGTCCATAGGGTCTTTCAGGAAATAGTACGTCCAGGCAAGAAGAGCCCCCAAATCTCCGGTAACCAGGTCTATCACCTGCTCGTCCGGAGCAGGAAAAGGTCGTGAAGGATGCGTGGCAGAAGTAACCAGGAGACCGTTCGGGTTGGCCCAGCTCGACATATCGCAAAAGAACCACACGCCATTGATAATCTGGTCAATGAACCGGCCTTTCCCTTCAGCCAGTTCGGCTTTTACCAGGCTGCTGAGGACATAGATATTGGTATTGCCAGGGCCATCGAATACCCCGCGTTCTCCACTGCGTTCAAATTCCAGGTAAGCAGAGAGCGGTATATACTGCCATTGGTAGTTCAGCTCCTTCTCACCGGCCTTGATAATCATTTCTTTCAAAGAGCCTGTCAGCCTGTCCCATCCTTCACGGTCGGTATAATCCGGATAGGTTACCCATTTTTGATCCTTTACCAATTGTTTTTCCAACTGGTCGGAAGAGGCGAATTTTTGGAGCAGGTTGCGGTTTTGAGCGATGATATTCCCGAAAGGGGATATAAGGAAGCAAATGCAGATTAATAGTACCCGGGCTTTGGCTTTCCCTGATTCAGGTAAGGCCAAAGCGCCATCTGAGATATAGTAATGATAATAATGCATAAGGATTTGCTTTGGTAGGGTGTGCCAGGTTGCCGGAGTCAGAACCAGTTGGGATTCTGCTGCAATCCTGGATTAAGCGCAAGTTCATTGGTAGGAAATGGCCAGAGGTAATCTCTTTGGGGATTAAAGCTCCGGAAACGTGCATCCTGAACCAGAATGTAGTTATCTGCGGTCAGCAATGGCTTTACCTGCGTTCCGAATTCATTTTCAAAGTAGTAATTGCCCAGAACCGGCTTTGGAAGTTCGGTCTCAGCGGTTTTCCAGCGAATCAGGTCCCAGTAGCGATATCCTTCCATAGCAAGCTCTACCCGCCTTTCACGACGGATTTCCTCGCGCATATCCAACCCGTGTGCCGCTGTGAAAGCATTGCTCAAAGGCGTGATTCCTCCCCGCTTTCTTAACAGGTTGATTGAAATATCCAGGGATTCGTCGGCGATGGTTTCTGTAAGCTCAAATTTGGCCTCCGCATAAATCAGCAATATTTCGGCATACCTGATCATGGGTAAGTCTATATAACTTCGCTGAAGCTGGTAATCCTGATAGTTCATGTACTTCCGCATAGAAAACCCGGTACGGTGTGAATTCAGGAAGGCCACATTATAAACGGGCTGGTCACTGGTCCAGGGGTCTCCCCTTTTTGCCACAGTTTCTGATAAACGCAAATCTCTGTTGGTAAAAACCTCTACTGTGGTAGCAGGAGGTGCGTAGAGCGGAGATTTTTCGATCGGCAGCCCGTCGAGCATAAGATAAGAGTCGATCAGCGCCTTTGTCGGGTTTGACTGTCCTGTCGAGTAGATCCTCGATGCGTTGTGATTCAGAACCGATTCGGTATGACTTACTCCGTATTGCTTCACTAAAATATTCTCACGGTTCTGCCGCCCCTCTCCGGGTAGCTGAAACAGGTTGGAGTAGCTGGAAAACAGACTATGCTCCCTGCTGTCCATTACCGATGTAGCCGCTTCCAACGCCAGGTTAAGATGTCGGGCAGGGGTGCCGTATCCATGAAATTTCGAACGGGTTCCTTCGAAGAGTGCGGCCCGCGCTTTCAGTGCCAGGGCGGCTGTCTTTGAGATCCTGCCGTACCCGGCATTACCGAGTGCTGTCGGCGTGGGAAGATAGGCGATCGCTTCATCCAGGTCAGCGTAAATTGCCTCAATGACCTCTTCTCTTGGGGTTGCGGGAGCAAATAGCTCAGGTGCATTTTCAGCAAGTGTCTTGCGTATCAGCGGAACGCTTCCATATTTCTGCAAAAGGTCGAAATAGGCAAATGCTCTAAAGAACAACCCTTCGGCAATATATGCGTTGACACGATCCTGCCCCACACCGTTGGTCAGCCCCAAAGGAGCCTTTTCAATCAGGTTGTTGGAGGCGCGGATCAACCTGTAAGGCCCGTTATAGCTGGCGTCAGTGGCGGGTACGAGGCGGGAGCCGTCGCTGACAGGATTGGATACCGTAGCGAAGGCGTCATCCGACCAGACGTCGTTGGTAACGGGCATGCCCGGGAGCAATGTATATAGGTAATTGGCTGCTGCCCGCAGGTCGTTCTCACTTTTCCAGAATGACTGGTCGCTGAGGGCATCTTCAGGGAAACGGTCTACATCACACCCCAGCATACAGAAGCTGAGGCAAAGGCTTGTCAATATTTTATATTTTTTCATTTTTATTGCGATCGTTTGGTTTAGAAAGTCAGATTAAGCCCCAGGGCGGCTGTGGCGAAGAAAGGGTAATCGCTGCCGGCATTATTCTGGTTTTCAGGATTAACAAGACGGTTAAAGATACCCAGCTGTGAGAACGTGAACAGATCCTGTCCGCTGAAGAAGATTCTGGCCCGGCTGATATGTGCTTTCTTTATTATCTGAGAGGGAAGGGAATACCCGACCTGTATGTTTTTCAGGCGGACGTACCGGCCGTTAAATGTCCACTTATCAGAACTCAGGTAACTATGGGTGCCGCCGATATAGGGGCGGGGAAACGCCGCATTGGGATTATCTTCTGTCCAGTAATCGCTATGTATCGCCAACGGCTGCATCCAGGCCTCTCTTGACGGCATGACCGTCGCCAGTCCCGGGAAAAATGACCGTTTGCCGACGCCCTGGAAAAAGAAAGAAAAGTCAATGCCTTTCCAGCCGGCATTTCCATTGAATCCAAAAAGGAAGCGGGCCTGGTTGGTGCCGAGATATACCAGGTCCCCATGATTTTCCGGAGTCCCGCTGCCGGCTGTAATACGTTTGTCTCCGTCTCTGTCGATATATTTTACGTCACCAGGCCCGGTACGGTTGTCCTGAAAAGCCCATTCGGTTACTTCCGTCTGGTTTTGAAAGTAGCCGTCGGTTTGATACCCCCACAAAGAATTCAGCGGATATCCTTCAAGAATACCTACGACACCTGCAGCGATGACTCTCCTTCCGGCATAGCTGACGAGCTTGTTTTGGTTGTCCGATACGTTAAGCCCCAGACCGTAGCTGAATTCTTTTCTGCTACCCCGGTATCTTAATTCTGTTTCCCATCCCCATGACTTCAATTCTCCGTTGTTAACCCTCGGAGTCCCTACGCCGAAAGTGGCCGGGAGCTGCAAAGGCGTCAGCATGTTGCGGTTATATTTTACATAATAGTCCGCACTGAGCTGCAAACGGTTTTTCAGCAGCCCGATATCAAGCCCGCCATTGGTCGTTTCCACGGTTTCCCAGGTGAGGCTGGAAGAAGAAACTGTCTGTTCAAAAAAGTACGTAGACCTGCTTTCCGGTGTTCCCAGAATAAGATCGGAATTCCGGGAAAGCATACTTATATAATCATAAAACCCGATGTTGTTACCTAATGCGCTGCCTAACTGTCCCCATGAACCGCGCAGCTTGAATTCAGACAAGAAGGAAAGCCCTGCAGAAAACCAGTCCTCCCTGTGGAGGTTCCAGCCTACGGAAGCAGCCGGGAACATTTTACTTCTCATGCCCGGGGCAAGCCTGGAACTTTCATCTACCCGTATGGTCGCTTCAAACAGGTATTTATCGGCAAAATTGTAGTTCAAACGTCCGAAATAAGACTGATAAGCAAATGTCTCGATGGTCTGGCTGTTTATTTTGGTAAGGTCATTGCCCAGGTTCAGGGAAGGAAGATCGTTGCTGACCAGGTTGTTGGCCGACGTGAACACGCTGGAGAACCGGCCGTCTTCCCATTGGTATCCGCCCAGTAAATGGAAATTGTGACTGTTCCCTATCCTGAAGTCATAATTTGCCAGTAGCTGCACGTTGTTGTTGATATTGTGCGCGCGGGTGACTTCGAATACATTGGGATTGTTAAGGTAAAAAGCCGGGGTGTAACGATGCCAGAGCTCTACCGTCCTCGCGAAACGTTCCCGGTCCTGGAGACGGTACTGCACGCCATATATGGCACGTAGCTGAAGGCCTTTCACAAGATCGGCCAGCTTCAGTGTGAAAACCCCGTCAAAGTAATTGCGGTCACGGTTGTTGTATCCTCCTTCTTTCAGCTGGGCATAGGTGTTGTTAGCCGAAGAGCCTCCGTCTCCGTTCAGCCGGCCTTCGGGGGTGTAGAGCGGCCACCTCATACGGAGCCTGTAAACCTGGTAAAGCAACCCGCCTCCATTGCCATTGGTATTGCCCTGAGGGGCTTCCTGCTTTTCCAGCGTATAGTTGATCCGTGTATCGAGCGATAATTTGCTGGTAAGCTGGGCGTTTACATTGAACCGGGCATTATAGCGCTGCAGCTGATCCGGGCCGAGCCGGAATACGCCCTGCTTTTTGTAATATCCGAGCGATGCCAGGTAATTCAGCCTGCCTGTTCCTCCCCGGGCTGTCAGGTTATGGGTCTGCATGTAAGAGCGATTCCTGACAATCTCTTTGATATGATCTTTCTGATTGAAGTAGATATACCGGTTGGAATCCGCCGGGTTTACTACATATTCCACGCCATTCCGGATATATTCCAATGCTTCCTCGTTAAACCCGGGACCTAAGCCTACATTGGCCCTTGCCTTGTTCACCCATAGGGCTTCATCAAGCAGCGACAACCTTTGGGGTACATTTAAAGGCGTATCGAAGCCAACCTGTGAAGAATATTCAAAAGTGGTTTTCCCGGATGCTCCCTTTTTGGTGGTCAGCAGGATGACGCCGCCGGCTGCCTGGGCCCCGTATATGGCCGCCGCCGCCGCATCTTTCAGAATACTGATGCTTTCGATATCGTTAGGATTGATCGTTTGCAGCGTTATGATGGGGGCCGGCACCCCGTCGAGGAGTAGTAAAGGATTCACGTTCCCATTGGCAGAGGTAGCCCCCCGTACCTGGATCTCAATGTTCTCGCTACCCGGCTGTCCACCGGTGCGGGTGACGGCCAGCCCTGGTGTAGTACCTTGCAATGCATTGGCGAGGTTGCTTACGGGACGGTTTTCAATGGCTTTGGAATCAACCGTAGATACGGCGCCGGTCAGGTTTTCCTTCCTTTGGGTACCATATCCAACGACAACCACCTCTTCCAGGGCTTTTTCATCTTCTCTCAGCGAGATTTCGAGCCTATTCCTGTTGCCCACAGGAACTTCCTGAGAAAGATATCCGACAAAAGAGATCACCAGCACCGCTTCGTCCGGTATGGTCAGCGTGAAGCCACCGGCAGCGTCGGTAATGGTACCCTGCTGGGTCCCTTTTATAAGAATGTTTACACCTGGTAAAACATCGCCTTTCTCGTCCCTAACAATACCGGTAATTATTTTATCGGTCGGGAGAGACATCAGAAGTATTTCACCCGACTCATTCCGGCTGAGATGTGAAGGGTGCGCGTAACCAATCCCGGCCAGTAATCCACAAATACAAAATTGTACTGTACCCAGTTTCATATACATGAAAAGCCTCTGTTTTAAAATCTGGTCTGACATAATTTTTGTCGTTTTTGTTAGGCAATACCTTCTTGCAGGGGCACGAAAGGTGCTCCAGCCGGAAAGCCATAGATAAGATTGAAAGAATGATGAAACGTCGTTAAATTCCGGATGGACCGGACGGCATGACCGCTTTACAGGCGGTTATGATAATCGGGCGTAGTCGTTAAACCATATGAGAAATATTGTTTGATTTCATTAGTAAATATAACTATCTGCTCTATAGTTTTTCCACTAAAAAATTGACTTGTTTATCAAATATTTTATCAATATTATATCTTAAAATCATATAATAAGGCAATAAATCATTTTACTTGTCCGGTTTATTCGCATGGTCGTGCCAAAATCCGGTGGATACCCGGCCGGCGCCTAACCGGCCTTTTGATATAATCGCTGCCAGTGCCAGCCGTAGCCCCCGACAAACAGAAAGCATAAGCCGGGCACCAGCATAGCATGGTTTATCGTAGACAAGTCAGCCACGTAACCGGTCAGAGGTGGTATGATGGCCCCGCCTACAATGGCCATTATCATAAGCGATGACCCGACCTTCATGTAACTCCCCACGTCTTTTAGGGCCAGGCCGAAAATGGTTGGAAACATGATAGACATAAAGAAATTGACGGCAACAATCGTATAAACCGCTATGTACCCTTTTGTAAGCGTCATAAACAGGCAAAGCGTTGCCGCAGACAGGCCATAGATCGTCAGCAAGGTGTTTGCCCGGAATCTGGTCAATAAAAATGTACCGAAATATCGTCCTAATAAAAACAGAGAAACGCCAGCTACATCATAGATTCCCGAAGCTTCCTGCTTACTCATACCCGGTACCATGTCTGTGACGAAGTTGATCATAATGCCCCAGATAGCAGCCTTAGCTCCTACATAAAAAAACTGGACTACTACAGCCGTCACCATATGCGGGTAGCGGAAGATTCCACGGTCAAGACGAAACGTGGTTCCCTCGGAAGCCGGCTCCGGCATACGGATCAGCATCAACAGGATTGCTACCGATATCACGGTGATACCAAGACCTATATAGGGCAGTTGTATGGCATCAGAAGCCTGCTGCCTTAGCATCTCCTGCTCAGAAACGGGCAGCGAGTTGAGTTGCTGAACCGAAATCTCGTTGCCGGAAAAAATAAACCGTGCCGCAATTACCGGGCCTATGATCAAGCCCAGCCCGTTGAACGACTGGGCAAAATTGATGCGGGTAACCGCACCTTCAGGGTGTCCCAGCAAGGTAACGTAAGGATTGGCTGCCGTTTCCAGAAAAGCAAGCCCGCTGGCAATGATATAAAGTGCCGCCAAGAAAAACGTAAAGGAACGCAGGCCTGCCGCCGGCACAAACAGGAATGCACCCAGCGCGTACAGCACTAATCCGAAAAGAATCCCCCGTTTATAGCCATACCGTTGAATAACCCAGCCTGCAGGAATGGCAAGGGTAAAATACCCCAGAAAAAATGCTGTTTCAACCAGCAGTGCCTGGAGCTGGCTGATGGCAAAAACCGGCTGGAATTGAGCAATTAAAGCCCCGTTGAGCTTGTTGACAATTCCCCACAGGAGGAATAAGGAACAAACCAGTCCGAAGGGAATGAGGTAACGGCGGGTAAGCCATTCCTGCATCTTGCCGGCTGAAGCATTTGATGTTTGTAAGGGAGCCATAAGACAGGGGTAATGCCGGTCGTTCGCGGCAGCAATCATTGTGGGGACAGCATACCAGGCTGCCGCGCGGCATGTGTAGATAGTATATCGAACCATAAACGGGTTCCCGGGCTCCGGCCGGCGTCTTCCTGCAAAGCTGCCTTTGCGATTGCTGCCATAGGTGGAGGAATTTTGACCAGGCGATTGACCAGCTGCGTCAGCACGTCTGAAAGACCGGCAGGCTCACATAAACGTGTGATTAAACCCAGCCGCATGGCTTCCTCCGCAGGCACTTGTTCCGACAGCATCACAATTTCTTTGGCCCGGGCTTCACCTATAAGTCTCCGCAGGCGAGCTACTCCTCCCCAACCCGGTAACCACCCATGGTGCAGCTCCGGGCTGCCTAATACAGCAGACGAGGTAGCTATCCGGAAATCACAGCTGAGCGCCAATTCCAGCCCCCCGCCCAAGGTAAAGCCTTCCAGTACCGCGACAGTGGGCTGCGGCAGGTTTTCCAACCGGTTAAAAACGGAGTTGCCCAATAAAATCCATTCCTGAATTTCTCCGGAGTGTAAATTTTTAAACTCACTTAAATCTCCGCCTGCAGAAAATGCCTGGCTATCGGCTCCGCGCAATACCAGGACCTGAACAGTCGGGTCATGTTCCACTGCACCTAAGGCTTCGTCCAATAGCCTTAGCATTGCTCTGTTAATCGCATTCCGCTTTTCCGGCCGGTTGAGCGTGAGCGTGCAGACACCTTCAGCGGTGTGTGCTAAAAGAAGGGGAGTCATGATGCTGCAGGTTAAATGACTGAAACTGTTCGCGCAGGTGAAGCGGTTCGCTGGTAAAGCAGCGCCTGTCCATCCTACCCAGGTCGGTAGCTATAAGTGGTTGAAATTCCATCAGGTCCAGCACGTCCTGATGTAAATCTGCGCCGGGGGCCAGTTCCGACAGCAAGGGTCCGTCGGCGGTCAGGCGGAATACCGCCCTTTCGGTCACATAAAGCACTTGCTGGCCGCATTTTGCTCCGTAGCGTCCGTTGAAAGTAATCTGCTCCACGTCGTTAACGAACTTCCGGATAGTACCCCGGTTAGCCAGATGCAGCTGTCCGTCACGGCCTTCGCCTGTTGATTTGGCTGCAAATGATCCGCAGAAAATCACTTTCCCGGTATTCTGCGAAATATCGATAAAGCCTCCGCAACCAGTCATCACGTTTCCGAAACGGCTTGAATTTACATTTCCAAAACGGTCAATCTCGGCAAACCCTAAAAAAGCGATATCGAGCCCGCCGCCCTGGAAGAAATCGAACTGGTAACCATCATCTACGATGGCAATGGGGTTATACATCGCCCCAAAATTCAGACCGGTTGTCGGGATGCCCGCAATTGCTCCCTGTTCAATCATGAAGCTAAGCTGATCCGCAATACCTTCCTGCCTGGCTACGATAGGTACCCCATCCGGAAGACCATAGCCAAGATTTACGAATGCGCCAGGTCGCAGCTCCAAAGCCGCGCGACGGGCGATAATCTTCCTGAATCCCGATAACTCAAGCTTTTCCTCTGCGTAGGTTGCCGTACGGTCTATCAATGCCGGTTCGTAGTCAGATAAAAAAGTCATTGTCTGCTCCGGTTCCACAACCACATAGTCAATCCAGACGGCAGGCACTTTTACCTGCCCGGGTCGGGCGTGGGCATCTTCCACCCTTTTCACCTGCGCTATCACAATTCCCCCCTTCCGGCGCGCTGCCTGGGCAAGCGATAACATAGAAAACGAGCCGACTTCCTCATCCATCGTCAGGTTTCCTTCTTTATCGATGGCTGTACCCCGGATCAGGGCGACATCAATAGACAATGTTTTATAGAAAAGATAATCCTGTCCGCCGACCCTGATGACCTCCACCAGGTCTTCAGTCGTTTGAGCGTTTACGCGTCCCCCTTCCAGGCGCGGGTCGACAAATGTATGCAAGCCAGTCGTGGTCAGTACGCCCGGTTTGCCGCTTGCCATTGCCCGGGTTAAATGGCTTAGCACGCCCTGCGGGAAATTATAACCTTCAATTTTGCCCGCGCGGGCCAGTTGAACTAACCCTGGAGCGTTTCCCCAGAAACCGCCGATATCACGCCGGATCAATCCTTCCTGGGCCAGATGGTTCAGTCCCCGGCTCTGGTTATCGCCGATGCCGCAAGGGTGAAACGTCGTTAAATGCCGGGGAGAGCCGGTTTGCCGGAAACATTCGCCGAGCGCCTGTATGAGCCGGTCAGGTACGGCATGACCCGCTCCCGCTCCACCGATGCCTACGGTAGCCCCGTCCGGAATAAGCCTGGCCGCTTCATTGGCGGTTATGATAATCGGACGTAGTCGTCGGGTCATATGAAACATGCTGTTTGATTTCACCAGCAAATATAGACGCCTGCTCTGTGGTTATTCTACTAAAAAAATGACTGATTTATCAAATATATTACCAATATGTAAGTAATATTGTCGAATAAATAGCAATAAATCATCCGATCTATGCAGCTTATCAACGTAACAGTACCAAAGTCCAATGAACGTTCCTTCTATATCCGGAAAGATATGCTGCCGTATTTTCATATTCCCTGGCACTACCACGCCGAACTGGAACTAACCTATATTATCCAGGGAAGGGGAACCCGCTTTGTGGGTGACAGTATCCAGCCCTATACCGAGGGTGATCTTGTACTGGTAGGTCGCGACCTGCCGCATTTCTGGAACAGCGATAAGGTATATTATGAAGAAACGGGCATTCAGACTGAAGCTATCGTGCTCCAGTTTACCGAGGATTTTGCCGGTGCACAATTTTTACAATGCCCTGAAACCAAACGGTTAACAGGGCTCTACGAACGGGCCCGCAGAGGTATCCGCATTACGGGCACATTGAGGGCGTTGGTGATATCCAGGCTTCAGCAGCTTCTCGAATTAAACGGATTCGATCAAATGGTAGCCCTGCTTTCATTGCTGGGCCTGTTCGGAAGCGAATTGAGTACGGAGGAGACATTGCTCGCAAGCCCGGGCTATCATTTGGACATCGGAAATTCCGGCGATAAACGTATCGAACGGGTTTTTGCATACGTGATGAATCATTTTCAGGAGGATATTTCTCTTGCCGATGTAGCGATGCTGATCAACATGTCGCCTTCTGCTTTTTGCAGGTACTTTAAGACCTGTACCCGCAAATCGTTCATCCGTTTTCTGAATGAAGTACGGGTTGGCTATGCCTGTAAACTCCTGATGGAACGCCGGTCGTCGATTACCGAGATAGGTTTTTCGAGTGGTTTCAACAATCTCTCGAATTTCCATCTTCAATTTAAGGCGCTTACCAACCTGACACCTAGTCAATACGCCCAAAAGCACCGGTAACAGGAAGCGTGTCTGGCTATGGATGAGGTTTTTCATCCCGTGCGGATCTTTTTCGAAGCAGAATAATGTAAATTGATTTTCTCCGCTCACTTCACCTCCACGACTTCAAAAATGCTGTTCCCCTCTGGTTTACTTCCCTGAATCTGGAATACGATCCTTGAGACCTTGTCACCTATCCCGTCTTTGAGCTTTGAATCGTTAACTTCTATGTTTTCGATGGATGGTTTCACCAGTTGGGGATCGTATTTGAGGTGCAGCACGAAGCCGTCACCCTGCAGCCTGGCAATTCCGGGCTTGAGGATGGTGCAGGGCAGGGTTGTCATAAAATTCAGGGTGTTCCCTCCGTTATTTTTGACGAGTTTGTACTGATCCTCGATGAGGAATCTTTTTCCGCGTTCAAGGGTATAATTCCTGGTCCAGGAATCCACCATTGCTTCCTGCGGATATGCCTTTGAGATATCGGTGGAGAAAGAGACTTTAGCGGCGGATGCGGTGTATTTTGAGTGAGTGGCTTTGAAATTGCCGCCGTTTTTCTGGCCGATCCCGTTGATGACGGGAAGGTTGTGGTAATTGGACTGCATGGTCCAGATGCTGTAGCGTCCTTTCCCGAATGTTTCCCTGGTATAGTTTCCCACGCCGACGTCCAGGAATACGGGTTGTCCGTTGTAATAGAGCATAAAGGAACCGACATCGTTGTGGTTATGCTGCTCGGCGTTGTTTCCTCCTTTGGCCGAGAAATAGAAACCCTGGTTTGTACCCTGTTTGTCCCGTGCAAAGGCCATGTCCCAGTCGGGGAAGAAGTATTCAGGGATGAGCGGTTCGGCGGGTTTTATATTATCCCAATCCGGGGGGCTGAACAGGCTTTCAAGGGATGTACCGGCTCTTCTACCGCGGTTATCCGTGTCTGTCCTGTTTTTCAGGAAAGCGCCGAAAGATTGCATGACGGGATCCTGTATGAGCTGGCCGATCCTAAAAATCCGCTCAGGGCCCTGGCTGATCCGGGCAGGGGCGTCGGCGTAATTGGTGTAATACATCCCGTTACTGATGTAGACACGGTAAATGTAGCGGCCCATGTCCCTGATTTTTTCGTTTTTGAAGATATCGATTTTCCCGTCGGAAATAAGGTGAAGCAGGTCGAGGTAATTGAAGAGCCTTCCCACGGCAGCGCCCCAATAGCTGGGTCCTTCGCTGCAGGAGCCATCGGGCGGGTAATTGTTGATGAACACGTCTACGGAAGAGAGGTTTTTGTAGAATGCGTCGAGCTTCCTGGCCGGGTCTTCTTCCATGAGCAGGATGACATTCATCAGGTTCAGATTGCACCACAGGTTCCAGTTGTTGACCCTTCCGTCCCCGTTCCATCCGTACATCCACCAGAAGTCGTTTCTCTGGTAATAGGGCTGCAGTATTTTGGTGTTGATCTCATGCCTGATCCTTTGGGCTATGACGGGACTTATTTTGTCGAATTCCTGGTGCATGAAATGATATATCCATGCCAGGGTGGAAGCGGTGTTGCTTGCGAAGATATCGATGACGGGGTTTTGGATGTCGGGCAGAATGGTGGTGGGGTTGTCCAGGCCTCCTTCGTAGCCGTAGAGATAGAAATGAGCGGGGGATCCCCAGTAGGTAGTCTGGCAGGTGGAAAACACACCGTTGATGAGGTCATCCATGAAGCGTCCCTTTCCTTCGGCGAGCTCGGCCATCATCAGGGCGTTGAGGGCGCTATCGCGAAGCCTGTTGAGGGTGTCGGCTTTTACTCTTTCACCTGTCCTGGTGAACAAGAGGTAATCGGTAGCTTTGATATCGGGCCAATCGAAACGCAGGTACCTCTCTCCCTGGCGAATGATGCTTTTTTTTGATTCTTCGGGAATGTTGTTCCAGGCGTTGCGGTCATTGTATGCAGGGTACCTGATCCAGCTGTTATCCCATTTTACGGCTTTTTTCACAAACCCCCTGGAATACCGGCTGGTAAGCGGATAATCGTTCGTTTGGGCGGAGGCTGTTCCTCCCGGACAAAAAAGGATCAGCAAGAGAAAAAGCGTGCCGAAATAATATCTGTTCATAAAATTGGAGTTTATAAGGGCTGTACATAAAGCCTGGTTAGTCGGCTACTTTTTTGAAAATTATCGCATCAACAAGCGTCTGTCCGGCGCTGTCTTCGCTCAGGATATCGACATACTTTGAACCCGGGCACGGGGTCTGTTACGGTTTACGCCTTTTACTGGTATCCCCGTGGTATCGTGGATTGGGCAAAGGCATTTGCGCCTGTACCTGTCTGCGCCAGTCTGCCAGTAATTGATGCAGCTGCCGGGTTTTTTCCGGGAGCTGCGCCGACAGGTCTTTTGTTTCGGAAATATCCTCCCTTAAATTATAAAGCTCCAGCCTGCCGGTTTCGAAGAGCTCAACCAGTTTATAATCCCCCGCACGGACAGCCCCCGCAGGGCGGCCCATCTGATTTGAAAAATGGGGATAGTGCCAGAATAGGGGTCTCTGTGAGGGAGGCGTTTTCTCCGGATACCGGAACAGCGACCACTGGCTTTCTCCGTCCAGACCGGCCGGCAGAGACGAAATGCCTATCATTTCACACAAGGTAGGCAGATAATCAATCGAGCTGAAATAGGTATCCGAAACCACATCCTGCGGGATCTTCCCGGGCCAGCTGACAATTGCCGACACCCGTGTTCCTCCTTCGTATACGTGGCCTTTCCATTTTCGGAGCGGCTCATTGCTGGTAGGTGCGGGGCCTAATTCCGACATCCCTAACCCGCCGTTATCTGAAGTAAATATAACAAGCGTATTCTCCAGGAGCCCTTGTCCGGCGAGGGTTTCCATGATTCTCCCCACGCCGTCATCCAGGCTTTCCAGTATGGCGGCATAATTCGGATTATACTTTTCGCTGAACGCCTCATACTTACGCATGTATTTACCCAGTTTATCGGCTCTGGGGATCAGCATAATGTGCGGGGCAGAGTATGCGAGGTACAGAAAGAAGGGCTTGCTGGTATTTTGCCTTATAAACTCCACGCCGTAATCGGTTAGTTTATCGGTCAGGTAAACAGTGCCGGTATCCTCGTAGTCGGTCTGTAGGGGTGAATCTCCCAGGATGGAATAGTTATAATAATCCAGCCCGTTTTTGCCGATCATGCGGCTAAACTCAAACCCCTGGGCCCAGGGTCCCTGCGTCCTGAGTTTACCGGGCTCCTTCGAGTGGAGATGCCATTTGCCGACCATCCCCGTTTTGTATCCCTTGCTTTGAAGAAGCTCCGCCAGTGTGATCTCTTCTGCCTCGAGTTGCGGCGACCACTTCGGCGGGATGACCGGCGAGGCGGTATCGACCCTGGCGCCGGCGATAAAGTTGGTCAGATGCAGGCGGGCCGGGTGTTTGCCTGTCATAATAGAGGCGCGGGTAGGCGAGCAAACGGGGCAGGCGGCGTAAGCCTGTGTAAAACGAACTCCCGCCTTCGCCAGTTTATCAAGATGCGGGGTTTGATTAAACGGGTTCCCGTAACAGCTGAGATCGCTCCAGCCGAGATCGTCGGCCAGAATAAAGACAATGTTTGGTAACGACGGATTCTGTGTATATCCTCCTGCAGATACCGAAGTCAGAAGCAGAATCAAAGACCACTTTTTCATTTGTATAAGATTGATATGATGATGGGTTGATTACCGATCGTCTGAGCATGCCGGATCGTCATTAAGGGCAGTTATATTTCTTCTATTCATACGACCATTTATTGATCCACGGATCACCTGTCTGTTTCTGGAAATATTTCAGGGAGGATTGAAGCTTGTTGCGTATGGCCTCAAATGCAGGATCGTAAGCTTTGTTGACCAGCTCATAAGGGTCTTCTTCAAGATCGTACAATTCAAAAGGAGGACGCTGCTGGTAGGCTTTGACAGACCGTTTACCGTATATGGAAGCGCCTGATTTCAGGAATGCCCGCCATGTTGCCGAGTTCTGAAGGTCGGAAGCATACGGGAAAGGCAGGGGATGAGCAATGTTCCAGATCAGCTTATACCGGTGCGTCACGATGGTGCGCATAGGATAATATTGCGTTACCCCATGAAAGGAATGAGACAAAAACAGGGTGTCCGAGCGGAAAGAACCCGGCTCGTCGAAAACCGCCTTCCAGGATTTTCCGTGCAGGTGGGAGGTAGGGCCAGGCCCCTGCTGCCTGGTAGCTTCGGGCAAGGCTGCGCCTGCCAGGTCAAGCAAGGTGGGTGCGATATCCAGCCACGAAACGAGTTCGTCACAGGCGAAGCCTTTTTTGCCGGCAAACGGGTTTCTGACAATCAGCGGCAGCCGGACTCCCGGCTCGTAATGGGTGGTTTTAGCCCCCGGTACCGGCATCCCGTTGTCCGACAGGTAGATGACGATCGTATTCTCCCAAAGCCCTTTCTTTTTGAGGAGCTCCGACAGCCGTCCGACGCCCTGATCGAGGCGGGAAACGGATTGATAGTATTGTGCCAGTTCTGCCCTGCTTTCCGGTGAATCCGGGAGGAAATAAGGCACTTTCAGAGAGTCGGCGCCATAGTAGGTTTCCCGGACACCTTCATGGCCTGCTTTCCGGTTGCCATGAGCATCCGGCTCATAGGGAAGATCTTTCCGCGCATTGGTACGGTGCGGATCAGTGGGGCAGAAATATAGAAAAAAGGGGCGCTCTTTGTTGTTTTCAAGGAATTGGTCACATTGGTCCGCCATGCGCACCGGGTTTGACCCGTTTTCGCCCAGCTCCTCGTCAAAAGGATACGAGGAAACAGGAACCAGGTGGAATTTCCCTATCCGGCCGGTGCGGTAGCCCGCGTCCCTGAGGAGGCCGGGCAGCGTTTGCATGTTTTCAAATGAATAAAAATGATGATTGGCATGCGCGAGCCCATACATCCCGTTGTTGTGGTTATGGCGTCCGGAGAGCAGTACCGAGCGGCTCGGGCTGCAGCTGGCCGTAGTGGCATAGGCCCTGGTAAAGCGTATTCCCTCCGATGCCAGGTTATCAAGATGGGGTGTTTTAACCTGAGAATTGCCATAACAACCCAAAGCGCTCCGGTCATGGTCGTCGCCCACGATCAGGACAATATTGGGCTGCCTCTTCAAACCTTCGGAAGTCCTGGCTGTCATCGTATGTGTGATCAGGAAAGCCAGCAAAAAACATAGTCTCATAGGTATTCTATTTAAATTCTGTAAAAGGCTTATGGCTATAAATATTGCTGCAGCCATTCCAGCAGCCGGCTGTCTGCATCCTGTAATGCATAGTCCCATTTAAAGCTTTTGCTTCCGGATTGTGCAGAGATAATATCTTTATACAGCACTTCCAATTGGGGTTGTGCAACCGGCCGGTTTGCTGCATCCACCGGATTCAGCAATAAAACCCTTCTGGGCACCACCGCCCTTATAAGAGCAGGCAGGTCGTAGGCAGCTATAGCACCATGAACCACTGAGGGAATAAAAGGTACGCGATACCATTTGTGCTCAAGAAGGGAACGATAAGAAACCAGCCCGTTGAGAAGGGCTATCTGCTGTATGTCAGGGACAATAAGCGTAGCATGAAGGAGGTCGGAAGTAAAGGGGCCGGAACCGACGGCCGTGATTTTTTCCACGCCGGCTGTCTTTTTTATAAAATCGACAAGGAGCCGGATTTCTTCCATCCGAACGGCAACAAGGCTTTTCCCTGTCAGAATACCTGCAAACCAAAGGTTTAAAGAAGTACTGTCTATATAAGAATCTCCTCCCGGCAGGTATGCATGGGCCAGTTCACCCGCTCCGCTCAGGTCGGGAAGCACCACATCATACCCGGCCTTTACCAACGCTTCGGCGGATCCTCCTTTTTGAGCTGCTTCGGATTTCCCTTCCGAGCTGATGTATAAAAGGACCCGCCCGGTGCTGTCTTTTGGTTTGAACCATAGCACAGGAAGAAAGTAAGCGCCGGGGCCCTTTACAAGGTATCGTTCCATGTGGTAGCCTTCATACTGGAACCGACCGGAAAAAATGATCTCTCCCGGCTTCGGCGGGGTGTAGCCGGTCAGGGAAATCACTTGCCTGCCCAGGGCCTGGGCCGTGGTTGTCTGTCCCGCGGCCGGAGCCCGCTTTTGCGTCAATGAAAAAAGCGATTCGCTGTTCAGAGAAGTAAATACGCTGCCGTCAGCCGTTACCCGGAGATCTTCGGCGCTGAATGGCTCGATATTTTCATCGGAGCTGGCGCCGGGATTGCGGAGGTGCCGTTGAAAGAAGGCGTAAGTTGCTTCCCGGTTTTGAGGGGTTGAAGTATGCCCTGCATCATCTTCTACTTTATCCAGATTGGATGCTGCGCCGAATGCGCTGTAGGCCTTTTTCGCTTCCTCAAAGAGTTCACGCGCACCTTCTATGCTGAACATATCCCGTGTGGTGGTCACCATCATTGCCGGGCGCGGAGCACGGACTTCTACGAGGTCGGCCATGTCCAATCCTTTGGCAAGCATGCCGTCCAGGATCTGTTCGGCATCCTGAGGGCCGGCAGAGCGCAGGAGCTTATCATAGCTGGTCAGGTAGCATTCCGGTGCAGCGGCCAGTACCCGCGGATCCATGGCAGCAATATAAGCGCTTTGTGTTCCGCCGCCCGACCGTCCCGTGACGCCGATACGCGTGCCGTCGATGTCGGGGCGTGTCAGCAGGTAGTCGATAGCCCGGATACCATCCCAGATAAAATAAAGCGCAGGCGGAATGCCTGCCGCGAACGACTGCGCGCCGGGATAGGAATGCTCGTGCGTCGGTTTGAACCCCGGAAAGGATTTGTCTTCAGATTTGGTGTATTGAATCCTTTCGCCTTGCCCGATAGGGTCGAAAGCGAGGACGGCAAAGCCCTTTTTTGCGTAATTGAGCACTGTTTGCTGATATCTTTCGCTACGGAATGCAGGGGCGCCGTGACCGCTGCAGAACACGATGGCCGGCAGCTTTTCCTGCCTGCCGGCGGGCATAAACAAAGCGGCCGTTACGTAATAGCCGGGCATCGACTCGAAGTAGAGCTTTTCCACCACGATGCCGTTTCGTTCGATCCTGCCTGTAACGACAGGATTAAGAGGCGTTTTTTCGGGGAAGGCGCCGATAGCTTCCTGTAGTTTTCTGCGGACTACCGCTTGCCGGTTTTGCCAGTCCTGACGCGTTTTAAGCGCTTCGATGGCTTTCTTACGTGCCTGCAGCTGGTCGAAAGCATGCTCACACAGGTGGCGATACAAGGCTTCCGGCTGTCCCTTGTAGTATTTCCAGTAGGGTAGTACGGAAAAGGGGTCCTGCGCTTTTACAGTTTCATAGTGGCCGAGGGAAAGGATCAGCAACAATGCCGCTAGCTGTTTCATGGACTACCTGGATTTTAATAATTGATATTTGCTCAATTCACTGTTCATCAGCTTATCCATTTTAGCCACTCTTTTTTTGTATTCAGACTTTACCGCGAGATTTTCCAAGGCTACTTTTCCGTGGGAATGGTCGTACAATTCAATAGCTACTATTTCCGAGGGGTTTTCGTATTTCTGCCAGCGGGTATAACGGTAATCACGGGTGCGAATGGAGTATCCCATAATTTCGTCCTTTCCGTCGTAACCGAGACTCCTTCCGCGGGGATACTGGCTGATAGCCGCTTTCTTGACAGAAGCTTTCGGGTTTTTAAGAATGGGAAGAAGACTCTGCCCTTCCAGGTGATCAGGTTTCTTCAGTCCCGCCAGGTCGCACAGGGTTGGGTAGATGTCCACCAGCTCGGCAAGTGAGCGGGTTTTAAACCCCTGCCTCATTCCTGGCACTGAAATTAGTAAAGGCACATTGGTATCCAGTTCCATATTGCTATGCTTACACCAGCTCCCGTATTCACCCGTCTTATAGCCATGGTCGCCCCATAGCACTATGATGGTTTTCTCTGCCAACCCGTTTTCTTCCAGCGCGGTTAGCAGTTTGCCGATCTGTGCATCGGTCATGCTGACAGCGGCCCTATAGCCCTGAATCAGATTTCCGGAAGTGTTGTCATCCAGCATGCCGTTTTCCGGGATACCGTAAAACCCCCGTAATTCACCGAAATTGGCCAAAGCCTGTTCGTACATACCGGCAGGCGACGTCCTTTCAGGAATTTTTATTGCAGCCGGATCATATATGTCCCAGTACTTGCGGGGGACTACAAAAGGCAGATGAGGTTTTATGAAGCCTACCGCCAGGAAAAATACGCTGTCTTTCAAGGCCTTAATACGTTCCGCGGCCAACCGGGCGATCATGGCATCCGTCATATTTTCTTCAGGTGCATCAGAACGATAATACGGCAGCAGCTTGCTATCCAGCATTGGAAAATCACTTTCCAGGCCCGTCGTATCACCGCGCGAGACTTTTGTCAACGATCGCCGGAGTGACGTATGCAGGATTGCCGGCGTCGACCACGACAGGCTGTCGTCCCTGTTTCCATGGCCTGGATGATAGATTTTACCGATGGCTTCTGCCCGGTAGCCGTTTTTTTTGAAATACTGAGGCAGCGTAACCACATCGGGGACTTTAGTACGGAAGAATGTTCTCAAATCGTAGATTCCCATTGCGTCAGGCCTGAGACCGGTCAGAGTAGAATTCCGGGAAGGCGCGCATACGGCCTGCTGGCAGTAGGCTCTTTCAAAAAGGACACTTCGTCCGGCAAGCCGGTCAATGTGCGGGGTAGACATGTATGCAGCGCCATAGCAATTCAGCTCGGGGCGCAGATCGTCGACGGCAATAAAAAGCACGTTGTACCCCCTACCACCCTGTCCAATGGCAGAAAAAGTCGGGATTAAACAAAATAGAAGGAATAATTCCGGCAGCTTCAGTCTATAAGTCATCTGTTTTTTTCCGAAAAAGCCAGATAGCGCAATACTATTCTGACGAATAATTTTTAATTACCTGCGAAAGCTGGCCGGCTATAAATGCAGCCTGAAGGGCGCGTGCAGGTTCTTTATAATGAACATGATCCGCAAACTGTTCTATACCCAGCCGCTGTGTAAAGCCATAAAGGTCAATCACCGGGATATTGCTTTCACTGCAAACCTGGTTTGCTATTTTGTTGTAGTTTACAAGGTCTTCCGCATATCTTTTGAAGCTACGGGAGCGGCTGTTATGGATCGTATCAACGACAGCGGTACTGGTAATCCAGATGGGTTTTATCTCTTTGCCTTTCAAAAGCAGGATAATGGCAGACAGGTTTTTCCTGTATTCGGTCTCGGTTACCTGCTTTTTCTCTAAATCTGAGCTGCGGCGTTTGATGTCGTGGAGTCCGCAATTAAACATGAGGTAATCCGGGCGAAAACCGGGATCCTTCAGTCTGTTCCTGAGGTATTCCAGCACCATGCGGGAATCACCGCCGTTTGCTCCCGTGGGTATGTCAAGATTTTTAAGGGCATTGCCATCATCCTCCTTTCGGCTGAGTTGCACGATATCTTCCGTATATCGTGTCAGATAAGGGCCATATTGAATAGATATACTATCGCCGATTAAGAAGACGGTGGGATTGTCACTTTTCAGAGCGAGTAACACTGGGCTCAAAACAAGAAACAAGTAAAGAAGACGTGATTGGGGCGGCTTTTTCATAAACAGTTTACCTGATAAATTCGTACTTTTCAATTATCGTTTGCCTTTTTCACGGCAGCGTCATACGTTGTATTGATCAATGGCAGTGATTTTTTCAGCTTGAGCTTTTCTGCTGCATATTTTTTGTCATTCGCCAGGTTTTTGAACTCGTTCGGGTCGTTGTCGTGATCATATAATTCTTCGGAACCGTCATGATAACGTATATACCGCCATCTTTCAGAGCGCACTGCGTGGTTTTCAAATCCATGTGTGGTTATGGATGGGAACTCCCAGGGGGAGGAAGGGTTTTTAATCAGCGGAACGATATTGTTCCCTTCCAGGTCTTTTTTTGCAGGTAAGCCGCACAATCCGACCAGAGTGGGGTAAATATCAAGGAGATTTACAGTGCGTTCAGAGACTGAATTTTCTTTTGAAATACCAGGAGCATATACGATAAGAGGTACGCGGGAAGCTTCCTCCCAAAGAGCAAATTTGCGCCAATGTTCTTTTTCCCCAAGGTGCCAGCCATGATCGCTGAGGAAAACAATGATCGTATTATCGGCGTAATCACTTTTTTCCAGCGCGTCGAGCAAGCGGCCGAGCTGCGCGTCGGCAAAAGTTATACTGGCCAGGTAACCCTGTATTGCTTTTTCCCACTGGTTATTTTCAGTGATGAACTTATGGTCACCCTGCGGATTGGCGATCTTTACTCCGGCCGTCGGCACGTCTGCGAGGTCGTTTGCAATGATTTCCGGCAATTTGACGGATGATAAAGGATACTGGTCATAATATTTCTGAGGTACATACCAGGGCAAATGTGGTCGAGTAAGACCAATTGCGAGAAAAAAAGGCTTATCATGTTTTTGCCGGAAATAACTGATCCCCTGGCTTACTACTTCATAATCACCCATATCCTCATCCTTCACGTCAACAGGGCTCCAGTCAAAATTCGAGAATCCATTCACCGGAGCTTCAGGCGGTTTCGGCGAATCGGGTACGTCGAAGTAAACGGGCCATGATGTACTGTCATTAAAGGGAAGATGAAAAATTTTTCCCGCACCTTTTACTTCATAGCCATTCGCTTTAAAATACTGCGGCAACGTCACCGCATCCGGCAAAACCGGCCGCCAGGGCTGGTTATTCTGATAAACACCGGAAGTGGATGGGCGGATGCCCGTGAGCAGGCTCGTGCGCGAGGGGTTACAGGCCGGGGCTGCGCAGTAAGCTCTTTTAAACACAACACCCTTTTGGGCCAGTTTATCGATATTCGGCGTTTTAATTCCCTCGTAACCGCCAAACGGTCCGACCCAGTCATTCATGTCGTCAACGACAACCAATAGAACGTTGTATATCGGCTTTATCTGGGCGTAAGTTTCATGAAACAAGATAGAAGCAAATGCCAAACCCAGCGTAATCAAAGACTTTTTTATGTTATATATGGTCATTGCTGTGATGCCTTAATGTCTTTTTTCCAGCTTTCAACCTGGAGAAGTATTTCCGCTACTTTTCCGGGATTTTCGCTGCTGATGTCCCGCTTTTCGGCAATATCCCGGTCCAGATTATAGAGTTGGGGCATGCCTGATTGAACAGGCGCGACAAGCTTCCAGGCCCCGTTTCTTGCGTAAACAGGCGCTGTTGCTCCTCCCTGCCAGAAAAGGAATTCGTGAGGAGCCGCTTTTTTCTTGCCGGTGAGGTACGGCATCAGGTCTGCACCGTCGGTTTGGGCCCGAGGTCCGTTTGCCAGGTTTCTGAAAGTTTCATACAGGTCAAGCGTGCTGACGGGATTTTTGTAAGTGACTCCTGCCTGAAGTGCCGCAGGCCATCTTAGAATAAACGGCACCCTGATCCCGCCTTCCTCGAACTGCGCTTTTCTACCGGATAAAGGCCCTGCAGAGCCTACGATGGTACTATCCCACTCAGCGGGCCAGTTGAAGGCATGATAATTCCGCCCCCATTCCGGACCATTATCGCTGATAAATACGACAAACGTATTCGAGGTCATACCTGATTCATCCAGTTGCTGCAGCACTTTCCCCACATTCTGATCCAGTGAGTGTACCATGGCCGCATACAAACCCATTACCTCTGGACTGATATGGCCGAATTGCTCTTTCAGTTCGACAGGGGCCTGCCAGGGAGAATGAGGTGCGTTAAAGGCCAGGTAGAGAAAGAAAGGTTCCTGCCTGCCGGCCTGTGATTTTATAAAGCGGACCGCTGCATCGCCATGCGCATCTGTCATGTAGGGCGTACCCTTCTCCGCACTCCAGCCATGCTGCATGGGTTGATACAGCTTTCCTGTCAACTTCCCTTCCGGTCCGGGGAAATAATCGGCAGCGCCGTTTATCTCATTGTATACTTCATCAAAAACAGATCTGAGCGGCCGGTTGATATGCCATTTACCTATGTGTGCGGTGCGGTATCCTGCGGCACGCAGCATTTGCGGCATCAGCAAATGGCTTTCCGGAATCCTGGCCCTGGGACTTGTGGAGTTGCTGTAAGCGCCCATGCGCTGCTGGTATAATCCCGCCATCAGCCCCAGGCGGCTGGGAGCGCACGTAGCCGCTGCCGCATACCCGTCTGTACAGCGGATTCCATCGGTTGCAAGCCGGTCGATATGAGGGGTCCGGACCAACCGGCTGCCGTAACAGCTCAGGTCTCCGTAGCCCAGGTCGTCGGCCAGGATCACGATGATATTCGGTCTGGAAGGATTTTGAGCGTAAGGTCTGTAATGCAGGCTAAAGCAGGCCAGCAGGATCAGGTATGTAATCCGTTTCATTGTTTGCCATGTATTTGTTTCCGTCTGCGGTTAAGCATATTGCAGCGGAAATGAACTTGTCTCAGATGTGCAACCGGGCGAGACTCCCGTAACGCCCGGAGGCCAGGCCCGGTTGCATTGTGCTCTGTTTTACTGCCATCCGGGATTTTGTTCAATTTGCGGGTTCAGGTCGATTTCCGCGGCCGGAATGGGCCAGAGGTAATCTCTTTCCGTAAATTTCTTCGTATAGAAAATCTTCAGGAATCTATAATCCATCACATCATGGTTCAACCCGAAAATGGGGTCATCCGTGTGTGCTGTCCGCCACCGCTTGAGGTCGAAGTAGAGGTGCCCTTCGAACAGTAATTCCTTATAACGTTCCAGCCAGATGTGCCTTCTCATTTCGTCCTTGGATAATCCTGCAGGCAGGCCGACAACCCCCGCTCTTGCCCGTATCTGGTCAATTGTTGTATATACAGAGGCAACAGGACCGTTCAGCTCGTTCTCCGCTTCGGCAAACATCAGCAGCACGTCGGCAAAACGGATCAGCGGGTAGTTCATCTGGGAATCCTCCCGGAAAAGGTTATGCTCATCGCCCGTGGTCAGGAATTTTCGTATCAGAACTTTGGCATCGGCATTGTTTGTGCTGTTAATTGCAGGAGGGGAAGCGCTTGCATAGGGAGCATAAGGAAAATAAAGCTTATAGGTGATATTGCCTGCTCCTACAAAGGTAGAACCCGGCATAATGACGCTCTTGTGGAGCCGCAAATCCGCATTTACATAGGCTTCCTCATACCATGCTGTTAATGCTGCCCCGTGCGTGACATCATTTGAAAAATCCGCCCGCTCAGGCATGGTCGAGGTGTTGACCGGGCTCCCGTCCTTGTTCGTAAAAATATGGAGCAAATGGGCGGGCATGGCGGCCCTGTCTCCGCCGTTCATCTGGACGGAACGATTGCCGTACCACCGGTCGAAGGAGCTTCCCATCCCTTCCTGCTGCACGTACTGGAGCTCGAACACCGACTCTGAATTGTTTTTGGTAGTCGTTTTAAAATTGTCGCCATAATCGGCCACCAGCGCATAGGTAAAGGGGGCCTGGAGAAGTTTCGCGAACTCTGCTGCGGCCAGATCCCATTTCTTATCAAAGAGATAAGTTTTGCCCAGCATGGCAATGGCGGCTCCTTTCGTAATTCTTCCGATATCGGAAGACGAGGAATACGAAACAGGAAGGCGCTGGATTGCATCCTGAAGGTCACTGATAATGAAATCGGTTATTTCGCTTTCGCTGGTTCGCGGCAAATACGTTTCTGTGACCGGGGTAGGTTTATCCAGAAGCACGACCGCGCCGAACATATTTTTAAGGTAGAAATAACAAATGGCCCTGATGAATTTTGATTCGCCGATCATTCGATCCCGGAGCCCTGCCGATACGTTTTCATTATTTTCCAGTCCGGCGATAATATCGTTTGCATAAATAACAGGACGGTAAAATCTCCGGTAGTTATTGACTATCTGGGCGTCACGGGCAGTGGCCAGACCCTGTGAATGGCTCATTCCCCACGGCGGGCGGGCGAAATCAAAACCCTCCGGTCCTATATTGGTCACGTAATTGTAAAATTCCGCTTCAAAAGACACTTTTGCGAGTGTGCGGTAAGCGCCATTCATCGCCATCAGCGCATTCGCATCCGAATTGAAAATGAGCGAGGAGGAGAGCCCGTCATACGGCGTCGTATCTAAAAATCCGTCGTTGCAGCTTGTCTGCAGCATCAGGATCAAAAACAGGAACAGGTATATTTTCTTTTTCATTTTGAGTCACGGTAATGGTTTAAAAACTAAGGCTCACACCCATCGAAAAAGTCTTGCTCAGCGGGTAGGTCTGATCGGCTCCGTTGGACGTGGTTACTTCCGGATCCATGGTCGGCCACCCGGTAAACGTGAAGTAATTCTCCATATTCGCAAATACACGGAGCTTGGTGATCTGCGCCAGGCGGGTCAGTTTTGAAGGCAACTCATACCCCAATTGAATAGACCGGATTTTCAGATAAGCGGCGCTGCGCAGAAAATAGTCGGAGACCTGGTCATTTTTGGGGTTGCTGAAATACACCTTCGGGATGGTAGTGCTGGGATTCTGTTCTGTCCAGGCATTCAGGTATTCCTGCGGCCACTGATAGCCGACCTGGTGATTCAGTGCGTAGAGCGTTCCACGCAGGTAGCGGTCCCATTTACCTACCCCGTCGAAGAAAATATTGAAATCAAAACCGGCAAAAGCTGCACCGACCTTGCCTCCGTAGGTCAGCAGGGGGATCGGGTTACCTTTCAATACCCGGTCGTTTTCGTTGATGGCATTGTCCCCGTTTGTATTCTTATACAGGAAATCGCCTACCCCCGGTACGGAGGGGTGAAAGGTGACGCCCTGGTTGACGAGCGCCTCTACCACTGACTGGCTTTGAATGATCTGGTCAACCTCCCGGAGCCAGAAGATATCGATGGGATACCCTTCTGTCCAGGCCTGGCTTTCTCCACGGGCTTCAATCAGATCCCCTTTATACTTGACGATCCTGTTTTTATTGTAGCCGAAATTGGCCGCGAAGTTCAGGGAGACTTTACCCAGATTCAGCAGGTACCGGAGTTCTGCTTCCAGGCCGGTATTCTGGACTTCGGCTGCATTGACCCTGGGAGCGCCGATCCCGCCGTTGACCAGGGGGATGGGGAGGTTCGCCAGGATATTGTTGGTCATCTTATTATAGTAGTTCAGATCCAGGTTCAGGGTATTGAAAAGCCGGATGTCCGCACCGATGTTCAGCACATCGGTAGATTCCCATGTGATCACGGAATTCCCGAATGCCGTATAGGTCAGGCCCTGCACAATGTTGTTGTTGAAACTGTAGTTATCCGGCCGGTAAAATGACTGCCATTCGTAATTGCCAATGCCGTTATTCCCGAGCTTGCCCCAGGACGCGCGCAGCTTTAAGTCGTTAACCGTACCGCTGAGGGGTTCCCAGAAATCTTCTGCGGAGATCATCCAGCCGGCCGATACGGAGGGGAACAGGCCCCAGCGGCGGTCAGGGGAAAACCGTGAGGACCCGTCATACCGCATGTTGGTTTCCAGCAGGTATTTCCCTTTATAGTTATAGGCCAGCCGCCCGAAAAATGAGCGCATGCTGAAGTCGTTGCCTCCTCCCGAGCTTTGCGGATCATTGGCGGCAGCGTCAAGTACCGGAGTGTCGTAGCTGAGCAGATCGCTGCGGGACGCGACCACATTTTTTGTCAGGTAGTGCTCCTGGTTGAAACCAACCAAAGCCTGCAAGGAATGGTGTCCCAACGTTTTGGCGTAATCAGCATACAGGTCATAAATTTGCCGGTGGTTTCTCACCAGCCTGTTGGTTAAATTGAAACGGGCTCCGTTAGTGCGGTTGATCCCTATCTGATTGTCCTGAAAGTTCCACTGATCTGAGGCAATCTGTCCTTCCCATTGGTCGGTCAGTTTAAAATCAGAGAAATAGCTTCCGGTCACAGACAGGCCTTCGAGCGGCGTAAGCACAGCAAAGACTTTGCCCTGTATCTGTGTGCCTTTGGTCTGTCCCCGTTGGTTTTCAAGGCCCATTATGCCATTGTTATTCCCTCCTTCCCCGTCCAGCAATTGTCCGGAGCCGTACCGCCCGTCCGGATGTTTGGGCACGACGGCCGGCGTGGTTGCCCGCATCCACAGAAAACCGTCGTCGACGCTTGCCGGCTCTGCCTTGCTTGAAATCAAGGTAAGGTTATTTCCCAGCTTGAGCCATTTATTTACTTTATAGGAAAGGTTGTTCCTGAAATTAAGACGACGGAAACCGGTGTTAGGGACCAGACCGTCATCTTTGAAGTAGTCTACCGATGTATAGAAATTGATTTTTTCATTTCCGCCGCGGGCAGAAAAATTGTGGTTGGCAACCTTATTCCTTTTGATGATGGCATTGAGCCAGTTGGTGTTCGGATAATAGATAGGGTCTGTTTTGGCCCCTTCCCGCCATTCGTCGATATAGGACTGGGGGTACCTCTCTGCCAGGCCTGAATTGCGCATCATCATATTGACCAGCAACATGTAATCGGGTGAGTTATCGACGAGGTTTGCTACCTGGGCCGGTGTTTTTCTCCCGATAAAATTGTTGTAGTTGAACGTAACTTTCCCCTGGGTATCCTTGCCGGTTTTCGTCGTAATCAGAATGACGCCGTTAGATGCCCTGGAACCGTATATCGCGGCAGAGGCTGCATCTTTCAAAACGGTTACCGAGGCCACATCATTGGGGCTGACGGAATTGATATCCGCTACCTGCCCGTCGATCACTATCAAAGGCGCTGAACTGGCATTCAGAGAACCGATACCCCGCACGCTGAGGGAAGAATTGTTGTTGTCGCTGGGAAGGCCGTTTTGCTGCTGGACCCTTATTCCCGATGACATACCTGCCAGCATCGTGGAAACATTGGTCACCGCACGGGAAGAAAGCGCCTCGTTTTCAAAGTCTACCGTAGAAACAGCCCCGGTCATGTTAGCCTTGCGTTGTGTTCCGTACCCTACTACGACCACCTCTTCCAAAGACTTTTCGTCTACCAGCAGATTTATTGTTATACTTGATCTATTTCCCACCGTTACCTCCTGCGTTTTATATCCCACGAAAGAAAAAACGAGAACAGAGTTTTCGCCGGGAACCTGGATGGAGAAGGTCCCGTCAACTCCTGTTATTGTTCCCAACTGACTTCCTTTCAGCAAAATACTTACGCCCAGTAACGCTTCACCTTTTTCATCCACGACTTTGCCTGAAACCAAAATATCCACCGGGATTGTTATTGATGTTTTGGATTCAAACTTTGGCTGCGTAGCAGGCATTTGCACTTCCTTTTCGATATTTAAAAGGATGGGAAGCGGTGTTTCTGAAGAATTTCTGCTCCTTTTATCTGACCTGGCACGCCCCGGTCTGGCCGCAAATACAACATATTGTGATTCCCCTATCCTGCTGTAAAGCAGCCCATACGGCATTAATAAGTCCTCCAATTGCTTTTCAAGCTTCCGGCTCGAACGTTTCGCTATTCCGGCCTCTAAGACAATACCCTGTACTACTGCTTCTTCAAACAGAATACTGACTTTATATTCCCGGCTAAGCTCATTTAAAACGTCTTTAAGTTGTTTTTGACTTGTCTTTTCTTCTGATACCTGCTTGTGCCTGCTCTGGGTGAAAGCTAACATCTGTGCGCTACCCGACAAGCCGATCTGGCACAAAAACAACGCCAGTATAAGCCCGATTTTTAAGGAATGATTATTCATACTTGCTTGACGATTGATTATGGATGATAAGCTCCCGATCGGTTTGCTCGATTTCTATATTGAGAAGGGTGGATATGGTCTGGCCGATTTCCTGTGGGGTCACCGCCTTAAAATAACCCGAAAGCCGCCGCTGCCGTAAATTGCTGTCTGCGAGAATGACTTTTACCCCAAAATGATCCCGGATCACTTCTGCAACCTCCGGGAGGGGGGTATCATCGAAATAAAACTGATGGTTTTTCCAGGCGCTTTGTACTTTAGGATCGCTTACCTTCAGCAACTGCGGTTTGCCGTTCGGGGCATCCAGGCGGATCATCTCACCCGGATTTAGCGAAAGCCGTTTACCGTCCTGGTAGTGCACTTTTACGGCGCCTTCCCTGAGCGTTACCTTTTTGCCGCGCTGACGGGCAAACATCACAAACTCAGTCCCTAATACCTCTACCTCAAAATCATCATCAGTCTTAACAATAAACCGCTTATGGTCGTCCGTATGTGTAACGACGAATTCAGCCTCTCCCTCCAAAAGCACCTGCCGATGGGATTTCCCAAAACCCAAGCGCGGCACGAAGAGATTTGAATTGGAGTTTAAAGTCACCAGCGTGCCGTCTTCAAGTTGAACAGCCCTGGTACTGGCATTTCCCGTTTGAAAACACTTGTAAAAGATGCTACGCTGAAAAAAAAAGCCGGTAAGCCCGAGCACCAGCACGATGGAAGCCGCCTGAACCCAGCTCTTCCACGGAAGCCTGGGACGTCCTTTAGGAGCCCCTCTAAGAATTGACGCCGTCGCTGTTCCTGCAGGCTGATCTTCCAGCAGTCTCTTAAAATGCGCCAGCGCCTGTTCAGTATTGGGTACGTACTGAGGGTGCTTGCTTTCCCATTCGTTTAGCCATTCAAAAAAAAGTAAATCATTACCGGGAACAGCCAGCCAGTCTTCAATCAGTTTTCTTTGAAGACTGGTTGCCTTTCCTTCAAAGAAGTCAAACAATACATTTTTTGGAACTGAAGGATCCATTTTCCTGTCATTTTTTTCGTTAGACAATCAAAACACGAATTACCACACCCTGCCAAACAAATCCGTCAACGGCTCAACCAAAGCGATAGCTAACCATTCTCCCTTAAGACCGTTGCGGAGTTTTGTCAAAGCCCGGCTGATAAGGCGCTCAACCGCACTGACGGAAACACCAAGCTCTTCCGCGATCTCGGAATACTTTTTACCTTCTATCCGGTTGAGCTGAAATGCCTTTCGAGACTGTGGAGGAAGTTGCCCGATCAGCTCATCTACCTTCTTGGTTAAGTCGCTATAATGTAATTGCAAATCGGGGGGCAAGCTCTCTTCGGCAAGCGGTTCTGCTATTTCCAAAACGGAAGAGCGCTTTAGCTCAAACTTCAGGTAGTTGTAAGCGCGATAGCGGACTGCCTGATACAGATATGCCTGATAGGAAGTATTGATATTTTTAAAAATCTCTTTCTGCCAGAAATTTGCAAACACCTCCGCCACTATTTCTTCGGCGATGTCTTTGGCATATACAAACCGAATGGCATGATTGCAAAGGTTAGCATAGTAAAACCGGAACAAATACTCACATCCCTTCCGAGAATCCTGTTCAAAAAGTTTCAACAAAAGCTCCTCTTGGGTAATCATAGAAGGTTTCTGCTCATTAGAGAGCCATATCATAGGATTTGACTCTTCGGGCTCTTGGGGGAAAATTGTTGCCATATGCTGATTCAAGAGTTTTACCTACCAGAAACTGACCTAAATACATAATTGAATAACATCAAGACAAAATTGCAATATCCTACCCCACCTAAAAAAATAAAAAGTTTTTGTTTTTTTTATCCATCTATTCAGTCTCTGTTAATTGCAGTAATATTAGATCGCCCTTCACAACAAGGGATCGTCTATTGGGAAATCCTACACTTAGCTATCCGTATGCTTCGAAGAGGAACCACTGATTAAAACACCGGTGTGATACAACGGTACAAATAGGATCGTTTCAACCGGAATACGGGCGATGCCTACTCAATGATCGGCATTTTGAGAAAACTTGAAGGAACCGCAAGTTCCTGAAGCCGGGAACGACAGGCGTGCATTCAATACCATCTACGGTATGAGGCGCGCCCTGAAAGAAGGGCGGTACATGGGACTTGCACCGATCGGCTACGTCAACCACATTCTACCCCGAAAAACTCGTGTTTTCTGAAAACAATTATCGAACCGGAAGAACCAACGAAGCCGCCGCACTTATCTACCAAATTAACAGCACCTTACCCCACAAAAAAAACCGGAACTTCCGATGACAATTCATCAAAGTTCCGGCTAGTACTGAAGGCGGGAGTCGAACCCGCACAGGATTACTCCCACACGCCCCTGAAACGTGCGTGTCTACCAATTCCACCACTTCAGCTTGCGGGTGCAAATATAAGGGCTCTGATCAAAAATCAATACTTACCGTTCTTAATTTTTATTTTATTTTCGTGTGCTCCCCTGTAACTAACACCCGGCCTGCGGCTTAATCAGTTGACAAAATGCTATTTTTGCGACATGAATTTAGCCGACCGACTGACGCCGCATTATATTTTCGAAGCCATTTCCAAAGCCAGCGATGACCTGGACGCCGAAACTTACGTAATAGGAGGCCACGTACGCGATCTTATCCTCAATCGTCCGTCCAAAGATATCGACGTCGTCTGTGTAGGAAGCGGCATTCAGCTTGCAGAGCGGGTTGCCCGGCTCCTGGGACCTGACGTAAAGGTAAATGTTTTCCCTAATTTCGGTACGGCCCAGATCCGGCTCGACGACTGGGAGGTCGAGTTCGTCGGTGCGCGGAAAGAATCATACCGGGCCGATTCTAGAAAACCGATCGTGGAAGAAGGCTCGCTGCAGGACGATCAGAACCGGCGCGACTTTACCATCAATGCGATGGGTATCAGGCTCAATAAGGAAGGCTACGGCGATTTATCGGATCCGTTCGACGGCATAGGCGATCTCAAAAGAAAGCTTATCCGTACTCCGCTCGAACCGAATCTCACTTTTTCGGACGATCCGCTGAGAATGATGCGCGCCATCCGCTTCGCGGCACAGCTGAACTTTGACATTGTGCCGGAAGTGTTCGATGCGATCACCGCCATGAAAGATCGGATCCGCATCGTATCACAGGAAAGAATAACCGATGAGCTCAATAAGATCATCCTGGCCAAAGTCCCCTCCTACGGCTTCAAGCTGCTTTACCACGCCGGGATACTGGATGAAATCTTTCCCGAGCTCGTGGAGCTGCAGGGGGTGGAAACGATGGATGGAAAGGGGCATAAGGACAATTTCTATCATACGCTCCAGGTCCTCGACAACGTAGCCCTGCGCTCGGATGACCTATGGCTGAGGTGGGCCGCCATACTCCACGACATTGCCAAACCCGCTACCAAGCGGTTTGACAAAAAAGCAGGGTGGACCTTCCACGGGCATGAAGAAAAGGGAGCGAGAATGGTCCCGCATATCTTCCGGAAGCTGAAGCTGCCGCTCAACGAAAAAATGCGCTATGTCCGCAACCTCGTCAGGTTGCATCTCCGCCCTATCGCGCTCTCAAAAGAAACCATCACCGATTCGGCTATGCGACGCCTGCTGGTAGAATCCGGCCCCGATTTTGAGGGATTGATGATTCTTTGCCGGGCGGATATCACTTCCAAAAATCCTGATAAGGTAAAGCGGTATCTCCGCAACTTCGACATGCTCGAAAGAAAGCTCGAGGAACTGGAAGAACGCGATAAGCTGAGAGAGTTTCAACCGGTTATTACCGGCGAAATGATCATGGAAGCCTTCGGCCTCAAACCTTCCCGGGAGATCGGAATCATCAAGGAAGCCGTCCGGGAAGCTATCCTGGAAGGCAGCGTTCCCAATGAGCTGACACCTGCGTATGCGCTGATGCTCGAAGAAGGAAAAAAGCTGGGGCTGTCTCCCGTTTAGGAGGAATGTCCGGGAGAAGACAAATGCCGGTGGATCTTTAATACCTGCGGAATTACAGGTTCCATTTCATCGTTACTGATCGTGAAATCGGCCATAGCCGCCAATTCAGCTTCGGAAGCCTGGCTGTCGATAATCGAGCGTACCTGCTCCGGCGTACGCTGCGGGTCGCGGCTCAATACTCTTTCAATACGCAATGCCTCCGGGGCGATAACTGCTATCACAAAATCAAGCCCGCTCTCCTCCCCTGCCCTTTTCATAATGGCAGCTTCCTTCACTACATACGGCCGCCCGGCGTGCTTTTCCATCCATTGGACGGTGTCTTCCTTTACCTTGGGATGTACAATGGCATTCAGCCGGTCGAGCAGCTGCCTGTTTGAGAAAACCCTGGCCGATACATAAGCGGTATTGTATTTTCCCTCGGCAGTATACGCCTCAGCGCCCAGCAGGTCCGAAATCTCTTCCCTGATACCGGGATGGTTCTCAATCAGCCATTTTGCCCTTTCGTCTGCATAGTATACCGGAACACCCATCGTCTCAAAAACCCTGCACACGATGCTTTTTCCTGATCCGATGCCGCCTGTCACACCTACGCGTAGGGCCATTTTCTCTATATCTGGGAAACTTCGAAGCTTACATACACCGACTCATGGCTCAGCTTTACCTCAGGGAAGGCACTGACGTCGAGAGGAACATTGGATTCGTAATTCGATCTTACACCACGCTCGGGAATACGGACTACCAGCGAATCGGGCACATTCCTGATCAACGAAGAGGGTCCTTCCACCGATAAAAGTGAAGGAGACATGTTAATATAGCTGGTCACCGCATACCCCGGCTCCACCATGATCCCCGCGCTGTCTATCTTCAGATGAACCACTTTGTATGACTTCAGCTCGAATTTCATATCCTCCGGCCAGGGCTGCTGGGGAAATTCGACCCTGAAGCCTTCGAACCGCTGAGATATTTTTTCCTTGAGCAGCATCGTGTCTATCCTCGACGCCTTGAGCGGATTGCTGACTACGTACATGACCGGCGGGGCGGAAAGCGACTTCGTATATACGGTAAGCAGCCTCCAGCCCCGCCCTGATACGTTTACCTCTACCGAAGCAGGCAATACGGAAGGGGCATAATAAAGCGAATCGTCGTAGACAAACCGGATAGGATAATTAATCCTGACGGTATGTACGCCGGTATTGATGGCGTCCATCAGCCATATGAATGCCGCCGTCACTACGCAGACAATAAATACCTTTATCTGGTTGCTCCTCCCATCCACCGGATTGTAGAACAATGGTTTAGACTAGATCTTGCGCGAAATAGAAGATTTCTCAAAAGTCAGCTTCACCCCCTTGTCCAGCGTAAGCGTAACTGTGGACTCCTCGACACTGTGAACCTTGCCGTGAAGGCCGCCTATCGTTACTACGCTGTCGCCTTCCTTCAGGTTTTCTATCATGACGCGCTGCTCTTTGGCTTTCTTTTGCTGCGGGCGAATCATGAAAAAATAGAAAACAGCTATGATACCGACCATCATAATGATCTGCATCATTCCGCCCGAAGCGCCGGGACTTGCGGCTTGTAATAGAACAGAGTTTAACATCGGATTTGGTTTATAAAAATGGAGCCCCCTGAGCCGGGGGCTGTATATGCATCAGTTGATTCGGTTATTTACCCTCTACAATACCTTTTACATGCAGCTCGATCACCGAAGGCTCTGTATTGGCTGTAATGGTAACGGTCTTGTTTTGCGGTCCCGGCTTGCCGGTCGTATTGAAACGGACCATAATATTGGATTCAGTGCCGGGCGCAATAGGCTCTTTGGGCCACTCGGGGGTTGTACACCCGCAGGAAGCAGAAATATTGCCTATGACCAGAGGACTGTCGCCGGTATTTTTAAAAGCAAACGACTTTTCTACGATTTCGCCGTCCTTTACCTTCCCGAAATCGTAGGTGCTTTCTTCCTGGAGGGTAAAGACAGGCAGGCTCCGGCCCGCCGCTTCATCCGTCTCGCCCGACTCTTTTTTGCCGCTGCAGGATACGGCTAGCATCCCGGCAAGGCCCAGGAATAAAACAAAAGGAATAAAACGTGCTGACCAGTTTTTCATACAGGCTCTGTAGTTTGATTTTTGATCTGGTCCATAAGGCGATCCACGTCTTCCAGGAGCTTTTCTGCCTTTTCCCGCGCTTCGTTCACAACTTTTTCTCCCTGCGACCTGGCACTGTTACCGGCAAATTCCCTGCCATCCAGGAGGTCTGCTATTAATTTCTGAAGCTCATCGCGGTATTTGGCCAGCCTGAAAGTCAGCTTGTCACGGGTTGCGGCACCTTTATCCGGCGCGTAAACCACCCCTATCGCCACACCTGTCAGTACGCCTGTCAGAAAGGCAATAAATGATCGGTTTGAACTACTCATATTTTACAGAATTTAGTGCTTTCGATTAATTAAGAACGTCAGAACCGCTCCCCTTATTTACAATTGAAAAAATAAAACTCTTTCTCTCACCGGTTATCGATCAGCCCCTTCCCGCTTTTCCTGATCACCTTTTCACCGAGCAGCTTTTCCGAAAGCTTATCCAGCAGGCCATTTACAAACTTCCCGCTCTGCAGGGTGCTGTAACGTTTTGCCGTTTCGATAAATTCATTGATGGTTACCTTCACGGGTATACCGGGAAAATGAATCATCTCGGCCAGCGCCGCTTTTATAATGATCATATCTACTCTCGCCAGCCGCTCGTTATCCCAATTCACCAGGAACTCCCTTATATACGCCTCGAAATCTTTCTCTCCTTCAAGGGTTCTGGCAACCATTTCCTCAACGAAAAACTTGTCCTCATCCCAGTCATCAGTCAATTCCGCAAGCACGAGCGTCCCTTCCTCCGTTACCGACTTAAGCGTTTTGATCGCAATACTTCTTACCAGCTCGCTGTGATCTTCCCAATACAGGTCCCTGGCTTCCATGAAATCAACAAACAGCTGATTTTTGAATATCAGCGTACGGAAAACAAACTGCACAAGCTCCTGGTCCTTCGCGAGCGTATGGCTGCTATCCTCACAATACTTGCGGTAAGACTCGTCTTTGCGCAGCATTTCCCGGTAGGTCCTGTGAATGATTTCCATATCATTCGACCAGCTCACTCCTCTCCTGATCACTTCATCGGCAAAAGGCTTATGCAATTGCAGGGCCGTCACGACCGCGTTGGTATCCAGGCCCGACCGCAGCGGAATGGGATCATCGACGTTATGGTGCGTCCTGCTCCTCTCCAGCTTCGCCAGGTGAGCAAGATCGGGCAGGAACTGAAGCGCATACAATACGCTGGTATAGACATTCTCGGTTTCCGACAATACCCTCCTTACCGCATTTCTCCTGTCCTGCTTATTGGCATTCTGATAAGCCACAAACGCCTTTTTGGCGGTAATCTCTACCTCAAAGGGGACATCCTCCCCTGCGGGCAGGACACCATGCTCCACAAGCTCGTCGAACGAAAGGCTGGCAAGCTGCCGGTAGCCTTCCAACTGTTGGAGGTTTTGCGGCTCCATAGAATTGAGGTCCGGCTTATAGGCTTCGGCAATTTCATCATAAGCCAGTAAACGATTGGATTCTTCTGCAATGGCAATAGCATATAGCGCCTGTACAACCTTTGACCGCAGTAACCTTCTATTCAACATCCGATTTCAAGAAACAGTATTACAAAGAACATTTTGCCCTGTGAGCGTAAACAAGGGACAAAATTAACGGATAATGTCGAACTATCTTAAATTGAAAGTGGAAAGTTGAAAATGGAAAGTTGAAAATGGAGAGTGAAACTTTCAACTCTCCACTTTCAACTCTCAACTATCAGGCGTCCTTCCATTGAGTCCGGATCACCCCGATCGCATTTTTGACTTCTGCATCAAAATCCTTCCAGCGGCACTCGAGCGACAGCCCGTTTTTGTATTTTACCTTTTTCAACGCCTTAAAATACGGCCTGAAATCATCTCCGTCGACACCCGGCGGCGTCCTGTTCTCCTTTTCGGCAATATGGCAATGCGTGATCAGGTCTCCGTATTTGCGTATCTGCTCGGGCCCTTCGCCGTCTTTTTTCATGTGATATATATCGCATAGCAGGCGGAACCACGGATTGTTGACCGCAACCACGATCTCAGCGCCTTCGGCCAGGCTGTTCACAAAATTGGTTTCAGTGGAATTCAAAGGCTCGATAGAGATCGTGATCCCGTATTTCTCCGCGATAGGGGCCATACGTTTGCTGAGCTCTATGTGCTGCTGCTTAGCTTTCTCCCGGTCGAACCCATCGGGAATACGACGGGAGCCGCCGCTGCCGAAAACGATATTCTGCGACCCGATCTGTTTGGCTCTTTTCATGGCAAGCTCCGTCCTTTCCAGTATTTTGTCATGATGCAGCTCCTGGCCCACCGACTTCAGGTCGGCCGGGAAAAAGCTGGTATATGATCTTACCGGCACACCTGTAGCTTTAACGCGCTCAAGGTTTTTCTGGAATTGCGCATCTCCCCCGCTTTTTTCGTCAGGGATCAGGAAACGCCCTACCCCTTCTTCTACAAAGGAATAGCCAAGGCTCCTGATCAGCTCCGCGTTGTTATACCCGGTACAAACGCCAAGCGGTATGATCCCTGGCTTCTTTTCCAGGCCGGCCCATAGAGACTCCGTTGAGAAAGCGGCCAGGCCGGTAAGCATGGCAGATTTAACAAACTCCCTGCGGTTCAATTGATTGTCATTGAAACTCATAAAAATTTATGTTTAGACAAATAGACAGCTGTCATTAAGACGAAAAAAAAGCGCTTGCTCCTGAACGGCAGGGCGGTTAACGGCAAAAAATGAGCATTAACGCGGTTTACCTGTCCTGCTGTTCAATTAATTGTTACACTGTAATACTGTTTTAGTACTATTCCTTATATATTGCCGCCTGGTATCGACCCTGCCCGGCACTTTGCTTTCATCGGGGTAAGTTAAAAAAATAGCGTCTTATTAAGTATTCAGTAAGCTTACGATACACGTATGAACAAGAGAGATTTTATCAGGAAAGGATTAGCAGGTATAGTGGCAGGGTCTTCCCTGTCGATGTCGGATGCATTCGCCCAAAAGTCCCCGGGGAAAAAGGAAGACCTTTTTAACCTGGGAATCGCCGGTTACAGCTTTGTTCACTTCAAGCTGGACCAGGCGCTCGAAATGATGCAAAAGGTAGATGTCCGCTACCTGTGCATCAAGGATTTTCACCTGCCTTTTAAAAGTACGCCCGAAGAGATCAGGGCCTTCCACGAAACCCTTGCAAAATCAAATGTGAAAGGATATGCGGTAGGCCCTATCTATATGAAAACCCGCGAGGACATCGACAACGGGTTTGAATATGCAAAGCGCGTAGGCGTAAAGCTGATTGTGGGGATCCCGAACCACGAGGATCTCGAATACCTCAGCAAAAAATGCCAGGAATATGACTTCAGGTACGCGATCCACAATCACGGCCCGGAAGATAAGCTTTATCCTGACGCTACTTCCATATACAGCCGGGTAAAGCACCTGGACAAGCGGCTGGGGCTATGCTTCGACATGGGTCATAACCTGCGCTACGGAAAAGACCCGATCGCCGATCTTGCCCGGTACAAGGACCGTATTTTTGACATTCACCTGAAAAACATCACTTCCGCTACCGCAGAGGGCAAGACCTGTGAGCTGAGCCGTGGCGTTATTGATATCCAGGGCTTTGTACGTATGCTGAGAAAGGTAAAGTACAGCGGTATGTGCAGCCTGGAATACGAAAAGGATATGAAAGATCCGCTGGCGGGCATAGCCGAATCGGTCGGGTATTATCGCGGTGTCGTAGATTCGATTTGATCGCTGATTTCTTTCCGAAATTTAAGAAGGCCGCCACGGTTTCACTCCCGTGGCGGCCTTCTTAAATTTCAGCCTCTCCAAACCCGCCGCCGCCGGGCGTTTCTATTACCACAATTTCACCCGGTTCTGCTGAAATACTGGCTGTACCCGGCAGCTGCACCCATTTCTTGTCCCGGGTAAACCACCGGTTGCTTCCCGTTGCGCCACCGCTACCGCCGGCCATGCCGTAAGGTTTGAAAAAGCGATGCTGCCCCATAAGCGTCACCTTCAATGGCTCGAGGAATTCAAACACTCTGACGATGCCATCCCCTCCGTTATATCTTCCTTTTCCCCCCGATCCGCGGCGTATGCCGAACTCGGCCAGCCTTACCGGGTACCGGCGTTCCAGCTCTTCCGCATCGGTTATTCTCGTGTTCGTCATATGCTGGTGGACGGCCGAGCGCCCGTGAAATCCGTCTCCCGCCCCGGCACCGCCTCCCAGGGTTTCATAATAGCCGAAACGTTCGTTGCCAAACAGGAAATTATTCATCGTCCCCTGGCTGCCCGCCGCCAGGCAGAATGCTTTCAGCAATGTGTCGGTGAGCCTCTGGCTGATTTCAGTATTGCCTCCTACGACGGCCGGGCATTTCCTGCCGTCCAATTCAAACACCGGGTTCAGAAGCGTATCCTCCGGCAATATAATTTTCACCTGCTGCATAAGTCCCTCGTTGAGCGGGATATCCCGGTCGGTAATCAGCCGCAGCACGTACAGTACCACACTGTTCACAACAGCGAGGTTGGCATTGAGGTTAAGGGGATGCCGTTTCGAGGTCCCATTGAAGTTAAGCGTGAGGCTTCCTCCTTTAACGGAAGCTTTCACATAGATCCTGTGCCCGTCGTCCAGGTATTCTGCCGCTTTCAACACTTTTCCTTCATACGGCTGGAGCGCCGAATGAAGCTGCGCCCGCGCCCTGTCTTTCAGCAGGTGCATGTACTTGAACACCGTTTCCCGGCCATGCTCGCCTACCATAGCCAGGAGCTGCTCCTGTCCTTTCCGCAGGGCCGACAATGCAGCTGCTATATCTGCTTCGTTTTCAGCATATGATCGCGTAGGATATTTCGCAGTTTTGAAAAGCTTTTCAATAGCTTCCCACTGCGGGACGCCATCTTTAACAAGGTATTGCGGTACAATCACCACTCCTTCCTGCTCGAGATTGACTGCATCCGTCGGCATGGATCCGGGGGCCGTCCCCCCTATCTCGGCATGATGCGCCCGGTTTACGACATAACCGGCCAGCTCATTTTCCGCAGTAAACACACCGGCCAGCAGGGTAATATCCGGCAGATGAGATCCTCCGAAGCCGGGATGGTTGGTAATCACCACGTCGCCGGGATTGATCGGTATAAAGTCCCGCACCTGGCGCAGGCAGACACCCAGGCTTCCCAGGTGGACGGGTATGTGCGGAGCGTTGACCAGCAATTCGCCGCCCGGGTCCAGCAGGGCGCACGAAAAATCCAGACGCTCTTTGACATTCACCGAAAAAGCAGTCCTCTGCAATTGGGCGCCCATTTCCTCTGCTATTGCCTTAAACCGGTTTGTAAACAGCTCAAACGCAACTTCCTCCGGGGCCTCCTGCGGTTGTAAGCCCTGCACACCCTCCTCCCGGGCCACCAGGTCCATATTTTCCTGGACAACCGCGCACCAACCTTCCGGTATATAGGTGCTCGAAGATTCGTTCACTACCAGCGAAGCGCCGCATAGCTTATCTCCCGGCCGGAGGTTCTGCCAGTCAAAAACAGGGATTTCACTGCCGCTGTCTGAATGGAACCGTGCCAGGAGGCGTCTGTCGGGGCCGGCGTTCCTGCCATCCTGCAGTATCTCGGCTACAGGTTCCTGTGTTTCTGTGGTAACTACGCCCAACCTTATGCTTTCCACTTCAACGGGCCTGTTCTCAGGGAAATACCCGAAAGTATGCCGGTACATCTCCTGAAAGCCGGATAGCAGCGCCTCTTCTTCCGTGAACGGAATTTCCAGCGAGCTCTCCTGACCGGCAAAACGCAGGAATACGGAGCGGAACTCAATCTCTGCCGCTGCGGCTCCTTCCTTTTCGATCGCCTGCCGGGCTTCTTCCTCCATATCGGCAAAAAGGGCTCCCAGGCTTCCCTTTATGTTCTCAAGCCGCTGCAGGATCTGGCGGGAAGCAATGTATGAAGGATTGGCCAGTCCCATGCCCCTGGCGCTGAATAGTCCCGCATCATAGGGTATCAGCACGCTTTTCATACCCAGTACAGAAGCCAGCTGGCATCCGTGCAGACCTCCTGCACCTCCGTAGGCCAGCAACGTATAGGCCGCCGGGTCGACCCCTCTCGTAACCGAAATATGACGGATAGCCTCAGCCATCTTCTCATTGGCAATTACCTCAAGCCCTCTCAGCAATTGTCTCGTACTGAGAAAGTTGCCTGTCTGCTCAAAAATAAGGTTCTTCAGGTGGTTCAGCGCCTGCTCGGCCGCATCGGATCTTATGGGTATTCCGAACCTGTTAGGCTCTAGCTTGCCCAGCAGGAGATTAACATCTGTGATGGTCAGGGGGCCGCCTGCGCCATAGCAGGCCGGTCCGGGATGAGCGCCGGCGCTTTCAGGGCCTACCCGGAGGTTGAACCCGTCAAACCAGCACACCGACCCACCACCCGCAGCTACCGTTTCGATTGCCAAGGCCGGGTTGTGAAGCTCAATATTGTCGATCACCGTAATATATTTCAGCTCGGGGCGGCCGTCGATCCTGGCCACATCGGTGCTCGTCCCGCCCATATCGAACGCGATGATCTTATCGATACCGAATTTTTTCCCACTGTGGGCAGCGGCTACGACGCCTCCGGCGGGACCGCTGAGCAGACTGTCTTTAGCCCTGAAACGGTCTATGCCCGTCAGGCCTCCGCTGCTGGTCATAATCCTGAGCTGGCTGTACGGGCCCAATGAACGCCTGACCGATGCAAGATACTGGTCCAGTACCGGCGAAAGGTACGCGTTGATAAGGGCCGTCTGAGTCCTTCTCAGGTAATGTACTGCCGGAAAAAGCTCCGAGGAAAGCGAAACCGAAGGCTGCCCTTTCTCTTCCAGCCACCTGCCGAGATTTTGCTCGTGATCAGGATTAACATAGGAATGGAGCAATGAGACCGCGGCGGCATCAAATTTTTCATCAAGCCACTCATCTGCCTTTTTCAATTCTCTTATTACTTCGCCCCGGGCGTCGAGCCGCTCCTCTACTTCCACGACTTTTTCAAACAACATATCCGGCTCGGGGATATTCAGCTGGAACAGCTCCGGCCGCTGCTGCGTACCGATGCGCAGCATGTCCTTAAACCCTTTTGTAACAAACAAAACCGTCCTGGCTCCCTTCCTTTCCAGGAGCGCATTAGTCCCTTTGGTCGTCCCCAGCCTTATATCCATATGAGGAAGCGGCGCATAAAGGGGGGTACCGGTCACGAGTCTTGCTGCAAGCACAGGGGCTTCTTCGCCGGTGCTTATCTCAAAATCGCTTCCGGTAAAGGAGGAACGGTTATCTTCGATTACCAGCGTATGGTCCTTGAAACTGATCGCCGCCAGCCTGCTTTTTTCAGTACTGCCGGGTACTCTGAATTTGTAGCCTTCCAGCAAAGAAGGCGCATAATTCCAGTTGGCTTCGAAATGATACACATGCGGGTTTATTTTTCTGAGAATCCTGCCTCTAAGGCACCCTTTGCTCAGTACCTTTATCCGGTGTGTATATCCTGACGGATCTACGGCAATGCAGTCGGTGAACGTGCCGCCCGTATCGATCCACAATTTCCAATAAACGTCTGACAAATGGTTCTGAATTTTGGTTTTAACAAAAGAAAGATCAATTTATAATTTTCAGGCATCAGTTCGTATAGTAATTAAAGGCCGGGCAAAAAATTAAGAGTTGAAAATGGAGAGTTGAGAGTTCTCCACTTTCAACTCTCCGATAGCTTTGTGGTAAAAAAGAAGTTACACGTAAAGGGGGAAATCTTTCATCCACCGGTTCACTTCCTCTTTTACTTCGTTTATCCTGGCATCGTTACCGTGGTTGGTCAATACGGTATCGATCAGCTCTACGATATGCTCCATGTCCGCTTCTACCATCCCCCTGGTGGTCACCGCGGCCGTACCTACCCGGATTCCCGAAGAGATCATAGGAGGGCGGTCGTCGAAAGGCACCATGTTTTTATTGATAGTAATATCTGCTTTGATCAGCGTATTTTCGGCAAGCTTACCCGTCAGTTCGGCATCTCCTTTTGAGCGGAGATCTATCAGCATCAGGTGGTTGTCAGTCCCGCCGGAGCTGATCTGGTATCCTCTTGAAAGGAAAGCATTCGCCATTGCCTTCGCATTTTTCTGCACCTGTACCGCATAGTTGTAATACGATTCGGAAAGGGCTTCACCGAATGCTACTGCTTTGGCGGCGATTATATGTTCCAGCGGTCCTCCCTGAGCCCCCGGGAATACAGCCGAATCCAGCAGCGAAGTGAGGGTCCGCAGCTTTCCTTTCGCAGTTTTGATCCCGAACGGGTTTTCAAAATCATGGCGCACCATGATCAGCCCGCCGCGCGGTCCCCTGAGTGTTTTATGGGTAGTGGTCGTCACGACATGACAGTGGTCGAACGGGTCGTTCAGGAGCCCTTTCGCGATTAACCCTGCCGGGTGAGCGATATCGGCGAGCAGAAGCGCTCCCACCTTATCGGCAATCGCTCTCAGCCTTTCGTAGTCCCAGTCGCGGCTGTAAGCGGAAGCGCCGCAGATAATGAGCCTGGGTTTTTCTGCCAGTGCCTTGGCTTCTACCTTATCCCAGTCGATCAGGCCGGTTTCTTTCTCCACTCCATAAAACGAAGGCTGAAAATACTTGCCGGACATATTGACGGAAGATCCGTGCGACAAATGCCCGCCATGTGAAAGGTCAAATCCAAGGACTTTGTCGCCGGGGTTTAAAAATGCGAGGAAAACCGCCATATTGGCCTGTGCTCCCGAATGTGGCTGCACATTGGCCCAGGTAGCGCCGAATAATTCCTTTGCCCGGTCTATAGCCAGCTGCTCTACCTCGTCGACTACTTCACAGCCACCATAATAGCGTTTTCCAGGTAGTCCTTCCGCATATTTGTTAGTCAATACGCTACCTGCCGCTTCCATCACCTGTTTGGAAGTGAAGTTTTCGGAAGCAATCAGCTCAATCCCCGATTCCTGGCGTTGCGCCTCTTTGCGGATCAGGTCGAAAATCTGGGTATCTCTGGATAAGCCCGTTATGGTTGACATAGTGAAATATTATGGTTTTTTGATATCAGAAAATGATACGCAAAAATAAACCTTTAATTTGTAAGTATCTCAAAAGTTGTGAAGGTGCATACTGTGACAGCCGGTTGCAACAGAAATCCACCGGATATAAAGTCATATTCGCTTTTTTAAATTTTTAAATAATTGAGATTAAACAGTAAATTAGCAGCTTCGGCTGTATCGCGAGAAAATTCTATGTAAATACACTTCTATAACACCAGGTTATGACAGTAGCATCCAAACAGATTGACAACGCCCATGCTTCCAACGACGTAGTCAGTATCGGGCAACCTATTACTTATGAAAAGATCCCGACTCATATTTATGCAAATTCGAAAGACGCTTCCAAAGCGGTTGCTATTGAGATTGCTGAACTGATCAGGCGGAAACAATCGGAAGGGAAACCCTGTATACTGGGCCTTGCCACGGGGTCTTCGCCAAAAACCGTGTATGCGGAGCTGGTGAGAATGCACCGGGAGGAAGGGCTGAGCTTTAAGAATGTGATTTCCTACAACCTGGATGAATACTATCCGATGGAGCCCGAGTCTATCTACAGCTACCATCGCTTTATGAAAGAACAGCTCTTCGATCATGTCGACATTCCATCGGAGAACTACCACCTTCCTGACGGAACCCTGCCGGCTCAAAGGATCCAGGAATTCTGCCGGGAATATGAGCAGCAGATCGAAGAAGCGGGAGGCCTCGACTTCCAGCTTTTGGGTATAGGCGGCAACGGGCATATAGGGTTCAACGAACCGGGCTCCCTTATCAACTCCCACACCCGCCTGATCACGCTCGATCACTCGACACGCGCGGCGGCGGCGGCCGAATTCGGTGGCCTGCATAAAGTTCCCCGCAGAGCGATTACAATGGGGGTAACCACTATCCTGAACGCAAAAAGGATCGTGCTGCTGGCATGGGGCGAAAGAAAAGCGGCTGTAATCAGGGGAGCCGTAGAGGGCGAGGTAACGGAAAAGAACCCGGCATCTTACCTGCAAACGCATCAGAATTCTACTTTCATTATCGATCAGCACGCTGCTGTCGAGCTTACGCGTATAAAATCGCCGTGGGCGGTCGATGCTATCGAATGGGACGACCAGATGATCAGGAAAGCCACTACCTTCCTGTCTCTCCAGCTCAACAAGCCCATCCTGAAGCTCACCGACAAAGATTACAACGACAACGGGATGAGCGATCTCCTGGCTGCGCACGGTTCTTCCTACGATATCAACATAAAGGTATTCAACCAATTACAACATACCATTACAGGCTGGCCCGGGGGTAAGCCGAACGCCGACGACACCAACCGGCCTGAAAGAAAAGACCCGGCCAGGAAGAGGGTTCTCATCTTCAGCCCGCATCCCGACGACGATATCATCTCGATGGGCGGTACTTTCCAGCGGCTGGTCGACCAGGGACACGACGTGCACGTAGCCTACCAGACTTCCGGCAATATCGCTGTGGCCGATGACGAGGCTTCGCGCTTTATGGAGTTCGTGGTAGATTATAACAAGGCCTTTAACATCACCGACCCGGAAGCCGCTTCCCTGTTTGCCGAGGCCAAGTCTTTCCTCAGGCAGAAATCCAGCGAAATCGACTCCCCGGCGGTAAGAAAGGTAAAAGGGCTGATCCGGAGAGGAGAAGCGAAAGCTACTGCCAGATTTGTCGGGGTGCCTGATGAAAATGTTCATTTCCTCGACATGCCATTCTATGAAACCGGTACCATTCAGAAGAAGCCGATCGGTCCTGATGACATTAAGGTGGTGGCCGACCTCATCGACAAGGTAAAGCCGCACCAGATTTATGCCGCAGGTGACTTTGCCGATCCGCACGGAACTCATAAAGTCTGCTGGGACGCGATTGAAGCAGCACTGCAGTCGCTGAAGCCCAATGACTATATGTCCGAATGCTGGGTATGGCTGTACAGGGGCGCCTGGGCCGAATGGGAAATTCATGAAATCGAAATGGCCGTTCCGATGAGCCCCGACCAGGTATTGAAGAAAAGGCACGGCATCTTCAAGCACCAGTCTCAAAAAGATGGTGTGGTGTTCCAGGGTGAAGATTCCAGGGAGTTCTGGCAGCGCGCGGAAGAAAGGAACAGCGCAACTGCAAAGCTTTATAACGACCTGGGCCTTGCCGAATACCAGGCAATGGAAGCCTTCGTACGCTGGCATTTCTAAGCGCCGAAGTTTATTAGAAAACAGTAAAATCCCCGGTCTTCTGACCGGGGATTTTTTGTATTCGAAACTACTGTAAGGTATCCTTCTTCGTTCTTATTCTACTTCAAACATATTTCCGAATAGCATATTTTATTATCTTTACATAAATAAATATTTAGATATAGATAATAAATTATACATACATGTACCAAAGGCCTGTATTAGAAGAAATTACGAGCAGAATTCTCGAACCAAGAAGGTTCATTCAGGTGCTGGCTGGCCCGCGCCAGGTCGGAAAAACTACACTCGTAAAGCAGTTGCTGAAAAATACCGGCAGGTTAAGCCACTTTGTAACAGCCGACGACCTGTACGCAACCGATACTACCTGGATCAGGCGCGAATGGGCAAATGCCCGCCTGCAGCTTCAGCAAAGCGGTCAGAACGAGATTCTTTTTATTATTGATGAAGTGCAGAAAGCGCCAAACTGGAGCGAGGCCGTCAAAAAGGAATGGGATGCCGATTCATTCGCGGATATCCCCGTAAAAGTAATTTTATTGGGGTCTTCCCGCCTGCTGATCCAGACGGGATTGACAGAATCTCTCGCCGGGCGCTATGAGCTGATGAACATAACACACTGGTCGTTCGGGGAGATGCGGGACGCATTCGGATGGACCGCAGAACAACATATTTATTTTGGGGGTTACCCCGGTTCGGCGCCTTTGATCGGTGACGAGGAAAGGTGGAAGGACTATGTACGGGAGTCGCTGGTCGAAAGCACTATATCAAAAGATATTTTGATGATGACGCGCGTGGATAAACCCGTGCTGCTAAAGCGGCTGTTTGAGATAGGGTGTAAATATTCTTCGCAGATACTTTCCCTGAACAAGGTACAGGGTGAGCTGCAGGAAACAGGCAACCTAACCACCTTGTCGGGATATCTGGCATTGCTCAGCGAAGCGGGGCTACTGACCGGACTTGAGAAATATGCTGCCGATATTATCCGCAAGCGCGCCTCTAAGCCCAAGTTCCAGGCTTATAACAATGCCTTGCTTGCCGCCGGTCAGCATCATTCTTTCAGACGCATACACGATGACCCGAAAGAATGGGGCCGCTTTGCCGAATCAGCTGTAGGGGCGCACCTGCTTAACATGGGGCTCAGCCATAAATTCAATGTATATTACTGGAACCAGGGAGGTTTTGAAGTAGATTATGTAATTGAAAAAGAAGAACAGATTATCGCCATCGAAGTGAAAAGCGGCAGAGATACTACCAATCGAGGGCTCTCCCTGTTCAACGATGCTTTCCATCCGAAAGGGATCTATATCGTGGGAACCGACGGGGTCTCTTTTGAAGAATTCCTGGCTATGAACCCTGCGGATTTGTTTTGAAAAAAATAATTTAATAACAGCGCTTAAATTGCATTTCCCAATTATTCCTTAGCTAAATATCCCAAATCCCTCTCCCTGCCATATCTTACTACAATCGCCTCACAGGCCGCGTTAATCAGCTCAAAGACCTTTTCAAATTCGGTCTCCGGGTACCCGTACGGGTCAGGCACGTTTATTTGCCCGCCGGGATGCAGCTCATCCAGTAACAGGCGGCATTTCGACTCATCCCACAGATTGCCCGCGATCCGCTTTGCGTCTTCATAGTTGTTCCTGTCCATGAAGTAAATGCGGTCAAATCTCACAAGATCTTCTCTTTCAAACTGCCTTCCGCGCTGGCGGCTTATATCTATGCCGTTTTTCAGGGCTACATGCTGTGACATATGGAAAGGCGGCTTCCCTATATGCCAATTCCCGGTACCTGCGCTGTCAACTTCCCAGTCGAGCCCATGGTTTTCCGCCTTGTGCCTCAGCACTCCCTCGCCCAGCGGGCTGCGGCATATATTCCCGAGGCATACCATTAGAAACTTCATATATGAGCAGTCAAATTGAAAGTTGAAAATTGAAAATTGAAAGTTGAGAGTTGAGAGTTATCCATTTTCAACTTTCAACTCTCAACTAACTAACAACTATCTCAAAGCCCCTCCCCCGGAATGAGCGTCCCGGCCAGGAACTGGGCATACCAGCGGATCAGGTAGTCGTTGGGATGGTTGATGTTGTTGCCGGTCATGTCCTGGTACGACTTATGACGGAGCAGCTCATCGTGAACCGAAGTCATATCCACCAGCGTACAGCCCGGCCCGGTTAATCCCTGCAGCTCTTTTTTAAAATCTCTCTGGGTCCCTACAAACCTGGATTCCGGATTAGGCACCATAGTGCTTACGAGGATAAACTCGACCCTGGGGTTCACTTCCCTTACCTGGTTCATGATCGCGCTTATATGCTGCCTGAATTCTTCGGGAGGTATTTTTCCCGTTCCGTCGTTCATTCCGAAAGCGATGATCACGAGGTCGGGGTAATGACCGGCTACCGACGTCAGCGCTTCACTTTCTCCCCATTTGGAATTTTTCCCGCCTACCGAGGTGTTGGTAAAGCGGATATCCGTCTTGTAGTATTCTTTCAGGCGGTTCACAAACAAAACGCCCCAATCGGGCAGGTAGGGCGAAACATCGGACTTCGAGCTGGCATTGGCCCCGGCGGCTATGCTGTCCCCGAAAAGCAAAATATGAAGGTCCCGCTTATTTCTGAGCTTATCTGAAGCGGCGGCCAGTACGTCTCCCGCATATACGGGAAGAGGGCCGTGCCACAAGTTTTTCTTATGCCGGTAGGTTACGGCAAGCTGCTTTTCATGGAAAAAAGATCCCTCATGATGCAGCACATATCCCCCGTTTACTCCGGGAAATCGCCCCGAATCGGGAGCCAGCTCCCGGTCGGTCATGCTGACGGCGGCCGACCCCGGCAGCAGTTTCAGCTTCCCGTTCTCAAACGTCCAGTCCTTACCCTTTTCGTAAGTCTTTCCAAGGCCTGAATCACTTACGCGTATAATCCTCTTCGGTTTAAACAGCAACCGGGCTTCCGGCAGGCCACCTTCTTTTGAAACCATCAGGACCGATTCGTTGTAGGTAATTTTTCCTTTCCAGAACGGCTTCATCGGGCTGATCTGCGCAACTGAAGGAGAAGCCGTATGGATAAGCAGCAGAAAAATACTTCCGGCGGCAGCCGTAAAACTGTTCCTGATCATGAAGGGTTTGCAAGGCTAAGATTTTAATTCCGCCAGCACTGTTATGCTGCCGGTTGTGAGCTCATTGAGCCCCACCTTTATTTCGGCATCGAGGGGAATAAAAACATCGACCCGCGATCCGAATTTGATAAATCCCATCTCAGAAGCCTGCCCCACCTGCTGCCCTTCCGAAACGTACCATCTGATACGTCGCGCCAGCGCACCCGCTATCTGCCGGAAAAGTATTTCTACACCTGTACCGGTCCGGATCACCGTAGTGGTCCTCTCGTTCTCCGTACTGGATTTAGGGTGCCATGCCACCAGGTATTTGCCGGGATGATAACGGAAATAGCTTACAAGCCCGCCTACTGGGTTCCAGTTCACATGGACATTCAGGGGAGACATGAAAATACTGATCTGCCGGCGCGGTCCTTTAAAATATTCGCTCTCCACCACCTCTTCTATTACTACGACCTTCCCGTCGCAGGGAGCGATAACCTGGTTCGGATTGAGGGTAGGGTTCCGCTTCGGGTACCTGAAAAACTGGATGATAATAAAAAGGAACACCGCGCTCACAACCAGCAAAAGCGTATGCAGCCAACCCAGTTCGGGAGTAAGGTACTCAACTCCCAGGTTAACAACCAGCAGGAATATTATTGTTAAAGCAATTGTTGCAAATCCCTCTTTATGAAGTGTCATACGCTGAGATTTTTTCTCTTTATAAATTTTGTAACTGGCCGACGATGCGGTTAAAAGCTCCTCCCCTAACCTACTCTATCACCACGCAATTACCGCTCTCGACATCATCCTCCACCTTCTTATATTTCACATCCTTCAAAACCCTTCCGTCCCTGTACTGAACGTTTACCCTTTGGTTACGGTCGGCTATTTTGATCACCTTCACCGGGGCGGGCCTGGTAGATGAATCCATCTGCCGTGCATAGGCATCGGGGCCGCTGGCTCCCTGTACCTCCTCTTCCTCACGGTTGGTATGCAGTTTCGGCGTAGGCTGCGGAGCTTTAGGAGCGGCCTGCGGCATTTGCTGGGGCTGAGCCTGTTCCCGGGGTATATCGGCTTTGATCAGGAATGAGATCAGCTCGAGGTTTACCTTGCTCAAAAAGCGTTTGAACAACTCGATCGACTCAAATTTATAGATCAGCAGCGGGTCCTTCTGTTCGAACACCGCGTTTTGTACCGATTGCTTCAGATCATCCATTTCGCGGAGGTGCTCCTTCCATTCCTGGTCTATCAATGCCAGAACGATGGCTTTCTCCATTTCTTCGATCAGCGTCCGGCCTTCGGTTTCTATGCTTTTCTGGAGGTTAACTACCACTCCCATTTGTTTGATACCATCCGTAAACGGCACCATAATCTCGGTGATATGCGCTCCTCTTTCGGCTACGATACTTTTCAGGATCGGGAGCGCACCTTCTGCAATCGTCTTATTTTTAGCCTGGTAATGCGCTTCTGCAGCTTCATACAATTTCCGGGTCCTGTCGGCTGCTTTCAGACCGGCATACTCTTCGGCGGTTACCGGCGGCTCTATACCCAGAGTGGTCAGCACGGCCAGCTCGAATTCGGCATACCCGCCTTCGGTGGTGTTCACAATATCATCGCATACGTCATATAACGTGTTGGCAATATCCACCGCAAGGCGTTCCCCGAAAAGGGCATTCTTCCTCCTCCTGTAGATGGCGTCACGCTGGTAGTTCATCACATCATCGTATTCCAGCAGCCGCTTGCGTATACCGAAGTTGTTTTCTTCTACCTTTCTCTGGGCGCGCTCTATCGATTTGGTGATCATGCTGTGCTGGATCACCTCTCCTTCTTCGAGGCCCATACGGTCCATTACCTTTGCCATCCGGTCAGAGCCGAACAACCGCATGAGATTATCCTCGAGGGAAACGAAAAATTGCGAAGAACCCGGGTCTCCCTGGCGTCCGGAACGCCCTCTCAGCTGCCTGTCTACGCGGCGGCTTTCATGCCTCTCCGTACCTACTATGGCGAGCCCGCCCGCTGCCCGCGACTCCGGGGTGAGCTTTATATCGGTACCCCGCCCTGCCATGTTCGTAGCAATGGTCACCGTTCCGGGCTTCCCGGCTTCGGCCACCACCTCCGCTTCTCTCTGGTGCTGCTTGGCATTCAATACCTGGTGAGGGATCTTGCGCAGAGTAAGCATCCGGCTGATGATCTCCGAGTTTTCTACGGAAGTCGTACCTACCAGCACCGGGCGCCCGTTCTGCACCAGCTCCACAATTTCATCCGCCACAGCATTATATTTCTCTCTGACAGAACGGTATACCTTATCCTCGTGATCCTTCCTGACAATAGAAAGATTGGTGGGAATAGAAACGACATCGAGCTTGTAGATCTGCCAGAATTCGCCTGCTTCCGTTTCCGCAGTACCCGTCATACCCGCCAGCTTGTGGTACATCCGGAAATAGTTCTGCAAAGTAACCGTTGCATAAGTCTGGGTGGCGTCCTCTACCTTAACATTTTCTTTAGCCTCTATCGCCTGGTGCAGCCCGTCGGAGTACCTGCGCCCTTCCATAATACGGCCGGTCTGCTCGTCTACTATTTTGACTTTTCCGTCGATGATCACATATTCCACATCTTTTTCAAACAAGGTGTAGGCTTTCAGCAACTGGTTGACGGTATGGATCCTTGCTGTCTTAACCGAGTAATCTCTTATTAAAGCCTCTTTTTTCAGCAGCCGGTCCTGATCGGAAAGATCCTTGTCATTCTCTATGGCATTCAGGTCTATAGAGAGATCGGGAAGTATGAAGAAGTCGGCAGCCTCCGATTCGCCGGTCAGGAAATCAATTCCCTTCTCAGTGAGCTCGATGCTGTTATGACGTTCGTCTATCGTAAAATAAAGCGGCTCATCAGCCTGGGGCATCAGCTTCTGGTTCTCCGCAAGATAGATCTTCTCGGTTTCCTGCATGATAGACTTGATGCCCGACTCGCTCAGGTACTTGATCAGGGGCTTGTATTTAGGCATTCCCCTGAAGACCCGGAAAAGCGAAAGGCCTCCCTCCACTTTATCACCGGCGGTTATCTTCCTCTTGGCGTCATTCAGCAGATCCATGGCCAGGCGCTTCTGAGCCTCCACTATCCTGGAGATACGCGGCTTCAGCTCCATAAACTCCTGCTGGTCTCCTTTCGGTACCGGACCACTGATAATCAATGGGGTACGGGCATCGTCGATCAATACGGAGTCAACCTCATCGACCATGGCATAGTGGTGCTTGCGCTGCACCAGCTCCTCAACTCCTCTTGCCATGTTGTCGCGAAGGTAATCGAACCCGAACTCATTGTTCGTTCCGTAAGTAATGTCCGCTTTATAGGCGTTCCTGCGCGCAGTTGTATTAGGCTGGTGCCTGTCGATACAGTCTACCGTTATCCCGTGAAATTCAAACAAGGGGCCGTTCCATTCCGAATCCCGTTTGGCCAGGTAGTCGTTAACGGTCACGATGTGTACGCCGCGGCCGGCCAGCGCATTTAGAAAAGCGGGCAGGGTAGCCACAAGGGTCTTACCTTCACCGGTAGCCATTTCGGCGATCTTGCCCTGGTGCAGCACGACCCCGCCTATCAGCTGCACGTCGTAATGAACCATTTCCCATCGGGTCGGGTTCCCCATCACATTCCAGGTGGTGCTCCATCTCGCCTTCTCGCCTTCTATAGCTATATGGCTCTTTTTTGTCGCCAGTTCCCGGTCAATATAGCTGGCAGTTACTTCTATAGAGTCGTTTTCCTTAAAGCGGCGGGCTGTCTCCTTCACAATAGCAAAAGCCTCGGGCAGTATTTCGAGCAATACCACTTCAAGCTGTTTGTTCCTTTCCAGCTCAAGCTCATCGACCTTCTTGAAGATGCTCTCTTTAACGTCAACATCGGCCTCCGCTACTGCGTTCTGACGCAGCTGCTCTATTTCATCGTCAATTCCCCGGAGCCTGCCGGCAATTACTTCTTTCAATGCAGCCGACCTCCCACGGAGCTCGTCGTGAGAGAGTCCCTGCAATTTCTCATACTCTGCTCTCACAAGTCCCACGTAGGGGTTCAATTCCTTGAGGTCACGTTCTGCTTTTGTGCCAAATAACCTGGCTATAATTTTTAACATTTTCTGTTTTTTGGTTGTATTCCTGTCGAGCCCTGGATACCCTGTATTGGAGGGGGGTAACCGTAGCTCGCAGAATTAATAAACTAACAACTCTACTCAGCGACTTCTCTTATTGACGAAGTCAGCATCCGACGCACAAAGTTAAGGGAATCTGAAAGGCAATTAATAGTATGCGGTAATAATATTGACGACATTCCTGCAACAAGGCACGTTTTTGACTAATCAATCGTAAGCATAATAGTTTCCAGCCGGTTTCCCTGCGTTGCGTCTATTTTAAACGAATAGGGCGGCAGCGAAATCACTTCGCCGACGTCAGGGATATCTTCATACAGCGCAATGACCAGTCCGCCTAATGTATCGTAATCTCCTTCCGGCAGATTCCAGTTATATTTCTCGTTCAGGTAATCTATTTCATGCCGGGCGCTCAGGAGGTAATTATGGTCATCGATCTTCCTTTCCACCCAGTCTTCGGTAAAATCATATTCGTCCTGGATTTCCCCGAAGATCTGCTCGATAATATCCTCTATGCTCACCAGCCCGGCAGTACCCCCGAACTCGTCCACTACTACCGCAAGATTTTTGCGCTCTTCCAGGAAGCGCAGCATCAGGTCGCCTGCGGGCATAGCTTCGGGAACGGTGAGCAACGGGGAAACAATGGAAGTGATATCCTTAGGTTTCTTAAACATCGACAACATATGGCAGTAACCGATCACGTTATCTACCGAACCCCTGTAGACCACGATCTTCGAGTGCCCGCTGTTGACAAATGTTTCCCTGAGCATTTCGACAGGCGCGTCCACGTCTATCCCCGATATTTCGGTACGGGGAATCATACAGTCCCGCAGCTTTACATCCTTGAATTCGAGGGCATTTTTGATCATCTGCTCATCTACGCCGCTGTCGTCGTCGGCCTCGCTCGCTTCCGCCTGGCTTTCTTCCCTGGAAGCGTGCACCGTCCTCGACTCCGAACTGTCAGCCGCAATAAAAGGCTCCGCAAGCCAGTGGATCGGTGAGATCAGCCATTCTCCGAATCTCACCGGGAAGCTCTTAAGGTCCATTACCGCCGGAAAAGCGCTTCCCACTCTCAGCCAGGCAGACATACTAAGCAGCCAGCAAAGCGACACGACGGCAAACAGGCCCGCAATCCAGGCGGCAGGATGTACGCTTTCAACCCCCTCCAGGTAAAACCAACCGAAAGCAACCAGGAAAAAGCTCCCGAGCCCTACCATCAGGAATCTCATCATCCGTACTTTCCTTCTCCAACCAAGCACAAAAGCGATCTGGTTTTGCTCATCGACCCTCAGGTTTACCCAATCGAAAGAAAAGTCCAGAGAGATCGCCCTCACTGCTCCGTAATAGCCTGACGCCACGAAAAACAGTAAACTCAGTACGCCGTATAAAATCATTTGTTTTTTCTTTTTGAAGCAGTTTTTGGCAGCTCCTGTTCCTCCGCCGGGGTCTGCGGCTTTCTTTCTGAAGCTTTAAGATTGATCAGCTGGTACAGGAAAAGGCAAACCATGACCAGCAGCAACAGCCAGTAGCTGTCGGCAAGAGAGGTACGACGAAATTCCAGGAACCAGATGATCAGAAACCCCAGCGACAAAAAGAGAAGAATTGTTTTTAAACCTCCTGAACGCATTTTAAACTATCTGAGACATCCCCTGTACTTAACTCACGTAAATTTAAGCAGGTTGTCCGAATTAACTGCCAAATTACTAACTTGCGCAGTTAAAAAACCAAATTAGCTCTCACCCAGGAGAGTATTCAACCATCTGTTCTCACAAACCGACACAAAACTATGAGCGATAGCAAAGCACGCTTTGAGCCCGGCGTTGTCACCGGAAATGCAGTCAGTGACATTTTTCGTCACGCCAATGAAAACAACTATGCGCTACCCGCCGTCAATGTGGTAGGGAGCGATTCTGTCAATGGCGTTCTTGAAGCGGCTGCCGCTGTAAACAGCCCGGTTATTATCCAGTTCTCCAACGGCGGAGCTATCTTTTACGCCGGTAAAAGCCTGCCCAATACCAACCAGGCTGCGGCTATCGCAGGATCTGTCTCCGGGGCTCTCCATGTCCATAATATGGCCAAAGCCTATGGGATCCCGGTTATTCTTCATACAGATCATTGCGCGAAAAAGCTTCTTCCCTGGATTGACGGCCTGCTGGATGCCGGCGAGAAACATTTCGATCAATACGGCACCCCTTTGTTCAGCTCCCATATGCTCGACCTTTCGGAAGAACCCCTGGAAGAAAACATCGAGATCTCAGCCCGGTATTTTGAACGTATGGCGAAAATCGGCATGACGATAGAAATCGAGCTCGGCGTGACAGGCGGCGAGGAAGACGGGGTAGACAATACGGATGTAGACAGCTCAAAGCTATATACCCAACCTTCTGAAGTAGCTTACGCCTACAAAGAGCTGAGTAAAATCTCACCCAATTTTACGATCGCCGCTGCCTTCGGCAACGTACATGGGGTTTACAAACCCGGCAACGTGAAGCTTTCTCCCGTCATTCTCAAAAACTCGCAGGACTATATCCGCGAGCATTTTAACACCGGCCCGCTCCCCGTTAATTTTGTTTTCCACGGCGGCTCAGGTTCAACCCGGGAAGAGATCCGCGAAGCCATAGAGTACGGCGCCATTAAAATGAATATCGATACCGATATACAATGGGCTACCTGGGAAGGCATCCTTCATTATTACCAGGCCAAAGAAGCGTATCTGCAGGGACAGCTGGGCAATCCGGAAGGAGCAGACTCGCCCAACAAGAAATACTACGATCCGCGCGTATGGCTCCGCAAAGGCCAGGAAAGCCAGGTCGCACGCCTCAAGCAGGCTTTTGAAGACCTGAATTGTATCAACCGCCTGGCATAGCCTGCCGCTGATAAATGAAAAAAGGAGGCCGGGCCTCCTTTTTTCATTTATCAGCGATCTATCGTCACCTTGCTGCGGTATCCTTTACGTTCTTCATTAAACGGCAGCAGGATCATTATACTGCCCGACTCCTCTATATAAGAAGCCGACACCTGCTCGTAATCGGCATCGGCCGGTATGGGAAAATTGCCGACTACCCTTGCATAAAGCTTTCCGTCGGCATGCTCTTGGTTGTACACCGGGAACATATAGTAAACCAGGACCTTATCCTGTATCACTTCTATATTCAACTTTTCGATATCCACCCCCGGGACCTTTACCGTCAGCTGATACCCCGCTTCAGCAAGTTCTATCCGGTTTGTGATCTCGCTGCTTCCCCCGTTAACAGAATTGGACAGATCAATACCCATCAGGATCTCGGGGGCCACTTTACCTTGCTCTGTTCTCTTCATCTTTATAGTATTTGGATTATAGAGATATATAAAGAAAATGCGTGCCCCGTTTACTTTTGCGGACAATATGGCGCAATCAATCCTGTAGCGGGCAAGATTCAAGACAAAATGACGCAACCTATATATTTTAACGCAGGCCCGGGGATAAGGGAAGATAGCTAGGTGTGACATTAATTTAACATGTGCTTGACATTTCAGGCAACAAAGTGCAAATTGAATACCGGAACCAAACTATCCCGGCTATCAAAGCGCCGCTGCTCAAAAATGTGGATAACCTCTCGGAGGCGGTCATCGTACAAGACCTCCGCGATCCGTATTTTGACCCCAACTGGCATTTTCACTCCCACTTTCAACTCTTTTCCGTATTGCATGGCACCGGAACCAGGCTGATCGGCGATTCCATCCAGCCGTTTTCTGCCGGCGACACCGTGTTTCTCGGCCCCGACATACCGCACTTATGGAGATGCGACCCGGCTTATTTTGAACCGGGCTCCGGCCTTTCGACTCATGGTATTGTCGTCTACTTCCAGGAGGATTTCCTCGGGAAAGAGTTGTTCAGCCTCCCGGAAATGCAGCCTATATCCCTGTTCCTGAGGGAGTCGGTCAACGGGTACGTTATCAAAGATCCTTTCAGGGAAAAAGTATCGGAAAGCCTCGTACATTTCCTCGGCCTGTCAGGGTTTGAAAAGATCATTCATCTCTTGAAGCTGTTGCACGAGCTGGCTCATACCCCTCACAAACAAGCTATTACCAGCCTGGGATACCGTAATACCCACAAAATATCGGAAACCGAAAGGATGCAGAAAGTCCACAACTACCTCTTGCAGCACTTCAGGGAGGAGATCAGGCTGAAGGATGTAGCTGCGCACGCCGGTATGAGCGAAGCCGCCTTTTGCAGGTATTTCAAAGCGAGGACCCAAAAGACGCTGACCGATCTTATCAACGAGATCCGCATCGGCCACGCCTGCCGGCTGCTGATCGACGAAGATCACAATATATCCCGGATTGCGTATGAGACGGGATTTGATACACTTTCCAATTTCAACAGGAACTTCAAAAAATTAACAGGCAAAACCCCCAGCAGGTACCGCTCCGATTTTATGCTGCCGCCGGCTTGATTTCTTTGCTTAATTTTGTGCGCAGAGGAACGGCCGCAGGGCGTCCCTCATTGTCAAATTTCCCAATCTAAAATTCTATTATGGCACTCAAAGCGGAAATGGTTACTGAAAAAGGTACCATGTGGATCGAGTTTTATGAAAATGACGCTCCCATCGCAGTAAAAAATTTCACCGACCTGGCAAAAAAAGGTTTCTATGACGGGCTGACCTTCCACAGGGTCATTCCCGATTTTGTCATCCAGGGGGGATGCCCGGAAGGCACCGGTCGCGGAGGCCCCGGCTACCATATCCCTTGCGAGCTCACCGGTGAGAATCAATATCATGACCGCGGGGTACTTTCCATGGCCCATGCAGGCAGGAATACCGGCGGATCACAGTTCTTCATTTGCCACAGCCGGAAAAACACTTCTCACCTTGACAGGAACCATACCTGCTTCGGAAAAGTTGTGGAAGGACTGGATGTGATCGATGCTATCCGCCAGGGCGACAAGATAGAAAAGATCACTGTTCACGAAGACACTGCCGCATAAACGGCTTTCAATTTAACCACAGGCGACACTGAGAAGCATGAAGTTTTCTCTCAATGTCGCCTGTGGTTGCACTGATTTCCGGGCACCCTTATCTTTTCAGATAATAAAGGTGCCCGTCTTCGGCTCCCAGAAGCAGGTCCTTTTCTCCTTCCCGGTCCCAATCTACAGGAGTCGGGCTTGTATCATGCCCTGCAAGGCGTATCTCCGCCACATTACCCCTGCGGGCAAACCTCACTTTCCCCTTTTTCCTGCCCAGGTTTTCATACCACTCTGCATTGCGCCCGTTAATAACGATATCCGGGTCGCCGTCGCCGTCCCAGTCCGTCAACGTAAATTTCCTTCGTCCGCTTCCGCCGGCCCGGCGTTCGTTCAATCGCAGGAGGTCGATGCCATTCTCCTCGTAAAAAATCCGTTTGCCAGGCTTCAGCCATAATTCTCCTCCCTTTTTAAAACGCTCAAAAAAAGTCAGGTATCCTTCGTGATCCAGCATGACCAGGTCGGTTTTACCGTCTTTATTCCAATCAATCGCAAAAGGGGTGGTCCGCCATTGCGTAGATAATTCTGTAGCCTCCGGATCCCACCAGTTCCACGCCGGTTTGGGAACGGCTTCGCCCCAGGCAACCTTTACGGGCTGGGATTTGGCAAGCTTAGGCGCCCCCTTCGTCCCGACATTCCTGAACCATACGACTTTCCCCCAGATCGAATTGACCACAAGGTCGCGGAGCCCGTCACCGTCCCAGTCCGCCACCGAAAGCGTAGTATACCCCCACTTGGCTTCCGCGGGCCCCTGTATAGACCCGTTCCTGCCGGCCTGGATGCGGATCACTTCAGCGTCTGCTTCCAGGTACCTGGGCGGAGCAAAATCCGGTACGTCTTTTCCGCCGCGATTTTCAATAAACCCTATATAACCGGCAGAATTTCCTATTATGATATCTTCATCGCCATCCTGATCCCAGTCTACGCTGAAAGGCGTAGGAAGCGCGCCAAACTTGATATTATCTGCTTTTTGCTGAAAATAGCGCGGCGATTCGAACAGCGGCACGCCGTTTTGCTTCCTGCCTGTATTCCTGATGTAGGCTACCCGTCCGTCTTCGTCACCGACCACCAGGTCGATATGCCCGTCGCCATTCCAGTCCACCCCTACCGGTATGATCATCTCCAGGTCCATCCGGATCACTCCGCCCTCGTTTTCAAGCTTTTTACCTTTGGCATAGACAGGCTTTTCCCTGGTGCCGGTATTTTCGAAGTAGGTAAACGAGTCGAGGAACTCTCCGCAGATAATATCGAGATCGCCGTCACCGTCAAAATCGGCAAACTGGGGAGAGGGAGCGCCATATACATCCAATATCTCGCCTCCGGCCGTCAGGCGTCCCTTGTTGGTGTATCCGCCGTTTACATTTTCAAAGAGATAAACATATCCGTGCAAAGGCCCGTTGGTCCAGTTACCGCTCTTGTCGTAGGCATCATCCCAGCCATACTGGGTCCAGTCGTCGATCCCCACTATAACGTCCTGATCGCCGTCGTTATCATAGTCCACATAAGTGTATTGGGTAAAGCGCTGCTTTTTCCTGAAGTCCGTCATGACGGAATCCGGGGAGAAAACCAGCCTCCGGTAGGATAAGGCAGGATTCCTGAAATTGACGTGCTCATACCCCCGGTCGATCACCCGGGGCTCGCCGTTTACATAAGAGATCTGGGGGTTACGGATAAACTCCCCCACCTTTACCGGCGGTTCAAAAACAGGAAACTCCCCGCCGCTCTTATTCTCAAAAAAATACACTCCCCTGAAAGGTACGTCAGGACATGACACGACCAGGTCCATATCCCCGTCCCCGTCATAATCCATCGGAAGCGGCCAGGCCCAGAGGCCCACACCCAGATCGGTTACAAGTGCCTTATCCTGGTATTTGACACGCTCAAACGTAGCCGGAACGTGCTGCTGGCCGGAAGCCGCCGTCAGGCTGCCTGCTACCATGACGGCTGTAAAAACTTTAAACGCTTTATTCTGCATCAATATAAAAGAAAGAGGTTCAGGAAATCACATGATTTCAAAATTGAAAGAAGCCCCGAAAATAAAACACTTTCACCGGAAACCCATAAAACCGGCGGATAACGCAGAATTCACTACCTTTAGATTGTCTAATTGCCTCATCGTCTAATTTCTGATTGTCTCATGAAACTAATTTGTATTTTCTGTCTCTCTCTTCTCAGTTCGTTTTGCATAGCCCAGTCAGGTACGCTTAAAGAGAGCCTTGCTATCGATAGCAGGATCCTTGGGAAAGAAGTCAAATACAGTATTTATCTGCCTCATGGCTATGAAAATACCAACCGCAGCTACCCTGTCCTGTACCTTCTTCACGGCTACTCTGACGACGAAACGGGATGGACGCAGTTCGGGGAGGTTCAGCACATTGCTGATAAAACGATAGCAAGCGGCGAGGCCCCGCCTACTATTATCGTCATGCCGGACGGCGGAGTTTCTTTCTACATCAACTCACACGACAGGAAAGTCCTCTACGAAGACTTCTTCATTAACGAATTCATCCCGGCAATTGAAAAAACTTACCGTATCCGCAGTAAAAAAGAATTCCGCGCGCTGGCAGGTCTCTCCATGGGTGGGTACGGCTCGCTTATTTTCTCGCTGAAGCATCCTGATCTGTTCGCGGCGGCAGCTCCTTTGAGCGCGGCCGTCTGGACAGACGAAGAAATCCAGAAAATTCCCGACGAGCGCTGGGACGGCTTTATGAGTGTTTTCCTCCAAAAAGGATTGCGGGGAAAAGACCGTCTCAATAAGCACTGGTACGACAACTCCCCGATCAAGATCGTAGAAACCGCTCCTATCGAAAAGCTGAAATCTGTGCGCTATTATATCGATTGCGGAGATGACGATTTCCTGATCAAGGGTAATATGGCGCTTCATGCCGCCATGATCGACAAAGGGGTCCCGCATGAATTCAGGGTCCGCGACGGCGGTCATTCATGGCCATACTGGCGGACGGCCCTCCCGGAAGTGCTCAAATTTGTGGGAAAAAGCTTCACAAGGTAGATTTGACCCGGAAAGGCGGCAATATCGTCATGGCTGTATTGCTATTCCTCTGCCATGCACAGCAGACGGAAGCGCAGCGGTCTACGCCCGGGAAAACGGCTGATGAGATCTTCCACGTACATTTCAATCCTATACCCCTGAAAGCGATGGATTCATATCCGGCAGCTTACCGGGTCAGCGAGCGTGAGCTTACAGGATTGAAAAGAGATTCAGTCTTTCTGTACCAGGGAATCGCATTGCTCAAAGCTGATAAAACCAAACAGGCGGCTGTGTATCTTGAAAAAGCAGCCTACAACATGCGGGAAACGGTATCAAACGCTTCCGAATGGTACCTGGCGCTGGCTTATCTCCGCAAGGGCAGCATTGCCCAGGCAGAATATATGTTTCATAAAATTGCGGAAACCGAAATTCATCCCTACCAGGACGAAGCTGAGGTAGTCTACCAGCAGTTGGTCAGGTTACGAACAAGATAAAAGAAGCCTTTTTAAAATGTAAATTCGTGCATTCATGGCTGTATCGGAAAAGCTGGTACAGCCACGAATGCACGAATTTTATATATACCGGCTACTGGTGCTGTTCTCTCAGCAGGTCGTTCACCGTCTTGACCGGGTTAAAGGTGATCAGCGGCACTTCTACAAATAAAGTATTCCAGTCGGACATCGACCCGTTCCAGAGCCCGGGCAGCTCCTGAGCCTTGAGCTCTTTGCCGTCCTTCGACTTAGATGAAATAAAGCCTGTATCCGGATCCCGGAAATCATCCAGGTTATACAAATTCCCGTCAGCATCTTTGGTAGCTATTACCAGGTCGACAGGATTAAAGTGCGTAGCGGTAACCCATATCGCTTTCTGCTCTTCGTCAGCCAGGTCTACCTGGGCAGACTCCACTACCTGCAGGGAAGTACTGCCGTCGCTGTTTCTCGCCCAGAATGGCCCGCCTCCCGGTTCGCCCTGGTTCTTCACCATGCCGCATACCCTTACCGGCCGGCTGAGCTTCCTTTTAAAATAGTCGGCCTGCTCCGCCTCAGTCCGATTTCCGAAATCCTCAGGCGGGATCGTGCACAGCTCATCCCTATAAAAGGCATCGAGCTCCCGGAGCAGCGAGGCCGTCACAGCCTCTTCCAGCCTGGCCTGGAAGTCAAAAATCCGTTTCTGATAGTCCAGCAGTATAGCTGCCAGCACTTTCTTGTATTTGATCGTTGTCGGCTTAAGGCTATCCGGAACAACATTGTCAATATTCTTAATGAAGATAATATCCGCATCCAGCTCTCCCAGGTTGGCCAGCAATGCGCCATGTCCCGCCGGCCTGAACAAAAGGCTACCGTCAGGCTCCCTGAAGGGCGTATTGTCGGGATTGACCGAAATAGTATCGGTAGAAGGAAGCTGCTCGGAAAAAGAGATATAGAACTTTGTTTCAAAGTTGCTCTCGTAATGAGGCAGCCTTTCCACTACCAGCTTCTCAAATTTATCCCTGTGCTCGGGCGAAACCGTGAAATGAAGCAGGGCCGTACCGCCCGAGCTTGCATATTGGATCGCCTCTACCAGGTGCTCTTCCAGCGGGGTCCGGGGTTTCGGTTCGGAGCGGTGGAACTCAAGCAGTCCCTTCGGCAGCGTTCCATACCCCAGACCTTTGTCGGTCAGGAAATATTCGGCGATTGTTCTCCTGTCTGCCGAATCAATATCTATTTCGTCTGTCGCCATCAGCTGCTTCAGACTGTTGTAAAAGGCAAAATCACCCAACTTATCAAAAAATTCCTCTACCGAGCTATCCGTTTTTCCGTTATCGAGAAAGGAAAAGAGGGATTTAAACATTCTCGAAGCAGCGCCCGAAGCCGGGACAAATTTCAGCGGGGTAAGCTGCTGGCCGGCTATAAGCCTGTCGTATTCTTCCATCTTCAGCTCTGCCTCTTCTTCGCCCAGCCTTATAATGCCGTCGGCTACCCGTGCAGCCTTCTCAAGCCTGAGATACGGGAACCCGTCGACAAAATATTTTACCTGCGTATTTACCGCATGGATATCGCTCCCCCTTCTTGCTATTTGTTCCAGGTCTTTATCTTCAAACATTGGTTCCTTCTTGATTATTCAGTTATAGATAAAAGCTAAAAAAGCCCGACAATACCTAAAGCAAGACTTTATCTTTTCTTACGTATGCAGCCCGTTTTTTTTATCCTGTCCGGATCGGAAGCCCCGCTTATCTTCCATCCGGCCTTTTCAGACAATCCTTAACTTTGCGAAGCTGAGCAGCAGGGTTCTTTCTCCCGCATCGTCGAAAGCGATGACCGCCTTCCTGTCCGCCCCGTTTTCATCTATCCGGGCCACTACCCCGAACCCGAACTTCTGGTGTTCGACCCGCTGCCCCACAGCCAGGGACGAAGTATCGCTCGGTGCAAATCCTTCCGAGGGAGTATGCATCGGGGCCGCCTGCGTTCTTGGCACCAGCTTCTGGGCCGGGGTCTTCAGGGCGAACGAGCGGCCGCCCTTTGCCCCGCTGTCCCTGGATTCCCTTTCGATACCATGCCCCTGGAAGCTAAGGAACCTGGAGTCCACCTCCATCAGGAAACGGCTGGGCTCGCACATTTTCAAACGTCCCCACTGGTACCGGCTCTCCGCGTACGAAAAAGTAAGCTTCACCTCCGCACGCGTTATCGCCACATAAAACAGTCGCCGTTCTTCCTCCAGGTCCTGGCGGCTTTCCAGCATCATCTGGCTGGGAAACAGATCCTCCTCCATTCCGACGATATATACATTCCTGAATTCCAGTCCTTTCGCAGAATGTATGGTCATCAGCGTGACCCGGTCCCTGTCGCCGTCCTCGTCGGGCTCGTCGGCGTTGGTAAGGAGCGAGACCGACTGCAGGAAAGCACTGAGACTTGCATCCTCGTCCTCATCCGCCTGATCGACAAATTCCTTAATAGCGTTCAGCAGTTCCTGTACGTTTTCATACCTGGACAGCCCCTCCACCGTCTTATCTTCATGGAGCTCCCTGAGCAGCCCGGAAGCCTGCGCGATATGGCTGGCCACCTCATAGGCATTTTTCCCCGTTTCAGTGAGCACGCGGAAGCTCTTGATCAGGGTGGCAAACTGGTCGATGGGAGCTGTCGCCCTTCCGCTCACGAAATTATTGATGCTGCTTACGACCTCCCACACACCTATCCCGTTCTCGGCGGCCGTCACCACAATTTTGGCAACGGTAGAATCGCCGATACCGCGTTTGGGCAGGTTGATGATCCTTTTGAAAGCCTCTTCGTCACGCTGGTTAACCGTGAACCTGAGGTACGCGAGCAGGTCTTTGATCTCCTTTCGCTGGTAGAATGACAATCCGCCCACGATCCGGTACTTGATCCCGCGTTTACGCAGCGCTTCCTCGAATGCCCGCGACTGCGCATTGGTCCGGTATAAGATCGCGAAGCTCTCATTGTTGAGATTGTCTTTCATTTTCTCCTCGAAAATGGAAGTAGCCACCAGCCTGCCTTCCTCGTTATCCGACCCCGACTTGATTACTTCGATAGGCGTTCCTTCCGAATTCCGGGTAAATACATTCTTCTCGAGCTGCGCCTTATTTTTTGCGATGACCGAATTGGCCGCATTCACGATAGTCTGCGTCGACCGGTAGTTCTGCTCCAGCTTAACCACCGTTACATCCGGGAAATCTCTTTCGAAATTGAGGATATTTTCGATATTGGCGCCCCGGAATGCATAGATGCTCTGGGCGTCGTCGCCCACTACACAGATATTCCGGTGCACGGCCGACAGCTTGCGGGTAATCAGGTACTGGGAAACGTTCGTATCCTGGAACTCGTCTACCATTACATAATGGAACCTGTGCTGGTACTTATGCAGCACCTCGGGAAAATCCCTGAAAAGGACATTGGTATTGAACAGGAGATCGTCGAAATCCATGGCATTCGCCTGGAAGCACCTGATGCTGTAGGCCTTGTAGATCCGGCCTATCTCGGGCAGCTTGCTGGTTGCGTCATCGGCCTGGATCATGGGATTATTCAGGTAGTCGTCGGCCGATACCAGCCGGTTCTTGGCGCCCGAAATCCGGTTCAGTACTACGTTGGCCTTATAAATTTTGTCATCCAGGTTAAACTCCTTCACGATCGTCCTGATCAGCGATTTGGAGTCGTCCGTATCATAAATTGAAAAATCACTGGTATAGCCCAGGTACCTGGCCTCGAATCTCAGGATCTTGGCAAAGACAGAGTGGAAGGTCCCCGACCAGATGTTACGCGCCTCCAGCCCTATTGCCTTTTCGATCCTTTCCCTCATTTCCCCTGCCGCTTTATTGGTAAAAGTCAGCGACAGTATCCGGAAAGGATCCACCCCGTTCTCTATCAGGTGGGCAATCCTGTAGGTAAGCACCCGCGTCTTCCCCGAACCGGCGCCTGCAATAATCATCATCGGCCCCTCTCCGTGCAATACCGCCTTGCGTTGAGGCTCATTTAAAGTCGATAAATAATCGTTCATTATTTCTGTTTCCCAAAACCGGGATCAATATTAAAATCATTCAACGGGAGCATACACGATGCCGTGCACCTTCCACAACCCTCTGAGGTCCTGCGCCGGTACGCTCACGCTGCCGCCCAGTAGATTGTCGGAGTGCAGCGTCAGGTAGTGCTTAGTGAGGAGCTCATTTTCGCGGATACGCTTAATCACGAAAAAATCACGGTACACTACGGCAAAAACACCTCCTGACTGGTACAGCCAATCCGCATGATTGATCTCGGTCGCTATCACCCGGGCGCCGTCAACCAGCTGAGGGCTCATACTGTTGCCCGATACTTCAATGACCACCGGTTTTTTCAGAAAGCTCACGGCTTCCCTGTGCACATGGTATGCTCCGATATCACTGTAACGGAAGCCTTCCGTATAAGTTTCCACAAAAGTAGCATGAAATTTTACCGGCAGGTAAGGTATCTCACGATAAGGTTCGTCCGCTCCGCCCTGTCTCACCTTCGCATTCCCGTCCCTGAGGACAGGCAGAGTACCCCTTAACAGGTAGTCGGCGCTTACCTGCGGATAGCTCTGGAGTATGCGCGCAATAGTGTCATAAGAGGGGTTAGCCCGACCGTTCAGTATGTTATAAAACTTGGAGGAATTCTCTCCCAGATCCTTGGCAATCTGGTAGATAGTAATCCCTAACGCTTCGAACACCTCTTTCAGGCGTTCCTGTATGGAGATCTCTTCTTCGAACATTTTGATTACCGTTAATCCGGCAGCTGGCGGCATCCTGTCCCTGCAGGGAAATGCCGTATCCGGGGTGCATACCTGTATGCTCACGCAATATAATACAACTAAATCATATTTCCCATATTACAATTACAGATTTTCCCGCGGGGCGTTTTGACCATACCCGGCCTTTTTCTCCATAAAACCGTAGCTTTGTATCCCGGAATAAATTCCGGGGCCATGACATGTGTCGATCCTGACGGATCCGGTCCGTTTCCCGTCGCATTACCCAATTGTCTAATTATCACATCGCCTCATTGACTTATTGCCTTATTTATGAAATTCAAAGACTACTATAGCCTGTCTGAAATCATAAAAAATAACCTGGCGCAGGCCGGTTTTGTCAAACCGACCGACATACAGTACAAAGCGCTCCCTTCTATTCTCCGCGGTGAGGACGTGCTGGCCGTAGCCCAGACTGGAACCGGTAAAACCGCCGCTTTTGCCATACCGGTTCTTCAGAAAATCATGGAGCTTAATGCGTCGGCCAGGAGCGAAGGCATCAAATGCGTGGTCATGGTGCCCACACGGGAGCTGGCATTGCAGGTTACCGAAGTATTTCAAAAAATCGGGAAAGGCACACGGGTGAGCACCTTCTGCGTATTCGGAGGCGTAGAGCAGGCCCCGCAGATCGCAAAGCTTGAGAAAGGCATCGATATCCTGGTCACCACACCCGGAAGAATGTTCGACCTGGCAAGCCAGGGATTTATCCGGCTCAACCGGGTCAGGATACTGATACTGGACGAAGCCGACCGGATGCTCGACCCCTCTTTTATCAAAGACATACAGGACATAACAGAACGTATTTCTCCCAGGAGGCAAACGCTGTTTTTCTCTGCAACAATAGACGAGAATATAAAGCGGCTCGCTTATTCGCTGGTCACCAACCCGATCCGCATCCAGGTTTCTCCCAAAGACCCTGTATCCAAGAACGTACAGCATGCCGTCTCTTTTGTGGAGATGAACGACAAACGCTTTTTCCTGGAGCGGATCATCAACAGCAACCCGGACGACAAGATCATGGTGTTTGTCAGAACCAAAGTCCGGGCCGAACGTGTCCTGAAGGCGCTCGAGCGGATGGGGATCGGCGCAGTAGCCATTCATGGCGACAAAGACCAGCAGGAGCGCTTTAAAATGCTCGACCAGTTTAAAAGCGGCGAATCCAAAGTCCTGATCTCCACAGACGTAGGCGCCAGGGGGATCGATATCCCCGATGTCGATATGGTCGTCAACTATGATTTACCGGAAAAAGCCGAAAACTACGTACACAGAGTAGGAAGGACAGGAAGAGGCACCAGGAAAGGACAGGCTGTATCGTTCTGCAGCGAGGAGGAAAAGGGCCTTCTCGAAGAAATCGAAGCTTATATTACCAAGCCGGTGAACAGGATCGATATCTCTAAAGATGCTTACCGCGAAACAATCGAAGCCAGCACCGAAGCAGCACCGACCCTGGACTCGATCCTTAACGAAATAGAAGCTTTCGAAAACAGGAAGAAGAGGAAGAAAAAAAAGTAATACCTTTCCTTTTCCTTATCGCCTGCTAAGCCGGTCGTCACCCTTTTAATTTCAGGCTTATTGCTGAAGCCCTGAAAGGGCGCCCTACCCCTACCCGGGGTATGCAAAAAGCCCTTCCGGCCAGGAAGGGCTATAAAGATCTTTAGAAATCAGGTACAGCTGCTGAATATCAGAATTGCAAAGTACCTTTTTCGTAAGCGTCTTTCAGGGTGGTCTCAATACCATTTTTATTGATGGTACGAAGCGCCGAAGTAGACACTTTCAACGTAACCCACTCGCCGGTAGAAGGAATGAAAAAACGCTTCTTCTGCAAGTTAGGGTAAAACTTACGCTTGGTTTTATTGTTCGCATGGGAAACATTATTTCCGACGCGTGTTCTCTTTCCTGTAATTTGACAAACTCTGGCCATGACTTTTCTGTTTCTATTCTCTTAAAAGCGGTTGCAAAGATAAGGAAATTACTCAGGAAAGCCAATGCCCGCCTAATTAATTTTCGGATTTATTGTTTAGGCAGGATAAAAGTTACTTTGTACCTTTATCCTGATAAAATTAACTGGTGACTCCTGACGCATGACTATCGACCATCCAATACATTCTGCCGGAGCCCTGGAAGCCATAGAACGGGAAGCCCGGTACGGAGCCCATAACTACCAGCCCATACCGGTGGTAATTGAAAAGGGGGAAGGGATCTACCTTTGGGATACCGACGGGAAGAAGTATTTCGACTTTCTGTCGGCATACAGCGCAGTCAGCCAGGGACACTGCCACCCGCGGATTATCGCGGCGCTAACCGACCAGGCAGCGCGGCTTACGCTTACCTCCCGGGCCTTTTACAACAACAGGCTGGGCGAATGCGAGCAGTTTCTCTGCGAATACTTCGGGTATGACAAAGCGCTGATGATGAATTCGGGGGCTGAGGCTGTCGAAACGGCACTCAAGCTTACGCGGAAATGGGCCTATCAATCGAAGGGCATTCCTGACGGCCGGGCTGTCATATTATTTGCCGACGGGAATTTCTGCGGCCGTACATTAGCTGCAGTCTCCGCTTCTACCGACCCGGTAAGCCGTAATCAATACGGGCCTTACCTTCCGGGACTGGAAACGATCCCGTACAACGACCTTGAGACCCTTGAAGAGAAGCTGAAAGGCAACCCACATATCGCAGGCTTCATGGTAGAACCCATCCAGGGCGAAGCCGGGGTGATCGTACCTGAAGAAGGCTACCTGGCAGGGGTCAGGCGGCTGTGTACGGCATACAATGTTCTTTTTATCGCTGACGAAGTACAGACCGGCATAGGCCGTACAGGCAGAAGGCTGGCCTGCGACCGGGAAAATGTAAAGCCTGATATCCTGGTTCTCGGCAAGGCGCTTTCGGGAGGGGTGATTCCCACCTCGGCGGCGATGGCCGACGACGAAATCATGCTTACCATTCAACCGGGCGAACATGGGTCCACTTTCGGCGGTAACCCGCTGGCCTGCGCGGTTACCATTGAAGCTTTAAAGGTCGTCACAGACGAGAACCTGGCGGAAAATGCAGATCATATGGGGGAGATTTTCCGCGCACGCATGAAATTGCTTCAGCAAAAAAACAACCTGATCGCCGAAGTGAGGGGAAAAGGATTGCTGAACGCTATCGAGATCGATACGCCGGAGGATTCTCCTCTTGCCGGGCAGATATGCCTGCAATTGATGGAGCGCGGGCTGCTGTGCAAGCCTACCCATGGCAATAAAATACGCTTTGCTCCTCCCCTGATCATCGACGAAGACCAGATGGACGAAGCCTGTTCGATCATTGAAAGCGTATTCCCGGACTTCTGACGGAACAATGCCCGGACTCATTGCCACATCGTTTCATTGTCACAATTGCCTCATCGTCACATCGTCTCTTTAAATGAACCGTCTCGTCAGCCTGCTGTTCCTATTTCTGATCGTAGTTGCCTGCGAAGAAAAATCGTACGAGCCTTTCACTTCCGACACGGAAGTCAATCACTGGATTTATGACCAGATGAAGCTCTGGTACTATTGGGAAGACAAATTACCGGCAAACCCCGATTATCATTTGTCCCCGGAATCATTTTTCAACACGTTGCTGTATTCTTTCGACGCCGGGCAGAGGCCCGACGGCGACCGCTTTTCCTGGATCCAGAACAATGTGGATGACCTGACATCCTCCCTCAGCGGGGAAACGGTGACGCTGGGAATGGAATACAGGATTACGACTTCCAGTTCCGCCAGCCGGACTTTCGGCACTGTGCTTTATACGCTACCCGGCTCTCCCGCGGATATTGCCGGACTCAAAAGAGGGGATATTTTCACGCAGATCAACGGAACAGATATTACTTCTTCCAACTACCGGACGCTGCTTTCCGGGGCGGGCGAAAAAAAATTCACCGTTGCGCAGTTCAACGCGGCGTCAAACGCTTTTGACAGCATCACAACGGCAGCGGCCACTCCTGTGAGATTCCAGGAAGATCCGGTCCATTTTTATACCGTCAAGACGGTCGGGGGCAAAAAAATCGCTTACCTGGTCTACCACCAGTTTTACCCTTCCACCAACGGGACCAACGACAAAAAATATGACAAGAAGCTGGAAGCGGTCTTCGACGATTTCAGGAAGCAGCAGGTCAGCGAACTAATTCTCGACCTCCGTTATAATTCCGGGGGGTACGTTAGCTCTGCCGTCCACCTGGCGAGCCTGGTCGCCAGGAGCGTGACCGAAAAAAACATATTCAGCATCAAGGAGTATAACCCTGAGATCACCAGGACGCTGAAGAAGAAATACGGCGCCGGCTATTTCGAGGATCATTTCAGCCGGAAGGAGCAAAACATCGGAAGCTTAATCGACAGGGTCTATGTTCTGACTTCCAGGCGGACGGCCTCGGCAAGCGAGCTGCTCATCAACGGGCTCACTCCATACATGCCCGTCAAAGTTGTCGGTGAAACCACCCTCGGCAAAAATGTAGGCTCCGTAACGCTGAGCGACGATAAAAAGCGGACGAAATGGGGGCTTCAACCCATCGTTTCAAAATCGTTCAACAGTTTGAAGCTGTCTGAATATACATCCGGTTTCAAGCCCGACTATCCAACTGCCGAAGGGATATGGATCTATCCTTACGGAGACGAGCAGGACCCCTTGCTGCAGGCTGCTCTTTCCGCCATTACAGGTTCTCCTGCATCAACGGCAAGAAAAGCAGGGACGGGCCCTGAAAGCGCTGCTTTCTCCGAAATCGCCTCCAGCATCTCCGCAAAGCCCGGTTACGGCAGCATGTTCGAAGAGCTCCCGGATATCACCAGCCCGTAAAAAAGGTGAGCTTGCTGTCTCCCCGTTAAGTCTACTCGACAAGGGTTGTAAAATAAATCTGAAGCTTGACGGAACCGTTCGGGAGCACCAGGCGGTCCAGGGTTGTCGGATAAGTGGAGGTATTGTCCTGGCCGGCGGCCAGCGGACCGATTAAGAATCCAAATGAGTTCCTTGTCTTTTCCTGCGCAAGCTGCATCATCAGTGCGGAGACATCCAAAAGGTAATATCTTTCATTGTATACCAGGTCATTCTCAAACCTCCCGGTAACTAACGGCGAAGCCCCGGGGTCCCAATCGTTATTGACTCCCGTAGTATACAGCCCTATCCTTGCAGGCGGCGGCAGGTACGGCACTTCCGGGTTCCTGGGGAGCTGTATCCTCAGGAATGCCCTGTTGACGATTACCTTTCCCAAATCAAACCCGAACCGGTGTATATGGGGAAAATCAATGCGCGTCATCAATCCTACTCCCGACTGCACTACCGAAACCCCGTTGGTGGCCGTAACGGGAAGCGCGGTTCTCGAAGCTACCAGCCCCTTGAAATCCGTTCCTGAGCGGTCATTCTTAACCTGATTAAAAAACTGGCCGGTCATAAGATCCGACTTATACTTTGTTTTCCCGTCAGGACCATCGACATGATAATGCAGGCTGATCACTGTGCTTTCCTGGACAAAACCGACAAAACCCGCATTATTCACCTGTTCGGATACCAGCGCCAGGCCTTTGAAGTATTTTATCAGCGCTTCCTGGCTTTTGATATTGTTGGCCCGGCTCTCTGTAAACAGTCTCTGGCCCAGCTCGTCCGACAACCTGATCCGGAGGGAGTCGCTTGATTTCGGCCTCGGGAAAAACTCTCTTACTCCCACCGGGCTGCTTTCGTAGGCTGAGCTGCTGGTGTTGTAGAAGTGATCCCTCGTAATATCATCGAGCAGTTCATGTATCGACAGCCTGAACCTCTGGGTCGTATCGCCGTATGCGTAGCTATATTTGGTAGCAAACACCAGCGAGTCGTACACGGCGCGCTCCTGCAAAGAAATCCCGGCGGTAGCGCTGGGAAGCAGGAACCCTTTCGCTTCTATCTTCCCGAGCAGACCGTCTTCATAGCGCCCGGCCAACATATAGCCTGACGCAGAAAAGAGGGAATCTTTCATGACGGTAGACCGGGAAATAGTCACGGTGTCGGTATAAACTACCTGGAGATTGTCTGTATTCGGCCTTACGAGCGTAATGTCCCTGTCCCCCCATTCACACCCCGCAACCGCAACCAGTACAAGCAATCCAGCCCAACTGTTCCGGAAGGGGCTAAGCAACCTTTTCAAACTTATATGCATCCTTAATAATATACCTGTTCTCACTATGAGATGGTAAAATTAGGCAAGGGGTTTCCGCAAACAGCATGAAATAGACTAACTGACCAACTGTGTAGACCAATCAGCCGTTTTAAATAAATCGCAACAAAAAGATGTCGTGTAGCGTATTATATCATAAATCTTTGGAAATTGCACCGGCAGCGGTTATGATACCGGTTCCAGGGATTGAAGCTCACGCAATGAAGAAATACAATTGTATCGTTCTGGACTCTGACGAAGACTCCCTCAGAGTTACCGGGGAATATATCCAGAATACTCCTTTTTTCAGCCTGACGGGCAGCTACTCAAGCGTCTTTGAAGCGATGGCCGGCCTGCTGAATCAGAAGGTGGACCTGATGTTCTGCGAAACGGAAATGCCGGGGTTTTCGGGCACCGAATTTGTAGCCAATATAGTCGAGCGGCCAAAAGTCATTTTTGTCACCGGCAGCCGGCAGTTTGCACTGGAGGCTTTTGACCTGAACGTGGTAGACTATCTCGTCAAACCCCTTCATCCAGAAAGGTTTATGTCGGCAGCCCAAAAGGCGCTGATACAGCTCAACCACAAAGAAAAAAAGGACTCTGACAATCAGCCCGGGGAATCCGGCTATATATTTGTCACTTCGAATTATGCTTTGATCAGGGTAAACCTTTCGCAGGTGACCCATATCGAAGGTTTGAAAGACTATGTAAAAATATACATAGCCGATCAACAGAGCCCTATTCTGACGCGTATGACAATGAAAAGTATAGAAGAAAAGCTACCTTCCGATACATTTTTCAGGGCTCATAAGTCGTTTATAGTATCTATTTCGAAGATCGACGTAATAAGAAACCAGAGAATACAAATTGGCAATCATTTAATCCCGATCAGCGACAGTAATTATGATATTTTCAAGCAGCGGATAAACGCATAGATCCGGGCGATCCGGTTGTCTACACAATTAGTCATTTCATCTCAATTGTTTTTTTTATACAGGGTGTACACTCAATTTTGCGCCCTCTTATTTTAGTATACCCATGTGTATTACAACATCATACAACCTCATGTTAAACCTGAAAACAAGAATTGTAGCTATTTCGATATTAGCATCCTCGGTACTTTTTTTAAGCGGCTGTAGGGATACGGATGTCGAACCGGAATATATAGGCAACTGGTACCACCGGGTGGGAGACTTTGAGGGCATTGCCAGGAGGAATGCCGCTGGTTTTGCATTGGGCAACTTCGGGTATGTAGGGCTGGGCTATTCCAGCAACCAGGAAAGGCTTAAGGATTTCTGGCAATACAATGCCCAGCAGCGTTTCTGGACTCAGAGAGCGCAATTCGGCGGTACCGCACGCCAGGATGCCGTAGCGTTCTCGATCGGAAGCAAGGGCTATGTCGGCACAGGCTACGACGGCGATTACAAAAATGATTTCTGGGAGTACGACCCTGATGCCAACAAATGGACCGAAGTTACGCCGCTGCCGACGACATCAGGCTCTGTAGGAAGGCAATATGCTACGGCATTTGTATTAAATAATAAGGCATATGTCGGCCTGGGATTTGACGGCAATTTCAGGCAGGACTTCTACGAATATACTCCCAACGCGGAAGGCGGCACCTGGAACCAGATCACCAGCTTTATCGGCGGCAAACGCCAGGGAGCCTCTGCATTTGTCTTAAACGGCAAAGCATACGTAGGATTCGGCCGCGGAAACACAGGAGTTGTTCACCAGGATATCTACGAGTTTAATCCCGGAGGAACAGATGTATGGGTTGCGAAAGCCGAGCTCGAGGACCATCCAAGATCCAATGCCACCGCCGTCTCCCTTAACGATAAGGGTTATATCATAGGCGGGATCAGCACAACGTCTATCAAAGACGTCTGGGAATATGATCCGGTCGCAGATACCTGGACCCGGAAAACAGACTTTGAAGGAAATAAGCGTTCTTACCCGATCGGGTTCTCGCTCAACGGGGTAATTTATTACGGTACCGGGCAGGAAGGAGTCTATCTTGATGACTTCTGGGGATTCGATCCCGCTGCTACCCAGGTCGATGACGACTAGGCCGCGCTTGAAGATCTTTAGGAAAGGGAGCATTTTATGTTCCCTTTCTTATTTTAAAAACAAAAATCCCGTTTGACTTATGTCGCGAAGAAATAAATACATTCTCCTGGTCCTTATCCTGGCTGTCAGTGCTCTTTTCTTCGTTTCCAGAAAAAATGAAAAAAATACGGCCCGGGCGCCGAAACTGACTTACCAGACCTTTTCTACCGGAAACGGATGGGGATACAGAATTTTCACCGACGATACGCTGCTTTTAATTCAGCAGGACGTGATACCGGGAATACCGGGCAATAACGGCTTCGATTCGGAAGCCAAAGCCGCCACGACCGCAGGATTTGTAATATCTAAAATCCGGAACGGACTTTTTCCTCCCACAGTATCCCCCCCGGAGCTGGACTCGCTCGGTGTACTCTGAAGGCCCGTCACATTGCCACATCATCAAATTGTCTAATTGCCTCATTGTCTAATTGTTTATCAACACATGAAGTGGGTTAAAAGAGTTTTCAAGCTACTGGCGGCTGTTTTGCTGCTGCTCGTCATCCTCCTTGCCTTCCTGATCACCACCCAGGATGATACACCGCTGGGCAATACCTCTTTTTACAAGCAGTGGAAAGAGATCGTGGCCGATCCCGCTATAAAGCCGGTGATTGCCGCCGATTCGTTAAAAGCCGGATGGGCCGCCGTCAATATCACCCCCGGCAAGCCCGGGCCTATGGCCGGCTATGGCAAAAGGCGCGGTAAGCCTTTTGCCGGCGTACATGATTCTGTTTTTGTACGTACGCTCGTCCTGGAAAGCAACATGACCAGGGCTGCCATCGTCAGCGCCGACCTGCTCATTATTCCACCAACCGTAACCGCGCGGCTCAGGCAGATCCTTACTCCTTCCGATATTCCTTACGAGCATATTTACCTCGGCGCTACCCATACGCACAACAGCGTGGGCGGATGGGGCACGGGGATTTCAGGACTTTTCTTTTCAGGCAGCTACGACCCTGAAGTGGAGGAACACCTGGCCCAGGCTATTGTAAGATCGCTCCGTGATGCGCAGCGTCGGGTTGAAAACGTCACTCTGACCTATCGCGAAGCTTATAACACCGACAATATCAATAACCGGCTGATCGGCGACAAAGGTACTGTCGATCCTGAAATAAGGGCTTTTGAGCTGCAGGCAAAATCCGGCAAAAAGCTCACGCTGGTCACCTTCGGCGCCCACTCCACGGTCCTCAATTCCGGGACGATGCTGCTGTCGCGCGACTGGCCGGGCGTATTGATAGATTCTCTCCATAACGGAAAACAGGAATCCGGCATATACCTCGCCGGTGCAGTAGGGAGCATGGCACCGCGCAGCCAGGGAGATACCGACCTCGACGCCATGTCAAACCAGGGGAACGGCGTATTCCAGGCGCTGAAAGGTGCTGTTGCCGACACGACTATTGCCACACCGGGGCTGGCCGCACTCACGCTTCCCCTGCCCCTCGGTGATCCGAACCCGAGGCTGACCCCCAGATGGGCGCTGCGGTCGTGGGCTTTTAACCGTTTATTCGGTGAGTATCCGAACGAGATCAAGGCCTTACGGCTCGGCAATATCCTGATGGTCGGTGTGCCCTGTGATTTTTCGGGCGAGCTCATGGCGCCGCTGGACAGCTACGCCAAAACCCGGGGGCTCAACCTGATCGTAACCAGCTTCAACGGCGGCTATATCGGCTACGTGACCGAAGACCGGTGGTATGATCTCGACAAATATGAAACGGTCACCATGAACTGGTTCGGCCCATACAAAGGGGCTTACTTCCAGGAAGCAATAAAAGATCTGATAGATCTGTTTAAATAGTACCCGGCGTGGCATACCCCGGCACGATTATTGAGGTAAGTTGACTGGCTGTTTTCAGGCATGTAAAATAAATCTAACTTTGTAGCATGCAAACGGAGGAGATACTAAAAAATCCACACAGCGTCAGCGGACGGCTGCGGCTGAAAATACTGGAGATGTACTACAAGGCAAATGCCGGCCATATAGGTTGCTCGTTAAGTTGTGCCGACATACTCATCGCAGTCCTTTTCCTGCACAAAAACGAGAAAGATACCTTCATTTTGTCAAAGGGCCATGCGGCCGCCTCTCTCTATGCATCCCTGAACTGGCTGGGTGAGATATCGGATGAGACGCTGGGGACCTATTATAAGGAGGGTACCAGCCTGCCGGCGCATCCCGGGGCAGGCCATTATAAAGGTATCCCTTTTGCTACCGGTTCGCTGGGGCACGGGTTCCCTATCGGCTCCGGTATCGCTCACGCCGCAAAATTGTCGGGTGAAGACTCCTACGCTTACGTAGTCATGTCGGATGGTGAAACCAATGAAGGCACTTCATGGGAAGCGGCCCATTATGCGATTCAGAATAAGCTGGATAATCTCATTGTCATCATCGACAGGAACGGCCTGCAGGGTTTCGGATATACGGGCGATGTGCTGGGCGTAACTGCCGATAGCCGTAAATGGCAGACCATAGGAATGGACCTGGCCGAAGTGGACGGACATGATATCGGTGCGCTCCATGAGACCATCCGGGTCATGAAAACCCGGAAAAACGGCATACCCAAGCTGATAATGGCCAACACCGTGAAAGGAAAAGGTGTGTCTTACATGGAAAACAAAATGGAGTGGCACTACCTGCCAATGTCGGCGGAACAATACGAAGGAGCCGTCCGTGAAATATCGGAGGCTTATTTAAACGAACTAACGAATGCCTGAGAGCTTACCCGCCTACAGTGATAAAATTGCCCGGTTAAAAGGCCCTGTTTTTGTTTTTGGCGCCAGCGGTTTTATAGGAGCCAATTTATTTGACGACATTTTTAAGGTACGGAAGGATTGTTACGCGCTTACGCACGACGCCACCAAGGCCTGGCGGTTGAAGCTCCTGAATGTCCCCTCCGATAATATTGTCCATTGTGACATTGTCTCGCCGAATTCCGTAAAGGAAGTCTTTGACAGGTACAACCCCGGAACGGTCTTCAACCTGGCCGCTTATGGCGCTTACAGCAAACAAAATAATATCGGCCTCACATACGAAACGAATGTAATAGGAACGGTCAACCTGCTCGAGCAATGCCGGAGCGGAATCACTTACATCCACGCAGGCAGCAGCTCCGAATACGGTCTGAACTGCACCGCTCCGAAAGAAGACGACAAAGCCGAGCCCAATAGCCATTACGCCTTATCGAAGGTGTCGGCTTCGTACCTCATCGAATTCTATGCGCGGACTTACCAGATTCCCACTGTCAACCTGCGGCTTTACTCCATTTACGGTAAATGGGAAGAGCCTGACAGGCTGATCCCGAGACTTGTGGAGCACCTCCGCCAAAACCGGCTGCCTTCCCTGGTCTCGCCGGATATCAGCCGGGATTTTGTATACATCGACGATTGCGTGGAAGCCTTCATCGACGTCGCCCTGAAGGTGGGACCGGCAACTGCAGGGAAGTCCTATAACGTAGCGACAGGCCGCAAAACGACTATAGGCGACCTTATAGAACTGAGCCGCGCCCGGTTCTCAATCCGGGAAGAGCCTCAATGGGGCAGCATGGGTAACCGGAAATGGGACCTGGCCGACTGGTACGGCGATCCCTCCCGGATCAATTCCGATTTCGGGTGGAGAGCGCGTACATCGCTCGAAGAAGGCCTGACGCGTTATAAGGACTGGCAGGATGCAATAGGGTACGAGGACAAGATCCTGCCGGCTTTTGAAAACCCCAAGCTTAACCCGGTCATTACTGCCATTATCGCATGTTATAAGGATGCCCAGGCGATCCCTTACATGTACGAAAGACTGGTCAGGACGTTCAATGAGCTGAAGGTACGGTACGAGATCATTTTTGTCAATGATAACTCGCCCGACAACCAGGAGGAAGTAATAGACGTGCTTTGTGAGAAAGATCCCAACGTAGTAGGCATCAGCCATTCCCGCAACTTCGGCTCCCAATCAGCCTTCCTAAGCGGTATGGAAATTGCTACCGGCGATGCGGTGGTGCTGATGGACGGCGACCTCCAGGATCCGCCTGAGATAATCCCGCAGTTTTACGAAAAGTGGGTCGAAGGAAATGATGTGGTATACGGGGTGAGGGTTCAGCGCGAAATGAAGCCCTGGCTGCATGTATTTTACAAGCTTTTTTACAAGCTGTTCCAGAAAATGAGTTATATCCCTATCCCCAGGGATGCCGGCGATTTTTCGCTGATCGACCGGAAGGTGGTCAAAGAGCTGGTGTCGCTCCCGGAAACGGAACAGTTCCTCCGGGGACTAAGGGCATGGGTCGGCTTCAGGCAAACCGGCGTGCCTTATGTCAGGCCGGAAAGGATGTTCGGTGTTTCGACCAATAACTGGCGCAAGAACATCGGCTGGGCCAGGAAGGCTATTTTCAGCTTCAGCTTTACACCGCTGGAGATGATGAGCTACGCCGGCTTCCTGCTTACAGGCGCATCGATGCTGGGCATTATATGGCAGATACTGGCGAAGTTTGTCTTCTTCCCGGATACCCCGAGAGGTATGAGCACCGTCATTATCCTGATCGTTTTCTTCGGTGGGCTTACCATACTCGGTATCTCCTTCCTGGGCGAGTATATTTCCAAGATATTCGAAGAGACCAAGAAGCGGCCTAAGTTTATACGTACCCGGATCCGGGCGGGCCAGCGCATCTACCAATCGGCCGATGCCATAAAAGAACTGGTAGAGAAGCGGAAGAAATAGAGGTACTGCCGGGGTTCCTCATTTACATTTCAACCTCTTTTTACTTCGCTGGGATTTTTACCGAAAGTCTTCCGGAACTCCCTGCTGAAGTATTTGCTGTCGTCGAAACCTACCATGTTTGCGACTTCGTTAACATTGTATATCCCTCGCTCAAGCAGCTGCATAGCCCTTTTCATCCGGAGCTCCTTCGAAAACTCGTTTACGGTCATCCCCGTAAGCGCACGCAGCTTCCTGTACAAAACTGATACGCTTATACCGGTTTGATGGGCCATTTCATTTACACCGAAGCCTACATCCGAAATATTTTCCATTACCAGGTCTCGCAGTCGGGCGATGAACTCGTCATCGGGGTTATCCACTACCAGTTCCCCCGGCTCCATCAATACCGCACGGCTATTCTTCTCTTTAAGCCCCTCTCTCATCCGGATAAGGTTGTCGATCTGCAGCTCCAGCAGCCGGAAGTCGAAAGGCTTTATCAGGTAAGCGTCGGCTCCGGCCTGGAAGCCTTCCGCCATCTGTTGCGTCGTACTCCGGGCCGACATAAGGATAACCGGAATATGACGGGTCTGGAAATGCGATCTTAGCTCTCTACATACCTCAAGCCCGTTCATTTCAGGCATCATCACGTCGCATATGATCAAATCGGGCATATGCTCCCTGGCAAGCGCCAACCCGCTCTTACCGTTATCCGCCTCCAGCACCTGGTAACCGGCCCGGAGGATCTCCACTCCGAAGCTCCTGAGCTCATCGTTGTCCTCAATAATTAAAAGAGAGTGTTTTTGAGGCGTATCCGCAACGTCGGTGTCCGTATGATCGCCATCGCGAATCACAGGTACCGGATCTGCAGATTTTTCAGCTTCCGATGTCACTACATCGTCTTCCGGAAAATTTGACTTGCCCTTTAAAAGCACAACTGTAAAGCAGGTCTCTCCCTCTCTGGCTTCTGTCCGTACCCTGCTGGCAACCTTAAGCTCTCCCTTATGCAGCCCCACAATTTCCTTGGAAAGCGCCAGCCCTATGCCGTATCCCATATTCTTCCGGTTGTTTTCGTATACCTGGAAGAAGTTGGTAAACAGATGATCCAGATGCCGGGGTGCTATACCCGGCCCGGTATCTCTTACGTCGATCAACACCTCTCTGTCCTGCTCGGTCACAACGACTGAAACAACGCCCCCCTCGGGAGTAAACTTAAATGCGTTGCCCAGCAGATTGTAAAAAACTTTCTGGATCTGATCCATATCCAACCAGAGCGCTACACGGTGATCGGGAGCTTGCAGCCTGATCTCTATTTCCTTTTCCGAAGCCAGGTGCTCAAATGCGGCCAATGTATTTTTGAGCAGCTTTACCACGTCCTGCTCGCTTACCTGAAGCCTGATCTTACCATTCTGCATTTTCCGGAAATCGAGCAGCTCGTTAACCAGCTGCATAAGACGGCCGGCGTTGTTTTTGGCGTAAGTCAGGAAATGCCTGACTTCACTCCCTGTTTCTACCGAGTTGTAGGCCTTATCCAATGGTCCGCTGATAAGCGACAAATGGGTACGTATTTCGTGTGAAACGTTGGTAAAGAAATCGAGCTTGGCATAGTACAGCTCATTTTCCTGCTTTACAATCCTTTTCAGCCAAAAGAAACGGGCCACTGCGTATGCAATGCCGGCCAGCAGCAAAACGTACAATGTATATGCATACCAGGTCCTCCACCACGGGGACAACACCGTTATTTGCAGCTTCAGCGGCTCAGGGTTCCAAAAACCATCGCCGTTGGCGGCCTTCACCATAAACGTGTATTGGCCCGCCGGGAGATTCGTATAGGTAGCGGTTGGAATATTGACATAATTCCAGTCTTTCTCAAAGCCCTCCAGCTTGTAGGCATACTGGTTCTGATCTGATTTGAAATAGCTTAAATGGGCAAAATCAAGCGTAAAAATATTCTGATCGTGACGAAAAAACAGCTCCCTTTCCGTACTGATTTCTCTTTTGAAAATTCCGGTACTATCCGTCAGCTCTATCTTTTGATTGAACAGCCTGAGCGAATTGACCACTATTCCCTCCGGGCTGTCGTTAAAAGGCACATCCCCGGGCCTGAACAAAAATGCGCCTTTATTGGTAGGATAAAAAAACATGCCCTCACGGTTCCCGAAAGCGGCGTCAACACGTAACATCGCTTTACGCGGCAAACCGTCTGCTTCCCCGAAATATTGAACTGTTTTCTTTTCCGGATGAAACCGTATCAGTTTTGATCCTGCGCTCAGCCATAAAAACCCGGCATTGTCGCACATAATGTCAGTCAGGAAATCATCCCACTTAAACTCCGAATGGAGGAGAAACTTCCGGGATCGCTCGTCAAATAACCACAGACCGAGGCCGGAGACAAACCATATCCTCCCTTGATTATCTTCCGAGATACTCCATATATCGGTATTCAGGCCCTCTTTGGACATGTCATCCCGAAAGACTTCCGGCTTTCCACCACCTTTGCGAAGTAAAAACACCTCCCCTTTTCCTCCCAGCCAGATATTCCCCCCGGAATCCTGCAATGCGCTGACAATTACCTTTTCCAGGCCGGTATCTATGATTTTACCACTGCGCTTATCAAAAGTCAGCATGCCGAACGACCCGAATAACAGAAGCTTATCCTGCCCTATATCCAGAATACCGCGGGTCGCCCCCTTTCGTCCTATGCTTTCGAAAAACGGGTAGTCATCGCGTTTCCCGGTTTTAAGATCCAGCCTGCTGAACACCGAGCTCCCTCCGCACCACAACACATGGCCCGCATCCAGGAAAAAACGGTTAAACCGCATCGGAGACGGCAGCCTGAGCTTGTAAGATTGAATAACCTTGCGCTTTTCGTCGAAGATCAATAGCTGCTCCAGGTTATCGGAAATACTCCACAGCGTATTTTCAGCGCCTGTTCCATACCAGCCGTCGACAAATCGCTCATACCTTTTGGTATTGTCAGACGAAAAGAAGGGTAAAAATGCTCTGGAGCCGATATACATGTAGTCGATCCCACCATTATAACTGCTCAGCCACAATCCCTGCTGCCTGTCCAGATATCCGCTGAAAAGCGTATTATCGGCTAAAGTCAACGGGCTGGTCGCTTCATTGACATACCAGGTCGTGTTCAAAGCAACCGGATCATAACAAGCCAGCCCGTCCCATGTCGGGATCCATAATTTCCCTTGCCTGTCCGGGTAGATTCCCGAAATAATGGGATTCCGGCCCTTATCTCCGGACTCCAGCGACACACGCTCAAAACGCCTGCTAACCGGGTCAAAGCGGCTCATGCCGCCGGCACGGGTCCCTACCAGCATTTTACCGTCTTCGCTGCAATACACGGCCACTACTTCGTTTTCCTGCGGGTATTTGCTCCCCGGGTTAACCAAAAATCTTTCTGGTGAGCTTCCGTCGCTATTCAGCCTGACCAGCCCGCCCGATGTGCCGAGCCACAGATACCCGTTTTTGTCGCCGGCGATTGTGTGTATTACGTTCACATATTCATCCTTTTCGTCAATACGAAAGTGTTCAAACTCCGCACTCTCTCCCGCGTCCCGGGCCAGGGCCAGCCCATTTATGGTTCCGATCCACAGCCTCTTCCGGCTATCCTCGAAAAAACAGAATATGGTGTCATTGCCTATGGTTCCCGGGTCATGCGGGTTATGGTTGAAAGTAGTAAAAGTATCTTCTTCCCTGTTCAGCAAAGCCAGGCCTTTCCAGCTGCCGAGCCATATCCGGTTTTGAGAATCACATAAGATCGCCGACAAATAGTTGCTATGCAGGCTTCTTTTATTGGAAGGATCATGAAAGTAGCGTTTGAAAGACCGGGAATCATACCTGAGCAGCCCGTAGGTCGTGGCGAACCACATAAACCCTTCCCGGTCCTGCGTGATACCCAATGCAACATCGGTAAAGCTCCCTCCTTTTTCCGATAAATTGTAAAACGCCTGCGCCTCGCTTCTCCGGCTACTCAATACAGCGGTGGTAAACAGCAGGCAAAACAAAAAAAGCTTCATTACATGTAGAAAAAACAAATCGATCATGTCTTTTTTACACAGGCCATATCGAATTGCTTGTAAAGTGAAAATAAAGGCGGCGTATTGAATTATACAAACAGATCAATTTGCCTGCCGGGCAATTCGACAAGTATTTCCCTGTGAATTGACAAGAAAAACATACCTATTCTGCAAACAAATCAAAAGTTACGATTTTCCGCTTAAGAAAAGTATTGTTTATACATTTCGCATCAGCTTGAAAGCGAATCTGAATACCCGGTAAACTATACTTTATTATCCCGCCGCGAATATATCACCCCTTATTGAAGAATTTTTCCCCCTTCGGTTTTTGCAACTATAACGGTATTTGTAGTAAAAAAAGCACAGGCATTATCGAAGGTCCTCTATAACAAAAACACTGGGTACCTAAGCCCGTTTTAAACTACCGGAAATGATACTACGGTTATACGCATTTTTACTGCTCGCGGTGCTGGCGCCTTCCGCCCTGGAGGCGGCCGGAGACCAAAGCCGGGGAGGCGTAATCCTAAGCAGGGCAGACCGGGATTATCCCGGATTGTACGTCAACAGCAGTATGGCTGCCGGAAACAATACCGATGACAGACCGGGAATTACTGATCCCGGGAATATCGCTTCTTCCATTCTGATGCCGGACGCTATGCACCGTACATACGGCAGCCATTACCTGAACTTCCTGTACAAGCAAATTTTATGTATGTGCTCACTGTATTGGTTATTGGCGGGGTATCGCCATTATCGCCCGGGCCGGATCTCAGACAATAAAAGGAATGCGACAGCCGAATTCTGATACCTGCTTTACCCTAAAAGCAGTATACAAGTCACTCATAACAAATCCTCCCTATCAATGGTCTGTGGCGACACGGACCATTGATAGCGCATGCCCATCCCCGGTCTTTGTCCCCACAGACCGGAACGAACACAACTTTTTTATATGCCTGTAAAGAAAGGTATACTATTGTGGCCTGTGAAGACAGAGGCCACGGTGGATATCGCTTCTTCCATTCTGATGCCGGGCGCTATGTAGCCGGCAAACGGTCATCACCATTCCGCAAAAGATCCGTCCGTATTCCTCCAGACCGGGTTTTTCCAGGTATGCCCGATCTTCGCCATCTCGATTACCTTTTCCTCATCTATATCCAGCCCCAGGCCGGGCTTTTCCAGCAAACCGATATAGCCGTCTTCCACTTTCAGCGCTTCGGGGTTCCTGACGTAATCGATCAGGTCAATTTCCCCGTTATAATGGATCCCCATGCTGGTTTCCTGGATAAAGGCATTGATACTGACAAAATCGAGGTGGAGCGCCGCCGCAAAAGAGATCGGGCCAAGCGGGCAATGCGGGGCTATCGCAACATCGTATGCCTCGGCCATCGCTGCGATCCGCCGTACTTCCGAAATCCCGCCGGCATGGCTCAGGTCAGGCTGCACGATATCGACCGATCTGTCCTCGAAAAGATGCTTGAAATCCCACCGGCTGAACATTCTTTCCCCCGTCGCGATGGGAGCACTCGTCATCTGCTGCAATATTTTGAGCGATTCATTGTTTTCAGACAGTACGGGCTCTTCTATGAACATAGGCTTTACCGGCTCCAGCTCCTTCATAATCGCCTTCGCCATTCCCCGGCGGATACGGCCATGAAAGTCCAGGCCTATCCCTACTTCATTCCCTACAGCTTCCCTCACCAGGGCTGCCCGCTCTATTATCTCATCTACCTTCCTGGGAGTATCGATCCATTCCATATCCGACGAGGCATTCATTTTGACTGCCTTGAAACCGGCCGCTACGCGGGCACGGGCGGCTTCGGCTACATTTTCCGGCCGGTCCCCTCCTATCCAGCTGTAGATCTTCATCCGGTCTCTTACAGCCCCGCCCAGCAGCTCGTACACCGGCACCCCGAGCGATTTCCCCCTGATATCCCAGAGCGCCTGATCGATCCCCGATATCGCGCTCATCAGTACCGGGCCGCCGCGGTAAAAACCACCGCGGTACAGCACCTGCCAGATATCTTCTATCCTTCGGGCATCCTGTCCGACCAGGTAGGAAGTCAGCTCCTCTACAGCTGCTTTTACCGTATCTGCCCGGCCTTCTACAACCGGCTCTCCCCAGCCGTACAAGCCGTTATGAAGGGTAATCTTTACAAAAAGCCATCTTGGCGGTACCTTAAATAACTCTACCCGGGCAATCTGGAAATCCTTGCTGATCGTCATATGCTTTTAATTTCTAATCATTTATTCTCCTGAGCAACAAAGCCGCTGATCCGGGTTCTATACTTGGCATATCTGCCGGCAGCTGGTTTAAAATTTTACAATTATAGCTTTTATAATTGTCCCGATATTTCTTACTTGGCAGCAATTCTCTTTCACAAATCCCATTTCGAATGGATAATCTGCATGTTTCCCGGAGATCTTTCATCAAAAATACATCAATAGTAGCGGCGGCAGCTCCTTTCGTATCGGCCGACCTGTTAAAAAGCACCGGCAGCCAGGATGTACCGGTTCCGAAAATCCATATTTTTTCGAAACACCTGCAATTCCTGGACTATAATGCCATGTCGGAGGTCGCCAGAGAAATCGGCTTCGACGGGATCGATCTTACAGTCCGTCCCAAAGGGCATGTGTTACCCGAAAAAGTAGAAGAAGATCTGCCGAAAGCGGTCGACGCCATGAAGAAGGTTGGGTTTAGCCCTTCCTTGTTTTGTACGGCGGTCGAAAGCGCCGTCAGCGCCACCGATGTACGGCTGCTGCAAACAGCCGCCGGCCTGGGGTTCCGGTATTACAGGATGAACTGGTACCGCTACCCCGATAACCAGGGTATGCCCCAGGCGCTGGACAGCTTTGCCGATAAGATCGGGGGCCTTGCCAAGCTGAATAAGAGGCTGGGATTGACGGGGTGCTACCAGAACCATGCCGGCATCCTGATCGGTTCATCTATCTGGGAGGTTTACCAGCTCCTGAAAAAAGCTCCCGCCGAAAATATGGGATCGCAGTACGACATCCGGCACGCAGTTGTCGAAGGCGGATTATCCTGGCAGAACGGCCTGAACCTCATCATGCCAAGGATCAAAACGATCGTTCTGAAAGATTTCGTATGGACCCAGAGATCAGGAAAATGGGTTACACAGAATGTACCTTTCGGACAAGGCATGGTAGACTGGGACGCCTATTTCAAAATATTGAAAAAAAATAATGTCCGTGTTCCTTTCTGCCTGCACCTCGAATACCCCATCGGCGGAGCGGAAAGCGGCTCTGTAAGACTAACGTCCGACCCCAATACTGTCTATGAAGCAATGAAACGCGACCTGGCGAAGGCCAAGGAAGTGTGGGAGAAGGCATAGCGGTGAACCCCGGAAAGGCGGAGCGGTGCCGGCTGAAGCCGCCTGCCCGCTACTCTTCAGGCGGCAGCGATTCCCAGATGGTCTTAAATTTTTTGAGGCAGGTGAATTTAAATTTATTGAATTTGGCAGGATTGTCGAATCCCATCCGGTTGCGGATTTCTTCCAGGCCATAACCGATATATGCCCAGTCAAGAATCAGCTCCTTACACGCCGGGCACATGGTGTCGAGCACCTTTCCCACCCGCTTCATCGTTTCCAGTCCTTCCAGCTTCCCGGCAACATTAAGAACGGGGTCGGGATACTCAGGCAGGTTATCTGTATAAATCACTTTCCCGCCGCTGGCCTTTCTGACCTCATCTATAACCTTAAAATAATATAGCCTGAAAAGATAGGTAGAAAGCTTGCTCTGCCGTTTGAATTTACCGCTCTCGACATGCTCAAATACCAGCAGAACGGAGTCTATATAAATGTCCTGCAATACGCCTTCATCCAGTCCGGTTTCATCGCAGAACCTGTTTACAAAACCCCGGTGGAGGTCAATAAACCGCCTGAGGACCTCGCTCTTACGGCCTGGGCCTCTGTCTGCCAGGCTGTAGACTTCCTCTTCAATAGAGGGTGAATATTCAATATTACTGATCATAAAGGATAAAGGAGGATAAAAAAGGTTTCGGCGACGGCGCGCAACAATTTTACTCGGTAAAAAAAACCGGATAGATGATTAACCAGAATTATTACGAAGCTGTCACACAGAAACCATGACAAATATAACGACTGAACAAATTACGGCAATCAAATATTTTCTACAAATAGGATAATTTATTAAGCGGTAAAAGTCCGCTCTCAAAAAAAACTTACGCCGATACGGAATTTCAGCACGATTTCTACGACTAATAAGGAGCAGCACCCGGATTCCGGAGTGTGAGCTATATTCCCTGTATCTAAACTCAACTGTGATGAAAACCATTACCGACCTCTATTTCATATCCTCGTAACCACCATTTAAAAAGAAATTGCTTTTCAGACAACCCCAAGATTACACTTACCTATAAACGTCAGTGTAAAAACGGGCAGGCATTTTTATTGCCTTACATTTTTCGTACTTCCCGTAGATCGCCGGCAGGGTTAAGCTGTCGTCCTTCCGCGAAAATCACCAAGGATATATGAAAACATTCCTTAGCAGCCTTTTGCTTGTTTCAGGGCTTTACAACGTAGTGTATTCACAAAGCAATGTGTCCAATGCTACTGCGACAGGGACAAGGAACTATGCTGACGTAGTACAAACCGGCACAGAGCACAATTCGGTAATCTACCAGGAAGGGGTCAATGGTTTGGGACGTAAAAACCAGGCCGTGGTCCGGCAGGAGAACCTTGGAGAATTGTTTTCAAACGAATCGGAGATTTATCAATACGGTACCAGGCACGAGTCGAAAGTTCTTCAGAAAGGCGACAATAAAATCGAAGTTTTTATAGGAGGGCCATCTGCTCCGAATAGCCAAAATACTACCTATGCCGACCAGCGCGGCGACGGCAATGATGCCTATCAGGGTATCCTGGGTGCAAATGCAACAGAAACAAAACTCGATATCCGGCAGTTTCTGAATCAGAATACAGCAGTTCAGGAAGCTACGGACTCAAGAAAATCTCTCGGCGAAGGGAAACAGAACGGTACCGGCAACAGGCTTGAACAAACCCTGGAAGGTTTTCAGAATCATATTAAAATTGACCAGGTCGGGAGCCTCAACGAATCATACCAATGGATAGACGGCTACCTGAGCGGGAACAACACGGGGAGTATCGGTCAATATGGAGATCAGAACCTGGCGTCGGTCAGAACTGAAGGGAACTCAAATTCTTTTGAGGCCACGCAGAACGGCAACCTCAATACTATCGGCGGGCCGGATCTTCTGCTACACGGCGCTGCATTCCAGGAAGGCGACCAGAATCATGTTTTAATTTATCAGCTCGGCAACAACAACAACGCCAGCCTTGCGCAGACAGGCAACGATAACCGCATAGCCGGCCCGGAGCCGGACGTATTGGGCGCTGCACAAATAGGCAACTTCAATGAAATAGAAATCCTTCAGACCGGAACTCTGAACACCTCCAGATCCCTCCAGATATCGGATCATAACGCTGCCGGCGTATTCCAGACCGGGGAGTTGCATCATTCGCTTCTGAAGCAAAACGGGAGCAGTAATACCGTTACAGTTATTCAAAACAATTAACAAAATCCATAATCTATTCTGTAATCTTTTCTTTTAAACTCAAATCCAAAAAACAAATGAAAAAAGTAATCCTCACCGGCGTAGCCCTCCTCGCAAGCGCCTACCTCTTTGCTCAATCCAATAATTCCGACGTTCAGCAAACCGGAATCAGGAACGATGCCGACGTAAACCAGAACGGATCCGCCAATAAATCGCTGGTGACTCAGAACAGTAACATCACCTCTTCCATTTTACAGATCTTAAGAAAAAATGAAGCTGTTGTCGACCAGGATGGGGAGGACAACGAGTCAAACATCCTTCAAAACGGGAACAGGCACTTTTCGAGTGTAACCCAGGATGGAGAAGGGAATAATGCAGTTGTTAAAATCGGGCAGGCCGGCGTAAACAATGCACAAAACGAAACTGAGATCGATCAGGACGGCGAAGGCAACTCTGCCACCCAACTCATCGAAGGAAACGGGAGCGACGAGAACTACCTCGAAGCCGACCAGGATGGGGATAACAATACCTCTCTGCAACAGGTAGTTGGCAACAACAGCGACGACAACGAATCTTACGTGGAGCAGGATGGCAACAATAACAATGCTACCAGCACCCAGGAGGGAGATGACAACGATTCCGACATCGAACAGGACGGCAACAACAACATCGCGTCTGCTGACCAGGACGGCGACGACAACGACTCGGACATCTACCAGGACGGGAACAGGAACGAAGCCTATGTAGAGCAGACCGGGGATGATAATGATTCCGACATCGAACAAGATGGCAACAGGAACGAAGCTTACGTAGAGCAGATCGGTGAAGACAATGATTCGGATATCGAGCAGTACTCTAATGATAACTACGCCAATGTGTATCAGAATGGCGAAAACAACGATTCTGAAATTACCCAAGACGGGCTTCTCGGCGGGAATAATACGGCCAACGTTACCCAGAATGGCGATGATAACGAATCGCTCATCAACCAGTACGGAAATGGTTTGGTCGGCAATGACGCTACCGTCAATCAGACAGGTGACGAAAACTTCTCGCAGATTGGACAGATAGGGGCAGGCAACGAGGCTACGGTAGACCAGACCGGAGATGAAAACCACTCTGAAATTAGTCAGATAGGTGTAGGTAACAATGCGGATGTAGATCAATCGGGTGACTTGAACGAGTCTTACATTACGCAATCAGGTAACCTCATTCCGTTCTTCGGAAATAATGCCATCGTATCTCAGAACGGAGACGGCCACATCTCCACTATCGATCAAAATGGTTCTCTGAACTATGCCAACGTTCACCAAAGCGGCCTTTCGAACATATCGAACATAGATCAAAACGGAAGCGGCAACGTTGCCAATGTAATTCAGACAGGGGGTATGCTTCCTTAGTGCAAAGCAGCTTTGCTTCCCCGGGAAACCCGGGATAAAAGTAACGTATCGTGTATCGGGAGAAAGACCTGATGCACGATACCCTGCATATTACGCGGGCATATCCGACAGGTTAAAATTACCTACGTGAAATAGCCACGAGCAATCAGCTATCGGGGACTGATAACCATTTTATACACATGAAAAAGAATCTTTTATTCCTGCTATGGATAACGACATTGTCGGGTGTAGGCCGGGTATTTGCACAGGGTTCCGATAGCGGGCTTCAGCGGTTCCTGGTTTCAGAAAGCAATTCAGAAGCGGTTATCCGGCAGGAGATACAGGGTTTTGTACCCCTGAATGCCGCCGCCAACTATGTGGAGTTGCAGCAAACGGGCAATCTTAATATTTCAAATATCGCCACGTCGGGCAGGTCGCTTACTATCATGGCGTCTCAATCAGGGAACGGCAATCGTATCGATCTTGACTTAAAAGGAGAAGACAGCCAGCTGTTTTTGTCTCAGCAGGGCAATTTTAACAACATGGTCTTATCCGAAATAGTAAGCAACGGATCCGCATTCCGGGCGAGCCAGTCCAACGACTTTAATTCGCTCGAAATAGACGGCGCCAAAAGCGGGGCCCTGCCTTCCATAACCATCGAGCAAAGAGGCGGCATGCGCCTGATCATTGATTCTCCCTCAGGCTATCATGTAAGATGAGGGGTTTGCGTACCATATTGATCGTAGCCCTCTTACTCTGTATGTCAGACATCTACGGCCAGGCCGACTATTCGATCGAAGAAAGCGTGGAGACTAACCTTTATCTCCTGGATGAACTTCTACTCGATGAGGAAGCCGCTTTATCGTTTATTATCAACAACACAAAAACAAAACTTGGAAGCGACTTCTATGAAGGATTATTCAGTATGTGGCTTACCCTCCAGCAGGATACTATCGCCACCCTGCCACGCCAGGCGCTGGCCGACCAGGAAATCCCGATAGAAGTCGAGGAGCTGCCATACCCGGGCCTGACCGGTATCGTAGGGATCAAGATCGACAATGAGCTTGTGTGGCAGCAATTTATCCAGCTTCGGCCCGAAGCCAGGGAAGCCCAGGTCAGTGAAGCCGCTCAGTTCCTGTTCCAGTATTTAAGCAGCTACGAGCAAATCCGTCAGCAACTCGGTTCCGAAGATCAGGCGGGAACCGGCATATTCTGAGTTTTAAGACATTCTTATGAAAAAACTACTATTGGCCCTCTTAATAACGGGATCCGCCTTTTCTGCCTCCGCCCAATCAATGGTATACAAACCGATGAACCCGGCTTTCGGCGGCGACAGCTACAACTATACGTGGCTTTTCAGCTCTGCCCAGGCCCAGGACAAAACCAAGGATCCGAATGCGACCACTTCTGCCTCGAGAGAAAGAGACGCCCTGCAGAACTTTCAGTCCACCCTCAACAGCCAGCTTCTGAATACGCTTGCCAGAACGCTCTATACTTCGCAATTCGGCGAAGACGGCCTTAAGGAAGGCATTTATCAGTTCGGCGATCTCACCGTCGATGTAGCTCCGGGAACAGAAGGGCTTATTATCAGGATCACCGACGGGAAGGGAGGAGAAACATCCGTAACGGTGCCCTACTACTAATTCCGGATTTTCATCAACGACCAAGAAAGCTTCAATACCCATCATTTAAAGAGCCCTTAGCCAGGATGCATTTTTTGAACAGGATTTTCCAGGTAATATTACTATTTACACTGCTCGGCTGCAGCCGGTACTTTAATCAGCCGGTAACACAGCAGAAAGCCAGGATCGGGGAAGATACCCGGGTATCCTCCGAGCTCAGAGCGCTGCCCGCCCCTTCCGAGAAACTGGTCGCGGCGGTTTATAAATTCCGGGATCAGACCGGGCAGTACAAACAGGTCGACAATGGCATCAGCTATTCTACAGCCGTTACCCAGGGCGCTACCAACATACTGCTGAAAGCGCTCGAAGAAAGCAACTGGTTTGTTACTATTGAAAGAGAAAATGTCGGCAATCTCCTCAATGAGCGTAAAATCATCCGGTCGAGCATGACGCAGTTCAAAGGGGAGAACGAAAGCCTTCCGCCCCTTCTTTTCGGCGGCATTATTCTCGAAGGAGGAATCATTTCCTACGATGCCAACATCATAACGGGAGGAGCCGGACTACGCTATTTCGGCGCCGGCGGATCTACCAAATACCGGCAGGACCGGGTGACTGTATACCTTAGGGCTGTTGCCACCAAAACCGGGAAGGTCCTCAAAACGGTTTATACCTCCAAAACCCTTCTGTCGCAGGCAGTAGACGTGGGGCTTTTCAGATACGTCAAATTCAAAAGGCTTCTCGAAGCAGAAACCGGGTACACCACCAACGAACCTTCGCAGCTGGCCGTTACCGAAGCAATCGAAAAGTCGGTATATGCGCTTGTCCTCGAAGGAATCCGAGACGGCCTTTGGGTAGCGGGAAATAAAGTGCCCGCCGACTCGGTCAAAACACTCATCAGCGCCTACGAGAGAGAAGTAGACGATGCCCGCCAGACCGATGTCTACGGGGCAAAAAACAACATTCATCGTCCGCGGCTGAATATTTCCCCTTATGCATCGCTACTGAGATACCAGGGAGACTACGGCCCGCCGGCAGTAAGCAGCGGCTTCGGCATTTCGCTGAATGTCGGCCTGACCCCGTTCCTGAGCCTGCAGGGAGACCTGGCCTCGGGCAGGGTAGCCGCTACGGATTACTTCCGGAAGGATATCTCCGCCGGTTCCCTCAATCTGCAATACAAGGTTTTGCCTTTCCAGCGGATTACTCCTATCCTTTCCCTGGGTTATGGCTGGGTAAACGGGAGGAATACCTGGTTCGAATTTTCCGGGAAAAAATACGGCGCGGTCAATTCGGGATTAGGGCTGGAATATGCCCTGAACCGCCACATAGGCCTCCAACTGCTCGGTCAATACAGCTATTTTATCAACGACAAATTTGACGGTGTCAGGGCAGGCGGCTTCAACGATTCCTACTGGAAAGCGCAGGCCGGCCTGGCTTTCTACTTTGGAAGCGGCAATGGCTCCCGCCCCTGAACCATTACAACTCGAATCACCTTAAATACTATTCCAAAGTGAACCTGCCTATTCTCAGACATACGTTTCGCGCTTTTGCAATCCTGGCCATCATCTTCATTTCGGGATGCACGGAAGAGTCATATGTTACCCCGGAAACTTACGGAAGCCTTTCCGGGCGTATCCTTTCCCAGGACACTAAACAGCCTCTCAGCGGAGCAGTGGTCCGGATCAGTCCTTCCTCCAAAGCAGTCACGACCGATCAGTCGGGATATTTCAAAGCGGATAGCATACCTTCCGGTAACTACACGCTTATTACAAGCCTGGAAAAATACAGGAACGACCTGACCACTGCCACAGTTCAGGGAGACAGGAATGCAGACGTCACCATCTATCTTACGCCCGACGCCGGCCAGAACAAGGCGCCTTCTCCCGCAGCGGTCGTAAAGCCTGCCCACCAGAGCGGCGGTAATGATCGCCAGGTCGTCCTCGCCTGGAAATCTTCCGACCCGGACAAGGATACGCTGAAATATGATATTTTCATTTTCAGGGAAGGAGAGACAGAAGGCACTTTAGTTGCCTCTTCCATCTCTGCCGACAGCGTTGCCGTCGATGGTCTCAGCTTTAACACTACCTATTACTGGCAGGTGATCGTCAGCGACGGGTACAATACCCCGGTTAAAAGCGAAATCTGGACGTTCCGTACGAAGCCGCTTCCCGACCTGCCCTACTACTTTTCCAGGAAGACAGGTGAAAGCTACCAGGTCTTTGCCTCGGACGGTTCGCAGGAGGTACAGCTAACAAACGATGCCAACAACTGGAAACCGGTCGTAAGCCCGCTCCGGAACCGCCTGGCATTCCTTTCCAACAAGGAAAGGGAAACCTACCTGTATGTGGCCGATATTGACGGGAAAAACGTGACCCGGATCACAGGCATCCCCGTCGTGACGGTCGCACCCGCTACCGAATTATCGTTCTGCTGGTCCCCGGACGGGACACAGCTGGTTTTTCCAAACTACGACAAGCTGTATAGCGTCCGGACAGACGGGACCGGCCTGAGGGTCATCTCCCGCGCCCCGGCCGGAAGGTTCTTTGCTTCTGCCGACTGGACTGCGCAGGGCGATAAAATCGTTGCACGCCTCACAACAACTTCCGTATATGAAAATGAGATAGTCCTTATCGATCTCGCTATCGGAACTACCCTGCCGGTGATCAGCAGCCTCGAAGGAAAAACCGGCAACCCGGTTTTCTCTGTAGACGGCCGGAAAATCCTCTATACGTTCGACGTTGAAAACTTCAGGAACATAGAAGGAAGGCAGCTAAACGCCCGCATGTTCCTGCATGACCTCCAGTCGGGAGACAGGGATGACCTTTCTGCCGACAAACTCCTTGGTACCAATGACCTGGATCCGAGGTTTGCTCCAAACGGGGGCGCTATCATATTTACCAATACCAGCAACGATGACTTTTCCTCCCGGAACATTTACACAATCGATCTTTTGACCAGAAAACGCACGCTTTTAATAAACGATGCGCAGATGCCGTACTGGCGATAACCTGCAGGAATCTTATCCCTACACTTTAACTTACTCAACGTATGTGCTGCTTAAATTTCAAACGATTCGTCAACGTGCTTCCGGGTGCCCTGCGTCCGTTGAAAGCGTTGTTGCTAGGCATTTTAACTACCGGTAGCGGGGTTAGTACGGCTCAGTGCCTTCACTCCCTGGCTGTTCCCGAATCCTTCCTGGATGAGAGCTACACCGGGAACAGCGATTTTAACCTGTTGATTTTTGGTAATTACAGCGCAACGGCTGCAACCGTACAGGGGAAAGCGGCGGTAGGAGGAAATTTCACATTCAGCCACTCCTCAGACCCCTATATAGTCGGAACGGGCCTGAGTGAGCCGTTCAATACCGACAACTTTATCGTAAACGGCGAGTTTTCCAATACCGGCGACAGCCCCGTACAGGTAAGGGGCAACTTCAGGTACCGCCATAATTCAAGCGCGTCCGACCTTCCCGTCCATTCACCGGGTGAAGGGAATAACGGGCAATTCTCGGGCGACCTGATCTCGTTCGGTACGCTAAAGACCTATTTCGAGAATATGAGCTCCGATTACGCGGCGCAGACCGTCACTCCGGGCGCTTCTTCCGGTTTCTCAGCAGGCATCATCACGCTGACCGGGACCGGCGATGTCCTCGATTACGTCTTTACCCTTGATGCTACCGAAAGCGCGATCAACGGCATCACCTTTACAGATATACCGGCAGGCAGCAGCATCACCCTGAACCTGACCGGAACCAATTACCTGTTTAATAATTTCAGTGCGGGGACGTTCTCCGGCGATCACTCGAAAGGGCTCCTGCTTAACTTCCCCGACGCAGAGCAAATTGTTGTGATCGGCCTTGACATCAACGGATCGATCCTGGCTCCGCAGGCTAATCTCCAGCTCCTGGCGGGCGCCACTATTAACGGCCGGATCATCCTGGGGGGAAACCTTGCACAAAATAACGCCGCCTTCACCTTTCAGCATCCGTGTATCCTGCCCGATGCGCTTCCGGTAACGATCTCCTATATCGGGATCCGGGACGAGGCAGGCAGCCAGACCCTGCGGTGGACCACCACCTACGAATCCGGATTCGACAGGTTTGAAGTACTAAGGAGCGCCGATGGAACCGAATGGACGGTGGCAGGGATAGTACCAGGCAATAATGGCAGTCAGAAAGTCAACACCTATGCTTTCCCGGTTACGGATATGAGCAAAGGCAGATACTTCCGGCTGAAAATGATCGATCGCGACGGCAGCTATGAGCTTAGCCGGATAGTGGCTGCATCTTTTTCACGGACGAAATCAATTGTTTTTCCAAATCCTTCCAACGGTCTCGTATACATTCGCGCTGAAAACTACCGGGTAAGGATCACGAACAGCCTTGGACAGATCATGTTTGCCGGTCCTTCTGCAGGCGGCTCCGGGAAGGTCGATACGCAGGGATGGCCTACAGGAATCTACTTTGTCGAAGTGATGTATGCCGACGGACTGAAGGAAACGCATAGGCTGGTCAGGCCATAAGAATCTCCGTGAGCGGTCGGAAACCAGCTGCCGGCTTTTATGATGACATTATTACAGGTGATACCGAAAGAGCAGATCCGTAAGCCGAATTGATGTATTTTTACGGTTTGTATCAGGTCATCATCAGTACAAGTACACAATATGTCATTAAAAACCATCAATGCGGGCCTTATAGGTTTCGGTTTATCAGGAAGATATTTCCATGCTCCTTTTCTGTCGGTAATCCCGGGCTTCCGGTTGAAAGGCGTCTTTGAGCGCACCAAAGACGAGGCCCGGGCATTCGATCCGTCCATTGAAAGCCACCGTACGCTCGACAGCCTCCTGGATGACAAGTCCATCGACGTGGTCTTTATCTGCACGCCAAACGACACGCATTTCGACTATGCGATAAAAGCGCTTGAAAAAGGCAAGCACATCGTAATTGAAAAGCCGTTTGCGAACAATGAGGCGGAAGCTTCGGAAATTTTTGCGCTGGCCGATAAAAAAGGGCTCATTGCCACAGCCTACCAAAACCGCCGGTGGGATTCCGATTTCCTGACGGTACAACGCCTCATTAATGAAGACAGGCTCGGCAATATCATAGAATTCGAAAGCCGCTACGATCGTTACCGCCCCATCCCGGTAACCAATACCTGGAAAGAGCAGGGCGGAGTTGGTGCAGGAAACGTCTATAACCTGGGCCCTCATCTCATCGACCAGGCCCTGGTCCTGTTCGGCTCCCCGGAAACTGTAACTGCGGAAATAAGGACTGTAAGGGAAGGAAGCGCGATAGATGACTATTTCAGTATTTTACTTGGTTACCGCGACAAGCTGGTCACCCTTAAATCAAGCCTTCTGATTTATCACAATTCACCGCGCTACCTCATACACGGCAGCAAAGGAAGCTTTACAAAAGGAGGCCTCGACATCCAGGAGGAAACGCTGAGACTGGGAGAATTGCCTTCCGGGAAAGACTGGGGCCGCGAGCCTGCCGACAGGTGGGGAACCCTGTATAGCGACGCGTACACCGGCACGATCGAAAGCGAGCACGGCAACTATACCCCGTTTTATCAGAATGTATATGACAGCATTGTAAGCGGAGCCGGGCTGGCAGTGAAACCGGAGGAAGTAATGCGTACTACCCGGGTGATCGATCTTGCCTTCAGAAGCGCGCAGGAAAACGCGGTGCTATCGTTCCTGTGATCCTTTTGGTTCGTACCTTTACGGCATAAACAGAAAAAGATCCGCGCGAAATGACTGACCGCTATATGCAAAGAGGTGTGTCCGCCTCGAAGGAAGACGTTCACAAGGCCATTGAAAAACTGGATAAGGGGCTCTTTCCCAAAGCCTTTTGTAAAATAGTGCCTGATACGCTCACGAGCGATCCCTCGTATTGTACGATAATGCACGCTGACGGCGCCGGGACCAAAACCTCTCTTGCCTACCTGTACTGGAAAGAAACCGGCGACCTGTCGGTGTGGCGGGGTATCGCGCAGGATGCGATCGTAATGAATACCGACGACCTGCTGTGTGTGGGAGCCGTAGGACCTATGCTGCTTTCCTCCACCATAGACCGGAATAAGAATAAAATCCCTGGAGAAGTTATCGCGGAGATCATCAACGGCACCGAAGAAGTGCTGGCTATGCTGAGGGATTACGGGATCGAGATATACAGCACCGGCGGGGAAACTGCCGACGTCGGCGATCTCGTCAGGACCATTACCGTAAACAGTACGGTGGTGGCCCGCATGAAGAGAGAGGACGTCATTGACAATGCCAATATAAGGCCCGGCGACGTCATTGTAGGTCTGGCTTCCTACGGACAAGCCGTTTATGAGAAAGAATATAACGGCGGAATGGGCAGCAACGGCCTTACTTCTGCCCGGCACGATATCCTTGCCGGCTACCTGGGCAGCAAATATCCCGAAAGCCATGACCCGGACATCGATCCCGGGCTGATCTATTCCGGGTCGAAGCAACTGACGGATCTTGTCGACGGTTCTCCCGTAGATGTCGGGAAACTGATATTGTCTCCTACCCGTACCTACGCCCCGTTTGTGCGGGCCTTCCTGGACGAGCATAAAGGCGACATCCACGGCATGATACACTGCAGCGGCGGAGCGCAGACTAAAATCCTGCACTTTATCGATAACCTGCATGTAGTGAAAAACAATTTGTTACCTACCCCTCCCCTTTTCCGTCTTATCCAGGATGAAAGTAAGACCGATTGGAAAGAAATGTACAAAGTTTTCAACATGGGGCACAGGCTTGAATTATACCTCCCGGAAAAAACGGCGGAAAAAGCCGTCGCGCTTTCCCGGTCTTTCGGAATTGAAGCCCGGATCATAGGGCACGTAGAAGCATATCATAAAAAGCAGGTTTCGATAGTGAGCGAACATGGTACTTTCGTATACTGAAATGCCGCATACTTATAATGAAAAAAAATCTATACCCTCTTTTCCTTTTCACCGCCGTATCGATGTCGATGGTGGGCGAGAGTCCGAATGAATCGGTATTCCGGAAAATCGATAAGGAGGTTACCCAGCATTCCAGGGTCTATGAATCGCTTCGCGATGCGATCAATACCGTAGGGCACCGCCTTACGGGTACCGACCATGGCTCGCATGCTGAAGAATATGCATTCAATCTGTTTAAAGAATATGGTTTCCGCGATGTAAAGTACCAGTCGTTCGAGCTGGAAGCGTGGTCCCGCGATACGGTAATCCTCAGCATAGCTCCCGGCAACAGCGATAATTACCGGGAAGTGCCGGCAGTTTCGCTGGCTCATTCCCCGGTTTCAGCACAGGTTAAAGGCGAGATCATAGACGTGGGCAACGGGTTGGCAGAAGATTTTGAAGCATACGGCGACAAGATCAGGGGGAAAGTAGTGCTGGCCAACCTCAACCTCTCAAATGCACCGGGCAAGCAGAATATCCATCGTTCCCAAAAGGCCGCTCTCGCTATCCGTTATGAAGCCGCGGGTATTATTTTTGTAAACGGCGCCCCCGGAAACATACTTCTTACCGGGACCGCATCAGTGACGGGCGGGCTCATCCCGATCCCCGCATTGTGCATTTCGAACATCAGCGGGAAAGAACTGCGGGCCTGGGCTGAAGCGGAAAGCCCGATGATCGCAGAGATCGAAATGAGCAACTTTTCGGAAAAGACGAAAGCCCGGAATGTGATCGCTACGCTCAAAGGCAGATCGCCGGAAAAGATCGTGATAGGAGGCCACCTCGATTCGTGGGATCTGGCGACGGGAGCGATCGATAACGGCATCGGCTCTTTTGCCGTGATCGACATCGCAAGAACCTTCCGGAAGCTCAGGATCAAACCTGAAAAAACCATCGAGTTCGTCTTGTTTATGGGGGAAGAGCAGGGCCTCCTCGGCTCCAGGCACTACGTAAGTGAGCTGAAGCGGCGCAACGAGCTTTCGAAAACCGGTTATATGATCAATCTTGACATGACGAACAACCCTGACGGGATCATTTCCTACGGCCGTCCCGAAACGGAAGACTTTTTCAGGAATGTCGGGGAGATCGCCGCCAGGCTGGACACCAGCTACAAAAACAGGATCAATAACGCGGCAGGCCTGCACAGCGACCATCAACCCTTTATGGTAAACGGGATACCGGTGCTGGGCTTTTCCGGCTCTCTGCCGCCCAAAGCCCTCTATTGTTACCACGCCGACTGTGACCATTTCGATCTTGTCAATAAGGCCGAAGTAGAAAAGACCGTACGCGTGGCTTCCATGTACCTGTATGCGCTGGCGTCGGGCAAAACCCTGCCGGCGCCGAGACTGACGCCGGCCGAAACGAAGGACCTGATGATCGCGCAGGGCCTGAAGGAAGCGCTGATCCTGGGAAATGACTGGGCCTGGGAGCAATAACCGGACTCCGCCGGTATTAACTAACCGCTATTTCTGACGCCGTGCTGACTTTCCCTAATGCGAAAATAAATATAGGCCTTAACATCCTTCGCAAAAGACCCGACGGGTTCCACGATATTTCTTCCTGTTTTTACCCTGTGATGCTTTGCGATGCATTGGAAGCGGTGCCTTCGGACACCGGCTCTTTTTACACCAGCGGACAGGGAATTTCAAACGACGAACCTAACCTCGTCTCAAAAGCCTGTGATCTGCTCGCGGCAGATTTTTCAATACCTCTTCTGGATGTGTACCTGCTCAAGGGAATCCCTATCGGAGCCGGGCTGGGCGGAGGGTCTTCAGACGCCGCGTTTATGATAAAGCTGTTGAACCAGGCTTTCGGTCTGCGGCTCTCTGACGGGCAGATGGAAGACTATGCGCGGAAGCTGGGCAGTGACTGCGCATTTTTTATACGGAACAAACCCGTGTACTGTTACGGGAAAGGCGATCAGTTTGACGACATCCCGCTTTCGCTGAAAGGCCGCTTTCTTTGTCTCGTCAACCCCGGTATCCATATCCCGACGGGTGAAGCTTATTCGGGGATCAAACCTTTTGAAACGACGACCGATCTGAAAGCTGCATTGGTACGGCCTGTCCCCGAATGGAAAGATGTTGTGGTGAATGATTTCGAACAAACTGTTTTCAATAAGTACCCCCTTATTGCCAAAATTAAATCGGAGCTTTACGAAGCAGGGGCGCTGTATGCCAGCATGAGCGGTTCGGGTTCGTCAGTCTACGGAATTTTCGAAAATCTCCCGGAAATTGACAATAATTTTAAAAACTGTTTCGTTTGGCAAGGAGAATTAAGCTAATTTTGAACAGGAAATATACCCCCAGATAAACCAACGTGCCTACCAATTACTCGACGCAGGCAAAAGGCGGATTATTAACCCGCCAGAAAGAGCCCTATCAGTTTATGATGTGGTTGGGCCTTGCAGGCAGTTCACTGATATTTATTTCATTAATAGCAATTTCTTTCTTTCGGCGGGAATCGCTCGGATGGGAGGAAATCTCCATGCCCGGCGCTTTCTGGCTTAGCTCACTTCTTATTTTCTCTAGCAGCGTTACACTTTTTGAAGCTGTCCTCGCTTTCAGAACCGAACGTTTCAGGCATTATCGCATCTGCCTGGCGCTTACTTTCATCCTGGGGGTCATCTTTACCATTACACAGTCGGTAGGATGGCTGGAGCTATTTGAAATGACGGAATCCGTCACCAACAAATCTTCGCTTTCGTTCATCTACCTTATCACCGGGCTTCATTTCCTTCACATACTGGGTGGCCTGGGTTTCCTCGGAATTTTGCTGACGGAAGCGCTCCGCAACACTTCGTATATTGATGCTTTTGTATACAGTATCAACGGGCCCAATCTTATCCGTATCAGACTGCTGAGCATATACTGGCATTTTATCGGGGGGCTGTGGCTTGTCTTGTTTTTTATGATGCTGTTTCTGCTGCTTCCTTCCGGCCACCACGCTCCGGTAACGGTCTGATCTAAAAAAGCACCGGGCATTTTGTACCGCTCCGTCCCCTTCCTTTTAATTTGATCCTGGGACTCCGTACTGTCTTTTTCCTGGAGACTTCCGCTTTCTTGTCCGAATAGGGCAGCAGCCGGAAATCGAACTCGGGAATAAGATAATCTTCAGTAAGTTCTTTCGATGGCGCCGGCAGATGATGCCTGCCTGGGAAAATCATATTTTCATACTCATAATCATAGAGATAGAGCGTTACATACCCGTCCAGGCTGTACTTGAGACTGATCTCCGAATAGGGGCCGTCATCTCTTGCAGAAGCCACAAAGCGCGACATTTCCTTCGCCCTGCCGCCATCACGGGCCAGCATATTCATATTGTACCTGAAAGCGCGATGGGTGGAATCCAGCTGTAGCGCTACCCCCATATAGTACCTGGCATCCTTCAGGCGCTCCAGCCCTGCGTACATCACCGCTGTATTATTAAGAGCACTTTTATCCTGGTACGACTGGTAGCTCACCCTTGCATCCTCATATTGCTCCCAGTACCTGAATACATTCCCTTTGTTCACATGGTAGAACTTCTTAGCCGGAGCGGCCTCAAGCGCAAGGTTAAAATCTTTCCCGGCAAGAGTGTAGCTCCTGTCCGCACTCTTTTGCTCCCCGTACTGGCTGAACCTGTTTCCCAGGTAAGCATTCACGATCCCCCTGTTATTCAACAGGAACGACTGTCCGCGGTTGGTGCGCACCAGGCTGTCAAACAGCGACCTCGCCGCTTCCAGCATATCCTGTTCCAGCAGGGTGATACCGCGCCCGTTTTGAGCATTGAGGCTGACCGGGTTAAGCTTTACGGCCGTATTGAATACGGCAAACGCCTTTTCATACATACCGAAATGCATGAGCAGGTTCCCGTAGTTGGTCCAAAGCCTGTCATAGCCCTTTTCATAGCTCAAAGCAGCGTTCAGGAATTTCCCTGCTTCAGCATATTTGCGCCGGTCTATCTCTATTTTACCCAGTCCCGCAAGGGCTTCATACCGGCCTGCATCCAGCCCGGTTGCATGTCTGAAATCTGCCGCCGCCGCGTCGGTTTGGCCCAGGAAATAGTTGGAGTATCCCCGGCAGACCAGGATATCGGCCATTTCCTTCCGGGAGACATCGATCAATGTATCGGCCTTCGAAAAATCGGCCAGCGCGCCGTCGTAATCGCCCAGACCGTACCTGGCCACAGCCCTCCCCAGGTAGGCGTGATGGTTACCTGCAGGATCCCGGGCAATCAACCCGTCAAAGATTGCCTTTGCCCTACCATACCGCCGCTCTGCCAGCGCAACATTCGCGATGCCCTGCTGCCCTGCGGCTGCCAGGGGTTTATACGAGGCTAGCATCTCATAATGCCTTTTTGCTTCCGCATACGCTTTTTCGCCGTAGAAAGCATTGCCCAGCCCCAGAAAAGCTTCATTTCTGAAGGTATTGTCCCCGGTTTTTAAGTAAGCCCGGAAAACCTGGCGCGCCAGGGTAAACGCTTCCTGCCGGGCTAGCGTATTCCCCAGCCTTACCATCGCTTTCGGGTGCTTTCTGGCGAGCATTTTAAAATCGGCGCGGGCGTCGTCAGGTTCTCCCGCAGCCATAAGGGCATCTCCTCTGGCCATCCTGTATGCCGACAGGTCATTTTGAGCGATCGCTGCCGTAAAGCTCGTAATCGCCCCCTGTTTGTCTCCGGCCCGCGACAATAAAACACCCTTATTATAGCTCAGCTTTCCATCCGGATCGGGAAGACCAGGCGCATTTCCGGGGAATATGACCATACTTTTCTGTCCTGATACCCTCCCTGATGCCACCATGGCATTCAGTGCGGCGTTGGGCTGACCGGCATTTCTCAAATCACGCGCTGCGCTCGCAAAATCCCCTGCCAGCAGGTAAATAAGCCCTCTATGATAAGTTACTAGATCCTGTTCCGTCCCCCCGTTAATAGAGGCCATCTGCTGCAAAGCCTTATGATGAAGCCCGGACAACGCCAGCAGTATCGCTTCGTTATGGGCCCGTGCTACGGAATCTTCTGCCAGGTAGGATGATGCGTGGTAGCCGGAATAAGCGTGCCGGAAGTTATTCAGCTTCTTCAGGTACCTGCTCTGTTTCAGGATGCCCGGGTCATTTTCCCCGAAAGCCCGGTTAAACTCCGTCAGCAAGGCTGAAAGCTGCTTTTCGCATTTTTCAAAAGACTGGCTTTTCGCTTCGCCGCCGAAAACAGCCGCAAGCCACAATAAGACCGCCCCGGCTATCGCCGGCGAAATTCCCCAACCCGATATGATGCTGCTAAAGTACACGCCGACAGTCTGATGAGTAGCTCATAACAAACATAAAAAAAATGTATGAGATCGCCATGAGTTGCAAAGCGCGTCGCCGGGGAAGTAAAAAAGCTTTCCTGTCAATTGCTATATTTGTAAATCCGGAAAAAGAAGCCGATTAAACTAAAAAAATCATGATGACAAATTTCTCCAGGAACATTGTAGGGTTAATAGCTGTTTTCAGCCTGTTTTTGTGTGCACCTCCGGCGGGGGCAAAGCCACCGATCGAAGGCCGTTGGAATATAACCATTGACATGAACGGCACAAAGCTGCCTTCGTGGCTGGAGGTTCGTCATTCGGGTTATAAAGCGCTGGTCGGTCAGTTTGTCAGCACTTCGGGAAGCGCCCGCCCGGTTTCGGTAGTTCATTTCAAGGACGGGGAGTTTAACTTTTCGATTCCGCCCCAATGGGAAGAAGGCGAGGGCGATGTCAAAGTATCGGGAAAAGTCGACGGAGACAGGATATCAGGCACTCTCGTTTCTTCGAAAGGCGAAACTTTCAGCTGGACAGGTCAGAGAGCGCCGAAGTTAAAAAGGGATAAAGCGCCCGCCTGGGGGAAACCGGTCGAACTGATCAAAGCCAATTCCCTCGACGGCTGGAAAGCCCTCGGCAAGAACAATAACTGGGTAGTGAAAAACGGCGTATTGAGCAACCCGAAATCGGGAGCCAACCTGGCGACCGAATCTAAATTTGAAGATTTCAAGCTACATGTGGAGTTCAGGATCCCGAAGGGAAGCAACAGCGGCATCTACCTGAGGGGGCGCTATGAAATCCAGGTCACCGACAGCTACGGTGCAGAGCCCGAATACGACCAGCTGGGCGCCGTTTACGGCTTCATCACTCCTGTGGCGCTCCCGGCCAAACCCGCCGGAGAATGGCAGACGCTCGACGTCACGCTTACGGGAAGACTGGTAACAGTAGCATTAAACGGCAAAACGATCATACATCCCCAGGAAATTCCGGGTATAACCGGCGGAGCTCTTGACAGCAACGAAGGTGCTCCCGGGCCTCTTATGATCCAGGGAGATCACGGAGCCGTCGAATATCGCAACATAACCATTACGCCTGCTTTATAGTTTTTTTGCTGCAGACTTCGTAATATTTAAGAGAAGATGCCCGGGAAACGGTTGATCAGGCATCTTCTCAGATTTTTTACCTCTCCATCAATAAGGCTTTGTTATTGTCCCCGAAGGCTTTCATATTAATCCTGCTTCTTTCATTTGGGCTTGTTTATCGTTCAAATGGACAGGAAGTTCTATGGGCCGGTAAGCTGCTGGGCTTCTCTTCGGAACGTCGCCCCGGCCCATACGGTCAGCAATACCGGGCGGTTCAGTTGCTGGGACCTCCCGAAAAACTCCCGCATACCGGCGATAGCCCCAACGCCTGGAGCCCGGCTGAGGCCGACGTAAACGCCGAGGAGTGGATAAAAGTAGGCTTTGGGAAAGCAATAGCTCCCCGCCAGGTTTTAATCGCAGAAAATTTTAATCCCGGCGCCCTCATAGCCGTTTATCTCTACGAGCCCTCCGGCAAAGAGCACCTGATCGCTTCGCGCGGACAACTGGAGCCAAACGGTGAGACAGGCCGGCTGCTTACGCTGACTCCGGCCCTCGGCCCGGATATCAGGATCAATGCACTGAAACTGGTCATGAACCCTTCCCTTGTCAGCGGCTATAACCAGATCGATGCGGTCGGGATAGCCGAATCCGACCGCCCCGTGCTTATCGATGTCGAAATCGCCGGGGATCTACCCCCCGGTATGGTTAAAACACCCCTTGGGCCGGCGATCAATTCGAGAGGCAGGGAAATCGCACCCGTCATTTCTCCCGACGGCTTTACCCTTTACTTTACCCGGGAACATCCGGACAATATCGGGAATGCCCGCAGGCAGGATGTATGGGTTTCTTCAAAACGGTCGAACGGCGAATGGGGACCGGCTGAAAACATAGGTCCTCCGATCAACAATTCAGGAGACAACGCGGTGCTGGGTATTTCTGCCAGCGGGAAAACACTGTATTTGCTAAACGCCTACCAGGAAGACGGCAGCATGACGGAAGGATTCTCAAGATCTTTTCTTACAAAATCGGGATGGTCGTTCCCGGTCAATTTCCAGATTGAGGACCATTATAACGACCAACGCCCGAAAAATACCGAAATGACCATTTCCCCTGCCGAAAACGTCATCATATTGTCTGTCCAGCGCCGCGACACCTATGGCAGCAAGGATCTCTACGTGAGCTTTAAAAAAACGGCCGGCTCATGGAGCGTTCCTTTAAACCTGGGACCGGTCATCAACACTGCCGACTACGAAGGCGCTCCTTTTCTTGCAGCGGACAATAAAACACTGTATTTTACTTCAGCAGGACACAGGGGATACGGCAGCGGGGATATATTCGTTTCGCGTCGGCTGGATGACACCTGGCTCAACTGGACCCGGCCTCTCAACCTGGGTTCATCCATTAATTCTCCCGGATGGGACAGCTTTTTTACCATACCGGCATCCGGAGAATATGCCTATATGAGCTCTTTTAATCCCGCCAGTCAGTCAGACGACCTGTTCCGGATCCCCCTCTACCCGTCTATAAGCCCGCAGGTATTGCTAACCTTAAGCGGGAAGCTGACCGATAAGGAAACCGGGGCGGCCATACCCGGACGGGTCGAGCTCACTACCCCCGACCGGTCCCGGTCTGTAGCCGACGCCGTTCCGGAAGTCGAAACCGGAGAGTACCGGCTGCTGATGCCTTATGACAGCACGCTTGCATTGTCGGCGACAAGCCCCGGCTATTTCCCTTACTATGAAGAACTAAAAATTTCGAAGTCCGGGGATATGACAGCTACCCGGAACATTACCCTGACGCCGGTAAAAAGCGGGCGACGGCTTCCGCTAAACCAGGTTCGATTCGCTCAAAGCAGCTCCCGGCTGGAAGCAGTATCGGAACAGGAGCTGATGAAACTGGTAGATCTGATGAATGAATATCCCGGCATGGAGATCCTGTTGGAAGGCCATACCGACAACCAGGGAGATTTTAATAAAAACCTGGCCCTGTCTGAAGAACGCGTTAAAAATGTAAGACTTTTCCTGGAATCGAAAGGGATCGGGCCGGAACGGATCCGGATCAAAGCCTGGGGCTCCTCTCGTCCTGTTACGCACAACCTCACGGAAGAGTCGCGAAGGCAGAACAGGAGGGTAGAGTTGACGGTTCTGAAGATTTGAAAACTATTAATTACTAGCTTTGACACTTTATTTCGTATACGTCAGTTGAATGAAAGATCTTTTATCAGCCCGCTCTTCATGGATTCTGCTCGGGATCATATTAGCCGGTATATTCCTCAGATTTTACAGGCTTGACACCTACAGTATTTTTTTCGACGAGAAAAGTACGATGGTAGTCAGCCAGGGAATTGTGCTTGAAGGAGCCAACCAGAAGGATGTTTTTACGCAGCCGTCGTTCACCCCGGCAGATTTCTGGAAACCCAAAAAAATCGCGGACTACTACGATGCCATGACCCGAAGCGACATCGGCAACAGCCCGTTTTATTACCTGACGCTTCACTTTTGGATGGACGTTTTCGGGCTTTCCGATTTCTCTGCCAGGTCATTTTCAGTTCTTTTCAGCGTACTTATTATACTCCTGACCTACCTGTTTGCCAGGAGGTTCTTTTCAGAAAATACTGCGCTTATTGCCGCTACAATCGTGGCTATTGAGCCGTTTTTTATAGCTTACAGTCATCAGGCCCGCAATTACTCGCTCACCTTTTTTCTAACCTTGCTGAGCACTTTTTACTTCCTGCGGATTGTCGAAAATGCAAATGCCGGCAAACGCAACCCGTGGAACTATGTGGGCTACATCGTCGCGTCGTTCCTTTGCCCGTTGTCCCATTTTCTGACAGCATCCGTTTTTATAGGACATGGCTTGTATGCGCTCTTTTTCCTGAAAGCGCGGCATTGGCTGAAAGTGCTCCTCGCGGGCGCGCTCGCAATGTCGGGTCTGGCCTGGTGGCTGATGTATGGAGGGGGCCAATGGACGCTGCACAGCCTGGACCACCAGGCCAAAGAATACAAAAGGGTAGCTGAGAGCATGCCGTCCAACAATCCCTACGGCAACATTCTCCCCGCAACCCCCGCCAATGTATTTTTCAAATCGCTTCCCATATTCGGCGATTTGTTCATCTTTACAAACGGGCTGTTCGACACCCTTGCAGGCAAAAAAAACCTGATTATCTCGTTCCTTTCCGGGCTGGCGCTGGCGATCATCTACCATGGAAAACTGTTTCAAAGGCTGGCTATTGCACAGCGAAGCATCATTCTCGCGCTGGTAGCTTTTGCTCCCATGCTGTTTTATTCCCAAACCAGGCTGCGGTTTGTGATCCTGTCGGTCGCCGTCCTGCTTTTATCTATGTTTCCGGCAGTACACAGAAGCGCCTCTCCTGCCGAAAGAAAAAGACTTTGGCTGATGTACATAATGGCTACAGTACCTACCCTTTTCCTTATTGCTTTTGCATTCAAAAACGGGCATACCTTTGGCCTTACACAACGCTATTCCGGGTTTTCATTCCCTTATGTGATCATATTTATGGCGTTGCTCGCGCAATATGTTGCCAGGCTTAAGGGCGAGTATATAGCGCTGATCGGCGTTATAATGCTCGTACAATCAGGATTCGTTGCCCTCCGGTTGAAAGAGTTTTATGAGGACAGGTCGGCCAAATACGGGTATTTCCACGAACCGCGCCCGTCCAATCCCTATTACGCGGCCGCTCAGGAGATCAAAAAACTTTATCAGCCCGGCGATACGATTTTTTACGGAGCGCCACCCGTCGTCATTTTCAATGAAATGGACCGGACATTTCTGCCCTATTCCATACAGGATGCGCAGCTTACCAACCTGTATCTGCCCAAAGATGCGCGATACATACAGGTCATGGATACGGTGCGGACAGATAAGATCATACTGAAGCAGGTTACCGGTAATAGTATCGAAATAGCCGATCTGACCGGTAAGAGGTTTTAAATGCTTTCTATTCATGAAAAAACTGACCATCGGACTCCTGGAATGCGATCATGTCCGGCCGGAACTAAGATACATCAACGGCGACTACCGGGACATGTTTCCCGCCCTTTTTAACAGGGTGTCTCCCGATGTTGAATTCCGGTTCTACGATGTCGTAAACGGTGTTTTTCCCGCATCGGTTGACGAATGCGACGGCTACATTTCAACGGGATCGGCTTTCTCCGTATACGACGACGTGAAATGGGTCCACGACCTTGCGGATTTCGTACGAAAACTCTACGAAACCCAAACCCCTTATGTCGGTATTTGTTTCGGCCACCAGATGCTGGGGTACGCGCTGGGCGGACAGGTTCATAAGTCTGCGGCGGGCTGGTGCGTTGGTGTGCATGAGTTCACTATGCTGGCTGAACGGAACTGGATGCAGCCTTATCAGGATAAGCTTAATCTGCTTATGATGTGCCAGGACCAGGTGATCAGCCTCCCGGAAAACGCCGTCAGGCTGGCTTCTGCCGTCGATTGTCCCAACGCCATGATCATGGTCGGACAGGCTATGCTCGGCATTCAGGCGCATCCCGAATTTTCGGCTTCTTACGACAGAGCGCTTATGGAATTGCGGGAAGAGAGGATAGGAGAAGAAAAGGTCGCCAAAGGTATCGCCAGCCTCCGCCTGCAAACGGACGAAGTTCCGGCAGCTAACTGGATTGTCAATTTTTTCAGTAATTTGCAAAAAAGGAATTAGCCTATGTCAGCTATTGAAGAACCGCAAAAAATCCTCACACCTCTGCAGATTGAGCAAAAGATCAGGAGAATGGCTTACGAGGTATATGAGCGCAATTTCACCGAAAAAGAGATTGTAATCGCCGGGATTGTAGGCGAAGGCTACGAATTTGCCAAACGACTGTCCGCGGAGATCAGCCGTATTTCACCTATGGAAGTCAGGCTGATAGAGCTGCGCTTCGACGTACATGCGCCGAAACAGAGCTATATCGATTTCGGTAACGACGAGGTCGTCCTGGAAGATCATGTAGTGGTGGTGGCCGACGTGGTATTGAATACCGCCCGGACCATGACTTTCTCGCTCCAGCCCTTCCTGCAGAAAGGCGTCAGGAAACTGCAGGTGGCGGTGGTAGTTGACCGGAGCCACCGGCTATACCCTGTTTCCGCAGATTACGTGGGGTATTCCCTCAGCACGACCATCAACGAGCACGTGCAGGTTATTCTCAGCAAACCGGATCAGGAAGGCGCTTATCTCCAGTAAAATACCGTTCGGAATGAAAAGCATCAGACCAGAAGATGCGGGTGCCCGGTCTTTCTACCAGTATATGACCAGTGCAGTAGCCCCGAGGCCCATAGCCCTGGTCAGTACGGTCGATCAGTCGGGACATATCAACCTGAGTCCTTTCAGCTTCTTCAATTATGTAGGGATCGACCCTCCGATCGTAGTATTCGCCCCTAATAAGCGGGCTTCGGACAACTCTTACAAGCATACGGTATTAAACCTGAAAGAAGTACCTGAAGCTGTTGTCAATCTCGTAGACAGCAACATGGTGCAGCAGGTATCCCTGGCGTCATCAGCGTACGAAAGAGATATCAATGAGTTTGATAAAGCGGGTCTCACTCCGGTCCCTTCGCTGGTGGTTACCCCTCCGCGGGTGCAGGAATCGCCCGGTCATCTTGAATGCAGGGTACTTGAGATAACGGAGATCGGCAGCATGAGCCTGGTAATTGCCGAGGTAGTAATGGCCCATTTCTCCGAGCGGATTCTTGATAGCAAAGGGCGAATAGACATGCTCAAAACCCGGTGGGTCGGCCGTGCGGGAGGCGACTGGTATAGTACTTCCGGCAGGGAAACACTATTTGAAGTACCGCGCCCTACGAAGGGCATCGGTATCGACGCATTGCCCCTGTCAGTACAGCGTTCGGCCATCCTGACCGGCAACGAGCTCGGAATACTGGGCAGCGCCGCGGAACTCCCCGATCAAAACGAGGTCAGGCAATACGGTTACCACGCACTGATAGCAAGCTTCAGGGAGCAGACGCAGGGAGCATGTGAGAACTTCAATGAGCTCCTTCACATCAGGGTAAAAGAGCTTCTCGCCGAAGGCAATGTACAGGAGGCGCTTCTCGCTGCATTTCAATCCCATTGATCAGTCTTCACAACCGGTCGCCATATTTAACAGGCGGATGCACCCTGTTTCGTTTAATTTTCCGTATTTTTAACGAGCGTTCAAATTAACCATTTCAAGATCATGAGTTTTAATTCAAAACATCTGGCCACGTTCATTATAGGAGCCGCTGCCGGCGTTGCGCTACATAAATACCTGCAGACAGAAGACGGCGAAAAGCTGCTGGAAGATCTTAAATCCAAAGCAAGCGACCTGAAAGGAGAAGCTGAGGAAGCGCTCGACAAAGCTCCCGAGTATTTCGAGGAGCTCAGGAACAAAGGAGCAGAAACACTGAAAACAAATTTCCCGGATGCTGATAAGTTCCTGAGAGATCTGCTTCAAAACATCACGGGTAAAAAGTCGGGCGCTACCGGAGAAAGTCCTGCGTGATAACCGGCAGATCGCCCCGGCATTGAACAAAGGTGTCAGGAACTGATAAAGCAGATCCCGGCACTTTTTTTCCGTATACCATTATAATTTCTCCGAATAGTCGACGAATGCCCAGCAACCGCCTGCTCCAGACCTTATTAATCATCCTTTGTTTATCGCTGATTCTTTACCTGGGGCGAAGTGTGCTGGTACCGATCAGCTTCGGGCTTTTTATAAGCCTGCTGCTCTACCCTGTCTGTAGCTGGCTCGAACGGAAAGGGATGGGAAGGGCGCTGGCCATAATTGTAAGCCTGTTAATTCTGCTGGTACCTATCGCCTTCCTGGTAACGCTTCTTGTATTGCAGGTGCTGAACCTGCGGGATTACTTCCCCGACCTGCAGGTCAAGCTGCTCGGGCTGGCCAACGAAATCAGCGTATATGCAGAACAGACTTTCGGGATAGAAAAGGGCAAATGGCGCATCTGGGCTACACAGGGAGTGGAAAATTCCATACAATCGATTTTCGGTTTTGCCCGGAACACGCTGCAGGCCTCTCTTTCCGGAACCGTGCTGCTGATCATTATCCCTGTTTACAGCTTTCTTATCCTCTACGGCCGCGAACGGCTGGTTCGCGTCGCCGAGATGCTGGCTCCCCAGTCGTTGAAAGGCCGGCTCAGGGAGATCCTGCACAAAGCGGTGAACTCCTATGCGCAGTTTATCAAAGGTATGGCAACGGTTTACCTGATTGTGGGGATCCTGAACAGTACAGGTCTTCTCATCCTGGGCATCCCCAATGCTATTTTCTTCGGGTTTATCGCGTCAATCCTGACATTCATTCCCTATATCGGCATCATGATCGGCGCGCTGCTTCCTATCATCATTTCCTGGACGCTGTACGATTCGGTCTATTACCCGCTGGGGGTTATAGCTATTTATACGCTTGTACAATATCTCGAAGCCAACCTCATTTTCCCCTGGGCAGTGAGCCAGCGTATCAACCTGAGCACGCTCAGCACGCTCGTCGCCATTTTTGTAGGCGGCCTGCTGTGGGGTGCGGCAGGCATGATCCTTTTCGTACCATACATGGCAATAGCCCGTATCATTGCCGACCAGGTAGAAGGCGGCGAAGCCCTGGCAATCCTGCTTGGAGACGACCCGCTTCCTGATCCCGAAGCCGGCCATCTCTGAATTTACTCTATCGAAACGGCAGTCCCGTTCGCGCTTACCATCAGCATAGACCCGTTGTTCCCTATTGTTTCGTAATCGAGATCGACGCCGATAACAGCATTAGCGCCCAACCGCTGAGCCTGTTCTACCATTTCCTTCACAGCTATGCTTTTCGCCTCCCTCAGCCCCTGCTCATAAGCACCGGCCCTTCCTCCTACCACATCGCGGATCCCTGCAAAAAAGTCTTTTACGATATTGGCTCCGATGATAGCCTCGCCATTGACCAGACCGATATACCTGACAATCTTTTTTCCTTCGACATTGGGCGTGGTCGTTACTAACATATTTTTGGTGATTAAGGTTGATTGAATTTCTATACGAATATATTCAAATGCACCGGTATCTCCCTTCAATTATGTTCAATGGAAAAATGGCTTTATGAAGATGTTTAAAAGGCACACAAACTGTTGCATCGATTTTAATCAAGGAATGCTTTTTAATCAAAGCTCATATACGGGACTATCAGGTCAAGAAATCCGGGCGTCACGCTTATCACTTTCTCCAGGTCTTCTCTCGACCGGTACGCGCCGTGCTGCTCCCTGTAACGAATAATCGCCTCCGATAGCTTCCGGTTGCTGCGCGCATAGGGATGCCGGAGAAAATGTTCTAAAGATACCTGGTTGACGGATATTCTGCGCGGCGGTGTCAATACCAATGCATACTGCTTTAGCTGTGAAAGCGCTACAGAATCCAGCCCGTAAATTTGGGGGTACTGGCTTTGAGAATGAAAGCCCCCCAATGAGTTCCTGTAGTTGAGAATAGTTTTAGCTCTTACCGAACCAATACCTTTTAACCGTTTCAACAGTATGGTGTCGGCCTTATTGATATCAAAGGGGACAATTGTCTGAGCATAACCCTGATCAGACGCCTGTAGTCTTTCCCTGGCAGGTCCGGAATAAGCTTGGGCTGTCTTGTTGCCTGTCGCCCGCTTGCCCGCAGGCCCTGTATCCGGCGGGAGGTAATCAGCGCCTATCCTGATATAGGGTTCAATCTTCCTGTATAAATCAGGCGGAAAGTCATATATGCGGTTAAGGTCTTCTTTTTTACGAAATGCTCCCCCTTTCTCGCGGAAAGTCGCTATCCTGCGGGCCAGAAACCGCGGGATTCCCAGGCTCTCCATCTCTGCCTGTGTAGCGGTATTAGGATCAAACTCTTTCAGGGTAATGACCGGGGGCTGCCCTTGTAATCCGGCAGCCGAATTTTCTTTTTTCCCTGATGCAATAGCCTTTACCAGGCTATCCAGGAAAATCTTCTCTTCCGCTATCTCTTTCGGAGTTCTGCGAAAAAGATAGTGTTTGAAAAATACAGGGAATAGCAAAACCATTGCCGATATAATCAACAGGCCGGCAATGCCACGTGCTTCTTTCGGGGAAACCGAAAAAAAATCCTGGAGGAATCGATTTATCCGGAAAAACATAGCGAAAGCTTAAAGTATAGTAAATACACTCCTATCAGAAAAAAGAAGCCGTCGTTTCAAACAGGCTGGAAGCAGTCAAAAAGGACACGGTGACCGGAGTTCCTGAACATTCGTATAGTATGTAATATCATTGACTAATCAGCGCATCAGTAAAGTGTCAGCCGCCACCTGCGAGAGAAGCCCTGATCTCTTCCACAAAGGCGATCTCTACATCGACAAAATCGGCGATTTCAGAAATAGTAAACCGGCCGGTTAGCAAAAGATTACGGACTACTTCCGTTTTACCTTCTGTTTTTCCTTCCAATTTACCTTCCTTTCTACCCTTTACCTCACCCTTAATGAAAAACGGGTCATTCTCCTCCCGAAAAAATTTTGTGACGGTTTCCATGATCTTATTGAATTCTTTAACCAAGTTACGTAATTGAATAATGATTCGCAATTGCTGCAGGTACTGGTTCTCAGCAAAATCGCTTTGTGATGACTTTGTTACTTCCGATACGACAGCCTGTAATACCTCCTGGGGATCTTCTTCGCCGAAGTCACCCAGAACGGCCAGGATCTTTTCTTCAGGGTGTTTTGAAGAGAGGAACAACTGATACGGAATGCTCCTCAGCGTAATAAGGGTATAACTGTATCTCAGATCAGGGCTCTCGATGCTTACCGGCATTGTCGAAGCACTGTCTCCTAAATATATCACATATTGTCTGACAGGTAATATGTAAATCTGTTCAGCCATCACCCTGTATTCCAGCATCCGATAGGCCATCTTCGGCTCACTGCGGGTTTGCACTTCGATATGCAAAATGAAAGTATCTCCCCGCTTATCGGTTACTTTTCGAAGAAAATCCACTTCCTTTTGCTGTGTAACCTGAATTTTGCCGGGGAGGTCCCTGCTGTGTACAATTTCTATTCCAATTACTTTCTCGATGATTCCCGGCAGCGCAGCTTTCATGTTCTCCCGCCAGATTTTATCGTATTGACTATTTTGCCTGGGTTCTTCACCACCGTAGCCGGGCTTGTTGCCGGAACTTTTATTTTTAGTCATGATATGGTACAGTATGTAAAGCGTCGGCTCAAAACTAAGGAAAAAATGGTTAGCTTTGCACCGCGTAAAACAGCAAATTGCTTTACTGCAAAGAGTTTCAGTCAAAAAGTAGAAATAAGTTTACAGGTTATGTCGTCGGCTCCTGCTACCTCTCTTCAGGATATTATATCTCACGCCAAAGAATATGGCTTCGTGTTCCCCTCGTCAGAAATTTACGACGGTCTCCAGGCCGTTTACGACTACGGGCAAAATGGTGTTGAGCTGAAAAACAGCCTGAAGAGCGCCTGGTGGAAAGCCATGACCCAGCTGCACGATAACATTGTAGGGATCGATGCCGCTATTTTCATGCATCCGCTTACCTGGAAAGCCTCCGGGCATGTCGACGGGTTCAACGATCCGATGATCGATAATAAAGATTCCAAAAAAAGATATCGTGCGGACCAGCTGCTTGAAGGCAAGGCCGAGGAATATGCAAACGCCGGCCAGCCTGAAAAAGCTGCTGCGCTGCTTGCTGAAATGGGCCGCCTTCTGGGAGCTGAGAACCTTGACGGGGTAAGAGAGCTGATCATAGCTGAAGGTATTGTCTGCCCGGTCTCCAAAACAGCCAACTGGACGGACGTAAGACAATTCAACCTTATGTTCAGTACCCAGGTAGGATCGGTAGCGGAAGACGCCAGCCTGATTTACCTGAGACCTGAAACTGCTCAGGGTATTTTCGTAAACTTCCTGAATGTTCAGAAAAGCGGCAGGATGAAAGTCCCTTTCGGAATTGCCCAGATAGGAAAAGCTTTCCGGAACGAAATTGTGGCGCGCCAGTTCACCTTCCGTATGCGCGAATTCGAGCAGATGGAAATGCAGTTCTTTGTGAGACCCGGCTCGGAAATGGATTGGTATGAGTCCTGGAAGGAGCAGCGGCTCAGGTTCCACAAAGCAATCGGCTTGCCTGCTGAAAAGCTGCAATATCACGACCACGAAAAGCTGGCCCACTATGCCAATGCTGCTGTCGATATCGAGTTTCAGTTCCCGTTCGGCTTCCGGGAAATAGAGGGGATCCACTCGCGTACGGATTTTGACCTCAAAAATCACCAGGAGCTATCTAAAAAGAAACAGCAATACTTCGACCCGGAGATCAACCAGAACTACATTCCTTATGTAGTGGAGACTTCGGTAGGAGCGGATCGTCTTTTCCTCGCGGTTTTCTGCAACGCATTTACCAGGGAGGCCGACGGCGAGAAGGAGCGGGTATATCTGAAATTCCACCCTGCGCTCGCCCCTGTAAAAGCAGCAGTTTTACCGCTGGTGAAGAAAGACGGCCTCGCCGAAAAAGCGCAGGAAATAACGAAATCCCTGAAGTCGTCATTCAGAACCGTATATGATGACAACGCCGCTATAGGTAAACGCTATACCCGCCAGGACCTGATCGGCACGCCATTTTGTATAGCAGTCGACTACCAGACCATGGAAGACGATACAGTGACCATCAGGCACAGGGATACTACCCAACAGGAGCGGGTGCCTGTCTCCCAGCTGAAAGAAAAGATAGGCCACGAGGTCTCACTGGAAAGGATCCTTGAAGCGATCTGAGACAGCAGCTCCCGCTTTTTCCCTATCTCCCGAAATCATCCTGGACACGCACGATATCGTCTTCGTCTGACGGGTTGGCGGCGTCGGTATGCTGCCAGATCTCGGCCACGATACCGTACTCATCTACCCCGATCAGCCTATGGCGTTCTCCTTTGTTGAGGCTGATCACATCGCCGGCCGACAGGCTGCGCGCAGGAGTTTCCTCGTCCGTATCGCTCACCACTATTGCGGCGCTCCCGCCGATCACTTTCCATATCTCCGCACGACGGTGATGATACTGCCACGAAAGCCTCTTACCGGGGGCGACCAAAAGAATTTTGGGACTTAGTTTGTCAAAGCCGTCAAAATCGCTCAAGGACAGGTGTGAAAAGAAAGTTTCGATAAACTTCGGAGCCTGCTTTTCCTCCAGAACCAAAAATCCCCCCCAGGGCCTGTCCTGGTCTGTATTGACAATCGAAAAACCCAGATCCCTGATATAATTCTCAACATAGCCGAAAACTTCGCTCTTCTCAGTTTGAGCAGGAAATGATTTCATTTCAAAATTTAAGTTTGTTTATAATACTGCCTGCGCCGTGCGGCACACGACCTTTGGTATCAAAGGAAAAAGAGGGACACCTTTAAGTATCCCTCCTATTATTATAATGACGTCTATAGAAAAGCAGCTTCTACTTCCTCTCTTTCATATCGACAAAATCGCGGTGCACCGGACCGGTATAGATCTGCCGGGGCCGGCCTATAGGCTCCTTATTATCGCGCATTTCCTGCCACTGAGCTATCCAGCCCGGCAGGCGCCCTATAGCGAACATTACCGTAAACATATTGGTCGGAATGCCCAGCGCCCGGTATATGATCCCTGAATAGAAATCGACATTAGGATAAAGCCTCCTTTTGATAAAATACTCATCTTCCAATGCTGCAGTCTCAAGGGCTTTGGCTATATCCAGCACCGGGTCTTTTACACCGAGCTTACCCAACACCTCGTCGGCGGCTTTCTTGATGATTTTCGCACGCGGGTCAAAGTTCTTGTATACCCTGTGACCGAACCCAAACAACCTGAAACCGCTGTTTTTGTCCTTGGCCATATCTATGTACTTCTGGGTATCGCCGCCGTCGGCTTTGATATCTTCCAGCATTTCTATCACCTCCTGGTTCGCCCCGCCGTGCAGTGGTCCCCAAAGGGCCCCTATACCGGCAGATATGGATGTATACAAATTCGCCTGGGAAGATCCGACAAGCCTTACCGTAGAAGTAGAGCAATTCTGCTCGTGATCGGCATGAAGAATCAGCAATTTGTTAAGCGCCTTGGAAACCACCGGATCCACCTCATATCTGTCGACCGGAAGGGCAAACATCATATGGAGGAAATTGGAGCAATAATCCAACGCATTATTAGGGTAATTTACCGGATGCCCCTGTGATTTTTTATAAGACCACGTGGCAATAGTAGGCAGCTTTGCAAGCAGCCTGATAATGTGAAGGTCGGTATCGTCTGGTTGCTTGGAATCGTATGAGTCGGGATAAAATGCGCTCATTGCGCTTACAAGCGACGAAATGACACCCATCGGGTGCGCATTGACGGGAAATCCTTCGAAGATCTTCCGCATATCCTCGTTAACGAGCGTATGAATCCTGATCTTATTTTCGAAATTGCTGTATTCTTCCTCTGTAGGGAGGTCTCCGTATATCAGGAGATAGGCAACTTCCAGGAAAGTAGCATTTTCCGCCAGATCCTCTATCGAGTAGCCTCTGTAACGGAGGATTCCTTTTTCTCCGTCCAGGAAAGTGATGTTACTTTTGGTAGCGCCCGTATTCTTGTAGCCGCTATCGAGTGTAATGTAGCCGGTCAGGTCTCTGAGCTTACCGATGTCAAGGGCTTTTTCACCTTCTGACCCTTCCAGGGTAGGAAACTCGTATTTTTTATCATCAAGAATTATTTCCGCTTTATGATCAGACATAATATTGTATCAGCTATGAAGATTAAAGTTTATTAAAGAAAGTTCGACTGTTAAGTAATGAATGTAAGTTATTGTCAGGCAACTACGTTTTTTCTGATTGATTTTCATTCCAGTAATACGAATCCGGGTAAACCCTCGGACCGAAGATCGCAGTCCCCACCCTCACGATGGTAGCTCCTTCTGCGATTGCCACTTCCAGGTCCCCGCTCATACCCATAGATAGCTCCAGGCTGTCGTAACCCATCTCCAGAATCTCGTCCCGGAGAGATTTCAGCAATTTGAAACACTTTCTCACTTTTTCTGCCTCCTCGGAAAACAGGCCAATGGTCATCAGTCCCTTCAGGTTCAGCGTATCGTATTTCTTTATCGATTTTGCGAGTTCAACAGCAGCTTCGGGAGCTACACCGAACTTGCTCGCCTCGTAAGACGTATTTACCTGCAGGAACACATCTATGCTTCTTTGTTCGAATTGAAGGCGCTGATCGAGCTTTTCTACCAGGTCAAGCCTGTCAACCGATTGGATACAGGTAGCCCACCGGAGCACTTCCTTGATCTTATTGGTCTGTAAATGACCGATAAAATGCCACTCTACAGGTAAATCTGTAATTTTTTCCGCCATCCGGGTCCCGTCCTGCACCCGGTTTTCACCAAACAGCAATTCACCTTTCGAAGCGGCATAACGAAGCTTCTCCTCGGGAACCGTTTTTGTCGCAAGTAATAGCCTCACGGCGTCAACCGGTCTGCCGCTATCCCGGCAGGCCAACTCCATACGATGGTGAATAACCTTAAGATTATGTGCAATATCCTGTGTCAAAATATAAAAGCGGGTGAACCTGCTGATACTTTCGGGCATCCCAAATATAACAATATATGCCCGATCGGAAAGTGTATTTCTTAGTTTTTTTCCTACAAAAACGTGCTTTCCCTTCTGGCTGAGGTAAAACCGGCAGACTGCGTATACCGGCAGGCGCACAAGTGCCGAAGGCACATTCGGTATATGCAAAAAAAGCGAGGGTGACAGTGCCACCCTCGCTTTTTATATATGCTTCCCGTATCCGGGTTATTTATTCTGATCAGGATCAGTGTACAGGTTGAAGTACTGATCGATCTTCGGAGTAATGATGATTTCTGTTCTACGGTTCACAGCCCTGTCAGCGCTTGTCGAGTTACCGGCTTTAGGAGCATATTCTCCACGGCCACCGGCTGTCAGACGAGAAGGATCAACTCCATATTTCTTTTGAAGAAGACGAACTACTGAAGTTGCACGCTTCACACTCAGATCCCAGTTGTCTACAAGGTTTTCGCTCGAGAACGGTACGTTGTCTGTGTGTCCTTCTACCAGGATTTCGATCTGCTTGTAGTCGTTAAGAATTTTAGCTACGTTACCTACTACGCCTTCAGCCTGCGAGTTAATGATGGAGCTTCCTGAACGGAACAACATTTTGTCGGAAAGTGAAACGTAAACAACGCCTTTTTTCACTTCTACCTGGACATCATCTTCGCTAACTCCGGACAGAGAACGCTTCAGGTTGTTTACCAGCACCATGTTCAGAGAATCCTTCTGCTGGATGCTGCGGTTCAGATCCTGGATATACCTTCCTTGCTGGTTCAAAGTCTCCATAGACTTTTTGATACTTTCAGCACCGGCTTTGGTTACGATCGAAAGGTCCGAGAAACGATCCAGTACCTGGAGGTTCTGCTGCTTAAGAAACTCCATCTGCTCTTCCAGTTCTTTCACACGACGGTTTCTTGCTTCTACCTCGTCGGTTTTTTTCTTTAGCTCGCCGGACAGGTTGGTTGCCCTGGTATCACAATCGCTCAAAGCCGTCCTGGCTTTGTCAAGTGCAGCCTGAAGTTCGCTCTTTTCATTCTCCAATGAAAGCGCTTTTTTCTTGCTGACGCAAGAACCCAACATAAACACAGCTACAACTGCTACTAAAATACTACGCATAAATGTTCTCAAGATTAAAGCTTTTAATGTTACAAAGAGGTTTTAAATTAAAAATACTTCTTAGTCAGACGTACGTTTGACTACTCAAATAGTTTTATCCGGTTGCAAATCTAGAGCACAAAGATAAACATCCCGACCTATATATCAGGAAATTCATTCAGAAATATTAACAATATTCTGGCTAGTAGAAAGTATCGGACTGTCCGTCGCCCGTTCGCGACCATGGAGACAGCTTCGTGTATGCACGTGATATCGGACCGCCAACCTTTCTTTTGTCCAAACCCGGATTTAAAAAGGGACGGACCAGTAAGGATTACGTCTCGATTTCATGCTGTCGGAAAAATGCTTCGAAAGCAGATCATCATAAGTCCTGAGGTTTATCTTGCGGCCTTTTAGCTTCCGGGAAGGTTGTATCTCATCCCCCACCGGCTTCAACTCTATCTTTTTGGCCGATATGACGATATCGCCGTCATTGATCTCCAACTCCAGTATAGCTCCGGGCAACCCGAAGTATAAGCCCGGCCCGACCGACACCGGCAGATCGTCGGCAAACCAGGCTGTGATACTTTGCTTCTTAATGGTATCTTCCGTTACCGCCATCATACAAACATGCCCCTGGATATCCTTTATTTTGTTCATTATTTTCCATTTAGGCGCCCGGATCGAATCCTCTACCTGGTATACCCGCCCGAGCATCTCTATCCAGTCTGTCTGAACATTCTTTGCAAAATCCCTGTAAATCGCGTATTCGGAAAGCTTCCAGCTATATCGCCCGTCATCGGTCTGCCCCTGCTTTGACACATAAGTATAATAGCTCCTGTCCGGAGTAAAGGCCAGCTTCATATCCGTCGTGTTCTTATCGTTAGTGCCCCAGGTCAGCTTGATACGGTCTTTTTCCTCTTGACTCAGGTATTCCAGCCTTGAATAAATCCGGGTCCAGTAATTGGTCTGCTCGTAGGTAATGACACCTTCCACAGGCTGAGCCTTCAGCCAACCTCCCGATAAAAAGACAAGACAACCGATAAAAATCCTGAAAATGTTCATTTGCGGAATTATTAGAAATAATTGGATCGTTGCATTTTGGCTGTGATACCGCGCATATTATAAGTAAGTCCCAGCATAAAGTATCTTCCCAGCGTCTGTATCTGCTCTTGAGACGCAAAGTTCTGGGAAGTATAAACCCTTATGCCCTGGTTCCGGTTAAAGACGTCAAAGGCGGTTACCCTTACTTCAGCGCGCTTATTCTTTAACACCAGTTTATATAAGGCCAGGTTCAGGATCGGCTGATCGAGAGAGAAGCCCTGGCGGGGATTCTTGAAAATGTTATAATTAAGAGCCCCGTTAAAGTAGATCTCCTTCGGCAGCTTAAGGTTCATTTCCCCGCTATAGGTCACGTTCGTGATCTTCTGGTTCTGGGACGAGCTGATAGAGTATTTTGTATTGTTGACGTTCCACCGTGCGCTGGGATAAAATGTAAAATTCTGGCTGGGCGTTATATCGAATCCGATACCGACCGGTACCCCGAAAGTGCGTGTTTCATTTTCTACCCCGTTTATAGGAGTCAGGGAATACATACTGGTTATACCACCGTTCAACCTGAAGCTCAGTTTTGTTTTGATAAGCGGTATAGAACTGTAAACATTGAGGTTGACACCCCTGCCGCCGGAGATATTCATAGGGCGGGTGTAGGTGACAAGGTTCTCGTCCACCTGCTGGGCATATATTACCTGGTTTTTCCTGTAGTTATAATTTCCCCAGACCCCGACGTTGAAAAATGACCCGGAATTGAAGTAATTAAAGTTCCCGTAAACATCGTGAACAGTTTCGGGCAAAAGATCGGGATTACCTTCCCTGACAAATATCGGGTTGCTATTGTCCACTACCGGCTGCAGATCTGTGATATTGGGGAGTCTCATACTCGGCGAATAACTTAAGTATGCCCTCGTATTTCGTGAAAACTGATGACTGAGCGACAGGTTAGGGATCCACCCGAAGTAGGACTTCTTTAAGCTGCTCGTTGTTCCATCATGTATGCCTGAGAAGCGACCGTTCAGACCGAAATGCTGGGCAGCTATCCCAACGGCGAAGTTAAAGCCCTGATTGGTGTAGCGCAACCGGGTCCCCCCGCGATTCGAATAAAACTCGTTGCTATAAGCCCTGCTCAGAAAATTGTTAGGGATCTGTATGTTGTCGGCTTCATCGAATACCTCCCGCTCTACATCTGTTCTCGAAACGCTGAAGTTATAAAATGTTTCCAGGAACATTTTCTTGCCCAGGGGCTCCACGTATTGTGTACCGGCCTTAAGCTGGTTATTCAGGCTCCGGGTGTCGTTATGCTGATCGAGCACATAGAGAGAATCGGCTCCGCCTATACCTATTCCATAAAAAGTATTCCGGGAGAACTGATCCCCGAGATCGGAAGAGTTATTCACGTTATACTGTGCGCTGGCGGCCCAGCTACGTCCTTTTTTACGGAATTTGTGATTATAGAGCAACTTCGTATTGATCAGGAACGAATTGAATTCGTTCATATTATCCAGCTGAGAATAAGTCCCGAGCCTGGTCCCGCCGGGGTAGTACCTCTGCACGCCGTTCATCCGGTTACCCCCTTTGCCTATCCGCATCTGGTTTTCAATCACGATGGTGTTGAGCGAATCGAGCTCCTTTTCAAAACGGATGGAAGTCCGGTGATTCCGGTTGCGGTTAATCCTGCTGTTCTGGTCTTCGGACAGATAACTTGCCTGGTCCAGGAAATTCTCCTTCTTGGTAAAAGCATCGAGAGTCTGCCTGGTCTGGTTGTAATAATAATAGGTACTAAACTTTGTTTTCTTGGTCTCACGGTTATAATTGATCCCTCCGGCCCAGTTTTCAGAAAAACCGCGGTCACGGTTGCCGCCCCAATCCACGTCGATCCCGTCATAGGAATCCCAGCCGCCACCGAAGCCGAAGTCTCCCCCACTCCAGTTAAAAGACTGACTACCCCTGAAATCCTGGTAATCGTCGCGCGATATCCCGGTCTGGTTCACGTTGTTCCCCATACCGATCACCGCGAGCTGGTTTTTATCATCGAAGCGATTGTAGTTCACTTTTCCCTGCGCCCGTTTGTCAGTCCCTACACCCAGCGTCGCCTTGCCGAAACCGCCTTTCTTATGGCTGTCCTTGAGTTCAAGATTGACCGTCTTTTCTCTTTTACCGTCATCCACTCCCGTAAGCCGGGCTTCTTCCGTCTTTGAATCGAAAACCTGGACTTTTGTAATTGCCTCAGCCGGCAGGTTCCTCGTAGCTGCTTTCGGATCGTCCCCGAAAAAACGCTTGCCGTCGACGGTCACCCTTTTTACATCCTGGCCCTGCGCCTTTATATTCCCTTCCTGGTCGACCTGCACTCCCGGCAGCCTCCTCAAAAGATCCTCGACTGTCGAACCGGGAGGGACTTTAAAAGAAGAAGCGTTGTATTCGACCGTATCTCCTCTTATACTAAGCGGCGCTCTTGCCGTTTTGACCACGACTTCCATCAGGTCCTTGTTCAGAAGCTTCATCCTGATGGTACCCAGGTCTGCCACGGCTCCGGAAGGAGGATTTATCTCCTGCTGGAATGGCAAATATCCCACATAGTTAACTTTCAGCAGATAAGTATTCCGTCTCAGATTCTTAAATTCCAGTAGTCCTTTATCTGTTGTCCTTCCGTATGTAATAAGGGCAGAGTCTACCGGGTTAAGCAACATGATCGTTGCAAAGGGCAGCGCCTCGCCGAGCGTATCGGCTACAGTTGCCCTGATCGAATACCTGTCGCTCTGAGCCTGAGCTTTATAAAAGAAGATCAGGAAAAACAGCAGAAGATTTTTTTTCATGGTTAACAGTTAGTAATATACGAAAACAGATTAAAGACGGACTATAGCCTGAATAGGTTGCATATGAAACCCGGATTGTTTTTCCCGGCGATTACTCGCGATAGCAAAACTAAATATTTAGTTTTAAACAGAAAAGAGTTTTAACATTATTTAATATTAAGAGCGGATATCTCCCTTAGACAGGCTGCAAACAGAGTGTGCTTCAAACGGCTCCTTTCGCTCAGACTTCGCTCAAATTGTGGTATGTGGTGACTAATAGGACACCACTATTGAGGATTCCTATACACGAAATACCACAACTAATTTTTTTTCAACTTTTTTTAGTCCTGATTTTCAACCGATTAATAATTGGTGTTTTCTTTGGAATATTTTTAATACTATCTTTGAAGTGTGAGGTTTGTTAAACTGGCAAACTCAGCCAGAGGCAAACCAGCAATCACAGATAGAGGAGGGTTTACACGAAATGGTCTACTGTACTTACGGTAGACCATTTTTATTTTCATAACGAAACAGACACAAAAAAAGTGAGGCAGACTGCGCTGCCCCACCATTCTGAGATCCGGTTTCCGGTTGCTACATCTTATTATAGCTATTTCTTATCTATTTTGTAAAGGCGTCCGCCGTCAGTCACTGCATACAGGGCGCCGTCCGTACCTTCAGTGACATCCCTGAATCTTTGTTTTTCTTCTGCCAGAAGCCTTTCTTCGCCTGTCACGCGGTTGTTTTCAATAACGAGCCTGGCGATATGAGATCCGCTCAAGCCCCCAATGAACAGGTTGTTTTTCCACTCCGGGATATTGTTTCCGCTGTAAAACGTCATGCCGCTTGGTGAAAGAACCGGATCCCAGTAGTAAACGGGTTGCTCCATGCCTTCTTTTACCTGTATACTGTCGCCTACTTTTGCACCTTTATATTCGATACCATAAGTGATGACCGGCCAGCCGTAGTTTTTACCGGGCTCTATCCTGTTCAGCTCATCCCCGCCCCTGGGTCCGAATTCAGCCTCCCAAAGATCGCCCGATACCGGGTGGAAGGCAAGGCTCTGTACGTTCCTGTGACCGTAGGAATAAATTTCTGCCCGTGCATCCGGGCGTCCTTCGAAAGGATTTCCGCTTGCCGGCTTTCCATCGGTTGTTATACGCAACACTTTACCCAGTCCCGAATTGAGATCCTGTGCCTGAGGCCTGGTTTCGAGGTCGGAACGTTCGCCGGTGCTGACGATCAGGTTCCCGCCTTTGTCAAACAGAATCCTCCCGCCGTAATGCAGCCTTCCTTTATAGGCAGGCGTCGCCCTATAGATTACCGTTACCCCTTCCAGCTTTTTCTCGTCATCCGACAATTTTCCTTTCGCGACGGCGGTCAGGTTCCCCTTCGACCCCTGTTTTTCTGAGAAAACCCAGTACAACATGCGGTTCTCGCTGAAAGACGGGTCCAATGTCATCCCCAGCAGGCCTCCTTGCCCGTCGGTATCCACTGCCGGAACTCCCGCAATGGGCTCTCCCGGGCTTCCTTCCTGGGTAAGGATCCGCATCGTACCTCCCTTTTCGTTGACAATGAACCGTCCGTCGGGCAGCGCCGTGATACCCCAGGGATTCTTGAGGTCATTGGTCAGCACCGAAACCTCGTACGGGGTTGAAGTTTTCACGCCCGCTATCCTGGTCTGTCCTTCAAATGCAGGCTTATAGTCGGTGTTGGCATCCCTGGTCTCTACGGGCGCCAGGGTACTGTCTGGTTTTGTCTCTGCATTAGTCGCTTCCGGGTTTTTTCCGCAGGAAATCACAGCCCATACGGCAACGGGCATCGTTGTCCAAATAAGTCTTTTCATTTTTCTGGTTTATATTTAACGTTAATTCAATACGACCAGTACAAGGGCTGTATACGCTCACATGCACCGCCGCCGGTATCAAACACGACGGAAAGTTAGTAAATTCAGGCCAAACATGCGGTTGCACCCGGAATTATCTTAAATTTGCATTTATCCGCACTGACATTCCACACTTATCTACACAAAGAAACAGAGATCCAATATCCAGTTCTTATCTGAACATGCGCCACCGGTACTCCTCTTACTTTTCGACCATACAGCTTATTTCAGACCTTGTCGTTCTGAACGTTGCTTTTTACGGAGCACTTTGGGTGAGGTATGTATGGATAGCCCAGAACAAGCTGCCGGTTTCGGAGCTGCACTATACGATTTTCTGGCTTGTATATAACCTGATCTGGATTATCCTGGTGTTCATTATCCGGCCGTACCACCATTCGAGGCACAATTTCAATCTTAATGCCCTTCTATCTTCTTTCTTCAAGATCCTGGCGCTCCACCTGGCCCTGGTGGTCACTTTCTGGGTATTTGTAAAAGGCTACTACTATTCAAGAGGGCACCTGGTCCTTTCTTCTGCCATGCTGGTCTTCCTGGGTGTCACGTGGCGGATAGCCGCTACCTATTTCATCAAGCGTTACCGGCTAAGCGGGTTCAACAAGCGCAACTATATCATTGTAGGATACGGAGAGCTATCAGACACCATTAAAAACTACTATGAGATGAATCCCGATATGGGATACATATTCAAAGGTTATTTCAACAAACATGCTCATAACCCTTCCGTGATGTCATGGCATGACAACTTCGATCTTCTCGAAGAATACATTATGGACGAGCGCATCGACCATATATACTGCTGCCAGCCGTACCTCGATCACCGTGACCTGCAGGCGATCATACAGCTGGGAGAGAAGCACAAAATCAAAATCATGCTGCAGATCGACTTCAGGGGGTTCCTCACCAACGATGCCACCCTTGAATATCACGATTATATCCCGGTTATCAACATCACCACCAAGGCGTTTTCCAACGTACGGGATGAAGTGCTCAAAAGGATCTTCGACCTGACCTTTTCGCTCCTGGTCGTGATACTGGGTTCCCCGGTATTTGTAATCATAGCGATCCTTGTCAGGCTTACTTCCAAAGGACCCGTATTTTTCCTGCAGGAACGCTCGGGCAGATGGGGAGAACCTTTCAAAATCATCAAGTTCAGGAGCATGGTACCTGACGCCGACAAAATTGCGCAAATGCATTCTACGGGCGCCGGCGATAAAAGGATCACCAAATTCGGTATGTTCCTGCGAAAAACCAGGCTGGACGAGCTCCCGCAGTTTTTCAATGTAATAGCCGGCGACATGTCCATCGTAGGTCCCCGCCCGCTGGCCAGGTATGATGTCGACATGCTCATGAAGCAATCTCCTACCAAATTCAAACGCGCCCTGACTGTCAAGCCCGGCATCACTTCCATTGGACAGGTGAAAGTCGGGTACGCCGACAACGCCGAGGAATCGGTGAAGAGGCTCAATTATGATCTGACCTACGTGGATAATCCGAGCCTGAAAACCGACCTGTGGCTCATTGCGCGTACCGTCCTGCTGGTATTCCAGAGAAAGGGAAAATAATTCTCCTACCCTGGCCTGAGTGAAGGTACTGCGCAAAACACATTGGCGGATTCTTCGGTATATCCTTTTACCTTTGCGGGGTGTTAATAGAACCGATCATTTGAATCCAGTTTATTATGTCAGAAAAAATTCAGTGGGAAACCCTCAGGTCCTACAATGATATTTTGTTCCAATTCCACGAGGGCATAGCCCGTATCAGCATCAACAGACCCCATAAACATAATGCCTTTACTCCCCAGACCGTGCAGGAAATGATCGACGCCATGCACATCTGCAGGGAAGATATGCGTATCCAGGTGATCATTCTGACCGGCGAAGGAGGAAAAGCCTTCTGCTCGGGCGGCGACCAATCGGTTCGCGGGCACGGAGGATATGTGGGGGAAGATCATGTACCGAGGCTGAATGTGCTCGACCTGCAGAAGATGATCCGTTCTATTCCCAAGGTCGTCATTGCCAGCGTAGCAGGCTGGGCCATAGGCGGGGGGCATGTGCTGCATGTGGTATGCGACATGACTATAGCAGCCGAAAACGCCAGGTTCGGGCAAACAGGTCCTATGGTAGGGAGTTTTGACGGTGGTTTCGGCGCCTCTTACCTGGCACGCATCGTAGGGCAGAAAAAAGCCAGGGAGATCTGGTTCCTGTGCGATCAGTACGACGCCCGGGAAGCCCTTGACATGGGGCTGGTCAATAAGGTGGTACCCCTGGAACAGCTCGAAGAGGAGACAGTAATATGGTGCAGGAAAATACAGGCAAAAAGCCCCCTCGCCGTCAGGATGCTTAAGAGCGCCTTCAATGCCGAGCTTGACGGGCAGGCAGGAATCCAGGAACTGGCAGGAAATGCCACGCTCCTGTATTATCTCAGCGATGAAGCTAAAGAAGGCTTTAATTCGTTCCTCGAAAAAAGAAAGCCGGATTTCGATAAATTCCCGAAATTCCCCTAGCCCGATAGTGATCGGGACTAATTGTCTAATTGTATAATTATAAAAAAATGAACTACTGGCTTGTCAAATCCGAACCTTTTAAGTACTCGTGGGATCATTTTGTAAATGAAAAGACAGCAGTGTGGGACGGAGTGAGGAACTACGCTGCGCGGAATAACCTGATGGCTATGAAGCTGGACGACCTGGTGCTTTTTTACCACAGCAATGAAGGCAAGGAGGTAGTAGGCATGGCGAAGGTGTCAAAGGAGCACTATCCTGACCCTACGACAGACGATCCCAGGTGGGTAGTAGTGGAGCTCGTACCGGTTGAGAAGTTCCCCCGGACGGTTACGCTCGAACAGGTGAAAGCCGATAGCAGGCTGCAGCATATTCCGCTGGTAACGCAATCCAGGCTTTCTGTTCAGCCTATCGGCAAAGCTGAGTTCGACATCATCGTAGGAATGGCACATGAATAAATACCTGACACTGTTGGTTGGTTTGCTCCTGGGTATCGGCCTTATCCTGCCGGGAAATGCCCAGGAAAAATTCAGGGTGGAGTTACCTCTTCCCGGGGAAAGCGATTCCTATCATACCGTGCCGCTCGGCGGCAAGGGAGTAGCTCTTATTTCCAAACCGCAGAAACGTAAGTACAGGATCCAGAAATTTAACACAGATCTCGAAGAAGAATGGTCTACCGACGGCGACATTCTTTCCAATCTCGATTTCGTAGCCTCTTCATACGACGGCTCTTCGGTATGCCTGCTTTTTAACCGTTACCGCAGTTCCGAATACCAGGTAGTAAAAGTAAGCGCCGGACCAGGTTTCGTCGAAAATTTTATGTTCAGGACTATTGACCGGTTTCTCATCACCGATTTCAAAACCCTGGGCTACGCCGCTTTTATGGCGGGCACATTGCGCGATGAGCCTGTGCTGATCCATACCAACCTGCAGACCGGCCAGTCGAAAGTATTGCCTACCGCCGTAAAAGGCGCGCTCTCCATTCAATCGGTAGAAGTCGACACCGCCCGCCAGCTGATAAACATAAGTATGGCCATCAAGACCAGGCGCTCGCTCAAAATAGTAGCACGGTCTTATGACGAAAGCGGCCAATTGGTCTCGGAAGTAGGCAGCGAGCCAAAAGATGGATATTCCCTGCTTAACGGCCGGCTCCAGATTCTCAACGAGTCCGAAAAGCTGTTGATAGGCACCTACGGGCACAGCGATCGTCAGAGCTCGACAACGGCAGCATCCCAGGGACTCTATATTTCCAAATTCGTAGACAACCAGGAACAGTTCACGGAGTATCACAGCTTCACCGACTTCAAACACTTTTTTGATTTTCTCAGCGGCAGGCAGCTCGAGAAAATGGAGCGGAGGATCCAGAAGAAGAAAGAGGACGGCGGTGATCTCAAGCTCAATTACCGGCTCCTGGTGCACGATATCATACCGTCGGGCAATCAATACCTGATCGTAGCGGAAGCGTTCTATCCCGAATACAAATACAATAATAATCTTTATGGAGCCAGAAGTTACTGGGGAAACCCCTGGCTTTTCGGTTCCGGGTTCGGCTATGGCTTATACAATCCCTATTTCTTCAACCCCTATTATGGCGCAGGGAGATATTACGGGAACGGCAGCCAGGTCCTGGACGGATTTGTATACACGCACGCCGTCGTAGCCGGTATCGATTTCTCAGGGAAGCTGTTGTGGGACAACAGCATCACTTTTGACAATGTTAAAAGCAGTGAGCTGAGAGAAAAAGTCACGGCAACGATGAAGCCTGACGGGGAAACACAGATCGTGTACGGGAATAAAGGCACTGTCTGGACAAAAATTGTAAAGAGGGACATTACCATACAGGAAGACCGCAGCATAGCCCTGCCTACCGACCAGGAGGGCGACAAGGTAAGAAGCACGACCACCGACGAAGTATGCCATTGGTACGGCCCTTATTACCTGGCCTGGGGACAGCAAAAAATTGCCAACGCGCAAACCGGCGATGTTTCCACGAGAGGTCGCCGCAATATCTTCTACCTGAACAAGCTTACCTTCCGGTAAGAACAACAGCCCGAAAAAAGTGCAACTGATCACACCTGACACGCTCAGCGACTACGAATTGATTGATACCGGCGGCTTCGAAAAGCTCGAAAGATTCGGCCGCTATGTATTGGCACGTCCCGAACCTCAGGCTGTCTGGGCCAAAAGCCTGTCTGAGGAAAAATGGGAGGAGCTGTCGGACGCGGTTTTCAGGCGGGACAGGAACTCGGATGAAAAAGGGCAATGGATATTGCGTAAGAGCATGCCCGACAACTGGGTTTTCAACTATAAATCCGGACAGCTGGATTTAAAAAGCAAGCTGTCCCTGTCCTCCTTTAAACATGTAGGCTTGTTCCCCGAGCAGGCTGAAAACTGGGAATACATCGGCAGGAAACTTTCGCAGATGCAGACCGCGCAGCCTGCAGTGCTCAATCTTTTTGCCTATACCGGCTTGGCCTCGCTGGCCGCCAGGCAAATAGGAGCCGACGTAACGCATGTAGATGCTGTAAAACCCGTTATCTCCTGGGCCCGCGCCAATATGGAAATGTCGGGGCTTGACAATATACGCTGGGTGGTAGAGGATGCACTGAAATTTGTAAAGCGGGAAGTACGGCGGAATAAAAAATACAACGGGATTATCCTCGACCCTCCGGCTTACGGACGAGGTCCGGCAGGAGAAAAATGGCTGCTGGAGACCCATATCAACGAGCTCCTTGAATTATCAGTCCGGCTTTTAACGAAAGAGGACTTTTTCCTCGTTATCAATCTATATTCCCTCGGTTTCTCCGCCATGATCCTGGAGAACCTGTTCAGGGCGCATTTCCCCGACGCTCCCAACAGGGAGTTCGGCGAACTGTTTCTCCCGGACAGAAGCGGGAACAAACTTCCTTTAGGCATCTTTTTCAGGTTTTCAGATCATTGAAAGATATGTGCCGGCCTTTTTTATTACCGGGAATAATATGGTGCTGGATCGGGCTGCAGTTGCTTTCGGGCTGCAGCAATACCGACCATGACAATGCGCATATACCGCCGCCTTATACCACCGATTTTGAAAACAGGAAGGAGAATGACCGCCTGGCTTTCCTCACCGATTGCATCCGTAGAAAGATCGATCTTTCGGGAAGTTATTATAAGCGCGCAAAAATTTACCTGGAAAAAGGAGACTTCGAATCTGCGCTTAATGATATCAATCACGCGATCACGGCAAAAGATAATGTGGGCGAATACTACCTGCTCCGCGGGATCGTCAACCGGGAGCTGAATCGTCTCGGCGACGCCCTGCTGGATGCAGAGAGAGCCGAAGCGCTTCAGCAGAAAAGCCCGCGCCTGTATATCCTGATGGCAGACATACTCCAGGAAAATAAGAAATATAATGAATCGGAGCGGTATATAAACGGCGTTCTGGCACTGGCTCCTTACGAGGCATCCGTATACTACGTGCAGGGAATGCTGCAGACCAAAACTGGCGACACGCTGCAGGGACTCTCCTCTATGGAGAAGGCGCTGGAATTAAATCCTGAGTTCTTCCGGGCTTACCGGCACACCTCGTCGATCTATTCCGGAAGGGGAGATTTCGGTCACGCGCACCGTATACTCGGAACGGGGCTCCGGTATTTCCCTTCCAGTACCGAATTGCTCGTGGAAATGGGCAGGCTTTACAACGACAGGTCTATCCCTGACAGCGCGCTTATATACTATACGAAAGCGCTGCAGATTGATAAGGGGAACCTGGAGATTCTTGCGGAAACGGCAGCCCTCTACACCAAATCCAGGAACTACGGGGCCGCCCTCCGGATTTACGAAGACATTCAGCGGCAAAAACCGGATTACGCTGCCATAAACTACCTGATAGGCTTTTGCCAGGAGAAGATGTGGCGCTTTAATACCGCGAAATCATACTACGAAAAAGAGCTTGAGATCACGCCGGGGTATGTCCCCGCACGAAACGGTCTCTGGCGCATCAGCCAGGCGGAAAATGAGCGTCTCAAGAATGAAAATGGTCTCGACGGCAGCGAAGAACCGGTCAGAACCCTCGACGACAGCCGTCTGAACGTAACGCCGATCGCCCCGAGGAAGATCCAGAACTAACCATGTACCTTCCTGGCCGCATCGCTGCAAGTGCGCCACGCAACTCTAATCCCGGGTCAACCGCCCCTGTTCCGACCCGATGCGGCTTTAGCATGAAAGGCTCCTGAAAAGAACCCTATCAGCATAGCGCAGGATGGCAATGTCTGAACATGTTTCAAAATTAGCTTATTCGAGTGCATAATATAATATTACCCAGTCGAATAGTAGAAGATGACATACTCCAACACAGAACCGATAGAAAACCATGCAGCCGAAATGACCGGCTGCGAAAGAAAACTGTCTAAAAAGCAGTTGTTCGTCGAAATATATGAGAAATACTGGCATACCTTATTTCAAATAGCCTACCGACGCGTTCATGACAAAGAGATAGCAGAAGAAATCGTACAGGATATTTTTACGGAACTCTGGGAAAAACAGGATATCGGGAAGATTCAGAACCTGGATAGATACCTTTCTTCCGCTATCAAATTTGCTGTTATCGATCATATACGGCATAAAACCGCCCAAAAGAACTTTTTGGAATATCATAAGACTTTTCTTGAAATCAGCAGTACCGAACAGCAGATTCTCGACTATAGCGACTTGCCTGCACTGGTGCAGCAGGGAATGGGGCAGCTTTCCGAAACCACCAAACGGATATTCTGGCTCAATCATTTTCTCGACTGGAAGAAAGAAACTATCGCCGAGTACTTTCAGCTATCGGAAAAGGCGATCGAATATCATCTCACCAAATCATTGAAAACCGTTAGAATGTACCTTAAAAATATTTCGTTTTAATAAAGCAACGTATTCCCTGCTTTTTTCTCTTTATCGATATTTAGGGATTCAGCCGGGCTTAACGACTAATATATTTGTATTGCAAACTGGTTTATAACCTTTTCAGGTAGATCGCACTATAAAATGAGCCCCTCTGAATTCTCTGAACTTCTTGAACGATACCGCAAGGGCCTTGCTACTCCTCAGGAGATCAGCAAGATTAATATCTGGTACGAAAGTATCGCCCGGGGTAAGGATGATTTACCGTCAGAGGAACTACAAAAAATAAAAAAAAGGAGCCTGGCAGGGATCCTGCCAGAGAAGCCGGTCCCTATCGCTTCAGAGAAAAACGCGCTAAAAAGAATCGTTTACCGGGGGGTGGCTGTTGCCGCTTTCCTCGTACTTGGCGTCCTGCTTTTCCTTTTTACGGATAACAACAAAAAAAGCGGGCCTCAATTGGCGAAGAAAGCCGCGCCGGTTACGTCTGAAGAATCTTTATTTACGAATAACAGCAGTACGAACCGGCTCGTATTGCTGGCCGACGGATCGACTGTTTTGCTTTCGCCGGGCAGCTCGCTGACCTGCGAGGAAGGATTCGGCCAAAAACACCGGAAAACCCTGCTGGCGGGAAACGGCTTTTTCGAAATATCCCACAAGGAAGACCTCCCCTTTTCAGTGCTATGCGGGGAAATTGTTACAAAAGTACTGGGAACAAGCTTTTGGATAAGATCATCGCCTGAGTCAAAAGCCGTTGAAGTAACCGTAAAAACCGGTAAAGTATCCGTATTTAAAAATAAAGCAGACGGACCGCAGCAAGGCAAGACCGAAAAAGTACCTCTCGTCACTTTGCTACCTAACCAAAGCATATCCTTTTCGCCTAAAAGCCAGGTAGAAACCCCAAGGATTACTTCAATAAAAAAAGGCAGTATTGCCGATCAGGAAGCCAGCTTTAATTATCTTTTCGACAAAACTCCTCTTGATAAAGTCTTTGATGTCATCGCAGCTCAGTATCATCTCGATATCCGGTTGAATATCCCGGCTCCCGGAAGCTGCACGTTCACAGGCGACATTAACGATCTCTCTCTGCTGGAAAAACTTGAGATCATTTGCTTCTCTACGGGAATGTCGTTTGAAATACAGGAAACAGCGCTGATAATCAATGGCGACAACTGCATTTAGCAGTACCCGGCATTATTTTTCTTACCTGCTTTTGCGCTGCGAATCGCGCCTTTCGGATACGCGTTTATAAATATTCAATTTTTTTGTTTAACCGGTTTAGGATTACCGGCATCCAATACGACTTAGTTGTATAAAGGAAATCCATTACTCATCCTATTTTCCATTATTTCTTATGTAGACAGTATACGTATACGCTGCTTTCAAAAAAACCGGCGGTACTCCTAATACCACCGGTTGATCATTCCCGCCCTTCTTTCCGGAAGTGCGGAGTCCTGCCTGTTTTCTCATTCCAAACAAAACTCTGCAAATCTATGTACAAGTGTAGATCTAAACAATTGCGCAGTCAATTGCTTTACCTTATGAAACTAACTTTCTCTCAGATTGTTCTTATTGCTTTCTGTACAAACCTGTCTTTCGCCCTTGGTAGCTACGGACAGAACTTAATGAAAAAAAGGGTCTCGCTGAATTTCAGGAACGCCGACCTGAAAGACGTCTTGTCGAAGCTTGAAGCCGAAACGGGTATACGGTTCATCTACAGCCAGGAACAGATTAAGGCAAACCGGAAAATTTCCATCATCGCAGACAATGAAGATTTGAAGTCTACGCTTACCCGCCTGTTCGTTCCGCTTGATATTACGTACAATGTAATGTCGGGCCGAATAGTACTCAAGTCAAGCAAAACCAGGCTGGAGGAGTCTGTAGTACCTGACAATCCACCTCTCGACCGCAATATAAAGGGAAGGATTGTGGACGAGAAAGGCGGCGGGATGATAGGAGTAAGCGTTCTTGCCAAGGGAACCAGTATCGGGACATCCACTGATCAAAACGGCGAGTTCAGCCTTACTATCCCGGATCAGGTCGGTTCATTGACTGTATCTTTTATCGGGTATATTGCCCAGGATGTCGCGATAGGTTCACGAAGCTTTCTCGAAATCACGATGAAAGAGGACAACCAGTCGCTTACGGAAATAGTGGTTGTCGGGTACGGCAGCCAGCTGAAAAGGGAGGTAACCGGCGCTGTGCAGACGATTAAAGCGGACGAGCTTCGCGATCTGCCGGTAGCGCAGCTGACGCAAAAGCTCCAGGGGCGCCTTGCAGGGGTACAAATCAACCAGGCAACCGGTAAGCCCGGCCAGGGAATGAGCGTGCGGATCAGGGGCCAGGTATCGGTAACCGCCGGCAGCGACCCGCTTTATGTCGTCGACGGGTTCCCGATTACAGGGACGATCGGGAACCTCAATCCCGACGAGATCGAAGATATATCGATCCTGAAAGACGCGGCGTCGACCTCGCTGTACGGGTCGCGCGCGGCCAACGGCGTTGTGCTGATCACCACAAAAACCGCAAAGCCCGGAAAAACGAACGTCAGCTTCAATACATATGTCGGTACCCAGAAAGTACCGATGAAAGGCCGCCTCGAAATGATGAATGCCGAGGAATTTGCGCTTTTCAAGAAACAATCCTACGAAGACGCAGGCGATCCGGTGCCTGCGGAATTTGCCAATCCCGAGCAATACCGCGACAAAAACAACGACTGGTATGGTGCTGTGCTCAGAAGAGCGCCCATTCAGAGCTACAACCTGTCGGTTACCACAAGCAGGGAAAACATGAGCTCGACCCTTGTAGCCGGTATCTTTAACCAGCAGGGGGTAGTGGTCAACAACGAGTACAAGCGCTACACACTGCGCCTGAACAACAAATACAACCTGTCGGACAAGGTGACGCTCGGCTTCAATGCGGCGCCGCAATACGTTTACGACAACACGCCCCGCACCGATGGTGATCGCGGCAACGGCATCCTCTTCAACGCGTTGCATACCTGGCCGGTGATGCCGATCTACGATGAAAACGGTGAATTGACGCTTTATAACCGGTTTGACGGGCAGGATAAAAATACGGGGAATATCTACAGCTACCCGAACTGGGTACGGGCAGCCGGCGAGCTTGTCAACGAAACCCGGGACATCAACCTGCTGGGTAACGGGTACGTCCAGTACGAACCGATCAAAGGCCTGAAGCTCCGTTCTTCACTGAACGTGGAATACCTGAACAAAAAGTGGTTCTTCTTCAACCCTTCCACCGCTACCTGGCAGATGAACGTCCCGATTCCTACGACGGCAAGGACGAACCGGCAAAGCCTGGAGAACATGGGATGGCTGAATGAGAACATGGCCACCTATACCGGGAGCATCGGCAATCACAATTTCGAAATCCTGGCAGGATTCACCAAGCAACGCTTCAAACAGGAATTCTCCACGATTTCGGCCGATACCTATACCGACGATCGCCTGCCTACCATACAAGGGGCGTTAAATATCAACCGGGGCGGTACGCTGAACGGTGTCAACGACTGGACCCTGTCGTCGTATATCTCACGACTGACCTACAACTATAAAGGCAGGTACCTGTTCACTGCGGCGGTACGGGCCGACGGCTCCTCGCGTTTCGGCGCCAACAACCTGTGGGGCACCTTCCCCTCGGCATCGGCCGGGTGGGTCATTTCGGATGAGGCCTTCATGGAGCCGGTCCTTCCGGTGTCCTTTGCCAAGATCAGGGCTAGCTTCGGGGTGATCGGGAACAACAACATAGGAAATTATACTTCGCACGCATTGATCAACAGCACCGTCAACGCAGCATTCGGCGACCAGGTAGCCCCCGGCGCAGCGGTAGTCTCCATAGCCAACCCCAAACTGGGCTGGGAAAGGACGCGTCAGTTTGACATCGGACTTGACCTGGGGCTGTTCAACGACCGGATACAGTTCATCTACGACTTCTATTCCAAACGCACCACCAACCTGCTTTATGCCGTACAACTGCCGCAGGAGTCGGGCTTCGGCAACTTCAACGATAACATAGGCGAGATCAAGTTCTGGGGACATGAATTCTCGATCACCAGCAAAAATCTGGTGGGAAACCTGAAGTGGAATACCAACTTCAATATCTCGTTCAACCGGAACAAGGTAATGGCGCTGGCTGAAGGGATCGACCGGGTATACGGCACTTTCCACATCACCCAGGTAGGCAAGCCTTTCGGGCAGTTCTACGGGTTGGTAAAGGAAGGATACTACATGAACCAGCAGGAGCTCACCGACTCACCGGTAGTACCGGGCCGCTCTGTAGTAGGCGGGATCAAATACCGTGATCTCAACGGTGACAAAGTAATCACCAATGGTGGGGATAAAGACGACAGGACCATTATCGGCAATCCTTTCCCCGATTTCACCTATGGTATCACCAACTCTCTGAAATACAGAAACTGGGACTTCGAAATCACCGGTTCAGGCTCACAGGGTAACGAGCTCTGGATGCGCCACCTCTACAGCACTGCCAACCTCGACGGGGTGTTCAACATGGTCAGGAAGGCAAACGACCGCTTCAGGGCACAGAGGCAGCCCGACGGGACCTATACCATGATCACGCCGGGCAACGGTCTTTTTGGGCAGACTGCCCGCCGCGATGGCAACCTTACCGGGCTTGAGCGCGACTGGGCTTCCAGCCATTTCGTATTCGACGCTTCGTTCTTCACCATCAAGAACATTACCCTCGGCTATACGATCCAGGCCAAAAACCGCTACTTCCAGTCGGCACGACTATATGGTTCCATTCAGCAGGCGTATGTGTTCACCAGATACTGGGGTGGCAACAACCCCGAGACCAGCGGCAATGGGGCGGGCGACGGCGACGGTGGTAACCTGAGCCAGGGGATCGACTTTTCCAACTACCCGGTACCAAGGACCTTCACTGTGGGGATCAACCTCAACTTTTAAGCCGGACTGAAGAACTCAAGGTATCAAATCTAAAATTAAAAAAATGAAAAAATACATCATAGCTACCGGGCTGCTCACGATCCTCAATACGGGCTGCCAGGAAAATTTCCTCGAGGTGATCCCTGAAACGCAACTGGTCTCGAGCGTCTTTTTCAAGACCGAATCCGACTTCCTTCAGGCCGTCAACGCCGCGTACGTCCCTTTGAGGAGCATTTTCAACGACCGGGCCTGGAAGCTCGGCGAAATGCACTCTGATAATACGCATTATGCCCGGAACCGGCTCTTTGGCGCGGTGGACAACACCCAGAATCTGGCCGATTTCTGCATCCCCGTTTCTAATGGCCTTACCACCAACGACAACGTGCTGCAGCAATATCGTCAGGATTACCTGATCATCGCCCGCACCAATGAGATCCTTTCGCGTATAGACGGCGTCGATTTCGATGCCGCTTCCAAAGCCAACCTCAAGGGTCAGGCACTGTTCCTGCGGGCATTCGCCTACTTCGAGCTCGTCAGGTATTTCGGCAAAGCGCCCATGCACCTCGAACCTGTCACCACCCGCGAAGGAGCTTCGAAGCCCCTCTCGAACGCCGAAGAGCTCTACGCCCAGATAAAATCGGACCTGGAGGCGGCAATCCCGCTGCTGCCGGCCAAGTCGAAGCAGCAGGCCGGCAGGGCGACTTCAGGGGCCGCCGGCATGCTGCTGGCCAATCTGTATATGGTCCAGAAGAACTGGAACGGCGCCGAGACGCTTCTCAAAGCGATCGTTGACAGCGGCGAGTATTCGCTGATGCCCGACTACAACAATGCGTTTTCGGAAACCACCGCCAATAAAAACAATGCCGAATCGATATTCGAGGTGCAGTATATGGAAGGCTCGGCCGGTCTGAACGGCAACCAGATCTACCAGTTCATCCCTACTCCTATCTCCGCCCAGGAGTTGGCCCCGATTACGGGTACCAGCAACCCGCAGGCCATTTCCGGTGAGAACAACAATGTACCGACTCCGGACATCATTGCGGCCTACGAAAGCGGAGACAAGAGGAAGGATATCTCCATCGGATATGTAACGCTGAGCGCAAGCCTGAGGGCCGACAAAGTATATCCATATATCAGGAAATACGCCCGCAAGCATACTTTCCATGGGAATACAGGGCAAAACTGGCCGGTATACCGTTATTCGGAAGTGCTGTTATTCCTGGCAGAAGCTCTCAATGAACAGGGTAAGGGTACGCAGGCGCTTCCCTATCTCAACCAGGTCAGGACACGGGCAGGCCTGCCTGGTATAACAGTGACGGCAACCGATGCCCTCCGCGAAATTATCTTCAAAGAAAGGCGCGTCGAGCTCGCTTTTGAGAATAAGCGCTGGTTTGACCTGGTAAGAACCGGACGGGTCAGGGAGTTCATAGAGCCATACGGACAACGGGTTAAGGCAGATCCGGTAAAATATTATTATCCGGACGCAGCCACCGTCCCGCCTTCCAACGCTTTTACCGTACTTGACGATTACTATCCGCTCCCGGCGGTGGAAGCCGACTTAAGCCCCAATTTCTAGCACTACCACACTTACTGTCAGCCGCTGGCCACCTTCTTTCGGAAAAATCCGAAAGCCGGCGGCCAGCGGCTGACAGCTATGATCAGCATAGCGCAGGATAGACTGCCCGGATCTTTATTGCTTTTTGCAACAGAGAAATAATTATTCCACTAAACCCTGTTGTTTTTCCCATTTTCCGTAAACTACCATTACCGGTCTGAAGAATGGCGGTATACATTGTCCGGCAACCTCACCCGTCCCTGAGCAGTATATTGCTTTTCTGCATCTCTTTATAAAAGCTAAACATTATTTTCTTCTATGTTAACCAAGCCTTATAAACGCTCTATTGGTTGGGGCGCTTTTGCAATGGTCGGGCTTTGCTTTCTGCAAAGCTGCGGATCGCCGGAAAAACCGGCCGAAACCGACCCTAAAACCGAAAAACTCAAATTGCAGCCGGGTTTCATCGCCGAACATCTTTACAGTCCTTCCGACCACGAAGAAGGCTCATGGGTTTCCATGGCTTTTGACGATAAGGGGAGGTTAATTACTTCGGATCAATATGGAGGGCTTTTCAGGACCACTATTCCCGAAATCGGGTCGAAAGACTCTGTAAAGGTTGAAAAGCTGAGCATTTCCTGGGATAAGGACAGCCTCGTAATGGGCTATGCACAGGGACTGCTGTATGCATTCAACAGCCTGTACGTAATGATTAATAACAACCCTAATAAAAATTTTGAAAAGGGCAGCGGTCTTTACCGGCTGGAAGATACTGACGGCGACGAACAGTTTGATAAAATCACACTTCTGAAACGGCTTCAGGGCGCCGGCGAGCACGGACCGCACAGCATCGTTTTATCGCCCGACAAACAGTCGCTCTACGTGGTGGCAGGTAATTTCACGGACTTGCCCGAAATGAGCCTTTACAGCCTTCCCAACAACTGGACAGACGATAATCTCATCCCCAAAATTGTTGATCCCAGGGGGCATGCCACCGACCGGAATGCGCCGGGAGGATGGATCGCCAACCTTAACCCGGATGGCTCCGACTGGAAGCTGATCAGCGCCGGATACCGTAATTCTTTCGACATTGATTTCAATGAAGCGGGCGATTTGTTTGTATACGATTCTGATATGGAATGGGATTTCGGCCTTCCCTGGTATCGCCCTACCCGTATCCTGCACGCCACCAAGGGAAGCGAGTATGGCTGGAGAACCGGCAGCGTGCCCTGGTCGCCTGCATATCCTGACAATTTACCCGCCCTGTTGAATATCGGCCAGGGGTCGCCTACCAATTTTGTCTATGTCAGCAAGGCAAGGTTTCCGGAAAAGTATAAGAACACTTTTTTTGCTTTTGACTGGAGCTTCGGGATCATTCATGCCATTCATACCACTCCGGAAGGAGCCAGCTATAAGGTCGAAAGAGAAGAGTTCCTTTCGGGAGTTCCCCTGCCGCTTACCGACGGCGTCATCGGACCTGACGGCGCGCTGTATTTCCTGACCGGGGGGCGCAGGCTGTCGTCAGACATGTACAGGGTGTATCATAAGGACTATAAGAAAATAGCAGAGGACGCCAACGTAGTCAAAGATCCGGTCATCACGCCGGAGAATAAGCTGAGAAGAGAGCTTGAAGCCTTTCACGGGGTGAAAAATACCGAGGCGGTCAATACTGCCTGGCCCCACCTCGCTCATAGCGACAGGTATGTAAGGTATGCGGCACGTATAGCAGTGGAAAGCCAGCCTGTTTCCGAGTGGCGCGCGCGTGCTTTGGGCGCGTCTGCACCGGTAGAGAAAATTCACGCCGGGTTGGCCCTGGCCCGCCAGGGAGAGAAAAGCGACCTGAAAGGGATCATCAGCAACCTGATCCAGATAGATTATACAGCCTTAACTGAATCTCAAAAGCTGGACCTGGTCCGTACCATAGAGGTTGCCTTGTACCGGTTCGGCCAGCCTGACGCTCAAACAAGGACTGCATTACTGGATTATCTTAATCCTAAGTACCCCGCAGGATCGGCGTCGTTGAACAGGATTTTTGTAAAGATCCTCGTATTCCTGCAATCGCCGGAAGTTGTGGAAAAAACGCTGGCGCTGATGGACATCGAGAAAGAGCCGGGAATTGATGTGCTTGACTCCGAAACAGCGACGAATTCTTCCGACCTGATTTACCGCAACCCCCAGTACGGTCTCGATATCGCCGGACTGCTTGAAAAAATGCCCCCGGCTCAGCATTTCTACTACGCAGTGGTGCTCAGCGGTCAGAAAGCGGGGTGGACAAAAGAACAGAGAGAAAAATACTTCAAATGGTTCCACGGCGCACTAAGCTATAAGGGAGGGAGAAGCTACATCGGTTTTGTCGACAGAAGCCGTAAGCTGGCGTTGGCTCACGTCCCGAAAGCGGATCTTGCCTACTATGAAAAATTATCCGGCTCCGAGCTCATGACGTCTTCGGGTAATGACCTGGTAGGACAGTATAATATCCAGGGACCGGGTAGAAGGTGGAACCTGGATGAGGCGGATTCCGTTGTTCAATCAGGCCTAAAAGGGCGTAATTTCGACACCGGGAAGCTGATTTACTCCGCAGTGCTCTGTAACCGCTGCCATGCAATTGCGGGCGAAGGAGAAGGAGTAGGCCCTGATCTGACCCAGCTCGCAACGAGGTTCTCGTCAAGAGATATACTGGAGGCGATAATAGACCCGAACAAGGCCGTTTCCGACCAATATGCTTCGACCGTATTTTCTTTAAAAGACGGTGGTTCCATTGTCGGGAGACTTGCAAACGAAGATGCGACCCACTATTACGTGGCACAAAATCCTTTCACTCCCGACGAGCATCAGAAGATTGCCAAAAAAGACGTAGTTTCCACCGCATACTCTACTGTATCGGTAATGCTTCCGGGCCTGATCAACGGGTTGAACCCCGAAGAGCTTAAGGACCTCATGGCGTTCCTGATGGCAGGCGGGAATAAGGAGAACCCGATTTATAAAGAGTAATAACAAAGCAGCGCGGGGGAGATTCCGCTGGAATCTCCCCCGCGCTTTTCGGTAGTTCCGGTCCCGCAGGGACGACACATACTAACTTATATCACTCTATACTATACCACTTATCGCGCGTGAGCTACGTGCAGCTACTATACCATATCGTCATCATGACCAAAGCGAGCCGCCCTGTACTTTCCCTTCAGCACTCCGAGAAGCTGTATCGTTATATCTGGGGGTTTGTCCAAGCTAAAAACGGGGTGCTATACCGTATCAACGGGGTAGAAGACCATCTGCATATGCTGGTATCTCTCCATCCCACCCTGGCACTTTCCGACTTCATGCGTGAGCTGAAAGCCGTGACCAGTAAATGGCTGAAAGGTGTAGAAGGCTTCGAAAACTTCGAAGGCTGGGGGACGGGCTACGCAGCACTCACCTGCTACGTCCGCGATAAGGACATCGTTATCGACTATATAAAAAAGCAAAGAGAGCACCATAGGAAAATCTCCTTCAGAGAAGAATATATCGAGTTTCTGAAAACGATGGAGCTGGAGTTAGATCCGCGGGACTGGGAGAGGTAGTGTCGCCCCTGCGGGGCTCAGTGTCTTCTAACCAGACTCCTGTTACCACGGACTTCGCTAAGCTTCGTCCGTGGATAGTGCACCTGTACCCCCTGCAGGGGTATCGCCGTTATTACATCCAGTCCCGCAGGGACGACACGTGCGTATCCGGCTGCGCAGCTGCCGGTACAGCCTAAGGCTCGGAAAGAGGCCCTCAGTCCCGCAGGGACGATACCCCGCCGGCTGTGTAGCTCCTCGAACTTCGTAGTCACTTACTATCAGAAATCTTCGTCGAATGCTATTTTAGTAGACTCTTTCTCCTTGGCGTTGCTCATTACTCCTGCTTTCTGGTAATCTCCTACCCTTTTCTCAAAGAAGTTGGTTTTACCGGGCAGAGAGATCAGCTCCATAAAGTCAAAAGGATTCGCAGTACCGAAAGGCTTGCGGCATCCCAATCGCTCCAGCCAGAAGTCGGCTACGTATTCGATATATTGCTTCATAAGATCGGCATTCATACCGATCAGGGAAACAGGAAGCGCATCTGAGATAAATTCCTTTTCAATTTCAACCGCATCCAGGATGATTTCCAGGATACGCTCTTCGGGAAGCTTGTTGACAATATGCTGGGTATACAGTAAGCATGCAAACTGGCAATGCAGCCCTTCATCCCTGGAGATCAGCTCGTTGGAAAAAGAAAGCCCCGGCATCAGACCGCGTTTCTTTAACCAGAAAATAGAGCAGAACGACCCCGAGAAGAAAATGCCCTCTACCGCGGCAAATGCGATCAGGCGCTCCGCAAAATTCGAGCTCTCAATCCATTTCAAAGCCCATTCTGCTTTCTTCTGTATACAGGGGATAGTCTCAATAGCCCTCAGAAGGTGATCTTTCTCGGCAGGGTCTTTTATATAGGTATCGATCAGGAGCGAATAAGTCTCAGAGTGAATATTCTCCATCGCGATCTGGAAGCCATAAAAGCATTTGGCCTCCGCATACTGAACTTCACTCAGGAAGTTTACAGCGAGATTTTCATTCACTATCCCGTCAGATGCCGCAAAGAAGGCCAGGACATGGGAAATAAAGTGCCTTTCACCTGATGTAAGTCCTTCCCAATCCTTTTTGTCAGGCCCCAGATCTATCTCCTCCGCCGTCCAGAACGAAGCCTCATGCTGCTTGTATAACTGCCATATATCACTATGCTTGATCGGGAAAAGTACAAATCGCAAAGGATCTTCTATCAATAGGGGTTCTGGTGCTGGATTAGATTGTGACATAGCTTATTTTATATATAATTTAGGTACATAGATTTGTTCAAAACAAAGCTAACGGATAATCCAGCTAATATCAACCCTCGCGCAAGCCGGGCACGAAATTAGACTGAATTATCCAACCCGGGAACAGGCAAATAACTTGTAAACAATCGGTTACAATAAAAATCTCCTTGTAAAATACAAAACATCAAAAAGCGACTGACTGACGTGCCGCTCTTATTGACGCTCTGCACGACTCCGCCAAACCGCCCTGTTCCGCAGCAGCGTTCCTGTCAAATATTTCCCGGGAAAACGCCCTGTTTTCCCGGTCATTTATATAAATTGACGGACATATATAACCCGGTTCCATATTATTATGCAAATCACCCTAGCATCATCTCACAAGCAGGACACGCTCCTGGTCAGGCTGTTCGGACAGGACAATATACCGGAAGGCCACCGTGTATTTTCCGGAAAATCCGGCGAGGTCTGGTGGCCGGACGAAGATGAGCTGTGGCTGGGGACCGGGACCTCTTCCAGTGGCCCTTCTATCCGGAAAATAGTCAGGAAACTGTTTCATCAAAGAAAACATGACTGGCCGCAGACCGTTTCCGTCGAGATCTCCGGGTTTGACAACGCGGGCGTTGAAGCCATTATCAACGGGGTTATGCTGGGCGGCTACGATATCCGGCTGTATAAAAGTGACCGGCAGCCGGTAAGCAGCCTTTTCGGTCCCGACGGGCACCTGATCCTGGTATCGGGTACGGCCTCCGGGCTCGCGGAGCTGGTCGACCGGTCACAAAAGACTGCAGAAGCGCAGCTGAGGGTTATGGACCTGATGAATGCCCCGGCAAATAAAAAAAATGCGGTTATGCTGGCAAAATGGGCGCTGGAATCGGGCGACGCATACGGATACCAGGTAAAGGTTTTTGACCAGACGGAGCTGGCTCATTCCGGGTTTTCAGCCTTGCTTGCCGTCAACCAGGGGAGTCCTGAAGACGCGGCCATGATCATCGCCGAGTATACCCCGGCTTCCTACCGGAAGACAGTAGCGCTGGTGGGCAAAGGTGTGACCTTCGACACCGGCGGGGTCTCCATTAAAGGCAGCAATAACATGCATCTTATGAAAAGTGATATGGGAGGAGCAGCTGCCGTGCTCGGTACGATCGAGCTGGCGGCAAGGCTGCAACTGCCGGTCAGGCTCGTGGGTATAGTTCCTGCTACCGAAAACTGCATAGACGGGGCCGCCCTGAAACCCGGAGATGTGATCGGTTCCTATTCCGGGAAAACCATCGAGGTGATCGACACCGACGCAGAAGGGAGGCTGATACTGGCGGATGGCCTGAGCTATGCGGTCAGGAAATACAGCCCTGACATACTGATCGACCTGGCTACCCTGACGGGAAGCGTGATCCAGACGCTCGGCTACCATGCCGCAGGGCTCTTCTCGCAAAATGACCGGCTTGTAAAAGATCTTGAAGAAGCAGGTGAAGTAGCCGGCGAGCGCCTTTGGCGCCTTCCCTTGTGGGAGGAATACAAAAAGGAAATAGAATCTGACATTGCGGACGTAAAGAATTTCCACGGGAAGCCTATGGCCGGAGCGATCGTGGCAGCCAAATTCCTGGAGGTTTTCACCGACGAGCATCCTGCATGGGCGCACCTCGACATTGCGGGGACTGCCTTCGGCGACACTGATTTTGTGACAGACAGGGCAGGAACGGCTTTTGGCGTAAGACTGCTGCGGCAATTCCTGGAAAACCTGGAATAGCAGCCGGGCATACGATTTTATCGGCAGATATTTGCATAATGGGCTGATTTTTCGTTTTTTAGGAGAAACAGGAAATTACAGGGCCTCTAACAAACCCGGGATACCATGTCTGCCAACCTTACTTTTCTCTGCATCACCACCTACTTTAAAGGTAACGACTTTCTGAAGACCTGTAAGGAAGCCGGCAACAGGGTATTTCTCCTGACAGCCAAAAAACTGGAAAACAAACCCTGGGCGCGCGAATGCATCGATGAAATTTTCTATATCGAAGAGCAGGGGCACAATCACTACAACCAGGAAGAAATTATCAGGGGGCTGGCCTATGTCTTCAGAACCAGGAAAATCGACCGCGTGGTGGCGCTCGACGACTTTGACGTTGAAAAGGCTGCCTTTATCAGGGAGCAATTCCGCATCCCCGGTATGGGCAGGACCACCGCCGGGTACTTCCGCGACAAGCTGGCGATGCGCATAAAAGCTTCCGAATCGGGTATCCGGGTCCCCGGCTTCTGCAGTCTTTTCAACGATGACCAGGTCAACGAATTCATTACCAGGTATCCCGGACCCTGGATGATCAAACCCAGGAGCGAAGCATCTGCAGCGGGTATTACCAAATCACATTCGGTGGAGGAGCTGTGGCAAACAATTCATGATCTGGGCGATAAACGCCACGAATACCTGGTGGAGCAATTCAAGCCCGGCAATGTATATCATGTCGACTGTCTCTCATTCGGAGGTAAAGTCGTCTTCACATGGTCGAGCGTCTATCTCTCCCCTCCTTTTGACGTTGCCCACGGCGGGGGTATTTTCAGGTCAGTGACCGTTCCTTTCGGATCGCCGGAGCAGCACGCGCTGGAAACCATGAGCGTCGACCTGCTGAAAGCATTCGGGCTTCAGTACAGCGCCTCTCATACCGAAGTCATACGGTCGCATGAAGACGGCCACTACTACTTCCTGGAAACGTCCTGCAGGGTAGGCGGCGCCCACCTGGCCGATATGGTTGAAGCCTCATCCGGCCTTAACCTCTGGAAAGAATGGGCCCGGCTTGAAACGGCCGAAGCTACGGGGACGCCTTACACACTTCCGCCACTGAAAAAGGAATACGCCGGGATTGTCATCTCGCTGGCCCGGCACCAATGGCCGGACATGTCCGCTTTCCGGGACCCTGAAGTAGTATGGCACCTGCAGGAAGAATACCATGTCGGATGCATCGTCCAATCCGAAAACCGGGAGAGGGTTATAGCATTGCTGGACAAATACGCGGAAATCATCAGGAAAGATTATCACGCGGAAGCGCCGTCGTCGATCGACAGGATCAGCTGAGCTCGGCGGCTGCACGGGCTATACCCCTACGGCTATTTTTCGAGATTCGTCTCATACAGGACCTTACCCGTATAATCGATTACTTTCATATTCAGCCTGCCGACATCGAGCGAGGCGTACATAAAACCATTGACCGAAGCTTCAAACCTGCTGTAAGCGATCCCGGGAGTTACTCTGGTAAGTTCAGACCCTGCTCCCGAAACAAACTGGTGGGGAAATCCTTCTTCCCTGAGGTGCTGCAACGAATGCTCGTGGCCCGACAAATAGACGTCCACACCGTACTTTCTGAAGATGTCTGCCAGCATTTCCCTGATAAGCGCAACCTGGCGATGCTGTATTCTCGGCCCCACCGTATAGGCCGGATGGTGCCCCACGACGATCTTCCACTTCGTTTCCTTCGACGCCGCCCGGAGGGTAGCTTCCAGCCAGGCCAGCTGGCGGTCGCTCTCTTCTTTCCGGTCTTCATCTATCATTGCATTGGTATCCAGCATTGCGAACAGCGCGCTTCCCTTTCCTTTCCCCAGCGATACCTCCTTTGAATAATAGCGCGCCGACATCTTCCACCTCCGGCTTACTGCGCTGTACCTGACCTGGGCATCGGGATCGGAGCCGTAGTCGTGGTTGCCCAATACGGGATACCAGTCGCATTGAAGCGAATGCGCTCTGTAAACATTTTCGAAAGAAAAGTGCCAGAGAGGGTCCTGCTCGCTTATGACACCTTTCGGATAAAAATTATCGCCGGTAGAGATCACGAAATGGGTGCGGTTTTGGGAGGCCCACGCGCCCATCCCGGCAGCCACTTCAGCCTGCAGGTATTCTCCGTTCCTCCCCCAGTCGCCGATCGACATAAAGTGCAATGCGTACCGGTCTTCCGGCAGGGCCCCGTCCCGGATTTCCTCTTCCTTAAAATAATCAACCCGCTCCGGAACATACGCTTCCAGTGCAGGCAGGAGCGGCACGCCTATGGTCGCCCTGACAAAATCTCTTCGTTTCATCGGTATAAAAAGCTATCAGCTACATATTAATATAGTCTGCCCGATCCGAAACAGGCTATTGCGAAAGGTGAATATTTTCAGAATCGGGTGCTACCTTTGGAGCATGAAAACCTATTGGCGTTTACTTTCATTTGCCCGTCCGCTCAGAAGATTCGTTGTACCGTTCTTTTTCACGTCGCTGCTGGCGAGTGTATTTGGTATCCTCAATTTCACGCTCCTGATACCTTTGCTGAAAGTCCTGTTCAAGCAGGGAGGCGGGCACGGAAGTACGGAAGCGATAGCCCAACCCGTTCCCCGCGTGAGCATCGACTATCTTGTAGATCTTTTCAACTATCACTTTCAGAACATATTGACCCAGTACGGCGAATGGGGAGCTCTTAAGTTCGTCTGTATCATTATTATTGCTTCCGTACTCATTTCCAATATCTTCCGCTACCTCACCGCCCGCCTCATCGAGAGGTTCAAGGTCAAAATGGTAGGCCGGCTCCGGCAGGCGGTTTTCGACAATACCATTCATCTCCACCTCGGCTTTTTTTCTTCCGAGCGTAAAGGAAACCTTATTTCCAGGATAGTCACCGATGTCCAGGAAGTGGAAAGCTCGGTAGCCAATTCTTTTTCCGCCGCTTTTAAAGAACTTTTTACGCTGATCAGCTTCCTGTACGTACTGTTCAAGATTTCGCTGAGCCTTTCGGCTTTCGCTTTCCTGGTCATACCTATTTCCGGCGCCTTTATTGCGGTAATCGTAAGACAGATGCGGAAAGAAGCCAGAGACGGGCAAAACCGGCTCGGGGGGCTGATCAGCCTGATGGACGAGGTCTTCGGGGGTATGCGGGTCGTCAAGGGATTTAACGCTGAAGAGTTTATCAGGGGTAAGTTCAAGACAGAAAATGAAGGGTACCAGCGTGCCATTAAATCAATGGCCTACAAGCGGGAGATGTCTTCTCCTTTCTCGGAATTCATGGGCGTGTTCGTGGTAGCGCTGATCCTGCTTTTCGGCGGACAGATGGTGCTATCGGGAGAATCGGAGCTCTCTGCCGAGCAGTTCATCACCTACATTGCTATCTTCTCGCAGGTGATGCGCCCCGCCAAAGAAATATCCAATGCCTTCAGCAATACCCAGCGGGGAATAGCTGCCGGAGAAAGGGTGCTGGAGCTTTTGGATGCGAAGAATGCGATCCCTGAAAAAACCGATCCGCTGAAAATAGAGCGCTTCGAAAGCGAGATAGCTGTAAATAACGTTTGTTTCGAATACGACAAAAACGCCCGTGTGCTTCATGATATCAGCTTCCGGCTGCCAAAAGGGAAAACGGTTGCGCTCGTGGGGTCTTCGGGAGGCGGCAAATCTACCATTGCCGACCTTGTCCCCCGATTTTATGATCCTGTCGAAGGCAGCATCACCATCGACGGCCGCGACCTCCGGGACCTGTCGGTAGCGTCGCTTCGCAGCCAGATGGGTATTGTAACCCAGGAATCCATTCTCTTTAACGATACGATCTACAACAATATCGTTTTCGGTACCGATGCTACGGACGAAGAAGTGTACCGGGCTGCGAAAATCGCCAATGCCCACCAGTTTATCATGGATCAGCCCGACGGATATCAAACCGTTATCGGGGAGAGAGGCACAAAACTATCGGGAGGACAACGGCAAAGAATCAGCATCGCGAGGGCCGTGCTCAGAAATCCGCCGGTACTTATACTCGATGAAGCTACGTCTGCGCTGGATACCGAATCCGAAAAGCTGGTCCAGGATGCGCTGACCAGGCTGATGGCCAACCGTACGGTGCTGGTCATCGCGCACAGGCTCAGCACGATCCAGCATGCCGACGAAATACTGGTCATACACCAGGGAAGGATTATCGAGCGGGGCACCCATTCCCGGCTCCTGGAAAACCCGGACGGTTTTTACCGCAAGCTTACACTAATGCAGGGGTTATGAGCATATCGTAATCTGCCGCCGCTACGCCAATACCCCGACCGTTTTTTGGTATTAATCATAGTTTAGTCCTAACTTGTGCCACATTTTAAGGCCATTGAAAAACAAGGCCGTTGATTCATTAACAACAGCAGGAATGTTATGCGCAAGGAGTTTTCCCAGGCTATAGAGGACCTGGCCGCCGAAGATGATTCGATCATTTTCATTACAGGCGATCTGGGGTATAATGCCCTGGAAAACCTGCAGACAGTTTTAGGCAGCCGTTTTATCAATGCCGGGGTTGCCGAACAGAACATGGTAGGAGTAGCTGCCGGGTTCGCTCACAAAGGCTACAAAGTATTTTGCTATAGTATTGCTCCTTTCGTTGTATACAGGTGCCTGGAGCAATTCAGGAATGACGTCGGGTTTCATAAATTGCCGGTATTCCTGGTCGGTAACGGCGGGGGATACGGGTACGGCATCATGGGAAGCACCCACCATGCACTGGAAGACCTGGCCTGCCTGAGCAGCCTTCAGAACGTAACGGCATGGGTCCCTTCTTTTTCCGACGAGGTAGCTCCTTTTGTACAGGAAATACTGGCAGCCGGAAGCCCGGCCTATCTCCGGTTGGGGGCCGGAAAGAAGGCCCCGGAAGGAGCGCGCCGGTCGGGCGATTTCAAAATCATACGGCAATCCGGCCAGGCTGTCGTCACGTTATTTGCGCTCGGGCCGGTCGCCAATAACGTATTGGAAGCCATCGAAAAAATATCCGCGCCGGTTAACCTTATTACCGCGCTGACTTTCCCGTTTGAGCTCAATCCCGAAATTATTGCCATTACAGAAGAAGCCCGCCACGTCATTGTAGTCGAAGAGCATGTATCCACAGGGGGGCTGGCCCAGCAGCTTTCCGTCCAGCTTCTTGAAAAAAATGTAAAAACCGATAGCTTCCGTAGCATAAGGGCGGAAGGCTACCCCAACGGTCTTTACGGCAGCCAGGCCTATCACCAGCGTTTATCCGGGCTTGATGCCGATCACATTGCCGACCAAATTACTATCCTGACGGGTCAAAATGCCTAAGCGTTCGCTTTTTATAATCGTCCTGGTTGCGGTTCTTCTCCCGGTCGCAGTATACCTGCGGGTGTGGGACTACTATGCGGTCAATATCGCCAAATGGGACGACCACGCGCTGAAAAGGACCCTCCTCGACTATATTGCCTCCGACAGGCTTTCCGGCATAATCAGCATATTAAGCGCGCAGCATAATGAGCATCGCATCTTTCTGACCAGGCTCATTGCCATCCTCGATTACTCCTGGTACGGCCAGCTCGACTACCGTCACCTGATGTTTGCAGGTAACCTGCTGCTGCTCAGCATTATCATCCTGTGGTGGCGGTTGCTGAAACACAACGGCAAAACCCTTTTCGCGCTTCTTCCTGTTGCGCTCATCTGGCCTACCCTGGCGCATTGGGAAAACATGTACTGGGGAATGGCTTCCATCCAGAATTTCGGGGTAGTGACCCTCGGCGCGCTGGCGGTTTACTGGTGTATGAAAGGTCCGTGGGGATATTATGCAGCTGGTATCCTGGCAGCCGCATTGTCCGCTTTTTCCAGCGGGAACGGGCTGCTGATCCTCCCTATTATAACCCTCGTGCTCTTCTTATCCCGCGAGAACAAAAAGGGGATCATCGCCGCGGCTTCCGTCGCTCTTGTGCTTGTACTTTATTTTGCTTCCTATCAACAGCCGGACTACAATCCCAAAACACCGGCGGGCGTATGGGCGCTTATAAAAGGATTTATGGCCTTTATCGGGTCTTTTGCCGAAGTATTCCCCGTTAAAGGCAGACAGGATACCAGCGTTGTCTTCGGCGTTATTCTTTTCCTCGTCAGCATTTCTATCGTCTCTACCACGTTATTCCGCCTGGTACGCAACCAATACGTTGAGCCCTATGCCAAAATAACGGATGCTTTCTGCCTGGGCATCATGCTGTTCATTCTCGGTACCGCCGCGATCGTAGTCTGGGGTCGCGCGGGCTCAGGGCTCGAAATCCTGCTTACGAGCCGGTACAAAATCTACTCGTTCCTGTTGCTCATTACCGCTTACCTTTTTATCGTAATCCCTATCAGGGGGAGCTTTTACCATCCTTATGTTTCGGGGGTAGCCGCACTGTGCCTCCTTTTCAACGTATTTTCCTATCACTATTACCTGGTCGATGCCTATAACCTGCGCAAGTTTATGGTTACGTCCTATTTCAACTCGGTCTACGATAACAAAGCGCTCAACCCCTTTACCGCCGATACTTCCGTAAGCCGCGGATTGGTAGCCAGGCCCTCGTTGTTTTACGAACACTGGCTTCCTCTTATCCCTAATCTGTCAGATTCCGCTTTTTCCGGCAACCTGTCATATGTCCGTGAGCTGGCACAGGATACGCAGGTATCGGCCGGCAAAAGCAGGATTTCTATAGTAAATGACAATTATCAGAGCCAGCGTCTCCAGGATAGCGGCGTGTACCTGCTGTTGAGCAACAGCGACCGGTACTTCCTCCTTCCGACCTTCAGGGAAAGAAACAGGAACCGCAAGCAACTGTTTTTCCGTCAGCAATACTTCGCGCCTGGCTTCTCCTCCCAACATACATTCGATGAGCTGGAGCTCAGGCCCGGCAGCTATCGCTATGCCCTGGTGCTGCAGAAGGGAGACAGCACCGGCATCATGATGTACAAAGATTCGCTCACGATATCGGAATTTACCCGAACTGAAGGAATTAAAACCAACTGGTAGTTATACAGCAAAGCGCTTATGGCCGGAAACTCATTGCAGAAACAACACACCAACAGTTATCTAATCCAGCTGGACGGCCTCCGTTTTGTTGCCATTGCCCTCGTTCTGGCAGACCACTTTACGGCAGCCATCAATAAAATACCTTTCGGCCCGCTCGGTGTAAACCTGTTTTTTGTACTGAGCGGGTTTCTCATTACCCGCATACTCATTACCAGCAGCGAAAAGTTCAGGGGAAACCCGGGGGGATTCGGGAGTTATTTCCGGAGGTTTTTCATCCGGCGGACCCTCCGCATTTTCCCGGTCTACTACCTCTGTATTCTCCTTCTGTTCATTTTCAACGTACCGCCCGTCAGGGAAAAGATCGGCTGGTTTCTCCTCTACGGATCCAACCTCTACATGGCTATCCACCAGACCTGGATGGGTGTGGTGGATCATTTCTGGTCGCTTTCCGTCGAAGAGCAGTTCTATATCATTTTTCCCCTGGTTATTTTTTTCGTACCCAGGAAATGGCTCGTCCCCACCTTCGTAGCGATGCTTGCGGGCAGTATCCTGTTCCGGCTATACTTTTTCCTGTCGGGCTACAGTTGGATCGTCAACTACGTTTCGATGCCTGCCTGCCTCGATTCCTTTGGCCTGGGGGCTTTTATGGCCTGGATGCTCCTGTTCCGGCCGGATCAGTACCGGAAGCTGTTCGCAAATGGCTATTGGGTAGTCCTGGGGCTTCTTCTCTGGGCAGGAGTGATTTACTGGTCAAAAACGTTTGCCGAACCTAAGAATATCGCCACCGATGTATGGGAAAGGCTCGCCGGCTCGGTATTCTGTTTTTTCCTGATCGGGAAGGGAGTGCTCGGCTACGGCGGATTCATGAAGGCTTTCCTCGAAAACGGGGTTGTCCTTTTTCTCGGCAAGATCAGCTATGGGCTCTATGCCTATCACAACCTGGTCTACAATCACTTCCACAGTCCGCCCAATCACCCTACGCTCCGGCTCCTTCGCAAGATCGAGCAGCTCGTTCCTGCGGTAGCCCATAACCTCCTTTTCGAATCGCTGCTCTTTTTTTCGCTGACCGTAATAGTGGCTACTCTTTCCTGGTACCTGATGGAAAAGCCCATTAATGACCTGAAAGATAAATTGACTTAGCAACAGACGCCGATTGGCAAATCTGGATATTCTGTGTAATTTTGAAAATGTTATTGTTATAATTTCTCCTATTCATGTCTTTTTTCTTGAGTATCGTAATGCCGGCCTATAACGAGGAAGATTGTATCGAGCAGGTTGTAGGCAGTTGGACAGGCTTTTTAAAGAATAAATTTCCGAATGAAAAAACGACGCTGATCGTCATCAACGATGGCTCTAAAGACAAAACAGGGGAAATCCTGGACAAACTGAAAACAGAAAACAGTCACCTGACGGTTGTTCATCAGAAAAACGGCGGGCACGGCAATGCAGTCGTTAACGGATACAAAACGGCTCTAAAGCTTGGGTCCGAATATGTCTTTCAGACCGATAGCGACGACCAGTTTGTAACGGATGACTTTGATAAGCTGTGGCAGAAGCGCAATCAGTCCGAATTCATACTCGGTTACCGGGAAATCAGGCACGACGCCAAAGTCCGTCTCTTTATCACAAGATTCCTGCGCAGCACGATCTCCCTGGTATATGGCACCTTTATTCTCGATAGCAATATTCCTTTCAGACTGATCAAAGGGACATTTCTTAAGAAGTTAATGGACCAGCTTCCCGAGCCTCCTCCCTTTGCACCCAATATTTTCCTGGCGGTAATGGCCAAGAAATCGGGGCAGGAGCTTTTCGATATTCCTATCACCCACCGGGAGCGTGTTTCGGGTACCGTATCGATTGTGAAATGGAACCTCTGGAAGGTTTGCATCAGGAGCTTCAGGGAACTTCTGAATTTCAGGCTTCAGCTCAATAGCAAAATCAGGGCTATCAAAAGCGCTTAAAACGCCGGGAAACTTGTAATACATAAGCAGTGTTACCTTGAGAATACGTCCGATCCTGTTCCTGATCCTGGTTGTTGTTGCGGGCTATCTCGGGTATAGATGGTTCAGTTCGCGACCACCCGAGGTCTGGAATTACATCCCGGAATCGGCTTCCGTAGTCATCTCTTCGGATAAGCTTCAGGACCAGTATGACGCTCCCGATACACTGGAAAAAGACGCGTTCCATTCAGCTTATCGCGATCTGCCGCTGATCTCCCTGGCGGCCGGCAACCTTTCCCTGATGAGATGGTTCAACCAGGACGAGACGCAGATTTACACTTTTCTAAAAAGCAAAACAATCACCTATGCCTTTCATCCGCTGGCCGGGGGCAGGCTTGGTATTGTCATGTACCTGCCCGTAAAAAGCGAGCTGGAGGAAAAGTGGCTCAATAATCCTAAAGCCAGTTCTTTAAGGGTAAGCTCTCACAACTTCCAGGGCCATATCATTACAGACATTTCCAACGAGCGCTCGGAAGCGTTGTTTTCTTACATTCTGAAAAACAACTACCTGATCATTAGCCAGTACGGGGAGCTGATCGAGGATGTGGTCAGAAATGCCAGATCGGGCGGCGGCCGGGCGGGCGAAAACTCTATGAAGGAAATTACCCTCCCGGAAGGAAGGCACGACCTGAGTATTTATACCAATGGAGAGGCCTGGCGCGGGTTTGTATTCCCGCAGGGCATCCACCCCAATGTTTCGGCATTCCTGGATATCTTACCCGGACGGCACGGCATCCACCTGGCGCCCCCTTCTGCCCCTGGCAGGCTCGTAATGGAGTCGGAAGACATCAATGCGCGGGAAAACCCCTACTATTCACTTCTCAACGATCAGAGCGGAGCCTCTTTTACCAACACAGGGTATATCTCCCAGCAGACTACCCACCTGATCCGGCTCGCCGTTGAAAAACCGGACAAGTTCAATCCGGCGTTCCGGAAATGGATTAAAGACCGCCAGTCTCTCCCAGCCCTTGCCAGGTTTGGGCAGCTTGCAGGTAAATCGAAAGATGCCTTTTTCCGGGAAATCGGCCCGGAAGTGATCCTGTGCGTCAACGAAAGCAGCGGTGGGATCAGCGACAGCAAAGTAATGCTGGTCAGGTATGAAAACTTCGAAGAAGTGAAGCCGGCAATCCGGCAGATAGCAGACAAAACCAGCAACGAATCGACGAAAACCACTTCTTTCCAGGGCTACGAAGTATATCCTATATTGATACCCGACCTGATGGAAGCCGTATTCGGGCCGCTTTTCAAGGGGTTCCGCGAATCCTATTTTACCTATATCGCTCCTTATCTTATCGTGGGAAACAGCCCTCAGGCCGTACAAAACTACCTGATCGACTACGAAAACCAGCTCACCTGGGCCCACTCCCCGGACCTCGACAGCACCCTGTTCGGGGAAAATACTGCCCAGCTCTCGCTCATCACCAATATGAGCAAGGCCAGAGCGGGATCGGGACTTAACAGGACAACGCTTAAATCGAGCCTCGACCAGATAGCCACCACACAGATGGCATACAGCCAGAAAGGCAGAAATGCAGATTTAAGCCTGGTTTTAAATTATGCGGTCGGCTCGAGGGCGAGAAATAAAACCGAGCTGAAAGCCGACTTCGAGTGGAAGGATGAATTTCCGCCGGTATTATCTGTAATGCCCGATCCCGGGAACGGAACTTCGGAGATCATACTTACCAACAAATCGCACCAGTTGATCGGGATAGACAACAGCGAGTCGGGGAAGCCCCGGATACTGGCCCAGCTGGACGGCCCGATGGTCGGGCGTGCTTTCAGGGCCGACTTTTTAAACATCGGCAGGCCGCAGCGGATTGTGAGCACAGCCCGGTTTCTTTATGTGCTGGATGAAGACGAAAACGGTATCTTTACATTACTGTCAAAGCCGGCCGTATCGCCGACTACCTCTCTTTACCGTATCAGCCATTCGCTCGAAAGCGGTGCGAGCTTTGTCCTGAAAGGGGCCGACCAAAACCTGTATACATGGAAAACGGCCGGAGCAACACCGTCAAAACTCAACCTCAGGACCGATTTCGATAACCTCCTTAGCCCGGTGGTGTCGTTTGCGAAGGGGAACTCCAACCTGTATATCGTCACCCAGAGAAACGGCAAGATTTTTGTACTGGATGAAAAAGGGAAGTCGCTCCCCGGATTCCCGGTCGACATGCTGTCAGGTATCAGCGGCCCCTTCGCCCCGGTGCAGAACCCGTCAACCGGGGAGATTGAGATCGCGGGCGTCAATCGCCAGGGAGAATTCACTCAGATAGATCTCAACGGAGGGCTTACGACAAGAAAACAGCTCCTGTTGCCGCAAGCCGGCTGTACCTTCAGGACCTTGTATGATGAAAATACCCTCGACTGGCTTATGCTGCGCCAGACATCCGGCAAAGCGGCCATACTAAGCAAAGACGGTAAGGAAATTTTTGAAATCGTCGGCCTGAGACCTGATTTTACCATACGTTATCATTATTTTGGCAGTGATAACCGCTTCATTTCGGTCGTCTCCGGCGGATTTATCTCTATTTTTGACTTTAATGGAAACCGGATAGGCGATACGCCGATTCCCTGCCGGGGCGCTTTGGGTATCAACTATGAAGGAGCCAGGAAAGAGCTGAGTATTTTCAGCCAGGCAGAAGACAAGATCCGGATCTGGTCCGTCAAGCTATGAAGAAAGCCTTCAAAATAACGGTAATTGTCCTTTTCTCCACAATCTGGGGTTTTGGATTCTCTGACTATTATACCGTCTATTCTTATCTCTACCGCTGGGGGATCATAGAAGATGAATATCGCTATGGCGACCTATTTAACCTCACGCATCTACCCCAGTTCAAGGAAGAACTGGTAAAATGCAGGAGCACGCTTACCTCCTCAAGACAGTCCTCCCGTCCAGTACATCTATATGCTGTCGGCGACAGCTTCCTGGAGCCTCAGCGGATCGACAGCTCCGATTTGATAGCCGATCAATACCGTTTTATGAAGTGGGGGGATTTCATGCATTTCAAACTGGATACTTCCGCTGTCAATATCGTATTGATCGAAAGCATAGAAAGGCACTTCAGGCAGCACCTCGAGACTCCGCCGGTGTCTCATTTTATACCCGACACCGCAGATTTTATAGAAAAATGGGAAGAAAAAAGGTGGATGGCAAAAATCGACAATTTCGTATATGCCGACAGGGTGGGCGGCCAGATCAGCCTGCTTCTTACCGGCAATCCCACCGGGCTGAAATTCAAGGAACTGAAATCGTCATTCAACTACCACGTTTTTGATCGTCACGAAAGCAGCGTGACCATTTCCGGAGACGGCAGGGATATTGTCTATTATCTCGATACCGACACTCTCAACTTTCCCTACACAGCCGGGTTTTCCAGGATATCCGAATCCCGGATCGATTCGGTAGTCAACTCTCTGAACCATACAAGGGAAAAGCTGCTCGGCATGGGGTTCGACCATCTTATTTTCTCTGTAATCCCCAATAAGTCCACTATTCTGATGCCTGACTACGGTGTGTACAACCGGCTTATCGAACGGGTACAGTCCCATCCCGACCTGGAAGTACCCTACATCAGTGTAATAGACGAATTCCGGGCCATGGGAAGAAATGCTTTCCTCCTCAGCGATTCACACTGGACCTGCGACGGACGGCTGGTCTGGCTTACGAAGGTTAACGAGGGCCTGAACCAGATCGCCACTGATACGTCCGGAAGCATCAGGGCGGACAATTGTCTCGGGGCCGGAAGTACGAAAAGCCTGATCAGAAGCTCCATGTAAAAACCGGTTGAGCACTACCTGACAGATCCTTTATCCTTTGTCGGGAAGTCTTTGGGAACAGGCTGCGTCACTTTACCTTTTGCCGCCCATTCAGTCCCCCTCTGCAGCGTTACAATGAATCCGACACACTTCTGAGAATAATTTTCATGGCCGAGCGTCGTATGGAAAACTCTTCCTTTTCCGTACCGGATGGTCATCAGGACAGGTTCATGCCTGCCCGATCCTTTGGTTTCGGTAGTTGAATGAGCGGTTGCCAGAACGGTTACATTTTTGGCCGGTCCGCGAAGCCTGTCGTACAGCTCATCCTTCTGGTGCAGCCATTCTTTCGGCAACCCTTTCATAACCGGGTGGCGCGGGTCACGCGTAGTCACCAGGAATTCGTGCTGTATACCGTGGCTGCCTCCCTTTCCGCTTGTAATATCCCGGACGAACTCATTCTTATTCTCGTCAAAATAAAGATAGGGACCGGAACGCTCGTCACGGTCTTTCCAACCTCCGATCCCGATCATGAGGTTGTAAGCCTCCCAGGCCGGGAAGGCATTATCGGCTGCATGGACCACGACCAGTCCGCCTCCCCCGGCAACGAATTGTTCAAACGCCAGCTTCGTCTGCTCTGTCCAGGAGTCTCCGTTATAGTTGGACAGCACGACGTCATACCGGCTGAAATCAGGCTGAAAAGTGGTCATATCTCCCCCTGCGGGCGGAGTGGTAACGATATCTACCTTAAACAGCCCGGTTTCCTCCAGCACCTGCTTCATAAACCCCGAGCCGTCAAACATATTCCTGTGGTTATTCTGGCCGTCTATGAGCATTACCCGTATGCTGCCCTGACCATAAGCGGCATAAACCCGGGAACAGATTAAAAGAATCAGGAACCAGATGTTCTTTTGAGCTAAGTATTTCATTGTCGTAATTGATCACTCCCGATGACTATCGGGACACATTGCCTTATTGTCTCATTGCCTCATCATTTCATCAACCAACTCCTTCGCCAGGTCCATTTCATATCCTTTCCCCAAAGCAAAACGCAAAAGCCTGGCTCTGAGCTGCGGGCTGTCTCCCGCAATCTTCGACAATTGCCCGGCCTTCTTCTCCAGCAGCTTTTTCAGTCCGTCGCGGTATTCCTCCTCCCCTATCTCCTTCATTCCCTGCTCGATACTGTACCTGCTGACGCCGCGGCGTTGTAATTCCTGCTTTATCTTCAGCCTGCCCCAATGCTTCATCCGCGATTTTCCCCCGGAATAAGCCTTTGCGAATCTTTCCTCGGATAAATAGTTCCCGGCGATCAGCTCCGCGATAATCTCGTCTGCGCCGGCGCCCCAGATATTCCACTTCCGCAGGCGCTCCCGTACTTCCTGGTGGCTTCTTTCCTGGTAGGTGCAGAAGGCCGCCGCTTTATTAAAGATTACCAAATCCATTACAGCTGTCAAATTCCGAATAGTCCGGAATTTAATTATTTTGCAAAAACAAACATAGTCACCCCTGTTAAAAGTACATTTTGCTAACCAACTACCCCGACCATTTCAAGATGACCCCTAAAATTTCCCGCAGGTTATGGCTGAAAGCCGCCGCTCCCTTAATTTCTGTAGCCTCGTCGCCCGGTTTTACATCGGCTAAGAAAAAGCCGCATATACGGTTCATCGTCGCTTCCGACGGACATTACGGGCAGGCCGATACGCCGTTCGAAAAAAATCATAAGGACTTCGTTCGTTGGATCAACCAGGAAAAGTTTCAGAAGGGACTGGATTTTCTTATCCTGAACGGCGACCTGATCCACGACAACCCTAACCTCCTGTTTGATTTCAAAAACGCCATAAAACCCCTCCAGGTGCCCTATCATGTCGTAAGAGGAAACCACGACCGGGTTGGTCTCGATGTATGGAAAAGCGCATGGGGGTACGAAACCAATCACAGCTTCACCTGGTCGGGCTATGCATTTATACTGGTCGATACGTCGAACGAAGCCGGCAAGTATGTATGTCCTGATTATGAATGGGTTAAACAGGAGCTGGCAAAGCACGCCAAGGCAAAAGGGATATTCCTTTTTATGCATATTACCCCAGCTAAATGGACTACCCACGGCATTGACTGCCCCGAGCTCATGCAGCTCTTCAGTACGACAGAAAACCTGAAAGGAATATTCCACGGGCACGACCACGACCAGGATTCTGTAAAAACGGACGGCGGAAAACCATATTTTTTCGACGGACACTTCGGCGGAAGCTGGGGAACTACCTATAAAGGCTACCGGGTAGTAGAGATCCAGGAAGACGGCAGCTGGGCTACCTACCAGTTCAATGCATCTGCAGAACCCAAACTCAATACTTATACCGGGAAATAGCACCCCCGGCAGCGACAATCCGTCTCACTTTCGGGCACTCCAAAAAAAGTTCAAAAAAAGATTGGTATATCAATCTTTTCGCTAACTTTACACAAGCTATTATTCACCCGCTGAATAAAGATAGTTTTATGCCATTTTGTACACCTAACACTTCAACTAACTTTTCATTCTGCCAGTGATAAACCTTTCTGTGCAGTATCCTTTGACCTTAACCTTAATTTATAGATAAAGTCTTGTAAATCCGGATGCGTTTCTGTATCCGGATTTTTCTTTGAATACATCCTACCCTGCAACTTTTGAGATTGAGCCGCCGCTATACGCATTTTCAGGACGGCCGGCATCATGGATACAATTCACGAATGGTCCGAATAAGGATCAGCAGCGTATTACAAAGTAGTAAGGGTGAATACATCTCTCCCTGCCTAATATAGTACATATGCAAGTCATGAAATACCTGCTTTTCTCAGGAATAATTTTCCTTCTGTTATCAAGCCCGGCCAACGCCGTAAATCAAGGCTACTATAATTTTTCCAAAGCCATCCTGATCGACGCCTCGGACGGAAGTGAAACCGAAAATGCAGCTATTGAAATGCTTGTTGAAGAAGTGAATGCCCGTACCGGCATTACGCTTACCGGTCATAGCGATATTAAAAATACCCCGAAAATCGTTGCGGGAACTGCAGCGTCCCTCCGCCGCAATCCGGAGTATGCCGCATTCCTGGGAGCTCCCCGGCAAAGCCGCCCGGACGGGTTTATCATAAAGCTTGCAGCAACCGGTCCGGGCGCTCCGTTGCTGCTCATTGCAGGCGACGACACCCGCGGCATGCTGTTTGGAATAGGGCATTTTCTCCGGAAAACAAATCTTTCAAGGAACGAAATACTGGTGCCCGGCTCAATTTCGGCCGATACCGCACCGGTAATAGCGCTCAGGGGGCATCAGCTAGGATACCGCCCGAAAGTGAATTCGTATGACGGCTTCACTGTAGCGATGTGGGAACAGTATATCCGTGACCTGGCTGTGTTCGGAACCAATGCCGTAGAACTCATGCCGCCGAATACGGACGATGATGCGGACAGCCCCATGTTTACGCTGCCGCAGAACGAAATGCTGATCAAAATGAGCTCCCTTCTGAAAAAATACGGGCTGGACGTGTGGATGTGGTACCCGCTCATGTACGGAGATTACCGGAAAGAAGAGGTAGCCAGGAGATCCCTCGCGGAAAACGATTCGATCTTTAAAATTCTCCCCCGTCTTGATGCCGTATTTATTCCCGGCGGAGATCCGGGCAGGCAGGAGCCGGAGATCTTTTTCAAGCATCTTGAACGAAAGGCGAAAGTCCTGCATACCTACCACCCCAATGCCGAGTTATGGATGTCGCCGCAGGGATACAGCGCTGAATGGATGGACCGCTTCATCAAAATCATGAAGAAGAACCCTGCGGTGCTGACAGGCATCGTACACGGCCCCTGGACCAGGATGGACGTAGATTCGCTCAGGAAAATCATCCCGGACCGGTATCCCATAAGGCGATATCCCGATATTACCCACAGCATTGATGCCCAGTATTTTGTGCCCGATTGGGACTATGCCTATACCGTGACCGAAAACCGGGAAAGCATCAACCCGCGCCCTGTCGATCAGAAGCTGATTTTCCGGGCGGCCGCGCCTGAAAATTACAAAGGCTTTATTACCTATTCGGAAGGTGTTAATGACGACGTAAACAAAATGGTCTGGAGTGCGCTCGGGTGGAACCCGGATGCCGGGGTAACCGAAATTCTCCGCGACTACAGCAGGTATTTTATCGGGGCCGCCTATGCGGACGATTTTGCACAGGCTATTCTCGGCCTGGAAAAAAACTGGCAGGGCCCGCTTATCTCCAACCAGGGAGTATATACGCATCATGCCGTTTTCCAGGCGATCGAGCGGAACGCTCCGCCGCAGGTAAAGCTGAACTGGAGATTCCAGATGGCTTTGTACAGGTCCTACTACGACGCCTATACCCGCAGCAGGCTCCTATACGAAAACCACTTGGAAGATCTTGCTGCCGGGACGCTCCGGAGAGCGCGCGAGCTCGGCTCCCGGGAGGCGATAGGCATGGCGCGGCAGATACTGGCAAGGGCTGCTTCCGAAAGGGTATCACCGGACTGGCGGCAGCGGATTTTCGAGCTGGCCGAAGCCCTTTTCCAGAGCATCCGCATGCAGCTGAGCGTCGATAAATACCATGCAATCGACATTATACGGGGCGCCAATCTCGACCTGGTAGATTCTCCCTTAAACAATCGTTTCTGGCTGGAAGACCAGTTTGACAGAATCAGCAAAATCGGGGATGAAAAAGAACGCATCAGCGAGATCCTGAAACTGGCAGACTGGGAAAATCCCGGGCCTGGCGGTTTTTACGACGATCTAGGTGATCCTGACAACCAGCCGCATGTAGTAATCACAAATGATTATGCAAAGGATCCGAATTCCTTCCATTCTGCCTTCGCAGGTTTGCCAGGGGGGTATAGCCTGGAGATGGACCGGATTGAAAAATGGCGTACGTCCTGGAAAACCTATATGCAGACTATCTTCGGCTTACCGCTCGAAATGCGTTATGAAAACCTCGATCCTGGCGCGCAGTACCAGGTAAAAGTGACTTATGTGGAAGATGTGAAAATCAGGTTAACCGCTAACGAAGGGATTCCCGTACATGATTATCTAATGCCTGAGTTTAATCCGGCCCCGGTGACTTTCGACATTCCGGCCGAAGCTACCCGCAATGGCAGACTTTCCCTGAAATGGAATGTCGATCCCAACGGCATGGGCCCCGGCAGAGGTTGTTCGGTTGCAGAGGTCTGGCTGATTAAAAAAAAATAATATGAAAAGCAGCAGATTCATTACATCCAGACGCAAGTGGTTTAAGCTGGCGGGAACACTGGGTCTAAGCACGCTGAGCCCTGCGATATCAAAGGCAGATACAGGAAAAAGACAGATCCCAACGGAACCGGCCGGCAGTAACGGGCCGAGGGTGATCGGAATCGATCATGAGCCCCAGCTATTTATTGACGACTATCTGCTTGACAACTACTGGGCCGTCAATTACAAAACAGAAGCGGTTATGCGGATCCCTCATCAACCCCGCAAAAACAGCGACAACCCGGTTCTGGCAGGAAACGGAGGCTATGTTAATGTGGTGCATGATAAAGACGCGAATCTTTTCCGCATGTGGTACCAGGATTTCTGGATACAGAGCATGGAGCCGTTTAAGTATACTTATGGAATTGCCTACGCCGAATCGGAAGATGGCATTAACTGGAGGCTGCCCCGCATCGGGAAGTATTCATTTAAAGATACACCGGACAATAACATCGTATTCCGGGGATCCAAAGGAGAAGCCGCGGCATGTCCCTTTCTGATCGATGCTCCCGATGATCAGAAGCGTGGATATAAATTTGTTATGCTTTGTACTACCGCCCCGAAAGGCATGCATCTTATCGGCTCAATGGACGGTATCAGCTGGGAACCTGCAAGCCAGGTACGAATTACGCCTGAATATGGACCTGATACACAAAGCAGTATCCTGTGGGATCCCCGGTTAAAAAAATATGTCTGTTTTACCAGGGCTACGAACATCTATGGAGATGAAATAGGGAGACGACGGAAGATAGCCCGGCTGGAACATACCAGTCTGTGGGACCAATGGCCCGTATTTCCCGAAAATATTCTGATTCCTGATGAGAAGGATACCAAAAACGGTTACTGGAAGTTCTACGGGATGCCGACACGCTATTATGGCGGTATTTATTGGGGATTCCTGTGGCCTTACAGTCCGGTGACCCACAAAATTCATACGGAACTGGCCTTTAGTCGTAATGGGTATGATTTTCACCGGTTTGCGGAAAGGGCGCCTTTTATTCCTCCCGGAGCAGCGCAGGCATGGGACTACGGTATGATACTGGGGTCGTCAGGCTGGGTGGAAGCAGGCGATGAGTGGCTGTTTTACTATTTTGGTACAAAACATGATCATGCAGCGAAAAATAATATTCCCGGCATCGGTATGGCCCGTCTTCGTAAAGAGGGTTTTGCTTCTTTAAGAAGCCCTGCAGGAGGAGGTTATATCATTACCCGTATGCTGCGGTGGCCGGGTGGTAAGCTTTGTCTGAATGCGGACGCAGGTCCCGCAGGTCTGACCGTAAAAGTCACGGATTACCATCTCAAGCCCATTGAAGGCTTTGACCCCGAAGCAAGCCTCCCCGTTACGGGGGATAACGTCAGGCATGAGGTTAAATGGAAAAACGGGGAAATAAGTGCACTGAAAGGGAAAGTGCTCAGGCTGGAGTTCTCATTGAAGGGAAGCGCGGACGTATATGGATTCAGAGCGGTGCCGCAGGGCGAAAAACCCTGATCACGCCTATGCCGGGAAATTCTTTACATCATGCTGACCCAGGCCTTTTGGCATTGGGACTCGGAAACTACCGATTTCAGCGGGACTCTCCCCCCAACGGCATGGGCCCCGGCAGAGGCTGCTCTGTAGCGGAAGTGTGGCTGATCAAGAAAAAGTAAGCCTTCTGAAAAGCCTTTAAATACCCTCGTCCTCTTCCTGGTTACCTATCTTTAGGTATAATTCCCGAATACTGCAGCAGAGCCTTAAAATCGCTGTTATATTTGCAATTGAAACGTGTTGTACGGATATTTCCGTCAATCGTTGTTGCATGACCGCTCCCTTACCTAAACCCGGTCCAGAAATTCGAAATAAATTATTTTAAACTATTCCGGCTTCCCGGTTGTTCTAATGCCTGTCTTTTTATAGTTTCATTTCCTGAATGACCTCTTTTGAAAACCATACCGATCATGAGTTGGTTCTCCTTTTACAGCAAGGGGCAGAGGAGGCATTTGATGAAATTTACCGGCGTTACTGGAAATCGCTGTTCAATGAAGCCCATAAGCGCCTTAAGGAAAACGCGTTTGCGGAAGAGGTAGTCCAGGATGTATTCGTAGACCTGTGGGTCAACCGTTCGTCCCGGAACATAGGCCAGCTTTATCCCTATCTCCTTGCTGCCGTCCGGTACCAGGTTTTCATGCTGTACAAAAAACACCGGAAGATGCCCAGCTTCGAGGAGCCTCTTGAGCACATGAGCTTCAGCTATGACAAAGCTGACGGCCAGTTTTTTCTGAAAGAACTGGTGGAAGGTATACAGGCATGGCTGGTGCAGCAGCCTGAAAAACGACGGGAGATATTCCGTCTGCGTTACCTGGAGCAGCTATCTACCCGCGAAATCGCCGAACAGCTCGACATTACACAAAAGACCGTTCAGAACCAGCTGATCAACGGGCAGGAGAGCCTGCGGTCGGCAGTGTCAAAGCTGCTTATCCTGGCTGCTGCGCTGACGGCGCACCTGTCATAACCCGGATCAGTATTCCAGGATTTCACTTAGCTTCACCTTAAAACCGGGAAGGACTTCGCCCCCTTCCAGCAACGCTTCGAATGGCAGCACCATTACCGGGCTATCCGGCATGTAAATATGAGTCTCCGCCTTTTCCGGGATGATCAGCCAACCCATACGTACACCGTTGCCGATCCATTTCTCCATCTTTGCCTGCAGGTCTGCAAGGCTGTCCGTATCCGACTTGAGCTCTATGATAAAATCGGGTGACAGGTAAGGAAACGACTTCTTCTCTGCCGGCGTCAGCCGTACCCATTGTTCATTTCTTATCCAGGCCACATCGGGTACCCGCATAGAAGTGTCCGGCAGGAAGAAACCTCCTGAAGATTCCAGGACTTTCCCGTTCCCTTTACTGCGATTCCATAAAACCAGTTCAGCAATCAGCTCGCTGCTATTCGAGCTGGTCAAAGCGTATGTAGGCGACATTGAGATAAAAAGTTGCCCGTTCTCATCACGTTCTACGACTAACTCAGGGTTTGCTGTACAAAAAACTACCAGTTCGTCGTCCGAAAATTTAGAGAGCTGCGGAATATGCAAAGGGATAATCATCTGCTACCGGTTTATCAATGCTAATTTTAAAAAAATCAGGTATTCTTTAGGAGTTTTTTTCCACCAGGTATACTATACAGAAAAGAAGCGGTCAATCTCATGCCAGAATCCGAAAAAGAAGAATTCAGGAAACTCGTCGAGCGATACCTCGACGGCAGCGCCACCTTGGAAGAACGCCTTGCCCTGGAAAATTATTATACACTCTTCGACAGTGCGCCCGACGCATCCGGGATATTGACGGAAGGCCAGTTGGAAGCTTTGGGCGGCCGCATGAAAGAAAGAATATCCGGGCGTCTGCGCACCGCAGCGACACCTTTCTACCGGCGCGCTTATTTCCGCGCTGCCGCCGTAGTGGCTGTTCTCCTCGGAGCGATATGGCTGATCCCGACGCATTCTCCCCCGCATAAGAAAACTACAACCCCGGTAGCTGCGACCATTATAAGCGACCGGCCTGTCAACCGCTTCCTGACCCTGCCCGACGGCAGCACCGTTATCCTGCACGGCGACAGCAGGCTTGAGATGGATAAAAGCTTTAATCAATCGGAAAGGATCGTTCACCTTACAGGGGAGGCGTATTTCGATGTCGCCCATCGCCAGGGCACGCCGTTTATCATCTATACCGGGAAAATCAAGACGACTGTGCTGGGAACCGCCTTTAATATCACTGCGTGGCCGGGACAAAAGGACATTACGGTAAGCGTGACGCGGGGAAAAGTACAGGTAGAGGACGAAAACAAGCTTATTGCCGTACTCACGCCCGACAAGCAGGTTACTTACAATACGGAATCTTCTGTTTCGGGACAACAAAACATCGAGGCAACCGAAACGATTGCATGGGTACACAACGATATGACTTTCGACGAAATGCCCCTAGGAGAGCTGGCCAGGCATCTCGGCAAACGATATGCGGTCAATATCCTGTTCAGCAACCCGGAGCTTGAAACGTGCGAAGTCACGGGGAGATTTGCCGGTACGGAGACGCTTGAAGAAGTAATGCGGACATTGGCTCTTACACTGAAAACAAAATATAGTATAGCCGGAAACGAAGTCCTCATAGAAGGAGAAAAATGTATGTAAGCTTATGCAGTGATTCTAAACCTCTTAAAAATATGAATGCTACAAAGTCAGACAGGGGCCCTTAGCCGGAATGTATAAAAAAAACTCCTCCGGCCCTGGAAAGCAATGAGGAGTTCCGTTAAAAAATTTATTGGCAAACTTTTTAAACAATACAAAGAATGCAAAAAACTCTAGCTTTTGCAAGACGTTTTCCCTTTGTGCCACGGCTTGGGAAGGGAGGGCCTTTATTGAGTAAGCTCATGAAAATCAGCTTTTACAGTATCGTCATTGCGCTCACTACGGCACAGTTGCTTTTTGCAGAAACAAGCCGGGCACAGGATATCCGGGAGACAAAGATCACTTTCGGAGGTCAGTACAGCTCGCTGAAAAGCGCGTTGAACAAGCTGCAAAAGGAGTCAGGCTATAACGTGTTCTATCTTTCACCTAAGGTCAATCCTTATAAAGAAGATCTGACTGTTCCCCTGGCCACACGATCTGTACATCAGACACTCGAGCTGATCTTACAGAAAACCCCGTTCACATTTCGACAGGAAGGCAAAACAATCATCCTAACGGAAATATTGGCGCCCGTCCCGGCAGAACAGCCCGCTCAGCCTGCTGAAAAAACCATAAGAGGCAAAGTAACGGATGAGAAAAGCGAAGGCCTTCCGGGAGTGAGCATACTTGTGAAGGGTACCCAGCAGGGAACCATTACGGATGAAAACGGCAACTATCAGGTTTCCGTTCAAAACGATGAAGCGATCCTGATCTTCAGTTTTGTAGGATACCTGAGTCAGGAAATACCGGTAGAGGGCAGGGCTTTGCTGGATGTTTCGCTGAAGGTGGATGAGAAAAGCCTGGAGGAAGTAGTAGTGGTGGGATACGGCACGCAGCGGAAAGGGAGTGTGACCGGCGCCGTAGACGTGATCTCCGATGAGCAGATTAAAAACCGGCAGGCGCCTACCGTCTCCCAGATTCTTCAGGGCTTATCGCCTGCCATGTCATTTTCGACCAATAATTACGGCTTCCAGCCTGGGGCCGAAATGAACATCAACATCAGGGGAACAGGATCTCTGAACGGCGGGCAGCCTTATGTGCTGATCGACGGTATCCCGGGAGATATGAACCGGATCAACCCGGAGGATGTTGCTTCCATCTCTATCCTTAAAGATGCAGCAGCTTCCGCTATTTATGGTGCGAGGGCCCCGTATGGTGTCATATTGATCACGACAAAATCCGGAAGTACGGACGAAAAGCTCAGCGTCTCCTATAGCGGGAATGTTTCGGTCGCTACTCCCCAGCGCCTGCCTGCCATGCTCAACTCCTATACCCACGCCAGGATTGTAAATGAATCCGGTGTCTGGGGCGCCGGGGGAAGGGTTTTTTCCAACGAAACCATCGACCGCATCATCGCATTCCAGAAAGGCGATTTCGATTACCTGAAACAATTCACCGTTCCTGACGCCACCTATTTCGAAACCGTCGCCCTTCCCAACGGCACCTGGGGGATCAACCAGCAGGGGAATGCCAATTACGACTGGATCGACGAATACTACGGTAGCGCTGTCAACCAGAAGCACGACATTTCGATACAGGGCGGGTCACAGAAGACATCCTACTACCTTTCCGGCGGCTATGTAGGCCAGGAAGGTGTTCTCAACTATGGAACGGATACCTATTCCCGGGTGAACATCATGGCGAAAATAAAGACATCGATTGCTCCCTGGTGGGATATCGGGTATCAGCCCCGGTTTATGAAGAGCAACCGCGTCAGGCCTTCGATGGATAAGCAGGGCGAATATGACCTTGTTTTCCACCAGATCGCGCGTACGATGCCCACCAACGCCAAATACGATGCGTACGGCAACCTGATGATCCAGTCGAAAATCCCCTGGATACGCGATGCGGGAAATGACCACATCGAAACTACGGAGAACTGGCAGAGCTTCAATACGGAAATCAGGCCGCTAAAAAACTGGAAAATCAATGCGGATTTCGCCTACCAGACCGTCAATATCTACCGGTCCCACCAGGAGATGACCGTATACGAGACCATGGTAAATAAAACCATTGTTCCCACGTCCAATACCATTCCGAGTAATATCCAGGAGTATCACCACAACAACAACTACTGGACTACCAACATTTATACCACGTTCAATACCAGCATCGGGGAGAAACAGCACCTGACTTTCCTGGCCGGCACCCAGTTTGAGAAGAGCAATAAGCGGTATCTCGACGTGTACAAAACCAATCTGCTCGTCCAGAGTGTTCCATCGCTGCGAACTGCTTCCGGAGAGTCATCGGCACTCGATTCCCTGGGACACTGGTCTACACAGGGCTACTTTGCGCGTCTTAACTACGATTTCGACAATCGCTACCTGATGGAAGTCAACCTGCGCAGGGACGGTACCTCACGTTTCCGGAGAGGGAACCGCTGGGGAACCTTCCCTTCTCTGTCGGTCGGCTGGAATGTCAGTAACGAAGGGTTCTGGCAGCCGATCAAGCATGTTGTCAGTCTACTTAAATTCAGGGGTTCATGGGGGCGCCTCGGCAATCAGAACGTCGATTCCTACCTTGACCTCAACCTGATCCCTATCCAGACCTCGCCGCTGAACTATATCTTTGGCTACGGGCAGAGCAGACCGATCGGCTATACCACCGTGCCGGGGCTGATCAGCCCCAATCTTACCTGGGAGACTGCTACTACCACGGATATCGGCGTTGACTTTGCCGTGCTGAACAGGCGGCTGACCGGCAGCTTCGACTGGTTTGAACGAGCCACCACCGATATGATCGGGCCGGCTGAAGCCCAGCCGGGTGTATTGGGCACCGACCTACCGAAGGCGAACAACTCCGCTTTCCGTACCAGAGGATGGGAGTTGTCCCTGCGCTGGAACCAGTCGCTGAGCCAGTCGTTCTCCTATTTCATAACGGGCAATATATACGACAGCCGCTCTTTCGTTACAAAATACGTGAATCCTACCGGAACGCTGGGTGAGAATCTTACCGGAACGCTGGCTGCCTCTACCTGGTACGAAGGCAAGGAGGAAGGTGAAATATGGGGGTACACGTCCAATGGGCTGTATCGCACACAGGGTGATATCGACCAGCACAGGTCTTCGACCGACCTTTCTTTTATATGGAACGGCACCTGGAAGACCGGGGATGTGCGGTATGAAGATCTCAACGGCGACGGCAAGGTAAACAACGGGCGCAATACCATCGACGATCATGGCGACCTGAAAATCATCGGGAACAGAAATCCGCGCTACCAGTACGGCCTTACACTGGGCTTTAACTGGAAGAATCTTGATTTTTCAATGCTTTGGAGAGGTATTGCCAAACGGGATATCTTTTTTGAGCCGCTGGACAATATTTTCTGGGGATTCAGACATTTTAATCAGGTATCATTGTTCGACGGGCACCTGGATTATTTCAGGGACCAGGAAGGAGACAAGTACACCGGGCTGCATGAAGGCGCCGCAAACCTCAACCTCGATGCCTACTGGCCGAGACCGTATGCCAACGACCCGGAAAACGGGAAGAACCGGATGCCGTCGACAAGATACCTGCAGAGTGCGGCCTACCTGAAGCTGCAGAATGTGCAGATCGGGTACAATATGCCTTCTTCGCTTGCCTCGAAAATAAAAATGCAGCGGGTCCGGGTTTATTTTTCCGGCGAAAACCTGCTGACGCTGACCAAGTTGTCTCCGGGCATAGATCCTGTCGCTATTGGCAGCGAGCGGGGAGCAGGTAAGACCTATGGAGCCGACCGGATGCTTTCACTGGGTCTGATGTTAACTTATTAAGCATAGCCATGAGCAACCAGAAATCAGCTATTAGAAAACGTTTTATCGTAATGAAAAGAATCATATATATTGGCATTTCAGTACTTGTGCTATTCGCCGGTTCATCTTGTGAAAAATTCCTGGAACTGCCTCCCAAGGATGCGATCAGTAATGATGACTACTGGAAATCTTCGGCCGACCTCGAGAAATATATACTCCAGTTTTACCCGAAATTACCCCGTCACAGCACCGCCGGAACGATGCCCTATGAAGATGCTTCGTCCGATAACATGATCGTCGCCGTTCCCGACCTGATACTCAACGGCGGCAGGACGATCACTACAACATCATGGAGCACCGACTGGTCCGACATCCGGAATATCAACTTTTTCTTTGACAATTACGGCAAGGTACAGGACCGGCTGGAGAACTACGCCCATTTCCTGGGAGAGGCGCACTTTTTCAAAGCATGGTTTTATTTCCAGTTGCTGAACCAGTACGGGGACGTCCCGTGGTACACTTCGGCATTGTTGCCCGGCTCGGATGAGCTGTATAACCCGCGTACGCCCCGCAACATCGTGGCCGACTCGATCCTGGTACATATAGACAAGGCGATAGAATATCTCAATACGAGAAGCACTGCAGGCAATACCCGGCTTAATAAAGAAGCCGCGCTTGCCTTCAAAACCCGTGTAGCGCTGTTTGAAGGAACCTGGCAGAAATATCACCAGGGCACACCCTTTGCCACGCCGGGGGCACAGCCTCAGAAGTACTTCCAGGCGTGTGTGGATGCGGCAAACCAATTGATAAAAGGGAATTACGTAAAGGGAATCTACAGCACCGGTAAGCCGGACTCCGATTATTACACCTTGTTCGGGCTGGATAATATGACCAACATCAACGAAGTGCTGCTGTACAGCGCCTCGAACTCGGCCGAAAATATGGGCAATAACGTGCAGCTCTACACAACGGTGCGTACCCAGAGAATGGCCGTTACCTGGAACCTGGTGACATCCTATCTTGGAAAAACAGGTCTGCCCTACGAATATCTGAAAGTGGCAAAAGACACCAAGGGCAACGATTTCCTGAAAAAAATCGCTGCTGATACCGACCCCAGGCTTCATGCCACAATCTGGATACCAGGCGATCTGCGCATCGCCTCCAATGGCTCCCGGTTCGATAAACCGTTTGTTGATCAGGGAGGAGAGAACCTGTCCGCTACCGGCTTCCAGGT
>JBBCKD010000032.1:0-191460 GCA_037191015.1 Spirosomataceae bacterium
CACGGCGTTGTTGCCCGGATCGTCCTCATACAGGAAAGACCCGAATGTCAGCTTGTTCAAATCAATAGTACTATTGCCGAACTTCTTCCCGGTTACGGTAAAGCTTGCCACCGTCAGCGTATCATTAAGAAGGTTAAACTCCCCGGGGTTGAGGATAGTCACCTCCCCGCCCGTGATGTTATTGGTCAGCCGCCGCAGGGTAAAAGTCGGACTGCCTGTAGCATCCGAATCAATATACAGCTTTCCGGCTATGATCGTTTTCCCATCTGTAGAGCCGATCACAGTAACACCGCCTACTTTATTTGTATAGCTGAAATCGCCTGTCACCGCTGTAGATGCTATCGCAGTACTGGTAAACAGGTTGGTAGTCCCGCCCACCGTACGCTCGATGGTAAGGTCACCGTTGACCACCGACCGGAAGGTACCTGAAAAGTTGAGTCCCCCCGATCCTGCCATAGTGATCTTCACATTGCCGTTGTAGGTATTCGGGCCGGTAGCGTCTGCTTCATTCAGTACAGCGCTGCCTGTGGCTGTAAAATCGAGCCCGGTTGCAAAAACCGAATTGCGGAGATGGGAGGTTCCCCCATTTGTTTCGATGAGGGCGGGCCCGGTTGCGCTGTTGTTGACTGTCGCCTCCGTTAGGTTGACAACGCCCAGGGAGGTTAATTTATGCCCATTTACATCGAGCTGACTACCGGCATTCATGGTAAAGCTACCGACTTCCACCGGCCCGGAAAGTTTTGGCCAATTGGGAGCGCCCGCCGAAACGGATACACTGTTCACAGATGTCGGAATCCCGTTAGGATTCCAGTTTTCGGGCAATCCCCATTCGTCGGTAGTGCCGATCCAGTTCTTGGCCTGAGCGTACAGTGTCCCTGTAAAAGGCAGGAGCAGGGCTGTCAGGTAAAGGAGACGTGTTATCATAGCTGAAAGGATTTAAGGCATAGAATTTCAGTACAGAGAAGAAAACCACTCTCTTCTTTGTACAAATTTCTCCAACCCCGACGTACTGGAAAATACTTAATTTGTAGTACCCGCTCTTGCCAATCGTCAAACAACGACCCGCCCTTTTCAAAAGCGAAGAAAAAATTTCGGTAACTTTGGGAAACCCTGAAAATGAGATACCTGTCATTCATTTTGCTTTGGCTCCCCTTCTCCGCCTTTTCGCAAACCGGAAAGATAGACAGCATCTTAACCACGATCAGGCACGCTGCAAACGAAAATGACAAGCTCGAACGCATCCTGGTGCTCTGCGACGAGTACAAGAGTATTAACAGAGACACGCTGGACAAATATGCCTACCTGGTGAGGGACATGGCCGGTAGGATCGGGAATAACAGGGACCAGGCGGGCGCCGCCCTTGCCATGTCGTATATGTACTGGCGCTGGGGATGGATTGACAGCTCGCTGGTAGCGATCGATGACGGGCTGCAATTGATCTCGGTATCAGAAACCGGGGACCGGGAGCTGTATTTCAGGCTGAAACGTCAGAAAGCGATGTGCCTGGGCGGGGCAGATCGCCTCCAGGACGCGCTGACCATACTTTACGGGCTCGTTGAAGAAGCAGAAAACTACAACGATACCGTAGCGTTTAGCTCCAACCTGAATACACTCGGCTCGATAGCCCTGGCCAGGGGGAAACCTTCAGAAGCCGTCGAATGGCTGTATAAGGCATCGCATTCGATATCTGCACATCCGAAATACGACCTGGTAAGATCTACGATATACCTTAATTTCGCCGATGCCTACAAACAGTTGGACAAGCCGGATTCTGCCCGATACTATATCAACGAGGGGGTCCGCCTGTGCTACATGATCCAAAACCTCGACAACCTGGCGATAGGGCTCCAGCGAAGGGCCGGCATCATGATGTACCTGGGGAAGCTGAAAGAAGCAGAAGCTTCTCTCCTTGAGATGCTGGAAACCCGCCAGAAAATGGGGGACCCGACCATGTGGGTAAGTGATAACCTGAGCCTGGCCGACTTTTATATCGAGACCGGGCAGATCGATAAAGCCATCGCCTTCTGCAAAGGACTCCTGGGCGAGGGTAAAAGCACGGATATCAGCTGGCCGTCCGGCAAGGTTATTGCCAGCAATATCAAGATCCGCCTCGCTTACTATGAAATCCTGGCCAGGTGCTACAAAATAAAAGGCGAGCAGAAATCTTATGTCGAGTTTCTGGAGAAAATAGTAGCAGCCAAAGACTCCTTCTACGAAGCCAATTCGGCAGAAGCCATTGCCGGGCTTCAGACCCGCTATGACGTACAGAAAAAAGAAAACACGATCATCCAGCAACAGTACGAGCTTCTGAAAAAGGACTATTTCCTTTATGGGTCGCTGGCTTTGCTCGGGCTGGCCTCGGTAGCCGGATGGTTCATTTTCTCGGGGTTCAGGAAACGGCAAAAATTAAAAACCGCCCTTATCCTCCAGCAGGAAAAGGAATCTGCCGCCAAAGCAATAGCCCGGGCAGAAGAATCGGAACGCCGGCGTATTGCGGCCGACCTACATGATAACCTGGGGGCATACGCCGCTTCTATTGTTTCCAACCTGGAATTTATCGACAAGGATTCTGCAACCGTCGAAAATAAAAATGCACTCGGGGAGCTCAGGCATAATTCGATGGCGATTGTTTCGCAGCTGAGCGACACCATCTGGATCCTTAATAAAAAATCCCTGTCGCTTACCGCCCTCAGCGACCGCGTCAAAGTATTTTTTCACCGTTTGGAAAGGAGTTTCCCGCATATCACATTCGCAGTGAGCGAAACTATCGGGGAAGACGTCATCATCCCGCCCTTCCAGGCCTTCCACCTGTACCAGATCATCAGGGAAGCAAGCATCAACGCTGTGAGGCATAGCCATTGCACCTCGCTGACCGTCCTGGTAGAAAGCTCCGGCGACTGGAAAATTTATATAGACGACAACGGCACCGGCATGATCGCGGGAGAAAATGCAACCGGGTACGGCGGAAACGGGATTGCCAATATGAAAGCCAGGGCTGCAGAAGCCGGGTGGACGATCAGCTGGCATTCGAAAGCCGGCGAAGGTACCAGGGTAGAACTGACGGCTACTTCAAATTAAGTATGTGAATTCAGCTATTGCCCGGCTAACTTTGAATTTATATCAATCATCCTGCGTCATGTCTTATACAATAGCATTTGTCGACGACAAGCGAATTAACCGTAACGATTTCGAACGGAAAATCCATATGGCGGAAGGATTGAGCCTGGTGTTTTCCGCGGGAAGCGGCCATGAATGTATGGAAATACTGAAAGGCATGGCTCCCGAAAAGCTGCCGCAGGTAATCTTCATGGATCTTGAGATGCCGGAAATGGACGGAATAGAAACCATAAGCCTGGCGAAAACGCTCAATCCCGAAATATTTTTCCTGGCGCTTACCGTTTTCGACGACGACGACAGGATCTTCGAGGCTATTACCGCCGGGGCATCGGGTTATCTCCTGAAGCATGAACCTGCCTATGTGCTGAAAGAGGCGGTAATTAACGTGCTGGAATACGGGGGAGCCCCTATGAGCCCTTCCATTGCCAGGAAGACGCTTCAACTGCTGAGCAAAATAACACCGCCGGAAACGGAAGCGCAATCAGCCGTTATACCCGGCCATATTACAGAAAGGGAAAAAGAAATTTTAAGCCACCTGGTGAAAGGCTGGGATGCAAAAAAAATAGCTGTACACCTGGATGTCAGCACCCTGACGGTGAGAACCCATATTGCGAGGATATACCAAAAGCTGCATATCAATTCCCGGGCACAGGCCATAAGCCTGGCTTACCGCAACAAATGGTTCGACCGGTAACGATGCGCCACTCCTCTAAATTTCCTCCATAACCCGGTCCATCACCCGGTCCCAGGCCTCCATTCCCCTGGAAATATCATATTCAGCCATCCGCTGCCTGGATATGGCCGGATCGCAGGCGATCTCTCCGCTCATTACTCTTTTCATTTCCCGCGCCATCTGCTTCGGGCTGATATCTTCCGTAACGCTGCCCATCCCGTCGATCATCAATTCAGATACACCTCCGGAAGGGAATGAGACAATGGGCTTGCCCAATGCGGCAGCTTCGATCATCACCAGCGGGAAGGGGTCCTGCCTGGACGTGAGGATAAATCCGTCGGCTGCATGGAGGTACTGATCGTATTTTTCTTTCTGCTTACCGGCCAGGTGAATTTTGGTCCGCGAGCCTGAGGAGGCAATACGGTTTTCGACCCAGCTGATATAGCCGTCGCGGGCTCCGCCGCCGCCCACCCAGATCAGGTGGGTGTTTTCATCGTCCAGGAGCCCGGCTATTTCGGGAAAAAAGTCGAACCCTTTTCTTTCTGACGGGACCCCTGACATGATCCAGGCAAACTGCCCGGGCGCTATTCCGAATTTCTTTCTTATGGCAGCTACATCGCCGTCGTCTTTCGGCCTCACCCTATCTTCTATGAACGAATACACGAGCGATACGTTGCCTGCCCCTGCCTGCCTGATGCCCAGGCACGTAGCCTCCGAGCACCCGATGATATGATGCGCTTTCCGGATGATCAGGTCGAACTCATCCTCGTTTACATATACATAGGAAAGCGGCATTTCGTGAAAATGCACCATGAAAGGGACATTCAGCGATACGGCGGTGGAAGCCGCCTGGGGTAGAACGATCGTATTGAGGTACCATATATCCGCCCCGAAATCCTTCTGAATGTTCTTCAGAGCCGTAATGATGGGATGCCGGCCGAGATGATAGTTAATCCTGTCTAATATGGTAAAATTCCCGGGCACCTTGTATACCCGCACGTAGTCAGGAAGATCGTTGAGAAGCTCTCCCTGCGCATAGCTCGCTACCGCTACTTCATACCTGGATTTGTCCAGGCGCAGAATAATATTCAGAAGCATCATTTCCGAGCCGGTTCTTGATGCAAGTGGTGTAATAAAAAGAATCCTTCTTTTTTTAGTTTTCTCCATCGGCGTATAGTTTATCGATATTTTCTTCAGGCCGGATTTTAAAAAAGTGTTTCTTATAATTCATGGTTTTCCAGAAATAGCTCAAAAGAACTCCGACTTTCCTGGTGAAAATGTGCTGGGTGTCGAACCCTCTTTTTACCTTATCAGGCTCCTTCATATTTGCGACCCATCTCCACACATACACCACAGGGATCATAACCAGGTAGTGGATAAGCATCAGGAGATAATAGGGTACGCCGTATTGCTTCCTGAGCCAGACCATATTCGAGACCTGCATCTGGACGCTGAAACGGTTAATCCAGGAAATCCGCGAGCGCCGGTAAGGATTGCCGTTTTCCAGGTGCAGGAAAATACAATCCTTAAAAAGGGACAATTTCCCGGTTCTCCCAAGCCTCCACGACCATTCGACGTCTTCTCCATACATAAAAAGGCATTCCTCGAAACCGCCTGTAGCTTCGAAGCCTGTCCTCCTGATCATCATGAATGCCCCGACCAGCCAGTCCCGCTGCTCGGGGTCGTCGTATTGTGGTTCAGGCAAAAAACGTTCCAGGAGGCCTGCAAAGAATTTACCGGGCGGTATGATGAAAAACGATTTCCTGAAGTCGTTAAAGCTCTGATAAAACGGCATGGGCTGCATATCGCCGTCATACTGGAGAGCTGCACAGGCTACGAGCTCCCTGTCTGTTTCCATCCTTTTTACACACCTGCCTATTACGTTATCTACCAGGAGCGTATCAGCATTCAACAACAAAAAGTAACGCCCGGCGGCGGCCTTCATTCCCGCGTTGTTGGCTCTTCCGAAACCGGCATTATACGACATCTCTATCCATTTTACTTCAGGATATTCCGTCAATACGCGGCGTTTCCCCTCGGCATCCTCTTCATTATTCACTACAATTACTTCAAATGAGACTCCCTCTGTATATTTATAAACTGTCTGCAAGGCATTTATAATGAGTCCGGATGTTCTGTAGTTGACAATGATAATCGATACCTCCATTCTGAAAGCGGGCTTTTTTACCTCAAACTTACATTAATAAAACCAGCTAACCGACTCTGTAATGATCGTCCGGAAGCAAAACTGGTTGGCATGCCTGATTGTAAAAAATACAACAAGCCTCCTCTATTCAGCATTATTAGCTGAATATCAACACCTTACTAATTTCCAAATTTTCAGTGAAAGGAAGCGTACGATCGAACTTTCTCAGGCTTCTCCCATATGAATTATTATCCGGCGTTTCGAACCGCTGCTCTAGATGGCGGTTGACGGTGGAATCTTTATCTTCCGGATACCCGCAAGAAAAGATATTGGTGGTATCAGGAGATTTTTGGGGAAGAAGATGCCCAAAAGGCAATACGGCAAGTCATATCCGGAACAAGAGAGACTTCGCGGACAGTACTCCCCCGGATAAGACCCGGATACTTAGGTCCCAGGTCCCGTCAATCCAGCTCGAACTCAAACTCATCATACGATTCAGTCCTCCAGGCCAGGTGTCGCGTAGACGGGGATATGGCAAACAAAGGAGAAAAAGTTCTGACCTTCACTTTTTTGCCGCCCGGGAGAAATTCCAGCATGCGCAGCCATCCGTCACCACCGTTGCCGTGCCAGCCTCCGCCCAGCGCCTGCGCATTGAAAACCATCTGGTTTACCTTTTTGCCGGCGGCATTCTTATCACTCCGAAACCCGATATGGCCAAGAACGTCGTCAGGCGCACCTATATGACCCGAGAAAACCATCCGGATATTGGAAGAAGGTTGAACCAGTTTTTGCCAGACAGCCAACCCGTAATTCCGGTCTGTGAGCGGGTATCCCTCCTTTTCGATGTGCTCGCTCTTCGAGTTGAGGTACGAATGCGTGAGCAGTATTACAAAGTGATCTTTGTATTTTTCCTGGCTCACTGTTTTTCCGGCCCACTCCAGCACGGCATCGCGCGGGGCAAATTCAAGCACCATAAAAAGCAGCTTCTGGCCGTGAGGAGACGTGAGCTCGTAAGTTGCATTGGTAAGCGAAGGATTTCCGTCGCCGTCAAAGCCCGCATCTCTGAGTAGCGCCTGGCTCCGGAAATTTTTATCGGGCGGAAAATACTGGTCGTAATAGGTTTGCCGGTTTTCGGCACTTTTAAACCCGAAATCGTGGTTGCCGGTTCCACAGATATAGGGAACCCTGCCGTCAAGCCGTTCGAAAGCCCTAGCCACCGATTCCCATTGCGATTTGCTGGGCTGGTCGCCATTTATCCGGTTTGGATTGGGCATCTGGTTCTGCTCTACCAGGTCGCCGGTACAAAGCACCATCTGGATATTGAGCTTGTCGATATTTTCGGCTGTCCAGGCAGTCATCAACTCGAACACCGGCTGGTTCCGGGCAAATTTTCCGTATGTCTGCGGATCCGGCATCAAGACCATCGTCCAGGCATCGGGAGATGACAGCTGAGGCGGAACGTACGACGGCTGAGCAGCCAGACGGACTATGGTAAAGCAAAACAGGACCGGGTAGAATAGCAACAATTTTCTCATGTGAGTAAATTTCAATTCAAAGATTCTTCCTTAAAACAATACGGACATCAACCAGAACAAAAAGATCCGGGCTTTCGATTACTACCGGAAAAAGCCCGGAAAAATTGAAACCTGACAGACTAACCACCCAATCGCATGATCATCACCAACAACATCCGGTTAAGCCGTATCATACAGGGCACGGGGCGGAATATGATATACTCCATCATCGTATGTGTTTTTGCTTATGTGCTCAATGAGGTTGTGATCAGAAAACACTTCGATTTCCCGCCGTTCGTCACCTCCCTGATCGGTACGGCCCTGGCTTTCTTCATAGGATTCAACAGCAACCAGGCTTACGACCGCTGGTGGGAAGCCAGGAAAATATGGGGCGCTCTGGTCAACGACTCCCGCACCTGGGCGCGCATGATACTTTCCTATACCGTTTCGCCCGCCGCCGGACAAGGGATAGCCACAGCCCAGATACAGGAGCGCCTCATCCTCAGGCACCTGGCATTTGTGTACGCGCTGAAATCCCATCTCCGGAAAAGCGACGACAGCACTTTCAGGCAATACCTTACAGAGGAAGAATACCAGCAAATCAGATCCCACACCAATATATACAACGCCATACTTTCCCTTCAGACAGCCGACATCCAAAAGCTGTATCAGAGCGGGGCCATCGATGGCTTCCGGTTCCTTGAATTCAACAAGGCCATCACCGCGTTCTGTGATGAAATGGGAAAGTCCGAGCGCATCAGGAACACCGTATTCCCCACTACCTACGTGTACTATTCCAGGATTTTTATCTGGTACCTTATGTTCAGCACCACTGTTACACTGAGCAACACATTGGGGTGGTGGGCATTGGTGTTCGGAACGCTGGTCGGGTATATCTTCCTGACCATTCATATGATCGGGCAGGCATTGGTCAACCCCTTCGATCAGATCCCGACAGGCATTCCGCTCGACCAGATAACCCGGACCATAGAGATCAACCTGCTGCAAATGAAAGGGGCCGACGATATTCCTCCCCCCACAGAAAGCGTCAACGGCGAATATTTCATGTAGACAGTATAAATCTCACGCGACGATCACCTTTATCCCCATTTCCTCCAGGGCGGAAACTGCCTCCTGCGGCGCCCGGGAGTCGGTAATAACGTAATGAACTTCGTCAAAATCACATATTTTTGCGATTCCCCGCCGCCCGAATTTGGTATGGTCGGCAAGGATGGCGACAAATTGGGCCGTGCCGATCATTTTCTGATTCAGCCCTGCTTCCGTGAGGTTGCTTATCGTAAAGCCGAAATCGAGGTCGATCCCATCCACTCCCAGGAACAGCACGCCGCAGGAAACCGCACTTAGCATATACTCGGCAAAATTGCCCGCAACCGAGCCCGAATTCTGACGGATGAGGCCGCCCAGTTGGAGCACTTCCACATGTTTTCGGTCAGACAATTCCAAAGCTACCTTCAAAGCCGGGGTGATGACGGTAAGCGGGTATGAAGGCGCCAGGTTCCTGGCCAGCTCAAATACCGTTGTTCCCGAACCGATCATCAATGCATCATGATTGCCGATTATTTCCAATGCAGCCAATGCGATCTGATGCTTTTCAGAAGCATTGATATGCTGCTTCTCCTGAATAGGCCTTTCCAGCGCATAGGGATTGCTCAGGGAAGCCCCTCCGTGCGTCCGGAAAAGAAGGTGCTTTTCTTCAAGAGCTTTAAGATCCTTGCGTATCGTAACGCCCGACACTTCCAGGCTGTCGCAAAGCTCCTGTATGCTGATCCTTCCTTTCCGCTGCACTTCGGCCAGGATATACTGATGTCGTTCGGTGATAGTCATCCTGCAAATGAAACATTTTGAAAGCAATATTAAGCTATTTGCACTACTAAAAAAGCTCCGGCACCTGCCTGGCATCATGCTTCCACCTTCCTAACCGGGAGCACGTCAAGCCTCTGACAAGTACAATTACAAAACATTTAAAAAAGTTAAATTTTATTTCGTTTTACTTGCAGTCAAAGTATAATATTATTTCATTTGTAACAAAAAACCAGATAAATCATTTTCTGTATAAAAAAAATTCTACCAGAAACCTGCTTAAACCCCGACCGTAAAAATGTTAAAAACTGATCAACTTGGTATCCCCAAACACCTGTTCTGGGGATATGCCGGCATCCTGATCTTCATGATGGGAGACGGCGTCGAGCAGGGATGGCTAAGCCCCTACCTGCTTGAAAACGGCATGACCATACAGCAATCTGCCTCCCTTTTTACAGTATACGGAATTACCATCGCCATTTCCTCGTGGTTTTCAGGGGTAATGGCCGAGACCTATTCTCCAAAATTCACCATGTCGCTGGGTGTCTTGCTTTACATATTGGGTACTATCGGGTTTGTCGGCATAGGAATGGCCCAGCTCAACTATCCCGCTATGCTGGTCACTTATGCTATCCGGGGTTTCGGCTACCCTTTATTTGCCTATTCTTTTCTTGTCTGGATCACCTACCGCACCGAAAAAAGCGAGCTCGGGCGAGCTGTAGGCTGGTTCTGGTTTGTTTTTACAGGCGGGCTCAACGTATTGGGCGCCTATTATTCCAGCTGGGCAATCGGCTCGCTCGGATACCAGAATACGCTATGGAGCTCTATCCTTTGGGTAGCGATAGGAGCGTTCTTCGCGCTCATTCTGAACCGGGATCATTTCAAAACACGGGCGCTTCCGGAAGGCGGTGAAAATAAATGGAAGGAGCTTCTCAGGGGGATTACCATTGTCAGGAAAGAGCCGAAGGTAGGCATCGGCGGGATCGTACGGGTGATCAACACCACAGCCCAGTTTGCCTTCCCTGTTTTTCTGCCCCTTTACATGGCCGAATACGGATTTTCGACAAAAGAATGGCTTCAGATATGGGGCACTATTTTCACCAGCAATATTATTTTCAACCTCATATTCGGCTTCGTAGGCGACAGACTGGGATGGCAGCGGACCGTCATGTGGTTTGGTGGCGTAGGCTGCGCCTTTTCGACGCTGCTTTTTTACTATTCGCCTGCCTGGTTTGACAGCAGCTACTGGATGGTACTTTTATGCGGCGTCCTGTGGGGAGGCCTGCTCGCCGGATACGTCCCGCTGTCGGCCCTGGTCCCTTCCCTTGTGAAGGAAGAAAAAGGTGCTGCCATTTCTATCCTCAACCTTGGCGCAGGCTTGCCGGTATTTATAGGACCCGCCATCGTCGGCCTGACCATCGGCGTTGTGGGCAGCGAAGGCTTGGTCTGGATTCTCGCCATTCTGTACCTGATCAGCGCCGTACTGACCCGCTTTATAACATTACCTGCAGATATTTCTAACTCATACGCAAAATGACACGCATTCTTCTCACCGCTCCTTACTATGAGGGCGCCCGCCATACCCTCGAAAATCTTTTCGGGGAAGTGATTTACAAACCCTGGAAGGAGCACGGACATGGCTACCGGCCTGAAGAGCTGACAGCGCTTCTTAAAGAAACACGGGCGGAAGCGCTCATTACTGAACACGACGAGGTAACAGCAGAAGTAATAAAAGCATATCCCGGCCTGCAGTTCATCGGGGTATGCAGGGGGACTCCCTCCAACGTAGATGTAAAGGAAGCCGGCAGCCGCGGGATCCCCGTCTTCAATACCCCGGCCCGGAATGCACAGGCAGTGGCCGAAATGTTCATAGCCAACCTCATCAACCTGATGCGCCACACTTTGCCGGGCGTCGCCTGGCTTGAAAGCGAAAAATGGGAAGCCGGCGCACATACGTCCTATCTTCAGTTCAAGGGGAATGAAATTGCCGGGAAAACAATCGGGATGGTCGGCTTCGGGGCTACCGGGCAGACTATTGCCAACCTGTTAAAGCACTTCCCGGCAAAAATCAGGTATTACGATCCTTATACCGTTGCGGAAGACCCGGCATTCGAAAAAGTATCGCTGGAGGATGTTTTCAGGGAATGCGATGTAGTCTCCGTACATTTGCCGGTAACGGAGGAAACAAAAGGTATGATCGACGCCAGGCTGATCGGCCTCATGAAACCCGGCGCTATCTTTGTAAATACGGCCCGGGCGGCGGTAGTGAAGAGAGAAGCCCTGCTGGATGCAGTCCTGGACAACCGGATCCGGGGCGCCATACTGGATGTGTTCGACCATGAGCCTCCCGATGCGGTCGACTACCAGCTCATACACCATCCTAACGTACTGGCCACGCCTCACATCGCAGGAGCTACTTTTGAAGTGGAAGATCATCATGCCGACATCCTCAACAGGGCGCTTAAGGATTTTTTTGTCGATGGCAGCCGTTCCGTAAAACAATGGGTGAACCCTGAATGCTTAAACCATCTCCAATGAAGCCACGTCATTATCTGATCATCGACATAGGCACCGGGAATGTGCGGGTAGCCCTGGCGGATCCGGCCGGGAATATTATAAAGGTAGCCACCGATACGGTTCATTACGAAAGAGATCAGCTGTATGAAGATGCCACCTTTTTTGACCCGGACAGGCTCTGGGAGCAGATCTTAAAGCTGTGCAAAGAAATACTGGCGGGCGTCGATCCGGGCTCCGTAACCGCTGTGACCACTTCCAGCCAGCGGGAGGGGATCGTCCTCCTGGATGTGCACGGAAATGCGATCACAGGCATGCCTAATATCGACCACCGGGGTCGTGAGTTCCAGGACATGCTGCAGGACAAGGACCGGGTTTATGCGCTTACCGGGCGATATCCTACCTCCCTGTTTTCGGCGTTCAAAATAGTCGGCTTTACCCGGAAGCATCCGGCTGCTGCAGGTAAAATAGCGCATGTGCTGAGTATCAGCGATTGGGCGCTGTTCCGGCTCTGCGGCGTGATGGGGTATGAGCATTCGCAGGCTTCGGAAACGTTGCTTTACGACGTAGCCGCCCGGCGCTGGTCGGAAGAGCTCTGCGCCTGTTTCGATATCAGTCCAGCGATACTTCCCCGCCTGGTCCATTCCGGTGAAGTGCTGGGCGAAGTGCTGCCCGACATCGCCCGCTCGCTGGGGCTGAATTCCGGTCTGCGAGCGGTAACAGGCGGGGCCGATACCCAGCTGGCGGTGATGAGCACCGGGCCGGGCGCCGACGATGTGGTGATTGTCTCCGGCACGACCACGCCGGTCGTCAAAATCGTCAGCCGATACGTAACAGACAGCGCCCGACGGACCTGGACCAACAGCCACACGCTGCCCGGTTTCTTTATCCTGGAAACCAATGCAGGCGTAACCGGTCTCAACCTTCAGCGGTACAAGGCGATTTTCTATCCCAACGAACCCTATGACGTAATGGAGGCCGAGATCCTTGCAGTAGCCGGGTCGGGTGGCCCTCAATGCTGGGCAGCCCTGGGCTCTCTCATTGCCGGGGAGGAATCTCCCCTTCTCCGCGGCGGATTCATATTCCCGGCGCCTATCCACCACGAGCTGAGCCGCGGGCAATTTGCTTTTGCGCTCGTATGGGACCTGGCCTGCAGCATATACGAAAACTACCTGGCGCTCTGCGAAGTATCTCCGCACAGGGAAGCCTATATATGGGGCTGCGGAGGCGGTATGCAAAGCTTCGTATTAAGACAGTTCCTGGCCAATCTTACGGGAAAAGAGCTGCGGATAAGAGACAATTACAGGCAGGCAACCGTATCCGGAGGAGCAGCCGTGTGCAACCGGGCCCTGGGACTGCCGGAAGAAGCGGCAGCAGGTATCTCCGGAACACAGCCGCAACCATCATGGGACACCGCCGGATGGTACCGGCAGTGGAAAGAGAACAGGAGCAAACTAAAGGAGAAAAGCTGATGAGCTTAGCATGCTTTCTTGGAGTCGATGTAGGTACCCAGGGGGTAAGGGTCATTCTGACAGACGAACGGGGGGAAATACTGGGTAGCGAGGAGATTAAAACTTTCCGACGATCGCCCCAGCCGGCCTGTTACCGCGTCAGCCAGAATCCCGACGAGTGGTGGGGGGCGGTGCAGGAGTGCCTCACCAGGCTCTTGTCGGCACAGCCCCCCCGTCTGAAAGACAGCATTCAGGCTATTTCCGTAACCTCTACTTCCGGTACGGTCATTCCCCTGGATAAGGACTACCGTCCTCTGAGCGACGCCATTATGTACAGCGATACCAGGCAGGAGGCGGAAGGAAAGCTATGCCGGGAACTGGCATTGCATCATCATCCTTCGGGATATACCGGTTTCAATACCTCCAGCGGTCTTCCGAAAATGGTGTGGTTTGTAAAAAATCACCCGGAACAGGCCGCTTTTATCAAAACCTGGATCCACGCCGCCGATTACCTGACGGGCAAATTATGCGGCAATTTCCGGACTACCGACCATACGAATGCCCTGAAGTCGGGGTATGACCTAACAGCTGACGCCTGGCCGGAGTATATCACCCGGCATCTCCCCCTGCAGGAAAGCTGGCTTCAGAAGGTCGTGCCTCCAGGTACCGTCCTGGGGCCGATGACGGCACAACTGCAGGCACGCTGGGGACTTCCCGCAGTGCAGGTAGTGGCCGGTATGACAGACGGCTGCGCTTCGCAGGTTGCCAGCGGGGCGGTCAGGCCGGGCGACTGGAACACGACCATCGGGACTACTCTTGTCATCAAGGGAGTGACGAAACAGCAAATCCACGATCCGCAGGGGAGATTGTATTGCCACCGCCATCCGCAGGGCTACTGGATGCCCGGGGGAGCCAGCAACACAGGCGCCGACTGGATTTCTGAAGATTTCGGGGAAGAGCTGGAAGCCATGAACCATGCCGCAGCAACTCTCATCCCCACCGGCTTTTCGGTATATCCCCTTAGACAGAAAGGTGAGCGGTTCCCCTTTATAGATCCCGCTGCGCAGGGATTTACCGACCCGGCCATTACGAGCCGGGAACAGTTGTTTGCCGCCGGCCTGGAGGGAGTGGCATATATCGAAAAGCTGTCCTATGAGCTGGTCGGGACCCTGTCGGGAGAGGAGGTTACAGCAGTATATTCATCAGGCGGGGGGGCGAACAGCGCCGTATGGATGAAGATAAGGGCTAATGTGCTGGGACGCCCGGTTTATAAAATGTCCCATACATCCGGAGCGCTCGGGGCTGCAGTTGTAGCAGCTTCGCAGGTCTACTTTTCAAACCTGACAGAAGCGGCCGGCGCTATGACCCGCCCGGAAAAATGCTTCGAGCCGGAAGACCGCCTGGGAGGCGCATACCGGGCGCAATACGAAAAATTCCTAGATGAATTGATAAAACGGGGATATATTGAAAACCGATATCGCTTATAGCCATTTGTTATGCTGACCGTTTACCTGCTCCGCCACGGAGAAACGACCTGGAATGCCGACGGGAACCGCTATTGCGGCGCCACCGATGTGGAATTGACCCCCAGGGGCATAGAACAGGCCCGTCGGGCCCGCGAATTACTTTCAGGGATTTCTTTTGATGCCGTCTACAGCTCACCCCTGAAAAGGGCTTTCGATACTGCACAGATCGCATCGGGGAAAAACCTTTCGGAAATCGTTCTGGCACCCGGGTTGAAAGAAGCATCTTTCGGAACCTGGGAGGGCAAAACAAGAGCGGAGTTCATCGCCGAAGACCCCGCATTGTGGGAATCCTGGGAGCAATCTCCCGAAACTACCCGTGCAGGAGGCACCGGGAATACCGCTATGGAGATCGTAACCAGCGCAGATTCCTTTTTTAAAAAAGCCTGCGAAAGCCACCCGGACGGTACGATCCTGGTAGTGGCTCACAATGCCGTCAACCGGTTTTACCTGGCTTACAAACTTGGTATGCCGCTCCGGAACTATCGTCGGATCGTGCAGGAAAATTCCGCCCTCACGCGTTTTACGCTCGATGAACAATGCGAGATCGCCCTGAATCTGCTAAATCACAGGTAAAAACAATTTGTCTGATGAAAAAACACTGGCTTAACAAGATATTTACCGTAATGTGGGGCCTGACGCTATGCTCCGCTCCCGGTACCGGCGGGGCTCAACCCGGATTACATGTAATCAATCTGAAAACCCCTGAAGAGGCTCACCAGTTCCTTAAATTCGCTCCCCGTGACCTCCCCGTTATTGCGGGGCACCGGGGAACCGTGGAAGGCGGCTTTCCCGAAAACTCTATTGAAGGAATGGCGCATACCCTGAAATTCACACCAGCCATCTTTGAAATCGACCCGCGGATGACCCGCGACAGCGTTATTGTGCTCATGCATGACGCCACTCTCGACAGGACCACCACCGGAGGCGGAAATATCGCAGATTATACCTACGCCGAACTGCAGGAGCTCTACCTGACAGACACGGCGGGTAATCCTACGCCTTTCAAGATCCCCACTCTGGCAGCTGCGATAGAATGGGCGCGGGGCAAGACCATCCTTAACCTGGATCAGAAGGGAGTGCCCTACCCTATGATCGCCGACCTGATAAAAAAGCACGGCGCCGAAGCGTTTGTGATGATCACCACGCACAGCGCAGAGCATGCCCGGTTCTACCTGGAAAGGAATCCGGAACAGATCTTCTCGGCTCATATCAAAACCAGGGAGCAGTTTGATGAATATGAAAAAGCCGGCATTCCTTTCAACCAGCTCATGGCCTATATCGGGCCTCATATCAAAGAAGAAAACCAGGAACTGTATAGCCTGTTGCACGCCAAAGGCGCTATGGCGATGATATCGTCGGCATCTTCCTACGACAAGCTCCCTACAAAAGAAGCCCGTAAGGAAAAATACCGGGCGATTATTAAAGACGGCGCCAGCGTGCTCGAAACAGACTTCCCGATAGAAGTCGCAGAGGCGATCAGGAAGCTTTCTCCCAAAAAAGCGCCGAAGAAGCGGTTTATCCGGAAAAAGTAGCTGCTTTTCTCGCCGCATCCTTAAATTTCAGCCTGAATACGCTTCCCGATTCTCTCGAGAAAGTGCATTCTCCTTTCAACTGGCCGGACAGCAGGGCGATCAGCTTTAAACCGAAAGAAGAGTCAGCTCCGGAGCCGTCGAAGCCGGGGCCGTTGTCGGAATATTCGAAAGTCAGATTTCCTTTAAGATCCTGAAGGCATTTTACTCTTAACTCTGGTGCAGGGTGCCCTTCAAAAGCGTACTTACACGAATTGGTAGTCAGCTCACTGATCATCAGCCCCAGGGGGATAGCCGCATCTGCATGCATCCATATCTCGGGAATCTCGTAATGCTGCCTGGTGTGTCCCATTTCGTAGCTGCGCAATACACCTTTTACCAGGTCGGGCACGTAAGCGGCGAGCTCCACCTCATCCAGCCTGCTGCCTTCATACAAGCGCCGGTGTACGCGGGTAATGGCATCGACACGGTTGAGACTCTCCTCCAACGCGGCAACGGCCAACGGGTCGGACAGTTGTCCCATCTGAAGGCTCAGGAGATTATACACCGATTGGAGATTATTCTTTACCCTGTGGCTTTGCTCCTTTACAAGCCGGGCAGAAGATAATATCAGATATCCCCTATTCCGAAAAAGGGATATCTCTCGAAGCCTTACCCGCAGGTACTTACCTGATTAATATAGAGCTCAACGACGGAAGCAGGATCAGCAGAAAATTGCTGATCAGCAAATAGAAACTTACGACAGTCAAGTAAGCCCTCCTGTTATCTTCCACACTGTTAGACCTGAAACGCCGCCCGGAACATATTGCTTTGGAGCGGCGTTTCTCTTTTTCTGAAGTTCCCGGAGTACCCGGAAAAACTATATAAACCCGACGGAAGTACGGGCTATCTGCCCGCGCACATCACTCCGCTCAGCACGATCAGCTCTGCAGGAGAAGAAGTATCGGTTTTCAGGGTAACATTTTTCCGTTTTACAGGATCCACCCGGGAAGCGGCCAGCTCCGTATCGGCATGTTTCCAGGCTTCGGCAAATTGTGCACGGACGGCCTGCGCTTCAGATGTCCTCCCCTGGGCGGCCAGGCTTTCGGCCAGGCCATTCAAGGCAAAACCGTTCTGAGGCCAGCGGGCAAGGTCTTCCCGGTAGACCTTTTCGGCCTGCGCTGCGTCGCCGGTTTGCAGCAGCAGAGCGCCCAGGGAATGCCGTACGGAAAAGAACCAGTCGGGAGGTTCCGTGTAGTTAAGCTGATCTTCAATGCGGACGGCATCCGCCAGCAACGGAACGGCCTGTTCCGGGTGTCCTTCAGCGGCGAGGATCTCCGCCCTGAGGACAAGCGCGGCAATCCGGCAGACTTCGCTTACATTATTAATGCCCCATATCATTTGTCCTTCCAGCAAAGGGCTTCCGGCAAGCTCATTCAGCTGATCCAGCTCCTCAGCGGCAGCTGCCGGCTTCCCGGTGTTTACATAGGCCATCCCTCGGGCGTAATGCCTGATTGCGTCGGGGTAAGGAAGGCCTGCGGCAGGAGCCTGCAGCACCAGTATTTTCTCCCATTGGGCAAATTTGACAAGGATATGATCAGGGATGGTAAGATAATGCTGTACCGTTTCAAAGCCCGGCTCATGATAATACCTGCTTTCGACAAGCCCGGCGGTTTTGAAGGCCGCCTCAATGGAACGCGCAGCACGACCTTCAAAGGCTGTCGTGGCTGCAAGAAAATGGTAGTTATGGGTATAATACATCTGGGGATAATAGCCCTGTACGCGACATTCGGCTATGTAAGCGCTATCGGCTTTTACCGCATCCTCATTAGCCAGGGAACCCTCGTGGTAATCGCCGGTATTAATATAGATATGGGAGGGCATATGTACGAGATGACCGGCCGAAGGGACCAGCGTTTTTATACGTTCGGCGCATTCAAGGGCCTTCCCGAAATCGGAGCCCGATTCAGTAGCGTGGAGGTACAGGTGGTTGGCCAGGGGGTTCTCCGGGTCGGCTGCAAGCGCTTCCTCCAGCAGGGAAAGAATTTCGGGTGTCCACGGCCTCGCCGGACCGCCCTTTCCTTCAAAGAAGTCCCAGGCATGCCGGTTCATCAGGCATTCGGCATAGAGCGTAGTCAAAAACGTATGGTCGGGAAACTGCTCATGGGCCAGCTTCATCGACCGGGCAAAACCATCATCGTCGGCAGCGGCGCTATCTGCCGGGAACCGGACCCTGAAGGCATTGATAAGCGCTTTCTCCCATGCAGAGGCGCTGCCGCTGAAATGCCCGGCGCGGGAAACGGCCCATTGTATTTCCCTTGCCGCTCCGAGGTTATCCGCAGAATTCAGGTTAGGCCCCAGTACATAGGCGATCCCCCAGTAACCCATCGCAAAGGTAGTATCGAGCCGCACCGCTTCGCGGAAAGACCGCTCTGCCTCACCGTGATTGAAGGCGTTAGCCATGATCAGGCCCTGGTTGAAAAACTGTTGGGCATACTTCGAAGACGTAGTAACCGGAACGCTGTAATCGCCGATATTCTTCAGCAGCGGTGATTCAAATGCAGGTTTTCTTTCCCCGCACCCGGTCAGTACAAGGAGAAAGACGAGAGGCAACAATCTGATAGCTGACATTACAGGAAAGATTTCGTGGAAGCCGGGACAAATACGGGACTGTTCTAATGATAAATATAGAAATAATCGGCAAAATCATAACGCAGGCCGGTACGATTGTTAGTATACGGTAAGAAGACCGGAACAGTCGTATGCCGGATTTGCAGCCGGAGGATGCCGCCAATGTCGCTCAGAGAGCTTATCTTGCATTACATGTTACTTTTGCTGATTTCATGAACGTGTATAAACACCTGCTTTTATCGCTCCTGCTGTGCCTGGCGGCAATGCCTTTACTTCAGGGCCAGACATACCGGGAAGAAATCGCCGGCTACAGGGAAAAACAGCTCGAAGAGATTACGGCCGGCCCCGAATCGCCGCTGCGGCCGGAGGATGCCGCCGGGATCTCCTTTTTCGATGCCGACGCAAAATACCTGGTACGCGCGCAGGTAGAGCTCCTTAAAGGTGAAAAACCCTTCATGATGCCGACCTATGCCGGTACGAACAAAGAGTTTATCAGGTATGCCAGGCTGCATTTTGAAGCCGGCGGCGTAAAGAACACGCTTATCGCCTACAGGGATCTCAGTATACCGGGACCGCTTGCCAGACTTCGCAACATCCTCTTCATCCCCTTCAGGGACAAAACCAATGGCAGCCAGACCTACGGCGGCGGCCGCTACCTTGACCTGACCATAGCGGCGCAGGCCACCGAGGTATTGCTGGACTTCAACAAAGCCTATAACCCGTATTGCGCCTACAGCGACGGCTATCAGTGCCCTGTACCACCCCGCGAAAACCATCTCTCCGTCGAAATACCCGCAGGAGAAAAGAAATATACCGGCGCTATAAGGAAAAGAAGCCCGCCGCAACCCGGTAAGCAGTAACCCCATAACTCGCAATCTTTCTGTTACCCGGGTTCCCCAACCCGTAATGGCGTGCTTTTTTTAGTATACTTTATCAGGAAAGCATGAATTTGTAGTTCAAATCAGGCAAAACTGCCGCTATCCGACAGATTATTAGTTATTTTGTATCCTGTATTAAAGTATAGAATCGCGTATGGGGGTAAAGGCTCTTATTGATTTGTGGCGCCATAGATACAAAAAGTATTCTCATATTTTTAAAGCCTACTTTTCTGGCAATCAAAACATTAGATCTTTTCGGAAATTCAAGGCCCAACATCCGGAAACAAAGCTGGTAGCCGTTGTCCGAACAGAGCATTTCGGGGATATAGTGGCGGTGGAACCTCTTTCAAGGCATATCCGCGAACTGCATCCCGACGCCCATATCGTATGGTTCGTAAAGCCTGTCTTTAAAGAACTCGTAGAAGTAAATCCACATATCGACAGGGTATTCCCGGAATTGTGTGTAACAGAAAGGCAGGTTATCCTGAAATCAGGCGTCTTCGACAAGGTATATGAGCTGCAGTTCCGGAACAACAACTATTGTCCCGAATGCCAGGCCTCTTACGACAACCCGGCAGCGGTTGCGAAAAACATCAACGTTGACAATTACTTCGAATATGGCAACCTGCTGGAAGTGTTTGCCAAAGTGGGTAATCTCGGGCTACCCGAAGAGCAGCAGCCGGAAGTCTACCTGCAAAAAAGGCACAGGTCAAGGATAGACGAGCTTCATCTCCCGCAAAGCTTTATTGTAATTCATTGCCAGTCCAACTTTGCTCCCAAAGACTGGCCGGCGCAGCATTGGCAGGCGTTGGCATACTGGCTGATCGAACATTATTCCTATGCGATCGTCGAGGTGGGGCTGAAAAGCAACCTGGATATAAATCATCCCAGATATTTCAATCTGACAGGAAAACTATCTATCTTGGAAACAGCGGAAACAATCCGGAGGGCCAACTTCTTTATAGGGCTGGACAGCGGTCCCGCCCATCTTGCCAACGCCGTCGGGACCTACGGGGTGATACTTATGGGCGCATTAAACAACTTTGAAATCTACAACCCGTATTCGGGCAGCTACGGCCTGGGACAAAACTGCACCATTATCAGGGAGGTGGGGAAACCCTGCTCTCAATTGAGCCTTGCACGCGTAACCAGCTCTATTAAAAACATTTTGCCTTCAGAAGTAACCAGTTGAGTGTGTTCATTGATATATTTATTAAGACGCCAAATTAATCCACGACATGAGCTACAACAGGGAACAGAAACAAGACCGTAAGAATCTGCTGTGGGCAGCGCTGGCCATACTGGCCCTGCTCAACGTCTTACTGCTTTATTTTTTCTACCAGGAGCGAAAAGAAAATACGACCAAAGATTCGGTCATCGCGGCGCGCATGGAAGAAGTGCTCACTACCAAAAGCAAGCTCGATTCCATTTCGACCCAGCTCGATATCAAAATCGCCCAGATCCAGCAACTGGGCGGAAGAGTGGACTCGCTCCTGTCGTTGAAGGCCCAGCTCGAAAAAGACAAGCAGCTGCTCAAGGACCGGAACAGCTTTTCCCTCAAAAAGTATGAAGAGCGCATTAAAAACTATGAAGCGCTCCTTGCAGAAAAAGATCAGGAAATAGCCAGCCTGAGACAGGAGCTGGGAACCGCCACAGCCAGGAACCAGGAGCTTTCCGAACAGATTTCCGGCCTGGAATCTGAAAAAGAGCAGCTCGGGGAGCAGATAGATGTCGTCAGCTCAAAAGCGGTTGAGCTCCAGGAAAAAATAGCTATTGCATCGGCACTCAGGGCAGAAAAGATCCAGGTAAGCGCCATTTCCGACAAAGGAAAGGAACGGGACGGCGGCAACTACCGGTCCAGGAGGATCAACCAGCTTAAAGTAAATTTCGAGGTGGCGGACAATGCCGTGGCGCAGGCCAATGATAAAGATATTTTTCTCCGGGTCCTCGATCCCGACGGCGCAGTTCTTTCCGATATGGCTACGGGTTCGGGATCGTTCCTGCACCACGAGCGGGAAATGATCTACAGCTCCAGGCAAAAGATAGCTTATAAGAATGCCCGTATACCCGTATCGATCATTTACGGAAGAGGCGGGATACCGCTCAAAAGCGGGAAATACACCGTGGAACTATATGCAGAAGGCTTCAAAATCGGCCAGGGCGACTTCATCGTCAAATAGTTAACCTGCAGCCGGAAACAAACGTTGAGTCACTAATTCATTGGATCACCCGTCACTTTTCGAAGAGGAGATTACGCTTTTTGCCGATGTAATACTGCCGGTCCCCGTGCCCCGGCTGTTTACATACCGTATTTCCCGCGAGATGGCGCCTGATATTGTCGCCGGGGCAAGGGTTGTGGTCCAGTTCGGAAAAGGCAGGGTGCTCACGGCTGTGGTCGTTAACATACACGACACGCCTCCCCAGGCTTACAATGCCAGGTATATTCTCGAGCTTCTCGATCAGAAACCGCTTATAACGCCGCAGCAGTTGGAGCTGCTCAAATGGATGTCGGAGTATTATATGTGCTCTATCGGAGAAGTAATGAACGTTGCGCTCCCCTCGGGGCTCAAGATCTCCAACCAGTCGAAAGTCCAGATCAACCCCGATTTCGATTATCCTGAGCTGCTCACCCCCGAAGAAACTTTCCTGGTCGATGAGATCAGGAAACAAGGTATGCTTACCTATGAAGAGCTCGGGAGGCTTACCGAGAAAAAAAACGTCACCAAACTGATCAAAAGCCTGATCGGCAAAAGGGCTGTTATCATTTTTGAAGAGATAAAGGAAAAGTATCAGCCTAAAAGCATCTCCAAAATAAGGCTGACCGACGTCTATGCAGATTCGTCCAACCTGGAGCAGTTGGTAAACTCGCTGGAAAAAACGCCTAAGCAGCTTGACGTAATGCTGAGGTACCTGAGCCACATCCCGGTCTTCAACAACCCGGGGCTTAATGCCAAAGGGCTGGAAAAGTCGGTATTCACGCAAAGCAGCAGTCTCTCCGGGAGCGCACTCGCCACCCTCATCAGAAAAGGGGTATTCGAACAGTTTGAAGTCAGGGTTTCGAGGATCGCCGAAGCGGCTCCCGAAAACCTGAAAGAAATAAAGCTTTCGCCCGGGCAGCAAAGAGCTTCGGAGGAAATACACCATTTATTCCGTGAAAAATCGGTTGTGCTGCTGCACGGCATCACGGGCAGCGGGAAGACAGAAGTTTTTATAGATCTCATTGCCCAGGCCCTCAAAAGCGATGTGCAGGTACTGTACCTGCTGCCTGAAATTGCGCTGACCACCCAGATAGTTTCCAGGCTTCAGAAGGTATTCGGCAACAAAATGGGCATTTACCACTCCCGGTTTTCCGACAACGAAAGAGTAGAAGTCTGGAAAGGAGTCGTGGAGGGCAGGTTCCAGTTCGTGATCGGCGTAAGGTCGGCGGTGTTCCTTCCCTTTGATAACCTGGGCCTTATCATCGTGGACGAGGAGCACGAAAACTCCTACAAGCAATTCGACCCGGCTCCCAGGTACAACGCGAGGGACGTCGCGGTCATGCTGGGTTTTATGCACAAAGCCAAGGTCCTGCTGGGCTCCGCCACGCCTTCACTGGAAAGCTACTATAATGCTCAGAGCGGACAATATGGCCTTGTTTCCATGACGGAACGGTATGGGGATGCAAGCCTCCCGGAATTCGTCATCATCGACATGAAGAAAGAGCGGAAGCAGAAAACGCTTAAAGAGGAGTTTTCCTCCGTGCTTTTGGAAGCTATACGTGAGAACATCAAAAACGGGGAGCAGTCCATCCTGTTTCAGAACCGCCGGGGATATGCCCCCTGGCTGCAATGCGAAGACTGCGACTGGATTTCCGAATGCCTTAATTGCGATGTGACGCTCACTTACCATATGCGGGAGGCCGAGCTCCGGTGTCACTACTGCGGTCACCGTGAAACAATTCCCCGTACCTGCCCGCACTGCGGTTCGGCCCGGGTAAAGACAATGGGGTACGGTACGGAAAGGATCGAAAGCCAGCTTGAGCTTCTTGTACCGGAAGCCCGCATTCAAAGGATGGATCTCGATACGACCCGGTCGAAAAACGCCTATACGGATATTATCCGGAATTTTGAAGAAAATAAGACCGATGTCCTGGTAGGTACTCAAATGGTCACCAAAGGGCTTGATTTCGATAATGTAAGCATGGTCGGCATTTTCGATGTCGACCGCCTGATCAATTTTCCTGAATTCAGGGCCACCGAAAAAGCCTTCCAGCTGCTCACCCAGGTAAGCGGCCGGGCGGGGCGAAGGGCCAGGACCCGCGGAAGGGTCCTTATCCAGACCTCCAATCCCGGGCATGAGCTCCTGCAATGGGTAATATCGGGAGACTATCAAACCATGTACGGAACTGAAATTGTCGAGAGAGCCAATTTCGGTTATCCTCCCTACACCAGGCTGATCAAGCTTACAGTCAGGCATGAAGATGCTTCCATTGCGCTGGAATCGGCGCGGGCTCTGGCAGATATCCTGACTGAACAATTGGGTAAAACCCGGGTGCTCGGACCGGAAGCCCCACTGGTAGACAGGGTCCGCAATCGCTTTTTGTTTGACATACTTATTAAACTTGAGCGGGAAAAGGTTAATTTTAAGGCCGTAAAATCCCTGATACAGGAAAGTGTGAACGAAATTCTGGCAGATAAAACCAAAAAACACATCCAGATTATAGCAGACGTGGATCCGGCTTAGTCGTTAATTAGCATTCAATAAAACCTCATGACACTCAAAAAAACGAAAATTGTTGCAACCGTCGGTCCTGCTTCGGAATCAAAGGAAACCCTCGTAGCGCTGGCAAAAGCAGGTGTAAATGTTTTTAGATTAAACTTCTCACATGGTACTCATCCCGAACATCTCGAAAGAGTTAAAAGAATACGCCAGATAAACGAAGAATACGGGTACAATCTTTGTATACTCCAGGATCTCCAGGGGCCAAAAATAAGGATCGGGAACGTAGAGGAAAAAGCCGGCGTCCTCATTCAGCCCGGGCAGAAGCTGGTCTTCACCAACGAAAATATCGTCGGAACCTCCGAAAGGGTAAGCACCCCGTACGACGGGATGTACAACGATGTGAAAATCGACGAGCGCATCCTGCTCGACGACGGGAAGCTGGAAGTAAAAGTCATTGAAATTATAGGGACTGAGGTAGTTACCGAAGTAATATACGGCGGATTCCTTAAATCCAAGAAAGGAGTAAACCTTCCGAATACGCGGGTATCAATGCCTTCAGTTACAACAAAAGATTATGAGGACCTGGAATTCGGCCTGGAAAACGAGGTGGAATGGATCGCGCTGTCGTTTGTCCGCCGGGCCTCCGACATTGAAGAGGTCAGGGAATATATCAACTCGCGCGGTAAAGCGACCAGGATCGTAGCCAAGATCGAAAAGCCGGAAGCGGTTGAAAATATCGACAGCATCATTGCAGCTGCCGACGCCATCATGGTAGCCCGCGGAGACCTGGGCGTGGAGCTCCCTGCCGAGGACGTCCCGATGATACAGAAGATGCTGGTCGAGAAATGCAATCGTTTAGGGAAACCGGTAATCGTTGCTACCCAGATGCTGGAAAGCATGATCGAAAATCCAAGACCTACACGGGCAGAGATCAACGACGTAGCCAATGCCGTGCTCGACGGAACCGATGCGGTCATGCTGAGCGCCGAAACAGCTTCCGGTGATTACCCGGTGCTGGCCGTGCAGAATATGACGCGCACGATAGAACGCGTCGAGGAGCAATCCAATTCACTCTATTTCAAGTATCACGCCCAGGTAAACGAAGACAAGAATGCGCCCGACCTCCTGAACGACAACGTCGTAATGAGCGCATGCCGGCTGGCGCGGGATACCAATGCCAAAGCACTGATCGGTATCACCAACTCAGGCTATACCGCCACCCGGCTATCTCACCACCGGCCTAAAGCCAACCTGTTGATTTTCACCTCCAACAGGAAACTGATGAATACGTTAGGGCTGTATTGGGGTACCAGGGTTTTCTATTATGAAACTGAAGACGGCATCTCGACCGACGACACGATAGACAACATCAAACGCTTCCTGGTGGAGCGCGGTGAGCTGGTGGAAGGCGATGTTTTCATTAACACGCTGAGTATGCCCATCTCAAGGATACGCAAAACAAATGCGCTCAAGCTCAGTGTAGTCTAGCGACTCCGTCCGTCTAACCCTGTCCGGGCCAGACGTTCAAAAATATTTCTTTCCATAAGCTCCGCCGGCCAGGATCCCGGCGGAGCTTTTTTTCAGGCACGATATTATCTATTAAAATCCCCGGTTTTTGAAACTCCCGTATTTTATTTTAGCTTTGAGGAATCCTGAATCCATTCATACAGAAGATGCTCCTGAAACGAATTACCGCCTCTGCTGCGATAGCAGGTCTGCTCTACACGATTTTTCTTCTTATTTCCGGTAAAGGCGCCCTGGCAGGCCCCGGCGTAATTGTGTTCTTTATATCGCTTGCCATTTACCTCAACCAGATAGAAAGGTATAAAGGCTTCACCTATACGGTCATGATTTTCGCGGCTGTAAGTGCGGCAATGTTCTATCCGGGGCATTTTGATACCTGGGGAAGCCTGAAGCTGGCTACCCTTATTACGCCCCTTATCCAGGTGATCATGTTCGGGATGGGGACCTCGATGAGCCTCCGGGACTTCGCGGGTGTGGTAAAAATGCCTAAAGGCGTCTTCATAGGCCTTGGTGGCCAGTTTATTATCATGCCCGGGCTGGGCTACCTGTTTGCCAGCATCAGCGGCTTCGACCCGGAAATAGCCGCCGGGATGATACTGATCGGCTGCGTTCCCAGCGGTATGGCCTCCAATGTGATTACCTACCTGGCAAAAGGAAACCTGGCACTTTCGATTACGCTAACCGCCATATTAACGGTAATAGCTCCCTTTACCACTCCGGCGCTTATGAAGCTTCTCGCCGGCACCTTCGTAGAGATAGACGCCTGGGCAATGATGTGGGATATTTTCAAAATGGTGATCGTACCTATCGGCCTGGGACTTTTATTCAACAAATTCCTGGCCGGGAAAGCGAAATGGCTGGATAATGCGATGCCGCTCGTTTCTATGGCCGGTATCGGGTTTATCATCACCATTATTACCGCAGCGGGGCAAAAAAGCCTTCTTTCCATCGGCCTTATGCTGATCTTCTTCGTCCTGCTCCACAACCTGTTCGGCTATACCCTCGGTTATTGGGCCGGCAGACTTTTCCGTATGAGCGAAAGAGATTGCCGGACCCTGGCAATTGAAATAGGTATGCAAAATGGTGGCCTGGCATCGGGGTTGGCCAAGGAAATGGGGAAAATTGCAACCGTGGGCCTTGCTGCGGCGATATTTGGTCCGATGATGAATATTACGGGGTCTATACTGGCCAGCTACTGGGCGCGTAAACCGATCCCTGAGCCGGACCAGCAGGCGGCTGACTGAGGGACGGGCCCGATCGCCACCCCTGATTGCTGTTACCTGCCGATGAGCTTTTTTGCAAAACCGTAAGTATGGATTACGGCCAGCCAGGTTTTTCTCCTGATGGAGTCAGCCAGATTTGCCCGTTTTACATACCCCGAAAAACGGATAGGGCCGTATTGCTCGTTAATATACTCCTCAGCCCGGCGTTCCGCATGCCAATAGATCTCTGAGCTCGTGTTTGCTTTGGTACCGCTGCCTGTATCGTCAAAAGGGGCGTGGCGCGTGTAATCTTCCAGGGTAAGGTGCCTGAACCGGTATCCTTTTTTATACATATCGTGCGACCAGATGGTTGCAGTATCTATGCCCCGCCATCCCCCGCCATAGCACCCTATCGTACCGTTGGGAATCGTCTCTTTCCTGTATTTCTCCACGTCGATCATAGCGCAATATTCGTTCAGGCGGCATTCGGGCAGAATATGTACCCGTCCCTCCCTGATCACCCTCAGCTGGATATCCTTTCTTGGCGTATCATAGCCGGCGGCAAGCTCCAACGCCTCTTCCTGCGTAGGAACGTATTCCTCAAACCTCGTAGAATCACATTTGTTCGCCCAGTCCGGCCCGGCCGGGCACGACCAGCACTGACCGATAGAACCGACCCCGACCAGGTTCTCCGGCCCTTTGTCAAACTCCCTGAGCATATCCCCGATCATATCGCCGTAATACAGCATGTCGTTGTGCATGATACACAGGTATTTCTTGTCGGTCGTCTCCAGGGCATACTGGTACATAATGCTGCGCCGCCATTCCGTATCTGTCTTTGCCCGCTCAATATCCAGCACTCCCAGCCCCAGGTGATATTTGGGATACTGCACCTCCAGCTTTACTTCGGGGTCATTTCTAAAATAATCGATGATCTTGAATATGCCTATATAATCATCATGCGGTTGCCTTCGCTCTCTCGACAGAATAATTTTATCTATGTGCTGCCCGCTATGCTGCATCAGCGTTTTGATTGTAACGATAGCCTGGTAGGGTTTTCCATAGAAGGCTATGCTGACATCCACTCTTTTACTCATCAATCTGTCTTAAAATGCGTTATCTGAAGTATATAATAGCTCGTTATCTTAAACGTCCCGGCGAAAACTCTTCATGATCCACCCTCCCCCGATCACGTCATCCCCTTCGTAAAAAACTGCGGCCTGGCCCGGGGCGATCCCGCTGACGGCATCATGAAAATTGACCGTTATCCTGTCGGGTGCGTCCTGCACGATGGTAGCCGGAGCCCCGTCGTGCTTGTAGCGCACTTTCGTAGTAGTGTCGAGCGGCCGCTCGATGCTACTATATTTTTGCAGGTTCAGCTTCTGCACGATCATACCGTCTTTATAAAGATCCGGCATATCCCCGAGCACTACCTCGTTGGTTTCCTTTCTTATTTCAGTAACGAAGATTGGGCGCCCCAGGGCTATCCCCAGGCCTTTCCTCTGGCCTACGGTATAAAACGGGTAGCCCTCGTGCTTACCCAGAAACCTGCCGTCGACAGACACGAAATTTCCTCCTGCCACTTCGGCTTCCAGGGTAGGTATACGCCTTTTGAGGAAGCCCCGGTAATCGTTATCGGGCACAAAACAGATCTCGTAGCTTTCCGATTTGTTGACCAGTTCCACAAAACCACGCTGTGCAGCCATTTCACGTATCTCGGTCTTACGCAGATGACCGAGAGGAAGCCTGGTGCGCTTCAGGCTGTCCTGCGATATCCCCCACAGCACATAGCTCTGATCTTTCGCCGTATCGATACCTTTCGAGATCACATGCCGCCCGTTGAGCTCCCTGATGTTGGCATAATGCCCGGTAGCTATGAATTCGCAATCCAGGCGGTCGGCCCTTCTCAGCAGCGCATCCCATTTGATGTGGGTATTACACAATACACAGGGGTTGGGCGTCCGGCCTTCCAGGTACTCTCCCGTGAAATGATCGATTACGTAATCTCCGAACTCATTGCGGATATCAAGGATGTAATGGGGAAACCCCAGCTGCACCGCAATATTCCTGGCGTCGTTGATAGAATCCAGGGAACAGCACCCCGTTTCCTTTTTGGAACCTCCGCTCCCGGCATAGTCCCATGTCTTCATGGTCATGCCGATCACTTCATATCCCTCTTCATGTAACATAACAGCCGCCAGGGAGCTGTCGATACCGCCGCTCATAGCGACGAGAATTCTTCCGTGTTTACTCATATTGCCATCTGCGAAGGTTCAAAGCCTTCCGATAATTAATGAATGAAATTGCTTCACTACCAGGCCTTTCAGGAGGTAAGAATATTTCCATCCCGGTTTTCCAGGCGCAAAATTAGCCTTTTATATTGAATGAAAGACATAAAAGCTGTAACCCTGCAACCAAAACTTTAGTTCCGATGGCATCTGTAATGAAAAGGCCCGCTTCCTTTGCTTAAACACTGGAAGCGGGTCTGTCTTTCCGGGAGCAGGGCTCAGAGCTTCGGCCCGACCGAGTCATAAACTACCACCCTTTCCCATAGGTAGGAATATTCTTCTACAAATTTCACGTGTACCGGATGGTTCTGATATGTGCTTTCCTCTTCCCCGTTGTTAAAAAGAAGCAGCCAGGAAACGGCATAGCTCCTGTCAATAACGGGCCGGTTCGTATCGGCCGGATAGCCGATGTGGGCGGTGATGTAACCGGGAAGATCAACAAGTGTTTTAAGCCCGGCCACAAGCTTTTCCTTATCGGACTCACTGTCCGGATTTTTAAGCCAGAAAAAAACGTGGTGTACAAACAAACCGGGTTGAAGCGTATCCGACATGACTATTCTGAGGTTTAAGAAAGGATTGATATGAACTGTATTTATTTTTTCTCTGCAAACGGGATCACCAGCTTTTCTCCTCTTGCCGCGTGATTCTTGGCTTTGTTGTTTGCCCGCATGATGAGGTCTACGCTGACGCCGTACTTATTGCCTACCACACGCAGGATATCGCCCGGACCGACCGTATGGACTGCCTTTATCCGCACATTCATCTTCTGACCGGCCTTTACCCCGGCGTTGTCCTTAACTGAAGGATTCAATGCCTTCAGCGTCTCCACCGTCAGGTTGTAGCGGGTAGCGATGCTGAACAACGTCTCGCCGGCCGTTACGGAATGGGTATAGGCCATCCCGTCTGTCGGGGAAGAAGCAGGAGGAGCCGGCTCTTCCTTTGTATCCTTGCTGTCCCCGGTTTTTGCCTTGGCCGCCGGCGCAGCTCCGCCGGGTACCGGCACATTCCCGGAATTTACATCCACCTGGGAGGGCTCATTATATACGTCAAGCGAAACCACTTCCCTGTCCGAATCCGCGTTGGTTACTTCGCTTGTATCGCCCGGCTCGTCCGTCAGGTAGTCATATCCTACATACAACAGCGCAAGCACCAGGACAGACAAAACCACCAGCGTGATACCTGGGAGTTTTGATTTCTCGACCGGACGAACGTTTCGTTTCTTTTGTTTTTCCTCTTCCATAATGGTTAGCTAAAATTTCAGAAGGTACAACCTTATCTCAAAACCCATGCAATTAAACGGATTTTTTCAATTCGGCATTCATTTCCACCACCTTCTCTTTCAGAACTTCCTTATATGCCTGCAGTTTCAGGGACACGGCATCGTCTGTCGCGCCGATGATCTGGGCGGCCAGGATGCCTGCATTCTTACCTCCGTTTAAAGCAACCGTAGCTACGGGAACGCCTCCGGGCATCTGCAGGATAGACAGCACAGAATCCCAGCCATCGATAGAATTGCTCGATAAAACAGGCACGCCGATCACCGGGAGCGTCGTCAGGGAGGCTACCATACCCGGCAGGTGGGCTGCCCCGCCTGCTCCGGCAATAATGACCCTGAGTCCCCTTTCCCGGGCTTTTTTTGAGTACTCCACCATTTTCTCGGGCGTGCGGTGAGCCGAAACCACCTCTATTTCGTAAGCAATCCCGAATTCTTCAAGCATGTCGCCCGCTTCCTTCATAATGTGAAGATCAGACACGCTGCCCATTATTATTCCTACCATAGCTGACGATTTTTCCATTAAAAATTCCGTACGCGGGTTAAAATTATCATTTCCGGTCCCGGGGCTGAAGCTCCTGGCTGGTCACCCTGATATGGTCCTTCACAAACCCTGCTTTTGCTCTCAGGCGCTCCAGGTCATCGTCCATGATGGTGACGTGCCCCATTTTGCGGAATGGCTTTGTTATCTTTTTCCCGTACAGGAATGGGAAAACCTGCTTCTCAGCCAGAAGTATTTCCATGCCTTCGTATACGGCGGGACCTTCAAATCCGTCTTCGCCCAACAGGTTGATCATAGCTGCCGGCGCATAGGCCGACGCATCGCCCAGCGGCAGATCGAGTATGGCCCTCCAGTGCTGCTCATATTGAGACGTTACATTCGCCCTTATGGTATGATGTCCGCTGTTGTGGGGGCGCGGTGCCACCTCGTTGACCAGGACATCCCCTTCCCTGGTCAAAAACATCTCGACGGCCAGGAGGCCCGTTACCCCGAACGCTTCGGCAACCCGGACAGCAAGCGCGGTAGCTTTGGCCTCTGCTTCCATCGAAATTTCAGCGGGGGCAAAGAGAAATTCTACGAGATGCTTTACCGGGTGGAAGACCATTTCCACGACAGGGAATGTTCTTACTTCCCCACCGGGCCTTCTTGCCACGATAACAGCCAGCTCCTTTTCAAAAGGGATCGCCTGCTCCAGCACTCCGGGCGCCTCAAACGCCTGGTCAAAGTCCTCCGGCTTTTCTATCTTCTGTACACCGCGACCGTCGTACCCGTCGCGCCCAAGCTTATGAAACGCCGGAAGCAGCGAAATGTGCCTCCGGGCATCCTCCCTTGATTCCGTCAGCACGAAAGGGGCTGTCGGAATGCCATGTTCACGGTAAAATTGTTTCTGAGCTCTTTTATCCTGTATAATCCTCAGCATAGACGGCTGCGGATAAACCTTCTTGCCTTCTTTTTCCAGCGCCTCGAGCGCTTCTATATTCACTTTTTCTATTTCGACAGTAATGAGGTCGAGATCTTTACCGAATTCATAAACGGTCTCGTAATCCTGGATAGAGCCTGTCCTGAAATGAGGGGCAAGTTTACTGCAGGGAGCATTGGGATCTCCATCGAGTATACTGATATCTAAATTCCAGTCAATGGAAGCCTGCAGGAGCATTAAACCTAACTGTCCCCCTCCTAAAATACCTATTCTGGTAGAAAGCATGAATTACTCTTTCGGATCTTTTTTACAAAAGTCGGCTAAAAACAGGAGAACAAAAAAGAATCAAAGCCCCAATTGCTAAATGGAGATCTGGTACTGCATCACCCAGGAACCCCGTCGTCCTGATCTGTCCAGCCTGTTCGGATCGGCAGTATCGCTGACGTAAACGGGGCGGCTTTCATAGTTGAGCGTCATTTTTCCGTTGTGCCCCTTTATGAGCCAGTTTACACCGATGTTCCATACATTGACCGGTTTCCTTATCCTGTCGTAGCCAGCGCTCTGAAGCGAGGCGTAAGGCATCAGAGTGCCCTGGTTGCCCAGTAGATCATCTTTCAGCTTAAACCCGGCCTGGGTGTATATCACCTTGCCGTTTCCGAACATCGGGAAAGCGTTTCCATGCGTAGCGGCTGCGCCGGCTATCGGCTTGTCCGTTCCTGTCGCGGGGTTCATGATACCGTTGAACCGCAAATACCCCGGCCCGTAATTGGTATCAAAATATCCCAGATAAGCCGATACGGCTGTCCCCTTCTCGCGATCGACAGGCATATCGAGGTAGGAGGCGACCGACCATAACAACATGTCGTGATACAAAGTGTCGGCGCCCTGCCTGCTCCAGGTCGCATTTTTCTGGCTGACTATTCCCGCTTCCAGGTTCAGCACTTTCCGTTTCCCAAGATAGGTGCCCGTCATATATCCCGGAGTCGTGTTATCCTCCGTATCAAAAAGGTTGTAGATGATCATCCCCTGGTAAGACTTGGAATGTCTTCTCCCGGCAAAAACAGCATTCTCCCCTATTGCCTGCGGGGTCGCGCCGTTAGTCTCGACAGGAAACGGATCAGCCATGCCGACACGGTAGTTGAACTTTCCTACCTGTCCGCGCGAGTAGACGGCCAGTTTCCTGTCGAACTGGTCGATCTGGTCGACTGTGGCCTGGGCAAAAACAGGAACATCCATGGTCATGATGCTCCCCACGCTGGGCTGTGTAAACCTGGAGAGACCGTTTACCACGGTAAGCCCGCCCCCGAAACGGATGAAGCGGTCCTGCTTCCGCCACACCTCATACTCTCCCAGCGCATCATGAAAAAAAGCTGCGATCTTCCGGTTTGAAGGCGTACCGTTCTGGTTATAGGCAGGGAATGCGCTCGCTTTGTTAAAGTTATTCATCCCGAACTGCGTATAGAGAAATATCCTGTCGGTCACCTGGCCGTACATCTGTATCCTCGTACGGCGAAGCCCTATATCTGTCGTACGATCCGCCTCGTTTCCGAACACGGTGCTCCCAGGGTTGTTTTCGTTCACGCGGACCCAGGTCTGGTTAAGAAATATAAACCTGAAATAATTGGAACCCGATTCGTTGAGATTGATCCTGAGATCTTTACTTACCGGCGCAGCGGAAATAGCGGCACCTTCAGGTTCTTTCTTCCGGTCTTCGGAGAGGGCATAAAAAGGGAAACAAAAAAGCGTACTTAATAAAATGTTACTTCTCATGGCTGGTTTAAGTTGGTTAAATCATTTACAATATTCCCGTCTTCCATGACAATCGTACGGTCCGTACCGGCGGCAAATTCGGGGTCGTGGGTAACCACCAGCATTGTCTGGTGAAATGCTCCGGCAAGCTCTTTGAAGATATTGAATACGATCTCCGAATTCTTTTTGTCGAGATTGCCGGTAGGCTCATCTCCCATAATGATCAACGGGTCATTGATAAGCGCCCTGGTAATTGCTACCCGTTGCTTTTGCCCGCCCGAAAGCTGGTTGGCCTTTTTACGCGCATGCTGATGCATATCGAAAATCCGCAGCTTTTCCATGGCGCGGTGCTCGATTTCCTCCCTCGACAGCTTCCCGAGCTTTAACGCCGGGATCATCACATTCTCTAAAACCGAAAATTCATTGAGCAGGTAGTGGAACTGGAAAACAAAGCCGATCTTTTCGTTACGGATCCTTGCCAGCTCGTCAGGCTTCTGACCTGTCACCAGCTGCTGCTCGATCAGCAGCTTACCTTCATAATCCGTATCCATCGTAGAAAGGATGTATAACAAGGTTGACTTTCCGCATCCGGATTTCCCTGCTACAGACACAAATTCGCCCCTGCTCACCCGGAAAGAAACGCCTTTGAGCACTTTCGTTTTTTCAGGGCTGTAGAAGTATTTGGTGATTCCCTGCGATTCAAGGACCGTTGGCTGCTCCATTATCATTTACCTCTGATGATATCGACCGGGTCTACCGCACTCGCTTTCCTGGCGGGAAAGAAACCGGCAAAATAAGTGGTCACCAGGCTGAAAACACCGGCTATTATATAGTACTTCGGGTTAAAATCGACCGGGAAAGTCCTGATAGTGGGCAATGCCTCGGTCTCAAAAGGAATTCTTTCTATCCCCAGGCAGACCAGGAACCCCAGCAAAATACCGGCAGCGCCTCCCACGATCCCGATGGAAACAGCTATCGTCGTAAAAATCCGGTTGACATCACGGCCGGAAAAACCCGTAGCCTTCAGGATCGCAATGGTATCCATTTTTTCATAGATCATCATATTGAGGATATTGTAAATACCAAACCCCGATACGATCAGCAGGGTAATCCCCACAGCGTAGCTGATCATGGAACGTACGCCCGTACCGGTCTCGAACTGGGCGTTAACAGTCTGTATGTCGTCTGCATCCACTCCGAAAACAGCGCTGTATTCCTTTGCAAGCGCAGGCGCCATCCCGAGATGATGGAGCTTTACCTGTATATCTGTGATGTAGGAAGAGGTTTGCCCCGTCATTTTCTGCACTGTTCCGATCGATGCGTAGCATTGTACGTTATCCAGGTCGCCCAGGCCCGACTGGAAATACCCCACCACCTTAAGCTGTACCCTGTTGCCCTGGGAAGTAGTTGCCTGGATCACGTCGCCTATTTCAGCCAGCATCCGGTCGGCTGCGCCTTTCCCGAGGATGATACTGTTCGCCACATTTTTCAGATCCATAAAATTCCCGGAGGTTACATAATCGGAAAACCGGAACAAACGGTTTTCTTCCTCAACATCTACTCCGTTTACAATTCCCAGCATATCGGTAGCGCCCACATTGAAGAAAACCCGGGAAGTGATCTTCGGCGCTACTCCCAACACCCTTTTATCCGTACGGAGCGTACTCATGATCGCCTCGTTGTTATAAATACTCTCGCGGCTGGCATTGGGCTTAAGCGACCGGATGATGTTGTATCTGCCGGCAAAAGCCTGCATCCTGCTGACCGGCTGGTCGGGATTGGGCTTGATATCGTTGTAAAGCCTGATGTGCGGCGTCCGGTTGATCACAAGGCTGTCCAGCATGATATTGAGTCCGTTCATAAACCCAAGCAGGGCGACGAACATCGTGATGCTGAACGTGACGCCTATCGCCGCTACCAGCGTTTGCTTAAACCTGGCAACCATAAGTGATCTTGCGATCGAAGTGATTAGACCCGACTTCATAGCTCCGGCTTGACTATCTCTGTGTTTTCATCTATTCCCCCCAGTATTTCAGCCTTGCGATAGTCTTTCAGCCCCGTCTTCACCGGCAGCGTGTCATGGCGGACCGTGATAACGAGCGAATCACGGAACAAATACGAACGGGGTAGCGTCAGCGTATTTTCCCGCGTTCGGGTTACGATATTGGCTTCCAGGCTAAGGTTAGGATACAATACGGGCGGCGGGGAGACAAATTCGGCCTCTACCGTAAAGGTCTTGCTGCGTTCATCCATGATCGGGTAGATCCTGGAAACCGTAGCTTTGAAGGTTTCCCCTTTGTAGCTATCCATGCTCACCCAGACAGCCTGTCCGCGGGATACTTTCACTATGTCATATTCATCGACTTTCATTTCGAGCAGGAATTCGTCGCGGCTTCCGATCACTGCCAGGGGGGTCTGGGCATTTACCATTTCTCCTTTTTCCTTCAGCAAAGCATACACCCTGCCATCGAACTTGCTGCGCAGTACAAGGTCGCCTTCAAGCGCACGCGAGAGAGACAGGTTTTTACCGGCGCTTCTTTCGTTAAAATCGATCTCCCGTTTCAGATCCTGGTATTGCATCCGGGCGGTCACATAAGCAGTCCGGGCGCTTTCAAAGGCCAGCTTTCTCTGTTCGAGCTCTACCAGGGTGCCCACTTTTTGTGCATACAATGCCTTCTGGCGCTCGTAAAGCACGGAGTCGTTCTGCCATCTGCTCCGGGCCAGGCTGATGTTGGCCTCCAGGCTTTCCAGTCTTGTCTTATTGATCTGGCGGTCGGCGTACAAACGCGTAAGCTCGGCAGATTCACGTCCTATCCGCGCAGATTCATTATAAACCGAGAGTATAGGCGCCCCGGCCCGTACCGAATCCCCTTCTTTTACAAAAATTTCCTGTACAATTCCCGTCGCATTGACATAGGCCTGGTATTGATCGCGGGCCTTGATCACACCTGAAGCGTATACCGACTCCGATATGCTTTCTCTTTTCGGAAAAGTCTTTTCGACAGAACTACGGCATCCGGCCAGGCAAAGGACGAGCGCACACGCGTACAAACGGAGAATCATCACAGATCAGTTGTTTGGTCCCCGAATTTAGCTTATCCTCAAAACCGATCGTACCTTTTTTGAAAATAAAACGGTGTTTTCCTTCCGGACTCCAACTGTTGTTACTTTTTCACCCAGCGTATCACCTGTCCGTCCATCACCGCTGTTCCGGTCCCATGTTTCCCTGTACCGCCCATATACTCCATCTCATTTTCATTCGAAAAAATAAGAAGCAATTCAATTATTCGTTTGAAAAAATGCATAAATTCACATTTTTTCAAACGAATAATTGAATTACCCTACTAAACATCCTTGAATAAAACAATAAAATGAAACGAGCAGATATTGTGGAACTGGTTAGATGGAAAAGCTCTTCTCATCGCAAGCCACTGATAATCAGCGGAGCCAGACAAGTAGGAAAAACCTGGCTCATGAAGCATTTCGGCGCTCAGGAATATGAAAAGATGGCTTACATCAACTTCGAGAGCGACTCTACGTTGAAAAATATCTTTTCAGGTGATTTTGACATACAACGCATATTGCTGGCGATACGGATCGCCACCGGTGTCAATGCGGAACCGGGGAACACCTTAATCGTCCTGGACGAAATACAGGAAGCTCCGGGCGCACTTACCTCTCTTAAATATTTCTATGAAAATGCTCCTGAATATCATGTTATGTCGGCAGGTTCGCTATTGGGAGTTGCCTTACACAAGCAAGCATCTTTCCCAGTAGGAAAAGTTGACTTCCTCCACCTGTATCCCTTAAGCTTCAGAGAGTTCCTGGAAGCGGTGGGCGAGGCGCCCCTGACAGAACTTCTGGACAACGGTGACTGGAATTTAATTTCTGCTTTCATGAACAGGTACAGGGAATTGCTCAGGCAGTATTACTATATAGGAGGAATGCCTGAAGCTGTTGCTTCTTTCAGGGAGACATCTGACTTCACATTGGCCAGATCAATTCAGAAACGCATTCTGATGGCCTATGAACAGGACTTTTCCAAGCATGCTCCCTATTCGGAAGTACCCAGGCTACGCGCGTTGTGGAATGCGATCCCGGGACAATTAGCTAAGGAAAACCGGAAGTTTATATTCGGAGCCCTAAAACAGGGAGCGCGGGCAAGAGAATATGAGATGGCCATTTCATGGCTGGTGGATTGCGGCCTTGCCTATCAAATAAACCGCGTAAACAAACCAGCCGTACCACTTAAAGCTTATGAAGACCTGAGCGCATTCAAACTTTTTATGCTCGATGTGGGCCTTTTGGGAGCTATGGTCGACCTGGATGTAAAGACTCTGCTGGAGGGTAATTCCATATTTGAAGAATTTAAGGGGTCAATAACAGAACAGTATGTACTGCAGCAGTTGGTCACGATGAAAGATATGCCCGTATATTACTGGTCAGCTCCGAAGGCTACAGCAGAAATTGACTTCCTCATACAATATGAAGGTAAAATAATCCCGCTGGAAGTAAAGGCAGAGGAAAACCTGAAAGCAAAAAGTCTAAAGAGCTTCTGCGAGAAATATAAACCTTCAATAGCTATCCGCACCTCCATGTCAGGATTCAGGAAAGAGGAATGGCTTATAAACCTGCCATTATACGGAATATCAAGATTGCCGGAAGTTGTTACAAAGGAAGCACAGGAAAAAGGATAAACACCCCTCCCATATCTTTGGTTATCGCAAAAAATCACTCCATTCCCCGCTTCCAGCGTTCGGCAGCCTTAATGCTATAAACCACAAAATTGGCCGCCGCCTTTTCATACGAAGCATCCCCTTTCGAGCCGCCGGTCTCATCGAGGGCATCCTGCGTCCGCTGGGATTCAAAGATTTTAGGAGAAACAAAGGAGTGGCCGCCCAGAACGCTGATGAGTTTATTGACAAGCGTGGTCATTTCAATGCCGGGCCTTCTTCCGCCCTTACCGTCGGAAACCCCGGCAAAAGCGAAAACTTTATTATCAAACAGCGAGCGAAAATGCATGCTGCCGAGCTGATGAAAAGCATTTATCAATTCTCCGCCTGTAATCCAGTTATACTCGGGCACGACAAACAAAACCAGGTCTGCCGCTTTCCAGCCGGAAATAAGGGTATCCTGGAACTCCGATAGATTCCCGGGGTCTACCTCGCCCCTTCCTACCCAGGGAATATCCGCATCCTCGAAATGGATAAGCGAAACTTCCTCAGGACCGGTATGATCTCCGGCCAGGCCTGCCAGGAACTTTGCCACTTTGAGCGTGTTGCTTTCTTTGCGGGGAGAAGTGGAAATAACGGCTACTTTCATCGCTATATCTTTTTGAAAAGCATTTTAATGTCTTTTTACCAGGTCCTCCAGGGTCTCGATCCATATCCTGCTTTCATTCAGGCTCAGCACCAGGTCCCATTGCTCTCCACCGGCCTCCATAAACATTTCCTTGTATTCTTCACCTACTTCCTCGGTCGTTTCCAGGCAGTCGGCCACGAATGCCGGCGAAAAAGCCAGTACCTTTTTAACTCCCCGTCCGGCCAGTTCCTTCACCACATCCTCGGTATAAGGCCGGATCCAGGGATCTTTACCCAAACGCGATTGAAAACAGGTAGTGATCTTCTCACGTGGCAGACCGAGATAGTCTGCCAGCAGCGCTGTGGTAGCATAGCACTGGGCGAGGTAACAATGCCTGTTATTGGCGGTAATACCCGTCCGGCATCCGCTCTTTTCACAGTCGTGCCCATCGGGATAAGCCTTGACCAGCTGCCTTTCCGGAAGTCCGTGGTAGCTGAAAACGAAATGGTCATAACGGTTGTTTTCCAACTGCCCCCGGGCAGACTCTGCAAATCCTCTGATGATGCCGGGGTGGTCATAAAAACTGTTAATGAACCTGATATCGGGTATGATCTGCCATTGATTCACTACTCTCATCACCTCCTCGTGGACCGACCCGGTAGTAGCTGACGCATACTGCGGGAAAAAGGGGACGATCACCAGCCGGCCGATATCCGCTCTCCTCTCCAGGACAGCCAGCGCACTCTCGATAGAAGGATTCTGATAGCGCATACCGAGCTTTACTACGAAATCCTCCCCCAGCGCTTTCTGCAGCTTCTCTTCTACTGAATAACCATATACTTTAAGCGGAGATCCTTCCGGCAGCCATACCTTTTTGTACACCGCAGCCGACTTGGGCGCCCGGAAAGGCGCGATGATACAATTCACCAGGAACCACCTCGATAAAAAGGGAATATCGATCACCCGCCGGTCCATCAGGAACTGGCGGAGATACTTTCTCACGTCGCCCGTCCGGGTTGAATCCGGCGTCCCGAGATTAACAATCAATACCCCTGTTTTTCCTGATACAGCAGACTCCATGTTTATGTTGTAATTCCGTTTTATCCTCACTCATCCCCCGATTTATCCTCACTCATCCCCCGATCAGCCGCCAGACCCCCGTAATAAAGAAAAGCGCCAGACCTACAGGCGTCAGCACCTTCCACCCCAGGTAGACAAGCTGGTCTACTCTCAGGCGGGGAAGCGTCCACCTGGCCCACATCTGCACTATCACTGCGAGGACAGCCTTAAAAAGAAGCCAGAAAATCCCGGTCACATACCCCATCACCGTACCCGGCGCCCCGCTCGTCCATTCCGCAAGCTTTACCGGACCGATATTGGGAAACGGGGTGTTCCAGCTTCCCAGGAAAAGGATCGCTCCCAAAAGCGACACCAGCAGCATCATGCCGTATTCCGAAAGCATCAACACGGCATAGCGCATGCCGGAATACTCCGTATGAAACCCGCCTACCAGCTCCGATTCCCCTTCCGGTATATCGAAAGGAGCCCGGTTGCATTCCGCCAGGGAAGCAATAAAAAAAACGATATAGGCTAAAAAAAGGAACGGGTTCCTGAGGATGTTCCAGGTCAGGACCCCGCCGACGTCCGTAATATCGATTCCGAGCGCACGGATGCCGAACAGGTAGTTTGTTTCAGCGCTGTAGATGCCCTGTAAGAAGCTGATCTCCTGCAGGTCGAGGCTCTGACAGAACATGACCACGCACAGCACCGACAGCGTAAGGGGAATTTCATAGGAGATCATCTGTGAAACAGCCCGCACGGCCCCGATAAGGGAATACTTATTATTGGAGCCCCAGCCTGCCATCAGTATGCCGAGCACGTCTACCGCTACTATCGTCAAGAGGAAAAAAACGCCGACCGTTGCCGTAGACCCACGCAGATCGGGCGCTACCGGCAGGACGGCAAAACCGGCAAAGACGGCACAAAAAATAACAAAGGGAGCAATGAGAAAAAGCCGTCGGTCAGCAGCCTTCGGAACTATATCCTCCTTTAATATCAGCTTGATCAGGTCGGCAAAAAGCTGCAGCAATCCCCACTTCCCTACTTCCATCGGCCCCATACGGTCCTGGATAAAAGCCGACACCTTTCGTTCCAGGTATACGCCCACGATTACAAACGCGGGAACCATCACAGCAAATAATAATAACGTATAGGGCACTTTTTCGAAACACTATTGTCCTGCAAATGTATCGAAAATGTCTCAGAAGACATTGCCCGAAAGAAACTTATCGGAGTATCTCAGCCCTGAAAGGGCCGCATATCTCATCCCGGGTGCAGCCCCGGGGTCCTATAAAACCGACTCTACCAATCCCGGGGCCAGGCCGAACAGAATTGTAGCTGCAGTAGCGGCAATTAGAAGGATCCTGTAGAACGGCGCTACGCGGATCTTCCCGGTTTCGCCTTCTCTCATATACATGGCTATCACTACTCTCAGGTAATAGAAGAGCCCTGCTACCGCCATCAGGACGGCAATCACCAGCAACCACACCATCCCGCGCTCCGCCGCAGTGCTAAAAACGAGGAATTTCCCCCAGAAACCGGCCGTAAGCGGTATACCTGACAGCGAGAGCATCGCAACGGTCAGGACGAAAGCAAGGAGCGGGTTCTTAGACGCCAGCCCGTTAAATATTTCAAACGACTCATTCGGCTGTCCTTCCTCTGTAAGCGGATGTACTTTCGATACCAGGATAAGGACACCGAATGCACATATGGTAGCCAGCGAATAAGCAAGCAGGTAAAATAATATAGCAGTGGAAGTTTTATCAGTCAGCGCAGTCATTGCAATCAGCAGGTACCCGGCATGCGAAATACTCGAATAAGCCATCATCCTCTTGAAGCTCTTCTGGTAAACCGCCGTAATATTACCTACCAGCAATGTCAGAACGGTTACTACCGCCATCATCACCCACCACTGAGCATGAACGGTCGGGAAGGACTCGGACAGTATGCGGTAAATAGCAGCGATCCCGGCTGTTTTAACAACCGTAGCCATAAAGGTGGTGAAGATGGTAGGCGATCCGTCATAAACGTCGGGCGTCCAGAAATGGAAAGGAGCCGCAGAGACCTTGAAAAGCATACCCGCCAGCAGCAATAAAAGGCCTGCGTGGAAAAGAGGGGTCTGCTCAGGATTTAAAGTAACATAGCTTCTGTAGCCCGACAGGTCGAACGAACCGGTGGCGCCATACAGCAGCGCTATCCCGAAAAGGAGTATCCCGGAAGCGAAAGCACCCATCAGGAAATACTTCAGAGAGGCTTCGTTAGATCGAAGATTCCGTTTTTCGCTACCCACAAGCACATACATGGCGATGGAGAGAATTTCCAGACCGATGAAGAACATGATCATGTTTTCGAAACCGATCATAACCAGCGCACCGATCAACGAGAAAATCATCAGGGCAAAATACTCTGCCGGCTGCGCCTCCTCGTCGTCCAGGAAGCCACCCGTCATGGCCATGACCATAAACGCGGAAAGCAACGTCACAAAACCGAAAGCTATCGTCAGGTTATTCACCCTCAGCATGTCGAAAAAGTAGAGAATCTGGCCTTCCCCCCAATCTGCGAGGCTGCTCAAAAAAGCCACTACTACAAACAACAAAGCCGACGGCAACAGCAGGTTCTTTGATCTGGATAATCCAATGAACAAAGTGGCCATGCCGAAAACGGACAATAAAATAATTGGATACATATTCTATTTGCTGTTGACAGTACCCTGTCTTCTACTTTAATCTTTAATTTATTAAACCGGCGCTATCGGAGCCATCCGGCAATTACTGTTATCTTCAATGCGCAGCTACCACCTGCAATATCTGGTTGACCGCCGGCTCGGTAATTTCCAGGAACACGTTCGGATATATTCCTATCCAGAGCACCATCACGACCACTGGTATCAAAACGGCTTTTTCACTCCAGTTCAGGTCCGTAAAACCGGCTGTCAGCTCACTGTTTTCGCCATACATCGCCTTCTGAAACAGGCGCAGCATATAAACGGCGCCCAGTATAATAGTCAGCCCCGCAACGGCGCCCAGCCAGTTATTGTATTCAAAGACACCCGACAGCAGCAGAAATTCGCCCACAAAGCCGTTTGTCAGCGGCAACGCGACGCTACCCAGTAAAATAACCAGGAAAAGCACCGCCAGCTGAGGTGCCTGCCGGGTAATGCCGCCCAGTTCTCCGAGGTAGCGCGAGTTGGTCCTGGAGTAAATAATATCGATGACGAAAAACAACCCGACTACGTTTATACCATGGGAAAGCGACTGCACCAGCGCCCCCTGGAGGCCGTTCAGACTGGCCGAAAAAACACCCGCAGCCATCAATCCGACGTGGGCAAAGGAAGAATAGGCGATCAGGCGCTTCATATCGCGCTGCTGGATCGCGATAACCGATCCGTATATGATCCCGATAACGGAAAGGATGATCACCAGGTAGCCCCACTGCTCCAGCCCTCCGGGCGCAATAGGAATCAGGAACCTGATGAGCCCGTAAACCCCCATTTTCAGCATAATCCCCGACAGCAGCATGGCAGCCGGTGTAGGAGATTCCACGTAGGTATCGGGCTGCCAGGTATGGAACGGGAACAGCGGCATTTTGATCGCAAACGCCAGGAAGAACGCCAGGAATACCAGTGACTGCTGACCAGGCGTAAGATTGAGATTATAGAAAGCGTTGATATCCGAAGAATGGTAGCCGGGTGTCTGGAAGTAAAGGTAGATCAATGCCACCAGCATGAAAAGGCTCCCGAACATGGTGTAGACAAAAAACTTAAACGTAACCTCCCTCCTGTTTTCTCCGCCCCACACCGCCGCCAGAAAATAAACAGGAATAAGCGCAGCTTCGAAAAAGAGGTAGAACAGGAATGCGTCGGTTGCTACGAAAACCCCTATCAGCGCTGATTCCATAAAGAGGATCAGGGCGTAAAACGCGGCGCCGTTCCTGTATGCATTATTGAAAGCCGAAAGTATGATAAGCGGGGTCAGAAAAGTCGTCAGGAAAACCAGCAAAAGGCTGATCCCGTCTATGCCGCCGGAAAATGAAATCCCCATAGACTCCAGCCAGGGATAACGGAATGCAAACTGGGTACCCGCAGAAGGGTCAAACTTCTGCCACACCACAAGCGTGGCCGCGAAAGTAGCCAATGACCCCGCAAGAGCAACTGTTTTCGCTATTTTTTCTCCCCCGAAATATGCTATCAGGGAAGCAGCAAGCGGGATCAGTATCAAAATCAACGTAAGCATAAATATCTATCTATAGCACCAATATTGACCCGGAACGCAGCCCGGCCTATAACAAATCTTTAAATGCGGAGTTATGTTTAACTACCAGGTTCCAGAACAGGAAAAGGACTATCCCGAGCACCATAGCAAAAATATAATAGCCCGTAAAGCCTGTCTGGAGTTTCCTTGCCTTGCCGGAAAGAAAAATCACCAGTGCGCCGAAGCCCTCTACAAACAGGTCTATCACAAATTCGCCGAAGCTCCACAGCACGTCCGACAATATCCTGACAGGTTTTACGAAAACCGCCTCATACAGCTCATCTATATAATATTTGTTGTATACCAGCTTTTCCAGGCCTCTCCTTTCCACCGATTCCGGGGCAGGCACACTGCCGCGCTGCACATATATGACGTAGGCGGCAATCGCAGCCAGAAGCGCGGCTCCTACCGAAATCCCCATCAGCATGTATTCCGTCGAATGGCTTAAACCGATCGGTGCAAAAAGCCCCGGGTTAACTTTGCGCGCTCCCTCGAACAGGGGACTCATAAACGCTGCCAGCTGATTACTCCCGTGCAAAACCTCAGGGACCCCGATAAACCCGCCTGCTGCCGACAGCACCGCCAGTATAATAAGCGGTATCGTCATGGAAGACGGCGATTCATGGAGATGATGGGCCTGCGCTTCGGTCCCCCGGAACTCCCCGAAGAAAGTAAGGAAAAGCAGGCGGAACATATAGAAGGAGGTCATGACCGACCCTAATATGCCAAGGCCCCATAACACCTTATTGTGGGCAAACGCATGCGCCAGGATCTCATCCTTCGAAAAGAACCCCGCAAAAGGAGGAAGCCCCGAAATCGCCCACGTGGCGATCAGGAAGGTGATAAAAGTAACCGGCAGGTGCTTCCTCAGTCCGCCCATCTGCCTGATATCCTGCTCATCCGACATGGCGTGTATAACGCTGCCCGCGCCCAGGAACAGCAGGGCTTTGAAGAAAGCATGCGTGATCACATGGAACATGGAAGCGGAATAGGCCGCCACTCCCAACGCGATAAACATATACCCCAGCTGGCTTACCGTCGAGTAGGCCAGCACTTTCTTGATGTCGTTTTGAAGGAGCCCGATAGAAGCGCCGAGAATGGCGGTAGCCGCACCGATGATCGCCACTACTTCCAGCGTTACGGGCGCCAGGGAGTAGAGAACATTGGAGCGGATCACCATGTAGATCCCGGCGGTCACCATGGTGGCGGCGTGGATCAGGGCAGAGACCGGCGTAGGACCTGCCATTGCATCAGGCAGCCAGGTGTACAGGGGTATCTGGGCAGATTTCCCCATTGCTCCCACAAACAGGAGCAACGTAATGGTAACGATAACAGGGTCACCCACGCTGAAGGCGCCCGCTTTTGCGAATATCTCCGAAAACTCAACGGAACCGAAAGCGGCTATGATGGCAAAAATACCCAGCAGGAAACCCAGGTCCCCTATCCGGTTCATAATGAAGGCTTTCCGGGCGGCGTTATTGTAACTGGTATTCCTGTTCCAGAAGCCGATCAGCAGGTAGGAACAAAGGCCGACGCCTTCCCAGCCGATAAACATCATCACATAGTTGGAGCCCATTACCAGGAGCAGCATGAAAAACAGGAAGAGGTTGAGATAAGCAAAGAACTTACCAAACCCTTCGTCATGCTTCATATAGCCCAGCGAGTAGATATGGATCAGGGAACCCACCCCGGTGATGATCAGAAGCATCAGCAGGGAAAGCTGATCGATCTGGAAAGAAAAGGGGATATTAAGCGTTCCGACCGAAATCCAGTCAAAAACAGGAGCTATCACCGTTTCCGAGCCATTCTCTTTAAATAAACTAAAAGCATAAAGAGATGCCGCGAAACTACCCAACGCAGCCAATACGCCTAAACCACCGGCTGCACTGTTCGGAATCCTTTTAAATCCCAGACCGTTGATCAGAAACCCGGCAAACGGTAATAACGGGATCAGCAGGAGCAAAGATACTGACATAGTAATAGTCTACCATTTAAGCTTTTTGAGGAACCCGATATCGGTATTGCGGGTATTCCTGTAAATCATTACAATAATCGCGAGCCCGACCGCAACTTCAGCCGCAGCAACAGCCATTACAAAAAACACAAATACCTGTGCGTTGGGATCGGAACGATAAGAAGAAAATGCAATCAGCAGGAGGTTAACCGCGTTCAGCATCAGCTCTACCGACATAAAGATCACAATAGCGTTCCTGCGGGTCAATACCCCTATAATGCCGATAACGAATAACGCCGTACTTAGGAAGAGGTAATAGTGCAACGGCACCATCTTGATCACCTCCGGGATATCCGGGGGAGCCACTGGGAATGGAAACATAGTTATTCCAAATAAAAAAAAGCTGTTTCTGGTTAGCAATGATCGTAATCAATACGCCCCGGCAAATTTAGATAAAATACAGCTTACGCCAACAGTTATTATTGTTGTTTCAAGCTTTGTAATCTTATTTCGGTCAACTTACGCTTTGTATCCAGCGGAAAGTCCCCTTTCATCATCCATTCAAAGTAAGACGGTTCGCTTTGCAGCACATCCAGGACTTTCTTCCCGGAATGCTTTCCGAAATTAAAAACAACATTTCCCTTCCCGTCGTAGACCATTCTGCCTGCATAGTCCACCATCCGGGTAGCCGTCAGCGCATGAAGCTTGTTGATATCGTTCACGACCGGCTCTACCAGCTCTCCGCCTTCACCCTTGATTTTCACCCCCTCATACCGCTCGACCTGCGCGTTTAAGATCTCGTAGGTAGCAAAGGTATCGGCTTCGGCCGAATGGGCGTCTATCAGCTCCTTCCCGCAATAGAATTTGTACGCTGCCGATAAATTCCGGGGTTCCATCAGGTGAAAAATACGCTGCACATCGACAAGCTTCCTGCTTTTCATCTCGATGTCGACACCGGCCCGCAGGAATTCCTCGACCAATAACGGCACATCAAAACGGTTGCTGTTGAAGCCTGCCAGATCGCAGCCCTCCAGGAATGCGGCTATATTCCTGGCCACCGACTTAAAAGTCGGGGCGTCCTTTACATCTTCATCGTAAATCCCGTGGATCAGGCTCGATTCGAGCGGGATGGGCATTTCAGGGTTAATACGCAAAGTCTTTACCTCAGTAGCACCGTTCGTTAACGCCTTCAGAATAGAAATCTCTATAATCCTGTCACGTACTATGTTGATCCCGGTCGTTTCGAGATCAAAAAAAGCCAGCGGCTTCCGGAGGTTCAGTTTATGCATTATTGTGTTTTATAACCACTTCTAAAGAACTGCGAAAATAATAGTTACCGTTTAAAAGCCACAATAATTAAAGGGGTTAAGTAAATGACCGCGCTAATTATATATCGATTATAAATAGATTGTCCTATTTATTTTATTTCTTGCCTGCGAAAATCCTTTGCCCGGAACCATGATCCATAGTACCCGTTTCATCTGCTTTTTACTATTCCTTGCCACCTTGCCTGCTTACGGTCAGAAAGATCCTGCGTGGGATGACACCAGATCGAAAAACTGGCCTTCAGAAGCCCTTAAAGTCAGCATTCCGTCTTCTGCCGACGGGAAATCACAAAATGCCTACTTCTATAAAGCGCCCGGCACGGAGCGAAAGCCGCTCATCGTGAGCCTTCATACATGGAGCGGGAACTACGAGCAGAAAGATACGCTGGTACACTTTTGCATCAGGTCGGGCTACCATTATATACACCCCGATTTCCGCGGCCCCAATCAAAACCCGGAGGCGCTGGGCAGCGACCTGGTGATAAGCGACATCGACGATGCCATTGCCTACGCCCTTTCAAACGCTGCGGTCGACCCCGACAATATCCATGTGATCGGCGTAAGCGGGGGAGGATATGCGACGGTTCTGACCTATATGAAATCAAAGCACAATATCCGCAGCTTCTCGGCCTACGTCGGTATTTACAACCTGATAGACTGGTATCATGAATCGCTGGGACGAGGAAATAAATATGCCGGCGATATTGCCGTTGCTTCTTCGGGCGACAGGAACAAGCTCGATATCGGCGAGGCCAGAAAACGCTCGCCTTACTTTATGGATACACCGACGGGTCTGCGAAAAAATAGTCATCTGAACCTCTATTGCGGAATTCATGACGGATACACCGGCTCCGTGCCGGTTTCGCATACGCTCCGGATGTACAATAAAATAGTGAAGGATTTTCAGCCGGATGCGATGGCGGCGCTCATCCCCGAAGAATACATCAGGACAATGCTCTCTGCCCGTTCTTTGCCCGGAATGCCGGATCAGGGGACGTTTCTCGGCAGAAAAATCATCTACCGGAACCGGTACAGCAATCTTGTCAGCATAACCGCATTTGAAGGAACCCACGAAATGCCTCCGGGTAATGTCCTGGCTCATGTTCCGGCGCGGACTATCCTGGCGATCGGCGATTCCAACGGCGCTATGGAAGGCGGGTGGGCAGACCAGCTCAAAAAATTACGCCCGCAGGACCGCATTATCAATACCTGTGTGTCGGGCAATACGATCGGCTTCGACAACCTTAATAAGGAAGAACTGAATACGCTGAAAAATATTGACCGGTATATCGGCCGGGCCGAAGGGCGCCTTGATGCCGTTGTTATAATGCTGGGCACCAACGACTCCAAGGCCGAATTTGACCGGCGCGCAGATGAAATCCCGGCAAATCTTGAGAAACTGATACGGAAGATAAAAGAAGAAGTTTCAAAAAAGCCGTCCCTGGGCTCTCCAGTAATATACGTGGTTTCCCCTCCTCCTTATGGCGACGACAGCAGGCTCGCGCCAAAATACCATGGCGGAGCAGTGAGGGTTGAGAAGCTGTCGGGTAAATTCCGCCAGGCGGCAATCAAAAACGGGGCCCGTTACATCGAAACACATGACCGGCTGAAACCCGTTTTCCCGTATATCTCGCCCGACGGCGTGCATCTCTCCCTGGAAGGGCAAACGATATTGGCTGCTATTCTGAACGAAAGCCTGAATTAGCTTCTCCCTATGGAACGCGCATATCCCAGCGACAGCACAAATGCTCCGGTTTTGTTCTTGCCGTTGATATCGCCTTTCTGGATATTGATAAACCCGTAATTGCCTCCCGCTTCGAACAGCAGGCTGTTTTTCCCGAAATGACGGGCGATACCGATAAACGCGTTAACGCCCGCGTTCACTTTGTGAAGCTCGTTTTTAATATCTGTCGTCCTGTCAAAAGATATACCGGGAGCCAGGATAACCTGGTGATCGGCGTCCCTGTAGATATTGCTGATCCCTTCAGTTTTATTTTTGGCCGATACCAGCAGGCTGACGAAAGGCCCGCCCGCTACATACAGATCCCAGGGCCTGCTATTGAAGAAGTGATATTTGGCAAGCACGGGCAGGATCAGGTAGTTAAACCTGGCCGAGCTGTTATAGTCGGCATACAGGTATTGCGGAAGCTCGCCCGGAGGGAAAAAGATCGCGTATTCCTGCGGAACGGTAAAAGCCTGTTCCCCGTTTTTCTTCCCTCCTTCCGCACAATACTGCAATTCGGGCTGAATAGAAAACCGCTCTGAAAGGTGAAATTCGGCGAAAACAGCTGCCGCCGGCCCTGTACTCGAGCTGTAGCCGCTATTGATGGGATTACCTGAATCACCGGCAGTCAGGTTAGGAACACTCAGCCCTGCTTTGACCCCGATGTCTACACGCCCCTGCGCGCGGCCTGTAACGATTACAAAACAGGCAAATACGAAAAGAAGTACGACAGGCGGGTTTCTTTTCAAGATATACTGCTTTAAAAAACTGTCAGTGATGTCCTTCCTCCGACTTAACGCCATTGAAATAGGCTACAAACGCTATGGTCACGCCGAGCGTACCGATAATCAGGGTGAATAGATCCCCGCAAACCGCCAGGATGGCGATAAGAGCTATGTAAACAATTATATTAAGCCACTGCGGCAACTCAGCTGTTTTTGTATGATTTTCTGCCATTATCCGGATAAATAAAAGTAACTTCGGGCAAAAATAAGGAAAAACAACACATCTGGCAACTCCTTTTAAACTCTTCAAAAGGCATCCGAAAACCAGCTAACTATTATGAAAAAGCTATATCATATTCCGGTATTCATCATCAGCGTCATAACCCTCTCTGCCTGCGGCGGCAAAAAAGAAGAATCGGAAGAAAAGAAAAGCACTTTGGGCGCCTTCAAGGAATTTGCCGAAAAAGCGGAAGAGATGAGCAAAAAGGAAGCGGTTGAGCCGGTTAGTTTCCAGGAACTCAAGGAACTGCTCCCTTCCGAGCTGGCCGGCATACCGCGTACGGAAGCGCAAGGCGAAAGCAACGGATCGATGGGCTTTAAAATTTCGGTCGCCAAGGGAAGATATAAAGAAGAGGATAAAAGCATAGACGTCGACATTATGGATCTCGGGGGCGTAGGCGGCTTTGCAGTAGCCGGCCTTGCAGCCTGGACGCTTGCCGAATCCGAAAGGGAAACCGATACCGGCTACGAACGCACCATTAAGCTCGACGGCCATAAGGGGTTTGAAAAATACAACAATACCGACAAATCCGGCGAATTAAAACTATTCCTTAATGAGAGATTTCTTGTTTCCCTGGAGGGTGAAAACCTTTCGATGGACGAGATAAAATCTGCTTTCCGCCAGATAAACTTTTCCAAATTGCCCAAAGAATAAGTACAATGCCGCAAGATCACATCCATGCAATAATCCTACAGCCGGGCCTGACTTTTGACCTTAACCAACCTGTTTTTTTTCATGCCACAGACGGAACTCCCGGCAGACAGCGCACCAACGTCCGGCTGACTGCAGATAACGGGATGCTCACCGTTGATTTTGAGTGCCTGGACAACCCTTTCCTGGGCCTGAATACTTATACCGAACATAATACGGACCTGTGGCGGCAGGAAGTCTTTGAAGTGTTCATCGCTGCAGGAGAGGATACCCCGAAGCGGTACCTGGAGCTTGAGATCAACCCCAACAATGCGTTTTTCGCCGCCTGGGTCGATAACCAGTCTGGTATGGGCCCCGAGAATCTGACGATGCTGGATCATGATACCCATCGCATCCGACACCAGGTAGCCTGCGGAGAAGACAGCTGGACCGGTACGATTTCCATCCCTTTGTCCCTGCTCGGAGACGACGGCAGCTCTATATTCCGGCTCAACTTCTACAGGATCGTGCTTCGTACCGAACCCGGTTCTGAAAATTGGGAATGCGGTCCGGACAACTGCGATTTCCTTTGCTGGAGCCCTACAATGAGTGGTGAGGAGCCGGCTTTTCACCGCCCGGAGCACTTCGGAAGCCTGAAAATTGTTTCCTGAAAGGCTATAATAATGTCACCGCTTCGTGGTCTAAAGTCTGAAGCAGACGCCGCGCGGGAATGGCTTGGTTATAGAAACACAATTAAAAATTCCTGGGAGACATGAGGCTTTTCAGCTGCGGCTATTGTAAAAATACGCTCTATTTTGAAAATGATCAGTGCCTGGTCTGCGGCACGGAGATCGGGTTCGATACCCGCGGAATGGCCACGATCTCTCTCGTAAAGGAAGGGCCCAATCTTTATCACAACTACGAAGCCCCCGGCGAAAAGTTTCGCTATTGCAGCAACAAAGCCCTTATTTCCTGTAACTGGCTGCTGAAGGCAGACAGCCATGAGGAATTCTGCATATCGTGCCGGCTGAACAAAACCATTCCTAACCTTACGGTAGCGGGGAATACGGCCAGGTGGCAGCAGCTTGAAGCAGCTAAAAAACGCCTCATTTATTCGCTGTTAAGCCTTAAGCTGCCGTTCAGACAAACGGGTCACCTGCACGACTCCGGTCTTCAGTTCGAATTTCTTTCAGATGAGTTTTCAGACCAGCCTGTGCTCACCGGGCACCTCAACGGCGTGATTACCATCAATGTTGAAGAAGCCGATGAGATCTACCGGCATATCACCCAGCTGAAAATGGGTGAAAAATACCGGACGGTTCTCGGTCATTTCCGGCACGAATCGGGACACTTTTACTGGAACCGCCTGGTCAGAGACGGCGGTTTCCTCGAGCCGTTCAGAGCGCTTTTCGGAAACGAGAAAGCCGGATACTCCGAAGCCCTGCAGCGTTATTATGAAAAAGGTGCGCCTCCCGGGTGGGAAGAGCAGTACATCAGCGAATATGCCAGCGCCCATCCCTGGGAGGACTGGGCCGAAACGTGGGCAAATTATCTCCATATCCTCGATTCTATGGAAACGGCCTGGTCATTCGGCATGCAGCTAAAACCGGTAGATAAGATGCGTGAAGGACTGGCTGCCGACATAGCGGAAGATCCGTATGACACAGAAGATTTTCAGCGCATCATTGCTACCTGGGTGCCCATATCGATAGCGCTCAATAATCTCAACCGGAGCATGGGCCAAAAGGATTTTTACGCTTTTTACATTTCTCCCAAAGTAGCGGAAAAGCTCCACTTCATTCATAACCTGTGCCGTATGTGGGGCAACCAGTACTCCTAGAAGCGCATCCCGATTGCTGCCAGCATCCTGCCGGTAACTCCCCCTTCCTTCCTGAAAGAGAAAAAACGATGGTGGTCCTTCACCGTACAAAAAGGAGATACTTCTATAAGCTCTCCCGACATTCCGGCCTGCATGAGCTGGATCCTGTTGGCTTCCTTCAGATCGACAAGGTATTTACCGGGGCTCCCGGCCTCTTTTTGTAATTCCGGAGCGAATTCCACGGCTACCTCGGCACTGACTTCAAATGAATCAAAACCGATACAGGTACCGATATAAGCTATACAATCTGCGGGGTTGGTACCATACGTTTTCTGAAGCAATGCTACGGTCTTTCCTGCAATCTGCACGGCAGTTCCGCGCCAGCCGGCATGGACTGCGGCTATGGCCTTTCTTACAGGGTCAAAAATGAGCACGGGAACGCAATCGGCGATGGTAACGCTCAGGAAAATACCCGGCTGATCCGTCACAAAAGCATCGTGGCCGTCAAAATACCCGGGCTGATCTACAACCTTTATTTCGCTGCCATGAACCTGGTACCCGCCCGCTGTATGCGCTTCCGGGGTTCCAAGCGCAGCCCAGAATCTTCTCCTGTTTTCAGCGACAGCCTCTCTCTCATCGCCGGTGTTCAACCCCAGGTTAAGCGAGGCATACCGGGCCAGGCTGATGCCTCCGTGCCGGGTACTCTGCACCATTGTCAGTCCCGGAAACTGCTCCGCAATAGCCGGTCTTACAAGTTCAGGTTCCATCGGGACTGGTAACAAGTAATTCTACCCGTTTTTCAGTTCTTCCAAAGCAAGCCACGCCATCAGGCCGGGCCCGATCGTCAGCGCATGCTCATCAATATCAAAGGTCGGTGTATGGACCCCCGATACGATCCCCTTTTCTTCATTCCTGGTGCCGAGCCGGTAGAAGCACGAATCCACAACCTGCGAATAAAAAGCAAAATCCTCCCCGGCCATCCACAGATCGAGATCGATGACGTTCTCCTCGCCCATATAGGCTACGGCTGCCTTGCGGGTCCTGCGCGTGAGCTCAGGATCATTTTTCAGGAAAGGATAGCCCTTAACAACCTCCACGATGCAGGATGCGCCCATAGATTCCGCAATGCCTTCCGCCATCTTCCTGATACGCTGCAGGCCGTCCGCGCGCCATTCCTCGTCCATGCAGCGCCAGGTTCCCTGAATCGTGACTTCATTGGGAATGACGTTCGTAACGCCGTCTGCGATAAACCGGCCGAAAGAAAGCACCGACGGGTTCGAAGGCTTCCTGTTCCGGCTGATGATCTGCTGCAGCCCGACAATGATATGCGAGGCGATCAGAACCGGGTCGATCACCTGGTCGGGCATCGCGCCATGGCCTCCTTTTCCTTTTACGGTCAGGAAAAGCTCATCGGTGCTGGCCATATACATCCCTTCCCGGAATCCAATTTTACCGACCGGGATATTCGGAGCTACATGCTGACCGAGCATGCTGACGGGTGCGGGGTTCTGCAAGACCCCTTCACGGATCATGAGCGACGCCCCTCCCGGAGCTTTTTCCTCAGCCGGCTGGAACACCAGCTTGACGGTCCCCTCAAATTCATCTTTTATCCCGTTGAGAATACGGGCGGTAGACAGGAGCGAAGAAGTATGCACATCGTGCCCGCAGGCATGCATGACACCCGGGTTCAGGGATTTATAAGGCACATCGTTGGCTTCGAGAATAGGGAGCGCATCCATATCCGCCCTCAGTCCCACTACTTTTTTTCCAGGGTTTTTGCCCTCGATAGTGACCGACAGCCCGGTTCCGGCGATACCTTCCACCGGCTTCAACCCGATGGCATTCAGCTCTTTGGCTACAAATTCGGCAGTTCTATATTCTTCGAAAGAAAGCTCAGGATGCATGTGGAGATGACGACGGTTCGAAACCGCATCGTTTGCATAGAGCCCGGCCAGGTTCTGAATCTTTTCTAAAACACTCATGATGTCCCGAATGGGGTAAGAGAATTGATAATAATTGAATTCCGCACTGTCTGCAAAAATAGCGATATGCGACCGATTTTCAGGTAACTTTTAACAAGACCTTCCCAATATTGAGATTGGCCTCCATGTACCGGTGAGCCTCTTTTACCTCTTTCCAGTCAAAAACCCGGTCTATGACCGGCTTCAGGCTTCCGCCTGCAAATTCCCTTTCATATTTTTCCCAAAAGGCCCTGGCAAGGGCGATCTGGTAGTCCAACGCCCGTGAGCGAAGAGTAGAGCCCATTATTTTCAATCGTTTGAAGACGATCTGCCCCACGTGGACATCCCCTACCCTGGCGCCTCCCATTACAGCCAGCATCACCAGGCGCCCGTCTATATTCAAAAGCTTTAAGTTTTCGGGGAAATACTCACCTGCAACCGGGTCTACAATGACATCTACGCCGCCGGTGATTTCACGGAGCGTAGCCCAGAAACCGGGCTCCCTGTAATCGACTGCCGCTGCAGCTCCCAAATCCAGGCATGCCCGGTGCTTTGCCGCAGAAGCACTGACGAAAGCTTCTGCTCCTGCAAGCCTTGCAAGCTGGATTGCCGCGGTGCCCACCCCGCTCGCACCGGCATGGATGAGGACTTTTTCACCTTTCTTTATTTCTCCAAGCCATACCAGGGCCTGGAAAGCTGTCAGGAAGACCTCGGGAACTGCCGCGCATTCCTCGAAGCTCATACCTGCGGGCATCCTGAACGCCATCTCCTTATGGATGACCACCCACTCTGCCTGGGCGCCTCCGGGTACAAGCCCGAAAACGCTTTCCCCGGTGCTCCACCCGCTTACCCCGGCCCCGGTTTCCTCTATGGTTCCGGCAAATTCGAGGCCCAGAACCGGGCTTGCGCCGGCGGGCGGCGGGTATTTCCCTTCCCGCTGCAATAAATCCGCCCTATTGAGCGCAGCAACGGCAACGCGTACCAGCAGCTCATCCGGACCCGGGACCGGCCGGGCGGCCTCTCCCAGGTACAGCTGCTCTGCACCTCCCGCTTCTTTTACCAATACGGCTTTCAAAATTCTACTCTGTAGCTGACAATAGGGATCATCCCCAGCTGGTTGCGCACCACAATCTGCTGTTTCCGGGTATCGTAATAGCTGAACGCCTCGTTTTTGGTATTGGATACATTCTGGATATCCAAAGCGAGCGTCGTACTGTACTTTTCTTTGCTCTTCTTCCAGTAAATACGCAGATCCGGGCGGAAATAATCCTTCATCTGGATAGTGTAGGACTGGGCTACGCGGTACACCGTCGTACCGGCGGTAGCGGAGGCTGCCGCGTCGACTGGGGTGTCGCGAAAACCTCCTATCCAAAGCACCTTGGCATTGATCCCCCATATCGAGTTCTTCCCGGTGCTGATCTCTTTCCCGCCTGTTGCGGCAAAAGTATGGTTACCGTTAAACCTGGTGTTCCGCCAGTTGCCTGAAATGCCTTTGTATTTTGAATCGTAAACAGATCCCGAGAGCATCAGGTAAAAATCCTTGGCGAGATAAGTGTTCCAGGTGGCTTCAACTCCCATATTCTGCCCCACTCCTCTGTTGACAAGCGAGTGCGAAACTACGTTTTCAACAAGATTCAGGACCGAATAGGTAGGCGTTCCCGATGCCACCGGCACATTGGTCAGCTCCTGGTAGTACCCCTCTACCTTCAGGGAAGAATTCCTGGCAAACCGGTACTCGTATGCAACACCGTAGTGCCTGGCTTTGGTCAGGTCCAGGTAACGGTTGTTGTTCGACACCCTGGAACCCAGGGAGAGGTATACCTGCGGTGCCTGGGCCTGGCTGTGCCATCCGTAAGAAAAGCTGATGGTGTTACGGGGAGCAATTTCCCATTTGAGAGCGCCGCGCGGCTCCACCGATTCTTTGCTGTTAAACCCGTAGTAAAAATAGTTGACGCCTATTTCGGTACGGAATTTCGGTGACAAGGACCACTGCCAGGTCACGTATGGCATAAACGAAGTTCCTTCCATTTCCCCGCTGCTCTGGTTGGCGGTAAGACGGTCGGTGTCATGATAGACATACGCTCCGGCCAATACCCTGTGTTTGGCGTTGAAACGGTAGTTAAACGCAGTTGTAAAAGCCATTTTCACTTTTTCGATATCATCCGTATCTGTCGACAGCACCTCCGAAGGATTGGCCGGGTTCAGCCTGCTGCCTTCCCTCGACGTGCTCAGCCCTGATACCGCCAGCGTAGAACGCCAGGAGGTACGCTTCGTGAGAGGCAGCGTATGCGTGATACCCGCGGCTCCCATTTTGTTTTTATAGGTAATGTTATAACCGTCTTTCTCAAACTCCCAATCCGACGCGTCCTTATCCGCCTTGAAAACATTGCTGCTATAGCCTCCCATACCGAAAACCGTAAATTCACCCGCTTTTTTTGTCGGAAGATTAACATTGAAGGACAAGTCCTGGAAACCCATATCCTCCCCGCCCAGCGTAACGCCCATTGCCGAGAGGATGCCGGTAAACGAGTAACGGTAATTGGCGAGGTAGGAAGCTTTCCCGTTACGCGAGAACGGACCTTCTGCCGCTACGTCGACGCCTATCAGCCCTATCTGGGCGGTAAATTCGTTTTGCTCGTTATTCCCCTTCCTGAAACGCATGTCCATGATACCTCCCAGGGCATTGCCGTAGCTGGCCGCATAGGCTCCTGTCAGGAAATTGGTAGTACCTAGCAGCTGGGTGCTCAGTATATTGACGCCGCCTCCCGACTGGGTAGCCCGGTCGCTGAAGGTACCTGCATTGGACAAGTGATTGGGATTCACGATCTCGACTCCTTCCAGGCGCCACTGCGTGCTGTTGGGTCCGTTGCCCCGCACCACGATCCCGTTGGCCTGGTCGTCGGCGGCAACGACGCCCGGCAACGAGGTAGCTACACGTGCCGGATCGAGGTAGGTAGCCGCAAACCTGAGCGTCTGCTCATTGGTTATTTCATAGATATTATTCAGGTTTTCGGTCTTTACATAGTGTACTACGACTTCACTCAGGGTAGTATCTCCCGGGGTCAGGTAAAAGGTAACGACCTGCTCCTTGCCGGACTCGAGCAGTATTTCCGGCTGCACGGTGGTTTTATATCCCACGAAGCTGGCCTGGACCAGGTACCGGCCTATCGCCGTGTTTTCGAAGCGGAAAGCGCCGTTTTCGTCGGTAGTCGTGCCGGCATCGGTATTCTTCAATACAACGGTCGCTCCCGGGAGAGGACTATGCGAATCTCCATCCAAAACATAACCACGAATGGTCGAAACTGATTGCTGCGCGTAAACAAAAGAGATAGAGAGAAAAAAAACAGTAAGAAACTTTGACATAAGTATATGTTGGAATAAACTCAAAAACAATCAACAACCCGGTAGCCTTCCTAGTCTGTACGCCGAACTATTCCGGTTTGTTTTTACAACTCATAAATTTTAATCAACTTTCACCTGTAATGATCCGTTCTGAAGACCAATGGTGCAAAGCCGGATGCAAAAATGTCGATTAACCTAATGAATAAAAAGTAAATCGGACTTTTTGGATTTCCGCTCCCGGATAGATGCACAAAATAAACCATTGGCTGCATCAGCCGTTTCCTAAAATACCAGAAACTAATGAAACAAATCGGTTTGCTCTCCGACACACACGGTTACCTTGACCCGGCGCTTTTTAAACATTTCGAAGCCTGCGATGAGATCTGGCATGCCGGGGATATCGGAAACAAGGCGATCGTCGCGCAGCTGGAGCAATTCAAACCGCTGAGGGCTGTCTACGGGAACATCGACGGGCACGAAATAAAGCTGCTTACGAAAGCCGATCTCAATTTCGGGCTGGAAGGGTTCCAGGTGTGGATCACGCACATAGGCGGCTATCCTCCTAAATATACGCCCGCGGTGAGAAAGCAGCTGAAGACGGCCCCTCCGGCTATATTCATTTGCGGACATTCTCATATTCTGCGGGTTATGCGCGATCCCCAGTTCGGGAACATGCTTTATATCAACCCGGGCGCTGCCGGACAGGAAGGCTTCCACCATATGAGAACCGCGCTGAAATTCACCCTTGACAATGGAAAGCTAAGCGATATGGCGGTTATCGAGCTTGGCAAAAGAGGCCGGTACCAGGCGGGGAGCCTTGTTTGAAAACCCCTGCAATTTGGGGAAATATGTAGAATATCCAGACGGCCCTACCCCTTTTTCACCACCTCCGCTATCCGTTCACCTCCAAAGCGGAAAAACAGGCGTTCCCGTTCCACAGACGCCATATATCTTTTATTTACGAGACCGGTAAGCGCTTCAGGTTCTTACCGTACCCGCAGATTGGCATGGTTTTTTAGATTCCCCTCACGAAAACGGGAATTTAACCCCGTTACTTTTCACAAAAAGCGGGTTTATCCCGGAAACGGTACTAATCAAAAACTTATCAGTTGTAAAACATGAGTAATCCATCAGAAAATCAAAACTCCGCCCCCTGGATCCTCGTGGGCCTTCTCGCCTTAGTAGCCAGCATATTCGGGTATTTGTTTTTCCAGCAAAAAGGGGATTTGGCTTTGCAGGAAACTGAAATCGTTGCCAAGGCAAAAGAAATAGCTTTTACAAAAACCAAGCTGGATTCTGTCTCACGTGTATTGGATGAGAAAATCGCCGAGATTTCCAGGCTCGGAGGAAACATAACCGAGCTGGAAGCAGTTAAGACAAAGCTGGAGTCAGATCTGGCGCAGTTCCGCAGGAGCGGTGGAACGGACAGCAAAAAGTACCTGGCTAAGATCAAGTCTTACGAGAAATTCCTGGAAGAAAAAGACACGGAAATAGCTTCCTTAAAAGAGGAAAACGAGCGCTTGCTTGCTTCTAACGAATCTCTCAATAACGAGATCGGCGTTTTGAATGAAGACAGGGCAAACCTGCAGAGACGCCAACAGGAATTGAGCGATACCGTCAGCATCTACGACCAGGAGAACCGCGTACTCACCGAGAAAGTCAACCTGGCAGCAGCGCTTAAAGCAGAAAACGTAAACGTTACGGCTATCAATTCCAAAGGAAAGGAAAAAGACAAGGATAGCTACAAGGCAAAACGCGTAGACAAGATCAAGGTAGCGTTTAAGCTGGCAGAAAACCCGCTGACCAGGCAGGAGCAAAAAGAAATTTACCTGCGGGTACTTGATCCTGAAGGAGCTATTCTTTCCGATCAGGCGATCAGCGGAGGCGATTTCACAACCGTTGCAGGCGAACACTCCAAGTATTCGGCACGTGAAGTCATATCCTATACAGGTGGAAACGAAAAGGTAGAAATGGTATATGACTATTCCAACCAGTTCCGCCCGGGAAAATACAACATCGAACTGTTTGCTGAGGGCTACAAAATAGGAAACACCAACTTTGTGATACGTTAATACAGCTATAGCATCTATAGCACTTTATATCCACACACCTGGATGGGGGCGGATCCGATCGGATCCGCCCTTCATTTATGATTGCCCGCCGGAACCCACCGGCGCTTACTTTTTATTCTGGCCCTGGATGATTTCTATGTACTTTTGAAGCTCAGCGGCTCTTTCTGACGAAGTCTCCGGATACTTCATATCCATTTTTTTCATCTCCTCACCGATGATCTTCCCGACGATAAGTCGCATATTTTTTTTATCGTCAGCCGGGATAACATACCACGGGCTTTTTTTGGTGGCCGTCGCGTTGATACAATCCTCAAACGCCTTCTGGTAGTGGTCCCAGTAATCGCGCTCCCTAACGTCGCCTTCTTCAAATTTCCAGTTTTTCCCAGGATCCTTTATCCGCTCGATGAGCCTTTCGGCCTGCTCCTTTTTCGATATATTCAAAAAGAACTTCACTACCCGGATGCCGTTGCGATAGAGGTACTTTTCAAAATTCCGGATGTCTTTGTACCGGTTTTCCATCACCTTGCCGACGTCGGCCTTCAGCTCATCGGGAAGCAGCTGCGTTTCCGTCAGTATCTCCGGGTGTACTTTCACTACCAGTACTTCCTCGTAGTAGCTCCGGTTGAAAATTGTGATCGTGCCCCGCTCGGGCAGCTTCCGTGTCGTCCGCCACAGGTAGTCATGCTCCAGCTCCAGAGAGGTCGGCCTCTTGAATGTTTCGACCCTTATGCCGGCCGGGTTCACGCCCGAGAGCACGTGCCGGATCGTCCCGTCCTTACCCGCCGCATCCAGCGCCTGGAAGATCACCAGCAGCCCGTAACGGTTATGGGCGTACATCATATTCTGCATTTCATCGAGGTCCCTGATAGACCCGGCAAGCATTTCTTCGTATTCTTTTTTGTCGTCGTAGACATCCTTGATACGGGTTGGCGCCTTTTTTATATCGAAGGGCTCCGTGCCGTTCACAAGGAAGGACTTTTGATTGTAATTTCCCATAATATCTGGTATTAGGTGTTAGGTGATAGCTAATATCTGCTCTCCAGAAACTCTTTTAACCTGTTAAAAGCTTTAGCCCTGTGGCTGATTCCGGATTTTTCGTCCAGCGACATTTCCGCGAAAGTCCGGTCAGATCCCTCCGGCAGGAAAACAGGGTCATAGCCAAAGCCGTTTTCACCTTTTTCCTCAAAAATGATCCTGCCCGGCGCTCTTCCTTCAAAAACATGCGTCTCACCGTCAATGATCAGCGTGATCACCGTGACGAAGTAAGCGCTGGTATCCAATCCTTCCAGGCGCTCCCAAACCAGGCGTATATTGGCCTTATCATCTCTTTCCGGCCCTGCATAGCGGGCCGAACGCACCCCGGGTTCCCCGTTCAGCGCCGGGATGACCAACCCGCTGTCGTCCGCAAAATTATCCACTTTAAACCTCTCCCATATAAACCGGGCCTTCGCTTCCGAGTTTGCGGCAATAGTGTCGAAAGGTTCTTCAATCTCTTCAAAGCAACCGATCTCCTCCAGGGTAAGCAGTTTTACCTGGTTGCCCAGGATATTCTGGATTTCCTTCAGCTTATGAGCGTTATTGGTTGCAAAACATAAAGTACGCATACTTATCCGGGTTAAAATTTTGTAAGCCCCTCCGGGAATATAAAAAAATCCCCTGAACTTTCGCTCAGGGGACTGGTATGCAGTGTCAGAACTATTTCTTTTCGGGAGCGGAGAAATCCACCAGTTCCAGGTCGAAACGCAGCACTGAATTCGGCGGGATAGGCCCGGAGCCGTCAGGTCCGTAAGCCAGGGCGGAAGGGATGATGAGAATCCCTTTCTCTCCTTTGGACATCCCCTGCAATCCTTCGTCCCAACCGGGTATCACCATCCCGGATCCCACGTTAAACTCGAGCGGTTTCCCGTCATGCTGCGGAAGCTGCGAGCCGTCAAAAACGGTACCGTCCAGCAGGGAACCTACGTAGTGGACGCTGACCTTATCGCCAACGGCAGGTTTTTTCCCGTCGCCGGGCCTGGTTACGATATAATAAAGACCGGTTTCAGTGCGGGTCGCTTTCGCGGCAAGGCTGCTGTCAGCAAGATATTTTTTGATGAGCTCGTCCTGAACAGACTTCTGGGATTCCATTTCGTCTACCCTGGCCTTCTGAAATTCCTCGGGAGTCTGGGCATTCAGCAGTTTCACCCTGAACATCAGGTCGGACCCCTTCTTGATAATAGGCGGAAGCGGCTGGTTCATCTTTGCAAACATGCTGTCGGCGTTTACATAGAAAGTCGCGCTGTCACCTACGGAAAGCATTCCCAGCCCCTCTTCGAAGCTCCCCTTGAACTCAGGCTGCTGGTACATCATCCTGATCGGGTTTTTACTTTTATAAGTATCGTTCAATACCGAGTCGTCGCTGTTTTTGAGAACGAGATGGAAGGAAACGACATCCCCCACTTTAACCTGGCGTTCTCCTTCCTTGTGGTCATGTATCTGGTATTTCAGGCCGCTATCGGTAATCTTGGTCTTATATCTGTCACAACCCAGAAATGCCAGCGTCGTTAGCAGTAACGCGCAAGATGTAAATTTTGAAATCATTGGAAATAAATTATGAACTGTATTTTGATCAGGAAAACGGCCACGAACTCTTATGATTGCCGGAAAACAGACTGGCCATGCCGATTTTCAAGGTTACTTGTTCACAGCCCGGAGCTGTTCCCGATAGTGCGGCAAAATTCCTAAAAATTTTTCAATTGTAGCTGATAAACTTAAATTACTTCTTCCGCCCGAAGCATTTTTATGACCTCCCCCGTCAAAATGTGCGTGTGCAAGCTCCCTTACCGAGAAATCGTCTACCGATCGGAACGAAATTTTCACTTCATTGCTGCGCTCGATAAACAGCACCGTCATGACAACATCCTCTACCTGAAGCCCGAAGTTGACAATGCCGTCGGTATCCCCTATCGAAGAATGAAATGCTTCCAGGGTCTTGTGGGTCAAAACCATATAGGAGGTCCGGAACTCGGGAAGAACCGTAATAGTAGACAATGAATGCCCCAGCATCTGCAGTCGCGACAACGGGCTGTTGTCGAAAATCATCCGGTGTACTTTATCGGCCTGCACCCCGTATTTCATCAGGTCGGCCACTGCAAGGTGGACTTCACGGGTAGTATTGTTGTGCCGGAAAGAGCCCGTATCCGTCATAATACCCGCGTAGAGCCGCTCGGCTATAACCTCATCCATCAGTGACGCATCGCACTCGCATATGCAATAATAAACGATCTGAGCCGTAGCGGCAGCCGATACATCCGAAATAAGGAATGTAGCAAACGGCTCGGGATCGAGATGATGATCGATTACCAATACAGGCGCTTTCGACCGGTTGATAAAAGCAGCCATGTCTTTCAACCGTCCCATAGCCGAAAAATCAAGACAGCAGACCAGGTCCGCGGCATCGATTGCTTCCAGGCATAGAGGCCTCCCTGCTTTCCTGTCTTCAAAATTAAGGATATCGGAGCCTGTATCCAGCCAGGTAAGATTGCCGGGCACTTCCGTGGGACTAATCACCGTCACACTGTGGCCGATCTTCTTCAGGAATGCTGCCCAGCCCAGAGAAGACCCGATCGCATCTGCATCCGGATCACGGTGCATCGTTACCACAATATTTTTAGGAGTACGAAGGATATCTCTGATAGAGTCGGTCAGATAAGCCACAAAATATAACCTTTAATGTTTGGAACCCGCGAAGTTATGAAACCCGCATCTTTAAAACCAGTATTTCCCGGTTGCGCCGCCAGGTCTGCCGGCAGCAGCCGGCGTAAAAACCTCCGGAAACCAGGCGCCGCTATTTCGTAATCCCTTCGAGCGAAAACAGGAAAGCATATTCCAGTGCCACTTCCTTCAGGTAGTCAAATCTTCCCGAAGCTCCTCCGTGGCCGAATTCCATATTGGTTTTGAAAAGGATCAGGTTATTGCCGGTGCGGGTCGCCCTCAGCTTGGACACCCATTTGGCCGGCTCGAAATACTGGACCTGGCTGTCGTGCAAACCGGTAGTCACCAATAGGTTGGGATAGCTCTTAGCTTCTATATTTTCGTAGGGCGAGTAGCTTTTTATATACTCGTAGGCCTCTTTTTCTTTCGGGTTCCCCCATTCGTCGAACTCGTTCGTCGTAAGCGGTATGCTTTCATCAAGCATGGTGTTGACGACATCCACAAAAGGCACATCGGCGATCACGCCGTTCCAGAGCTCCGGCGCCTGGTTGATCACCGCTCCCATCAGAAGGCCTCCTGCACTGCCTCCCTGGGCATAAAGGTGAGCCGGAGAAGTATATTTCAGGTCGACCAGGAATTTCGCACAATCTACAAAGTCATTAAAGGTATTTTTCTTGTTCATCATTTTACCGTCTTCATACCAGTGCCGGCCCATCTCTTCTCCTCCCCTGATATGTGCAATGGCAAAGGCGAATCCCCTGTTCAGCAGGCTTAAGCGGCTGCTGCTGAACCCGGCGTCAATACTGTGCCCGTACGCCCCGTAGGCATACAGGAGCAGCGGGGCGTCCCCGTCCTTTTTGTATCCTTTCCTGTAAACGAGCGATACAGGCACCTTTTTACCATCGCGCGAAGCGGCGTAAAGCCGCTCGGATGTATAGTCGTCAGGGTTATACCCTCCAAGCACCTCCTGTTGCTTTTTCAGCTCCTTTTTCCGCGAGAGCATATCATAATCGTAGGTAGAGTTGGGAGTGATCAGCGAAGTATAGTGATAACGGAGCGAAACACTGTTGTACTCGGGATTGGCGCCCGTATAGGCATCATAGGCCGGCTCGCCGAAGTCGAGATAGTGGTCGTCGTTATTTACCCTGTTGATAATACGGATCTGTACCAGCCCGTTTTTCCGCTCGGTGAGAACCGTATAACCGATAAAAACGTCTATTTCAGACAACAGCACATCCTCCCGGTGAGGTATCACCTCCTTCCATTCCGAAGGATCTGTCTTATCCGGGGGGCACTCCATCAGCCTGAAATTACGTGCATTCCAGTTGGTAAGAATAAGGAACCTGTCCTCCAGCGGCGTCACGCTGTACAGGACGTCCTTTCTCCTCGGGGCAAAAACCTTGAATTCCACGCCCGGGTCGTTGGCGTTGATAAAGCGGTATTCGGACGACAATGTTCCCGACGACCCTATGAAAATGTGGTTTCCCTCCTTTGATTTTCCCACGCCTATATAGTTGGTGTTATCCTTCTCATGATACACCGTCACGTCGTCGTCTGCGGGCGCGCCCAGCACATGCCGTTTAATCTTCTCGCTTAGCAGCGTCTGCTCATTTTTGGCCGTATAGAAAAGCGTTTTGTTATCGTTGGCCCAAACCGACCCGCCCGAAGTATTGGCGATACGCTCCGGGTAGATCTCGCCGGTATCCAGGTTCTTGATATGGATCGTATACTGTCTTCTGGAAACAGTATCGACACCGAAAGCCATCAGCCGGTTGTCCCGGCTTATATTAAACCCTACCGCAGAATAGTACGCATGCCCCTCGGCCATCCGGTCGACATCCGCAAGTATCTCTTCGGGAGCATCCAACGTGCCTTTTTTCCTGCAATATTTAAAATACTGCTGTCCGTCTTCTGTCCTTGAATAATAATAGTAGCCGTTTTTGAATACCGGGACACTTTCATCCTTTTCCCTGATCCGTCCCTTCATCTCTTCAAACAACGATTTCTGAAAGGGCTCCGTACCTTTCATCATTTCGTCAAGGTACGCATTTTCAGCCTCCAGGTAACCGATGACCTTATCGCTGTGAGGACCGTTTTTAAAATAATCGATCATCCAGTAGTAATTGTCTGTAACGGTGTCTCCGTGTAAAATACGCGTGTGAGGGATAATTTCTGCTACGGGGGGTGTAACTCCTTCCGGCCATTCGTAAGGTTGCTTGTCCATTTTGTATGATTGATTGCATGCTGCTGTTCCCGTAAGAAGCGCCAACACGCCGACATAGGTTTTCATGCGTTAAAAAGCTAAAACCGGAAAGGTAAACATAATCGGTCAAACTGTTTTATACTCTTTATAAATAAAGCCGGGATAAATACCCGGGCTTTGACACATTCTTCAAATTAGGTAGTATTGAAAGTTTTATTTGTAATTCACAATGATACAAGCTTTAATATTTTCAAGACAATATGACCAATATTAACCGGAGAGAAGTTATTTACCGGCTCTCGGCCATCCTGGGCGTGGCCTTTACCGAGCCGCTTGCGGCAGGCGCCATGGGGCAGAAAACCTATTTCGGTCCGTCGGTGGAGTATAGTCCGCAGCAGGAGGCGCTCATCGCCGAGATAGCGGACGTGATTATTCCCGCTACCTCCACTCCCGGCGCGAAGGAAGCCGGCGCGGAGAAATTCATCGTACGGGTCGTACGGGACTGTTTCGAAAAAAACGAGCAGGATGAGTTTTATGCCGGTCTCGACGGCGTGGAAAAAAGATCTTCCGCCAAATTCGGCAAGAGCTTTGCCGCCCTTTCACCCGGGCAAAAGATACAGATCATCAGGGATACGGAAGCAGACGATAAAAAATTCTTCGGCCAGATAAAAGGCCTCGTCGTCACCGGCTATTTCACCTCCGAGATCGGCGCTACACAGGCGCTGGATTACCTGCCCGTACCGGGGAGGTTTGAAGGTTCCTACCCGCTGAAGCCGGAGCAAAAAACCTGGGCGCTTTAGTCCGCGACTTTTTACCATTTTTTTAACCTGAAAGTTGACCGATGTATCTCAATATTGACGCAATAAAAGACATTACCTACGACGCGATCGTAATCGGTTCGGGGGTTTCCGGAGGCTGGGCCGCCAAGGAGCTTACCGAAAAAGGCCTGAAAGTATTGATGCTCGAGAGAGGCAAGCCTCTTGAGCACGTAGCAGGCTACGAAAACGCCATGAGAGCGCCGTGGGAAAAGCAATACAATGGCAGGCTCACCGTCAAGCAGAAGGAAACCCACCCGTTCCTCTCCAGGGATTATCCTTATAATGAAATGACCGAAAAGTACTGGATGAATGATATGGATTCCCAGTACGAGGAGAAGAAGCGATTCGACTGGTTTCGTCCAGATATCGTAGGCGGCAAATCCATCATGTGGGGACGGCAGTCATACCGTTGGAGCGATCTAGATTTCGAAGCGAACCTGAAAGACGGTATTGCCGTAGACTGGCCGATCCGCTATAAGGATATAGCTCCCTGGTACAGCTACGTCGAAAAGCACGTAGGTATTTCGGGTGAAAAGCTGGGCCTGCCTCAATTGCCTGACAGCGAGTTCCTCCCACCGATGGATATGTATTATGTAGAAAAAGAGGTCCGCAAGCGGCTGGAAAAAGAATTCCCCGGGCGTACCATGACCATCGGCCGGGTCGCCAACCTTTCAAAGGCGTCCAAAATACAGCTCGACCAGGGCAGGGCTTCCTGCCAGTACCGCAACCTTTGCTCCCTCGGCTGTCCTTACGGCGCCTATTTCAGCACCCAATCGAGCACGCTGCCCGCCGCCGTCAAAACGGGCAGGCTGACGCTTCGCCCCCACTCGCTCGTCAGCAGCATCATTTATGACAATAGCTCTCAAAAGGCCAAGGGAGTAAAAGTAGTTGACACCCAAACGCTGGAGGAGAAAGAGTTTTTCTCTAAAATTGTCTTCGTCTGCGGAGGGGCTATCGGCTCTACCGTGACACTTCTCAACTCGACTTCCGACCGGTTTCCCAACGGGTTAGGAAACGATTCGGGTGAATTGGGCCATAACCTGATGGACCATCATTTCCGGACAGGCGCCAGCGGTACCTGGGAAGGCGGGCTGGACACCTATTACTTTGGCCGCCGCGCCAACGGCATTTATATCCCGAGGTACCGGAATATAGGAAATGATAAACGTGACTATCTGCGGGGTTTCGGCTACCAGGGCGGAGGAAGCCGGCAGGGATGGCAGCGTAACATCGCCGAGCATTCTTTCGGAGCGGAATTCAAGGAGGCGCTTACCAGGCCCGGGAGCTGGACAATAGGCTTCGGCGGCTTCGGTGAAACGCTCCCCTATCACGAAAACAGGATGTATCTCAACAAAGAGAAAAAGGACAAGTTCGGGATGCCGGTAGTAGTTTTTGATGCGGATCTCCGCGAAAACGAGCACAAAATGCGGGAAGACATGAAAAACGATGCCGCCGAAATGCTTGAGCGCTCGGGTGTAAAGAACGTAGGTACTTACGACAGGGGGTCTTACCTTGGCATGGCCATCCACGAAATGGGGACGGCACGTATGGGACGCGATCCGAAGACTTCCGTGCTCAACGCATTCAACCAGGTCCATGCGGCTAAAAATGTGTTTGTCACCGACGGAGCTTCCATGACATCGGCATCCTGCGTAAACCCATCGCTCACCTATATGGCGCTCACTGCAAGGGCTGCAGATCACGCGGTTAAAGAGCTGAAGCGAAAAAATCTGTAACGGGCTGTGAATAAATGTGTCTTTCTCGACCGTGACGGCGTCCTGAACCAGGATCTCGACGGTTATCTCTTTCAGCCGGAGTTGCTTCAGTTTCCCGAAGGTGTCAAAGAAAGCCTCTTACAGCTAAAAAAAGCAGGGTACCTGCTGGTCGTAATCACCAACCAGGGAGGAATAGCCAAAGGCTTCTATACCGGCGCCGAAGTCAATGCCATACATAGCAGGATGAATGAGGAATACGGCGGCGTATTGGACGATCTCTATTTTGCACCTCACCACGACGATTATACTACCCGATCGCTGAGCAGGAAACCCGGCTCGCTGATGATTGAAAGGGCTATGGCGAAATACAAAATCGACCCGGCCGGCTCATGGATGATCGGGGATAGCGAGCGGGATATCGAAGCGGGGATTAAAGCGGGTATCCGGACCATTCTCCTTGGAAGGGCCGGGAAGCAAACAAAGGCTGCTTATAAGGTCTCCTGTTTTCAGGAGGCCGTAGCAGTAATATTGGAAAACGCCGGTTAAACTGCAGGCCTGCTCGCAGAAACATCCGCATTCTGAATGCTGCTATATGCAGGACAGGTTTTGCGGGAACAGGCGCCAAGCGCCATAAACCCTGCCAGCGCCAGTAAAAGTACTGCCTTTTTCATCTGGGTAAATCGGGATAAATATGAGTCCGTCGATATTCTATAGCTGATTTCTGACGGCTGATAGCCGGTAGCCATCTCAATACTAACGTTTTATTTTTGAATTACTTGCTTTTTACTGCCGCTTTTTGATTGCAGCTTTTCCTTCTCCCCGTTAACCGCGGGAAGTTCCCTGGGAATTTCGACCTTTTTTTCCTGGAAACCACGGTCCCTGCCGTAGCCCAGGATCTTCAGCATCGATTCACTGTCCTGCGCGTCGGCAAAAACTCTTGTCACGATCGCCCCTTCTTCATCGCGGTCGATCAGCACGTGTTTCGGTGCAGGGATAAGGCAATGCTGAATCCCGCCATACCCGCCCAGCGACTCCTGGTAGGCGCCGGTATGGAAGAAACCGATATACTGCGTTTCATCTTCGGTGAAGATCGGGAGATACAGATCCGCGCTATGCATTTCGGTATTGTAAAAATCCTGCGAATCGCACGTCAGGCCGCCCAGGTTGACTTTCTGGTAAGGATTATCCCAGTTGTTGATCGGGAGCATGATATATTTCTGGTTCATCCCCCATGAATCGGGCAGGTGGGTGATAAAAGAGCCGTCGATCATATACCACAGCTCTTTATCGTTCTGCAGCTTTTTGTCGATGACCTTGTAGATGACCGCCCCGCTCTCTCCTACGGTATAGCTGCCGAATTCGGTGAAGATATGGGGAACCGGTACGTTGTTTTTATTGCATATCCACTGGATGTTCTCCACGATTTCGTCTACCATCTGCTGGTAATCGTAATTGGAGGTCAGGGAAGTCTGGATAGGCAGCCCGCCGCCGATATCGATCGAATCCAGTTCCGGGCAAATTTTCTGCATTTCACAGTATTTGAACATAAACCGGGTAAGCTCACTCCAATAGTAGGCGCTGTCTTTGATGCCCGTATTGATAAAAAAGTGAAGCATCTTCAGGTTAAAGCGCGGATTAGGTTCGATCTTGTCCCTGTAAAGAGAAAGCACATCGTTGTAACGTATACCAAGCCGGGAGGTATAAAAAGCGAAGTTCGGCTCCTCATCGGTGGCAATCCGGATCCCGAAATTGACCGTTTCGGCGTTTGTCAGCTGTTCATATTCTTCGATTTCCTTCAGGTTATCGAGAATGGGAATGGCGTTGAAGCCTTCGTTTATGAGCTCGCTGAGGTACTGTGTATAAAGTGGCCTCTTGAAACCGTTGGCCAGGATAAAGGTCGATTTGTTGACATGCCCTGTCCTGTACAGCTCCCTGATGATGGGGATATCGAAAGAGGACGACGTCTCAATATGGATATTATGCTTTAAAGCTTCCTCGAGCACGAAACTAAAGTGGGAAGACTTGGTACAATAGCAATAGGTATAAGTCCCTTTGTAATTGTGCCGTTTAAAGGCATTCCGGAACAACATCCGGGCATTTTCGATATGTTCTCCTATTTTCGGCAAATAGGTCAGCTTCAGCGGTGTACCGTGCTCGTTGATGATATCCATCAACGGTACATTGTTGAACAGCAACTGGTTATCTTCCACGTTGAACTCCATCGTGGGAAACTCAAAGGACTGCTGAATCAGATCAATGTAACTTTTCATTGGCTATCTAAATCTAAAAAGACGAAAAAACACTTTCAAAAAATACCGTTGAGCCGCCTTGCCGGCGCCTCGGTCACCTTCTTTTACCACCCGTCAAAAAAGAGCTCGAAATTGGATATAAATACCAAATTTTACAAATGTGAAACATTTTACTTTTAACGATCCCCGCCTGGTCCTTCCAGGAGCCTTTTACCCCGCCTTCAGCCCTGGCAGGAGTAGGTCTGAAAGATCGGGAATACAGGCGCCATCTACTTTTCTCTAACATAGTTTATATAAAAAAAATGCAAACACCTGTTCTTTCTTGCACCAACTTGCCAAACCTCGTGGCGCCAGGACCGCCGCTTGCAGGGAAAGCGCTGAAAACCTTGCAGATTCATCTTGTCATAGGACAAGAAATAACTTCCATACCTTGTAAAGAAAAAAATAATTTGAAAACTTTACGGGCTGGAAAAGTAAAAAGCCCGCTTATCCGTCACCACAAAAAATACAAATCCAATATTACTATGTCATTCAAGAGCTACATCTACCTGGCAGTCCGGTTACGATAATCTCCGGGCAAGGCCGAATCCGCTCCCGTCAGGGACCTGGTAACAATTCCAACATCGTTCCGGTTCACTATCTATGGTAACCGGCTGATCTATCATAAAATTAAATTATATGAAATCTCATCATTACTGTCTGCTTGTCATTACGGCTTTCCTGGCCGCGATGCAGCCGGTGACGGCGCAGGAAGCGTTCTCGCTCGAGGAAGCCGTCCAGTATGCCATCCAGCAAAATATCAATGTCCGCAATGCACGGCTCGAGACCGTAGCAGCCGAGGCCAAAATCGGGGAAACCCGGGCGATAGGACTGCCGCAGCTAAGCGGGAATTTTGGGTATACCAACAACATCATTATCCAGAAGTTCATTGTGCCAGCTAATACGTTCACCCCTGGAATGCCGGAAGATGCACCTCCTATGGTAATTGACTTCGGCATCAAAAACACAGGGATGTTTGGCGTCACCTGGAACCAGTTGCTGTTCAACGGCTCCTATTTTGTAGGCTTGCGGGCGGCGGCAACCTTCCGGGAGCTGGCGCAAAAAGGAGTGGAGCAAACTGCTGTCAGCGTGGCCGAAGCAGTACACAAAGCCTATTATTCGGTCCAGGTAGCCGAGCAGCAATCGGAAATCCTCAATCTCAATATCGCCCGGCTCGACACCATGCTTCGGGAGACCAAGGCGTTGTACGAGACCGGATTTGTCGAAAAGATCGATATCGACAGGATAGAGGTGCAGCGGAACAACCTGGTAACGGAAAAACAGAAAGTTGCCAACCTGATCGAATTGAGCAAGGCTTTGCTGAAGTTCCAGATGGGAATGTCACAGGGTTCGGCGATTACGCTTACCGACAAGCTGGATCCCAATCTCAGCCTGGATGAATTCAGATCTCTGACAGACGACCAGGGGCAGGCTGTTTATGCCAACAGGATCGAGCATTCCCTCCTTTCTACCCAAGGCAAGCTTGCCAACCTTGATATCCAGAATATCAGGAGCGGTTACCTCCCGGTTGTCACTGCCTCGCTCGGATATGGTCACAACAACGGGCGGACGCTGTTCGGAGAGCTCTTTTTTTCCAGATGGTACAACAACGCTGCGTTTAACCTCAATCTCCAGCTCCCGATCTTTGACGGTATGTCCAAGCACTACCAGCTACAGCAGAAGCGTATTGCACTCGATAAAATCAACAATAACCGCGCCTTGCTGGAACAGTCGATAGACCTCGAGGTAAAGCAGGCCAATATAAACCTGACCAACTCGCTAGAAGCGCTCGTAACCCACCAACGCAACATCGACCTGGCTAAAGAAGTAGTCAGGGTTTCGAAAATCAAGTACCAGGAAGGTGTAGGCTCCAATATCGAGGTAATCAATGCCGAGTCGTCGCTCAAGGAGGCGCAGACCAACTATTTTGCCGCGCTTTATGACCTGCTGATCGCGAAGGTAGACCTTCAGAAAGCGCGCGGAGAGCTTTATACTTCACAAAAATAATCCTCAAGGGCAGGTCCGTATGGATCTCCTTCAAACAATAATTCACGAAAACTTATGTTACGTCAAACCATAATTCTGCCTGTTGTCGTACTCCTTGCCGCCTGCGGAGGCTCCAAAAAGGAAGGGCTGGAAGCTAAAAAAGAAGAACTGGCAAACCTGAAAACCCAGCAGACAGAGATCGGGCAGCAGATCAAAACCCTGGAAGCCGAGATCGCGAAGCTGGATACCACAAAGAGAGCCGAAAGCAGGGTGAAGCTCGTTACCGTAAGCCCTCTGCAGCCCCGGGAATTCAAGCGTTACATCGAGCTGCAGGGCACTGTCGACGCTAAAAACAGTGTGCTGGTCACACCCAAAGCACCGGGCGCCGTGACGGCCATGTATGTAAAGGAAGGCGATTTTGTCAATGTCGGGTCGACCATCGCCAAGGTCGACGACAGCATCCTGCGCGAAAGCATCGAAGAACTGAAAACCCAGCTTGCGCTAGTTAATACCCTGTTTGAAAAGCAGCAATCGCTCTGGGACCAGAAAATAGGGACGGAGATCCAGTATTTGCAGGCAAAAAACAACAAAGAAGCGCTTGAAAAGAAGCTGGTCACGCTTCAAACGCAGCTTTCCCAGTCCAATATTACCTCGCCGATCGCCGGTACCGTCGACCTTGTCAACATCAAGATAGGCGAGATGGCCCAGCCTGGGCTCGGGGTCGTCAGGGTAGTCAACCTCTCCAATCTTAAAGTAGTGGCTAAAATTGCCGACTCCTATGCAGCCAGCGTCAAAAAAGGCGACGAGGTCATTGTGAAGTTCCCTGACCTGCAGCGGGAGTATACCGCCCGGATATCGTTCGTGGGCACGACAGTCGATCCACTTTCCCGCACATTTACGATCGAGGCCAACCTTCCGGCTACCAAAGACCTGAAGCCTAATATGATGGCGCAGGTGCAGGTCAACGACGCCACGCGCAAAGACGCGCTGGTAGTCGACCAGAACCTCGTACAGAATACTGAAAAAGGGAAGGTTGTGTTCGTAGCGGTTGCCAGGGGGAACGAAAAGGTAGCAGAAGCCAGGGTAGTGGAGACCGGGCTCTCCTATAACGGCAAAATTGAAATATTGAGCGGGCTGACAGCAGGTGATATGCTGATTACACAGGGTTACCAGGAGGTGGTCGACGGCCAGGCGGTATCGTACTAGCCCCGCGGCCTTTCCTGACTGAGACCATTAAATATATAGACTTGTATGAAATTTCACGAATACAAAACCCTGGGCTTTACGAACTGGTGTGTGGAAAACAGGACCACGGTCTACATTTTCACATTCATCATCGCGCTTGCGGGCTTTATGGTTTACAACAACCTGCCCAAAGAGCAGTTTCCCGATATCAAGATCCCGCAGATATATATCAACACGGTCTATTTCGGAACTGCGCCCGCCGACATCGAAAATACGATCAACAAGCCGATCGAAAAACAGCTTAAATCGCTCAACGGTGTAAAGAGAATAAAATCCAACGCCCTGCAGGACGTCTCCGTGATCCTCGTGGAGTTTGTCCCTACCGTTCGCGTGGAAGATGCGCTCCAGCGGGTCCGCGACGCGATCGACAAGTCCAAAAGCGATCTCCCGCAGAACCTGGATGCTGGTCCGACGGCCCAGGATGTCAATTTCTCGGAGTTCCCTATCATGAACGTCAATATGGCGGGGGATTTCTCCCTGAAACAGCTGAAGGAATTTGCCGAAGATCTCCAGGACGGCATCGAAGCGCTGCCCGAGATTACCCGTGTCGATATACTGGGCGCGCTCAACCGCGAGATACAGATCAACGTCGACCTGCCGAGAATGCAGGCTTTAGGGCTTTCGTTCTATGACATCCAGGCAGCCCTCCAGGGAGAAAACATCAACATTTCCGGGGGTGAGCTGAACGTGTACGGCGTCAGAAGGACCCTGCGTGTGAAGGGTGAGTATACCGATGTAAACGAAATGGCCAACATGCGTATCCGCAGCGCGACAGGCGCGGTGATACGGCTGGGAGACGTGGCGGAAGTAACCGACAGCTTTGAGGAGCAGCAGGACTTTGCCCGTCTCGACGGGAAATCCGTTATAACGCTTAACGTCATCAAGCGATCGGGCGAAAACCTGGTCGATGCGTCGGACAAGATACAGGAAGTGATCGAAGAATATCGGGAAAACCGCTTCCCCGAGGCGCTGGATATCAAGATCACCGCCGACCAGTCGGTGCAGACGCGCGCCGACATCCACGACCTGATCAACACCGTGATACTCGGTTTTATTTTCGTAGTATGCGTGCTGATGTTTTTCATGGGCGTGCGCGATGCCATATTCGTTGCGATGGCGGTACCGCTTTCGGCCCTGGTAGCCTTCGTGCTGATGCCGATCATAGGCCCCATATTCGGCACCGACTTTACCCTCAATACCATCGTCCTCTTTGCATTCCTGCTGGGGATAGGGCTGGTGGTGGACGACGCCATCGTCGTGATCGAAAATACGCACCGGCTGTTCAATCAGCATAAAGACTGGACCATCCAGCAGGCGGTAAAAGCGGCAGCCGGAGAAGTGTTTGTCCCGGTATTGTCAGGAACGCTTACCACCATCGCCCCTTTTGTACCCCTGTTGTTCTGGGTCGGGATCGTCGGTGAATTCATGAAATTCATGCCGCTCACCCTGATCATTACGCTGGGCGCTTCGCTGTTCGTAGCGTACGTCATGAACCCCGTATTCGCGGTTTCGTTTATGGGCAGGCATGCAGAAGAACAGGCCAACTACGATTTCAGCTTCAAAAGTATCAGGCGTCCTGTCATTATCCTCGTGGCCGGCGCCCTGCTGGGCTACCTGATTGACCGGGGGATCGGGAATTTCCTGATCTTTATCCTGATCCTTTTCCTTTTCAACCATTATTTTCTTACCCCGAAAGTACTGCTTCCGTTCCAGGAAAAGCTCCTGCCCGCGCTTAAAAACGGGTATGGGAGCCTGATCAGGTGGCTGCTCGTGGGATGGAGGCCGATCTGGGCAATCGTCGGTATGGTGGGTTTGTTTTTCCTGACCTTCTTTATCGTGGCAATCGCCAAGCCCGAAGTGGTATTTTTCCCGAGCGGGGACCCTGACTACGTATATGTATACAACAAAATGCCGGTCGGTACCGACGCTGCCGTGACGGATTCGCTTACCCGGATTATTGAGCAACGGGTATTCGATGTCCTTGAGAAAGAAGACGCCATGGGCATCGTCAACTCCGTGATTGCGAACGTAGGTAAAAATGCGGGCGACCCGTACAATCCCGACCGCTCGGCCACTCCCCACAAGTCTAAGGTAACCGTAGCCTTTGTGTACGGTACCGAAAGGGGCGGCAAGTCTACCGAAGTCATCCTGAATAAGATCAGGGATGCGGTCATCAATATTCCCGGAACGGAAATATCGGTAGAGAGAGAAGCGGTAGGCCCTCCTACCGGGAAGCCGATCTCTATCGAAATTACCGGCGACGAATTTGATGTGCTTCAGAAGCTCGAAAAGGACGTGCTGAAGCTGATCGAGCAGTCGGGCATAGAAGGTATAGACCAGCTGCGTTCCGACCTTGTCACCAACAAGCCGGAGATCATCATCGATATCGACAGGGAAAAGGCCCAGCGGGAAGGGATCAGCTCGCAGCAGGTAGCAATGGCGATCCGTACCAGCCTCTTCGGGCTTGAAATTTCCAAGTTCCGGGATGACAAGGACGAGTATCCCATCATGCTGCGCCTCAAAAAAGACGACCGCGAGAACATCGAGAAGCTTTTAAGCCTCAACATCGTATATCGCGACATGAACATGGGCGGAGCGCTTCGCCAGGTGCCCATTACCTCGGTTGCCGATATCAAATACTCGACTACTTTCAGCCAGATCAACCGGAAGGATCAGCGGAGAATCGTAACCCTGGGCTCGGATGTGGTGCCGGGATATAATGCAAACATCATTGTAGGACAGATCAACCAGCTCATATCAGGGATGGAAATCCCCAACGGCTATACCATTTCCATGGGCGGCGAACAGGAGGAACAGGCTGAGTCCATGGCCTTCCTGGGAACTGCATTTTTAGGAGCGGTGCTGCTGATCTACCTGATCCTGGCTACGCAGTTCAACTCGGTGGTGAAACCTTTTATTATCTTCTTCACCATCCTGCTTTCCCTCATAGGCGTGTTCCTCGGATTCGTGATTTTCAACAAGGAATTCTCTATCATCATGTCAGGGGTAGGGATGATCGCTCTCGCCGGTATAGTGGTGAAGAATGGTATCCTGCTGATAGAGTTTATCGATGAGCTGAGAGACCGCGGCGTTCCGATGCGCGAAGCCGTCATCGAGGGAGGGGCGATAAGGCTCACGCCCGTTCTCCTGACCGCTTCAGCCGCAGTGCTGGGGCTGATACCGCTGGCATTCGGTATTACGGTCGATTTTGTCGGCCTGTTCCGCGATCTTTCCCCGGACCTGATCATCGGCGGACCAAGCGCGGTGTTCTGGAATATCCTTGCCTGGACGATCATTTTCGGGCTTACATTCTCAACCGTGCTTACCCTGGTGCTGGTGCCGTGTATGTACTATGTTAACGAAAGAATACGGGACAAATGGTTCCGTAAAAAGCCTGAAGAAGTAGCTTAGGCAACCATATCGGGAATCAGATATCCCGGGGAGAAGCAGGTGCCCTGCTTCTCCCCGGGATATTTTTTATACCTTATTTATCCGGAAGCTCGTATTAATTTGTTAACTTACTGATAATATTGGCTTTATATACGCTTCCAATTTTTACTGGTTTAAAAATGTTCAGCCGGCTGAACCCCGGCCTTAACCCTATCCAATAGTTGGTATGAGTCAGACTACTACATTTGATACCTTTTCCAAACTCCCGGGCAAGGCTCCGGCCCGCAAGTATGACGCCGGCAGACTGAAGAAAACGCTGTTCGCATTTTTTTCAGCAACCCTATGGTCTGTAATCGCCGGGACGGCCCTGGTAGCAGCTCCTTCCATCCGGATCACGGAATACATGTACAACGGTTCTGAATTTATAGAGTTTACCAACGTAGGCGATGTGCCGGTCGATATGACCGGGTGGAGCTTCGATGATGACAACCCCGTCCCGGGTACGGTCAGCCTCAGCGCCTTCGGGATCATCCAGCCGGGCGAATCGGTGATCCTCTCGGAATCTTCAGCAGAAGATTTCAGGGCACACTGGAACCTGTGCTCACAGGTAAAAATTATTGGCAACAACAGCACCAATCTCGGCAGGAACGACGAGATCAATCTTTTCGATGCCGAGGGCGTCCTGGTCGACCAGCTGACATTCGGCGATCAGAATTTCCCCGGCACTCCCAGAACCCATGAGCACAGCGCGTGGGTCCGCGAAGCCGGATTGGGAACAAACGACATCAGCGAATGGACACTTTCCTCGTCGGGCGATGCCGAGGTGTCGTTTGCTTCCGTAGACGGGCAATACGGCAGCCCGGGCAAAAGCACACGCGCTACCGTAACATTCGACCCGTGCGACAACGATCTCCCCATCACGCTCGTCTCTTTCACTGCAACCCGTAATGAAACTGTCGTAGATCTCCGGTGGGAAATCGCCGATCACGAAGACGGCGCCGTATTCGAAATACAACGGTCTTACAGCGGGTACCGATTTGAAACGATACACCGGATCCCGGCGGTCAGCGACCGGCACAGGTTCCTCTTCCGGGATGAAGACCCGGCGACCGGCAGACAGGTCATATATTACCGTCTGGGCATTACAGGCGCTGACGGGAAGACAGAATTCTCGGTCATCCGGTCTATCGAAGCGGATCGCCCCGGTGAGATGATATCGCTATACCCTAACCCGGCCGTCAACGGAGCGCTTACCGTAAAAACGCCCGGGAAGGAAGCTGTCAGCCTGAAGGTTTACAACAGCCTCGGTATAGAGCAGCGCCGTGCCGAATTTGAAGAAAGCACATCGCTCGAAACCTCGAACTGGCCTGCCGGGACATACCTGCTGCATTTTACCACCCGCAGCGGACAACAATACAGGAAGACGCTGATCGTAATAAATTAACGGGCTAAAACATCTTATCATCGAAATGAGGGCTGTTCACAACGCTCTCATTTTTTGTTTTCCGGGCAATCTTTTCTGCGGATCCGGCAACATTTTCTTAATTTTCTGCAGATAAAGCCTCACCGGAAACATAGCCCTTTAACATGCACAGGACATTATCTTTTGTTGCACTCCTACTTTTCATCTGCCCGGGAATTTCCTTTTTCGCTCAAAAAAAAGCGGGAAACCCTCTTGCCGGTAAAATTATCTGTATTGATCCCGGCCACGGCGGGACTGCCTCTACCGACAGCTATCGCGTGGGGCCCGGCGGAGAACGAGAGGAATGGATCAACCTCAGGGTTGCCCTTTTCCTGAAGCAGATGCTCGAAGACAAAGGCGCCAGGGTCGTGATGACCAGGACAGAAGACGTGTTTGTACCGCTGCCCGACCGCTCAAAAATCTGTGTGGAAGCCGGCTCCGATATCTTTATCTCCATCCATCACAACGCAACCGCCGACTCCTCCGTCAATTTCCCCATCATTTACTTTCATGGTCATGCATCGGAAAACCAGGCCGGGGTATTATTCGGCAAACTCCTTGCAAAGGAATTTGTAACGACACTATACAAGGGAAAGGTTTCGGAAGAGGGCAATTTTGCCTCGCTGGCATCCGATTTTACTATCTTCCCCGAAGCGGGAGCTTCCGTGCTGCGGAATACCTACGGGATACCGGCGGTGCTGGCAGAAGCTTCCTTTTTCAGCAATGCAAAGGAGGAACAACTGCTGAAAAGCAAAGCGCACAACCTGGAGGAAGCCCGCGCCTATCTGAAAGCGCTTGAATTGTTTTTCAGCCGGCCCGTCCCCGCAATAGCCGAAAAGAACTCGGTCGTCGCCGGGATACCTCCCTTCAGGGTATTCCAGGAAGCCGAACGGATGAGCCCGGTAGCGAAGCGATGGAAACAGGATTTCTATGAAGCGCTTTCATTAACGAAACATGCAGATTCCGCCTCTTCCGCCCGGGCGCTGTCTCTTTTTACCCGATCGGCCCGATCCTTCCCAGACTCATACCTGGCGGCGCAATGCCACCGGTACAGGTCGGAGCTTCTGAAAAAAAACGGTGAAACGGAAGCTGCCCGTGAGGAATCAAGGCGGGCAAAAGAATATTACGTGGAGCTGCCCGGCCTCTGACCGACGAAATAGTGGAAAAATTTATGATAACTTTGCCTTTAAATAAGGCAATGCATAGCTTTGCAGCTTTACTGACCTTTAGCGGACACACCTTCGTTCCTGATCATGGCTACGCGGAAACTATTTGATGAAAGAGAGATTCTGGGTGAATTAGCCGATGGAAGCGAATCAGCTTTTGTGCAGGTCTTCGACGAATATAGCCCCAGAGTCTACAGCGTGGCGCTGAAATTTCTTGATTCAAAAGAACTCGCCGAGGAAGTTGTACAGGATATTTTCATGGACATCTGGCTGAGGAGGGAGAAAATGACGGAAGTGCTGAGTTTCGGCGCATATCTTCATGGAATGGTGAGAAAGCAGGTTTATGACGCTTACCGGCAGAAATCCACATTCACGGAAATTGTAAAGGAGCTGAGCTTACGTACTCAGTCCGAGAATGCGATCGAACGCATGATGCAGGAAAACGAGTATGAAAACCTGCTGCAAAAAGCCTTGGAAAGGCTACCCGATCGCCAGAGAGAGATTTTCCGCCTGGCCAGGGAAGAAGGCCTGAGCCACGAAGAAATTGCCCGGAGACTGAACCTCTCGCGTTTGTCCGTCAAATCTCATATGAAACGTATCCTGCGCTACCTGCGCACCCTGCTCGAGCCTGTTCTGAAAACAGAAACTTTCCTCTGGCTTTTTATCCTCTTCAATTAACCGGCCGGAAAAAAATAAAAAAAATCTGCCCCCTTCCCTGTTTTCGGAAGACATGTATGGTTAGGGAGCAATAGCCGGTTCCTGGATATTCTATTTCGTAGAAGAAAACAAAGAAACTGATGAGCGCCGAAAGCACCGGAGACGGCCGGAACGATTTTTATCAAAGCCGGCTGGAGCGATTTGATCGTCTTATGGCTACGTACCTGTCGGGCAGAGCTTCCAGCCAGGAAAAGAAAGAGCTTCAACTGCTAACCGAAAATGGCTTTGAAGAGCGCTTCCGTGAATGGCTCGACATGCACTTTCGTACCGATGTGGGAATTGAAAACCTACCCGATAAGACGCGGCAGGAAATTCTTGTCAATATTCTTGGCCCGGCTTCCGGGAAGGCTAAAATCATTATGAGATGGTGGTGGGGATGGGCTGCAGCGGTGTTCCTGGCGCTGGGTTCGGTTTTATGGCTCATAGCACCGGATACCGGCCGGGAGCTACGGACCACGGGAGAAGTTAATTTCAAAAGCGAAGATAATGAGTCGCTGGTCATTAAGGGGAAACAGTTTTTCTACCTCCCCGATGGCAGCAGCGTGCTGATGAATGACGGCTCTGAGCTCAGCTATTTGCCCGGTTCTTTTGAAAGCGGGTCGCGGGAAGTAGCGTTGACGGGCGAAGCCTATTTTGACATTGCGCATGACCCGGAAAAGCCTTTCCTGGTCCATACAGGCTCGATTATTACCCGTGTGCTGGGAACAGCCTTCAACGTGAGCGCGAAGCAGAAGGAAGTAGTGGTAACCGTAACCCGGGGCCTCGTAGAGGTAGGCGGCAGCGACCGGGTCTACGCGCAGATCAGGCCGGACGAGCAGATCATTGTAGATACCGAAACTCAACAATACAACACCGTTCTGCTAAGCGCAGAGGAAGAAATTGCATGGAAAAAAACCTGCCTGGTTTTCGATAATATCGACCTGGAGGAAGCAGGCAGGCTGGTTGGAGAGCATTATGGCGTAGCGCTTGCCTTCACGCATGCGGAAGCCATGAAATGCCGTATTACCGCGTCATTCCTGAATGAAGAGGACCTCGGTACGGTATTGAGGATAATTTCCGAAATGATAGGGGCTTCCTATACTATAGAAGGAGATAAGGCCCTGATAACGGGCGGCTCCTGCGAGTGAGCCTTAAGATGCTTTTTAATAGGCAGTAACCAAACTAATCCTGAAATAAAATGCTATTCACATCCAACACATCCTATTTTTTTTGCAGAGACGGCTGAATATTACGGGATCGGCCGGAGAAGTTAAAACAAAAGCCACACGGCTGCAACCGTATGGCTTTAACCCGGAAGTTAATCACAACAAACGGGTGTTGTTTTTAATAATTGATCATCACTAAAAACGTCTGGTAAATGTACAAAAATTTTATCACATGGGGGAGGTATAGCCTTTCCGTGCATCAACCCGCTATCAGATTAATTATGCGTATTGGGTTGTTTTATATCATCACTACCGTCGCTTGCGTACAGCTGCTTGCAGCCCGGAACTCCGAGGCGCAGTCGCTGGCTGAGATCAAGGTGTCCATTCAGTTGAAAAATGAAGGTATCCGCGACATGTTCCGCAAAATAGAGAAGCAAACCCAGCTTCGATTTGCTTTCATTGAGAACCAGATAGACAGCAAAGCAAAGTTCACCCTTCACAAAGGAGCATACGGAGTATCGGAAATTCTCGACAGGACATTATCCTCTCTTGACATGACGTATATGAATACCGGCAACGTGGTTTATATCGTCAAAAAGAAACCGCAAAACCCGAAAGGGGTCAACGTCTCTCATCCTGTCTATCCGGAAGATTTGCCGGTACAATATGCCGAAATCAAAATACTGACCGTAAAGGGGAAAGTAACAGATGAGAAAGGAGAATCGCTGCCCGGGGTGAGCATCCTGCTGAAAGGTACGCAGCAGGGCACTACGACCGATATCGATGGAAACTTCTCGATCAATGTCCCGGACCAGGAAGCGGTGCTTGTCTTTTCATTCGTAGGCTACGTTCCTCAGGAAATCACCGTCGGTAGCAAGACTTTTGTAAACGTCTCGCTTAAGGTCGACGAGAAAATCCTTGAGGAAATAGTCGTTGTCGGTTTTGGTACTCAGAAGAAGGAAAGCGTCGTCGGCTCCATTGTGCAGATGTCTGAAGAAGTGATCAAACGAAACGGTAACGTTACGGACCTGCGCGAGGCGCTCGCCGGACAGCTTCCCGGTATCAACGCAATTACGTCTTCAGGAGAGCCCGGCGGTATTACCACCGGCGAGAGTGCCACGAATATTTTTATACGTGGCCAGAGTACCTGGAACGGCGGCCAGCCGCTCATACTGGTCGACAACGTAGAGCGTAGCATGAACAACATCGACCCCAACGAGGTAGCCAGCATCTCCGTACTGAAGGATGCCTCGGCCACTGCCGTCTTCGGGGTAAAAGGCGCCAATGGCGTGATCCTGATCACTACCAAAAGGGGGCAGCAAGGGAAAACCAAGCTCAACTTCAACTACACCACTACAGCGAAGGTTGTTTCCAAAACGCCCGACAAGCTCGACTCCTACGAGGCATTGATGCGCAAAAACGAGATGATCGAGCGGGAAGGGGTATTGAACCAGCCTTCCTGGAACGATTACATGCCGTATGACATCGTGACCCGGTACCGCATGCCTCAGTCGGCCGAATATGCCGCGATCTACCCGAACGTGGATTGGGAAAAAGCGGTTTTCAAAGATGTCGGCTTCTCTCACCGGGCTACATTGAGCGCCCAGGGCGGCAGCAAGGCGGTGCAGTATTTCGGCTCGCTGGCCTACCTGCACGAAGGCGATATGTTCCGTGATTACGACAACGGCAAGGGGTACAAGCCGAACTACAATTTCGACCGCTTCAATTTCCGGAGCAATATCGACGTCGCGATCACGAAAACGACCAAGCTCAAGCTGAACATGGCGGGCTACTACAGCCAGAAAAATACCAACTTCAACAACGAAGGCAGTACAGGCCGGGCCGACCAGTGGATGTGGTCAGCCGCTTATTTCCTGCCGGCCAATATCTTTTTACCCCAGTATGAGGACGGCCTGTGGGGCGCCTACACGGAAGGCGGCAACGAAACCGTAAACCCGCTGGCGGTGATCTATAATCTCGGGATAAGGCAGACAAGGGCTACCCAGCTCAATTCCGACTTCACCCTGGAGCAGGACCTGGGTTTTATCACGAAGGGGCTCAAGGCAGCCGGCTCGCTGTTTTACGATAACACGATCCGGTCGGAAGGCGGCGTTTGGGACAACACCAACCACGTACGCCCGGCCGAGGCGGTTACGAACGTAGCGTATAAGCAGATATACCCCTTGCGGTACACGGGCCCGGAACAGGACCCCAGCGAATATACGGTGTACCTCCCGATCAGCACCGACGAGTACGACTGGATACTGAGGCCATGGACCATCCGGCAGGAAGAGATCAAAGCAGCCAACTGGGACAGCAGCATCCCGGTCGAGCGCCGGCTGATGTACCAGTTCCAGCTCAACTATGCCCGCCAGTTCGGCGATCATAACGTAACCGGGATGGGCCTCGTAAAGCGGGAGGAGTACGCCAAGGGCAGCATGTTCAAAAACTACCGCGAAGACTGGGTATTCAGGGCTACCTACGATTATAAGACCAAATACCTCTTTGAAGTAAACGGCGCATACAACGGTTCCGAGCAGTTCGGCCCCGGCTATCGTTTCGATTTCTTCCCTTCGGTGGGTCTGGGCTGGGTGATTTCAAATGAAAGCTTCTTCAATGCCGGCATTTTTGACCATTTCAAGCTCCGGTACAGCGTCGGGAAGGTCGGCGACGACAACATCAGCGGCGCCAGGTGGCTGTATGCTTCGCAGCTGGCATTCGGAGGATCGCCGGCAGCACAGGCCCGTCTCAGCGAGCAAACCAACGGCAACAGTCCCTACCGCTTTTACCGCGAATCTGTCGTAGGAAACCCCGACATCCACTGGGAAACAGCGTTGAAAGCAAACTACGGCATCGAGCTGGGCTTCTGGCAGAACCAGCTCAATGTCAATATCGATATCTTCAACGAGGACAGGACTAACATCCTGATGACGGGAACACAACGGAATGTGCCGCCGTTTTTCGGGGCAACACCGCCCAGCGCCAACCTCGGAAGGGTGAAGTCCAAAGGCTTTGAAATCGAAACCAACTTCAACAAGCAGCTCGGCGCATTCTGGAGGCTCTGGGGCAATGCAGCCTATTCGCGCAATACCAACAAGATCATTTCCCGCGACGACGCCCCGCTCCTGTACAGCTACCAGAAGCAGGCAGGGTACCCGATCGGGCAGACCAGAAGCCAGATCAGCGCCGGGTTCTACAATACCTGGGACGACGTCTATGCATCGGTCCCGACCGAAAACAACGACCTGCAAAAGCTTCCGGGATATTATAACCTGATGGATTTTAACGGCGACGGTGTCATCAAAGCCGACGATTCAGCGCCGTTCGGCTACTCCGGCATCCCGCAGAACACCGGTACTTTTACGCTCGGAGCCGACCATAAAGGCCTGAGCTTCTCCATCCAGTTCTATGGCGTTACCAACGCAAACCGCGTCATCGGGTTTGACAACTATAAGAGCAATACCGATGTCGTATTCGGGCACGCAAGGGACTACTGGTCGAGGGACAACCCCAATGCAGGTTCTTTCCTGCCGCGGTGGAAAACCCCGGCCGAAAACATAGGGAACTACTTTGTGTATGACGCTTCGTTCCTGAGGCTGAGAAACGCCGAGATCGCCTACAGCTTTGACAGGTCGGAGCTTCTGAAAAAGAGGAACATCTCCAATATGCGCATCTTCCTGAACGGCACCAACCTGTTTTTCTGGTCCAGGCTGCCGGATGACAGGGAAAGCACCTACGACGGCGGAAGCGCAACCCAGGGCGCCTACCCGACTATGAGGCGGATCAACCTCGGCATCGATTTTTCATTTTAGTCAGGACATTATACATATGAATATTTGCAAATCTTTACACAGCAAAGCCTGCGTCGCCATACTGCTGGCACTGACGCTCCCGCTTAACTCCTGCGAGGATTATCTTGACAAAGCTCCCGAAGCCAGTATCACCGAGAAGGATGCCTACGGGAATTTCCTGAGCTTCCAGGGATTCATCGAAGAGATGTACGTCTGTATCATGGACCCCAATAAGGGCGGTGCCTGGAACGCCTACCTCTTTGCCGACGAAACCCTGAACAACTACCCCTATGCTTTCGACCAGGGCAACTACTGGGGCCATTCAAGCTATTTCTACGGGCAGGCGGTCAATACCACCGACAATAACGGCCGTACCAAAAGGATATGGGAATATGCGTGGTACGCCATTCGTAAGGCCAATCTCGCGATCGAAAAGATCGATGAGCCCGGCCTGTTTGAAGGGACTCCGGAGGAAAAAAACCATATAAAAGGCCAGGCGCTCTTTTTCAGAGGTTGGTTTTATTTTGAATTGTGCCGCTACTGGGGCGGGATGCCCTATATCGACAAGGTGCTGAGCCCCACCGAAGAGATGACGACCGAGGAATTCAAACGCCTCACTTTCCAGGAAACTGCCATCAAAATGGCCCAGGACTTCCGGGCTGCCGCCGATCTGCTCCCCAACCACTGGGACCTTTCAGGCCCGGGCCAGAGGACCCTCGGGCACAACCGCGACCGGATCAACAAATTCCACGCGCTGGGGTATATGGGGAAAGCCCTTCTCTATGCCGCCAGCCCGATGATCAACGAAGAGGCCAAAGGTACGAACGCGTTCGATCCCGAGCTTGCCAAGCAGGCTGCCGAGGCCTTTGGCGAATTGCTTACATTGGCCGAATCGACCGGTATCTACCAGCTGCAGAGCTGGGATAGCTGGACCGACAATTTCTTTAGATGGAATTGGGAAAGGCCGGGCGGCAAGGAGGGCATCATGATGCCGGTCATCCTCGACCGGGGCCGTATAAGGTGGTCGACGGTTGGTGCGACCGTTCCTTCGTCGTTCGCAATGAACAGCGGTACCAATGCCGATGTACCCACCCATAACCTTACCAAAAACTACGGGATGGCCAACGGGCTCCCGCTGGATGACCCGGCTTCGGGTTACGACCCGAATGACCCCTGGAAAGGCCGTGACCCCCGTTTTTATAAAGATATTGCCGTTGACGGCGACCAGATACACAGCGCAGCCGGACCTGACCAGTACGCACAGCTCTATAACGGCGGCTACCATCGTTCAGTGATCAACCCGCCGAGCGTAACCGGGTACTATGCTAAAAGGTTCGGACCTATCGGGCCGGACTGGTCCAACGCCAGGGCCGACGCACTACAGGCTTATGTTCCCTTTCTAAGGCTTGCCGACGTTTACCTGATGTATGCCGAGGCGGTAAACTTCTCCACCGGCGGAGGGCCGAAAGCCAAATCGTCCAACTACCCGCTTACGGCCGAAGAAGCGCTCAACAAAGTCAGGAACCGCGCGCAGCTTCCCGACATAGCCGCCAGATACACCGCTTCGAAGGAGATTTTCTTCGAGGAGCTGATCCGTGAAAGAGCAGTGGAGCTGGCGTTTGAAGGCGCCCGTTTCTGCGACCTGAGAAGATGGAACCTCAACGGCGACCCCCGCTTCCTGGACAAAACGGCCATCGACTTCGATCGCGGCCCCGGCGGAAAACCCGTCAACATCAGGGAACGTGTGATCATAACCCGTACTGCGGAGAAAAAGCATAACTGGCTGCCTATACAGGTAAACTTCACTCGCATGTTCAAAGATTTTCCGCAAAATCCAGGCTGGTAAAAATCTCCACCTTAAATGAATTTTACGATAATGAAAATAGTAATCTATATACTATTGCTGGCTTGTCTTGGGTTTACCAACGCGGCATTCGCACAGGCCGATAGCGTTTCAACAGAAGCCGGCAGCCAGGATAGCCAGAAAGTAAATGTCGCTTTCGGAAAAAAAAGTAAGGACGAAATAACCGGGGCGGTCGCGGTTTCCGATATCAAGGCCGCTGTCAGTTCCGACTATAACATCTTTCTGGGCAGCTTCCTGACGGCGCGTACGCTCGGGATGATAGGCAGCAACAACATCCGCGGCCTGGGCGTCGGGCTCGAGGTGGCAAGCCTTACCGGGAGCGGGCCTGCAAGCGGAAATGCGCTCTATATAGTCGACGGCTTACCGAGAGACCTGGAAGGCTTGCGCTTTTCGGAGATCGAGAGTATTACGGTGCTGAAAGATGTCAACGCGGCAGTCCTTTACGGAAGCGCGGCGGTAAACGGCGTGATACTGATCACCACCAAACGGGGGCTCAGCAACAAGCCGACGGCTACCGTGTCTGTAAACAGAGGTGTCTTTATCCCCCAGGCTCTGCCCAAATACCTGAGCTCGGCAGACTATATGGAATGGTATAACCGTGCGCGCCTGAGCGACGGCCAGAGCCCCCAGTTTAGCGATGAAATGATCCAAAACTACCGCAACGGAAACCCCTACCGGTATCCCAGCGTCGATTATTACTCCAGCGACTATCTCCGCCCTAACAAGGTTTATAATGACGTGGTCACCGAGTTTTCGGGCGGGGACGAAAATGCACGCTTCTATACCAACCTGGGTTGGCGCTCCGCCGGCGGACTCCTCAATTTCGGAGAAGCGGCAAATGCCCGGAACAACCTCTTCAACGTCAGGGGCAATGTTGATCTGAAGGTAAATCCCTGGATCAATACCGCGATCGACGCCGCTGCGATTTTCGCCCAGGACAAGGGCGCAAGAGGCGACTTCTGGAATTCGGCTGCCAATACACGCCCGAATGAATTTGCACCTTTGATCCCTTTCGACCTGATCGACCCGGAGAACGCCCTTCTGAAGGGACGCAAAAACGATGTCGAAGGCAAGTACCTGCTCGGGGGCACCTCCGCTTTCCTGACCAACCCCATCGCAGACTCCTATTCGGGAGGCGTATTCGAAGGGATCTTCAGGAAATTTACTTTCAATAACCGCATCAATTTCGACCTCGACCGGTTCGCGAAAGGATTCTCTTTCCATACCAACATCAGCTTCGATTATTTCACCGGTTACGGACAGACCGTCGCCAACCAGTACTCGGTCTATACCCCGACCTGGGATCCCAACCAGGACCGGATCACCGGACTGGTGCAGCACGGCCAGGACGCCCGGTCCGGTATACAGACAGTCACGGATCCCTATTTCAGGAGACGCATAGGATTCTCCGGTCTTTTGAATTACGAGCGGCAATTTGACGACAAGCACCGGATCAGCGGAAAGCTGATCGCTTTCGGTAGCGTGTTTAAGGAAAGGGACAATGCATTTGACGGGATTGACAATTTACAGGGCTTTAAGCAGGCAAACCTCGGACTTCAACTTGCATACGCTTACGACAGCAAATACGTGGTCGATTTCAGCAGCGCTGTCGTCAACTCCATCAAGCTCCCGCCCAACAACCGCATCGGGTTCTCGCCTACGCTCGGCGTGGCATGGGTAGCGTCATCCGAAGATTTTCTGGCCGACAACCCGGTGATCGATTACCTGAAGCTGCGCCTTTCGGGAGGAGTGATAAAATCGGATATGCCGATCGGCGGCTTCTTTTACTATGATCACCGGTATGCAGGGTCGGGAAACTATACCTGGTATGAAGGAGGGCGCAGCCGTGCCTCGACCGTTTCGAGCTGGCTGGGCAACATGAGCCTGGGCTATTCAGGCAGGAACGAGGTCAACCTGGGCCTGGAGACGCTCTTGTTTAACAAATCATTCGGGATAGAAGCTAACCTGTTCTACGACTACTACAACAAGCTTGTCGTCCGTCCGGGCACCCAGTTCCCCAGCTTTTATACCGACTTTATCTCCTTCCGGAATTTCGAAGCCGACCGTTACACCGGCGCCGAGCTGGGGCTGAGCTACAACAGGCAAATCGGCGACTGGCGCGTTTTCGCCGGGGTCAATATGCTCTACGTCACATCGAAACGCATGATCGTCGACGAAGCCTATGACTTCGATTACCTGAACCGGAAAGGTCGTCCCAGGGACGCTACTTTCGGCCTGGAAGCAGTAGGGCTTTTCCAGAACCAGGCCGAGATCGACAACAGCCCGATACAAACCTTCGGAACGGTAAGGCCCGGGGACATCAGGTATAAGGACCAGAACGGGGACGGCATTATCAATTCCAACGATGAAGTGTACCTCAGGCGCTACCAGGCGCCCCTGTCCGGCGGCTTGCAGCTGAACATCGGGTATAAGAATTTTAACCTCTTCATGCTCGGCGAGGCGCGCTTCGGGGTCGACAACTTCCGGGAAGGCAACTATTTCTGGCTCGACGGTACCAAAAAATATTCGGAAACAGCGCTCAACAGCTGGACGCCGGAAACGGCGCAAACCGCCACTCATCCGCGGCTCAGCTCGCAAACCAACAGCAACAACCACAGGAGATCGACCTGGTGGCTGTACAACGACAATTTCTTCCAGCTGCGCAGGATGCAGCTGACCTACGATTTCGGGAAAGACCTGGCAGGCAAGCTGGGTATGAGCAACCTGAGGATCTTCGCCAATGCTACCGACCTGTTCCAGCTTGCGCCGAACAAGGACATCCGGAAAGTCAGGGTCGGAGGCGAGCCGAATTACCACTCATTTTCCCTGGGATTGACCGCGGATTTCTAACTATTAATTTGCAGAGAAAACATGAAGATCGATATCAAAATATGGGTAACCGGCCTGTTGCTTTGCTGCATTGCATCGTGCACGATGCTGGAGCCCGAAAATGACAACCACAATACGCTCGACCGTGTATACCGGGATCCTGCCTTTGCAGAAGGGCTGCTGCTCCGGGCCTATAACCTCGTCCCCACCAATAACTACTCCTTCGACGACGTGGCTACCGACGACGCGGTAAGCAACAACAGGACCAGCGACTACCTGAGAATGGCTACCGGCGAATGGACTGCCAGGTTTAACCCGCAAAGCATGTGGGACAATGCCAATCTCGCCGTTATGTACATCAACCAGTTCCTTTCGGTGGTGGACGAAGTTCCCTGGAAACGTACGAACCCTGAAGTTGCAAAGCTGTACGTCCGGCGGTTCAAGGGGGAATCGTATGCGCTCAGGGCGATGTTCAAGTATTACCTGCTGCGGAACCACGGCGGCCTCGACGCAGGCGGTACCCGGCTGGGAATCCCGATTTACAATCAATTTCTGGAAGACAGGGACGGTTTCTCCACTCCGAGGGCCGGCTTTGACGAAACGATGCAAAGCATCTATGCCGATGTAGAGGAAGCCCTCAAATACCTGCCGATGGATTTCGGGAATATCGCTTCGCTGGACCAGCTTCAGGGAACGCCGCTTAGTGACGTCAGCTCGACGCAGTTCTATAACGACGTTTTCGGGGATTTTTCCCAGCAGCGCATGACGGCGCGCCATGCATTGGCTATCAAGTCAAAAGCAGCGCTGCTTGCGGCCAGTCCCGCATTCAATACCGAAAACAATGCCACACTGTGGACTGAGGCTGCAAACCAGGCGGCCATGCTGCTGAACGATATCAACGGCGTAAGCGGTATCAACCCGAACGGCCATCTTTTTTATCTTGCCGCTCAGGTCAACGAAGCGGATATCACCGGCGGCGACAGGAAAGACCTGACCGAAATTATGTGGCGGAGGCCCCTCACAACCGACCGGGACCGGGAAACTGCCAATTTCCCTCCCAGCCTGTACGGTCAGGGCGCAATCAACCCGACGCAAAACCTGGTCGATGCCTTCCCTATGGCCAACGGGTACCCCATCTCGCATCCCGAGTCGAAATATGATGCCTCGAATCCCTATCAGGGCCGCGATCCGAGGTTTGGTCATTATATCGTGTACAACGGCAGCAGACTGAGGAACACCGAGATCAGGACAGATGTAGACGGGGGTGATAACGGGATCGAAATGCTGCCTACCTCTACCCGTACCGGCTACTATCTCAAGAAGCTGCTCAGGGAAGACGTCAACGTAAATCCGGCTTCTCCATCCAACCAGAGACATTTCAATACCCACATCCGCTACACCGAGATCTTTCTCAACTACGCGGAAGCAGCCAACGAGGCATGGGGCCCTGACGGGACCGGCACGAATGCATTTTCTGCAAGGGACGTGATCGCCGCTATCCGGAAAAGGGCCGGTATCGTCCAACCCGACCTTTACCTCGCCGGGGTGCAGACCAGGGAGGACTTCCGTGAGCTGATCCGCAACGAGAGAAGGCTGGAGCTGTGCTTCGAAGGGTTCCGCTTCTGGGATCTCCGTCGCTGGAAGCTCGACCTGAGCATACCGGTCAAAGGCGTCCGGATATCCAACGGTTCCTACCAGTATTTCGATGTAGAGCCCAGGGCTTATGATAACAGCTTCATGCACTACGGACCTATTCCCGACAGGGAGATCACCAAGTTTCAATTGGTTCAGAATAAAGGATGGAATTAATTATGCAACCCGGAAAAAAAGATTTTATGCAAAAATTATTAGTAGCCGTATTTCTGATGGCCGGTGTCTACGCCTGTAAGAACGCCGAAATCGACCACCCGGACTTTGACTACACTACCGGATACTTCCCTTATCAATACCCGGTAAGAACGCTGGTACTGGGGGATGACATTTACGACAACTCCAACGACAACGCGCATAAGTTCGTGATTTCCGTAGCGATGGGAGGCGTGTATGAGAATAAAAAAGACCGTACGTTCAGCTTCCGCGTTGACGAAACGCTCTGTAACAACGCTGTCTTCAATGCTGCCGGTGATGAAATACTACCTCTTCCGGCCAGTTATTACAGCCTGAGCTCTCCCGGTACGATCGTCATACCCGGCGGTAAAGTAAACGGCGGAGTAGAGGTGCAGCTCACCGATGCATTTTTCAGCGATCCGAAGGCGATCACGCTGGGCTATGTCGTTCCGCTGGTGCTTACCGGGTCTAACGACGTGGATTCGATCCTGGTCGGCAACTCAACTTTGGATCAGCCCGACAGGCGCATTGCCGGGAACTGGGTAGCGGCACCTAAAGACTTCACACTGTTCGCCGTAAAATATATCAACGAGTTCCACGGAAACTATTTCCATTCAGGCGAAGCTTATGTAGCCGATGCCGCGGGCAAGCGGCTGGATGAACGTGTATATAAAAAAGCGTATGTTGAGCAGAATGAAGTACGGCTCCTGACCACTACCGCCAGGAACCAGGTAAAGCTGAGTACTTTCCTGCAGTCGGATACCCTGACGGGACAGATCAATATGCTGCTCGACTTTAACGGCAACCAGTGCACGGTCTCTTCCGCAGATACCAATTTCGTCATAACCGGTACGGGAGAGTTCAGGAAGGACGCCTTTGAGTGGGGTAATAAGAAACGGAACGGCATTACGCTGACGTACGAGGTTACCGACGGCGTCAATACCTACCATGCCAAAGATGAGCTGGTGGCCCGCGACAGGGCTGTGAAAATGGAAACTTTCACACCCGCCGTCATTCAGCAGTAAAATTGTCGGATATTAGAAGTCAGCTTTCGGAAAACCATGAAAAAAACCTCCTTTTCCCTTCTTATCGTCCTGGTCACAGCCTGCGGGGTCTTTGCGCAGGCCGTGACCGGAACGGACCAGATCCCTGCCCGTCTGAAACAGCTCGGCGGGGAACATCCCCGTATCCTGATCAGGAAGGGCGATATCGAATCTCTCCGGGGCGGTATCCCGGGCAGCGCCCTCAAATCCAGGATCCACCACGATATCCTGGAAGCATGCGACGCCATACTGGAGATGCCCCAACTCAAAAGAGAGCTGGAGGGGCGCAGGCTGCTCGGCAAATCCCGGGAAAGCCTGAGAAGGATCTTCTACCTGTCGTATGGCTACCGGATGACCGGGAAACCGGCCTATCTCAAAAGAGCGGAAGAAGAAATACTCACCGTTTGCCGGTTTTCCGACTGGAACCCGTCCCATTTCCTCGATGTGGGCGAAATGACCATGTCGGTAGCCATCGGCTACGACTGGCTGTACGACAAGCTATCCGAAGAAACCCGGCGGATTGCCCGCGAGGCGATCGTTGAAAAAGGGATTAACCCATCCTATAACAAAGACTATAACTGGTTTGTAAAAGGCACCAACAACTGGAACCAGGTGTGTCATGCCGGAATGGTGTTCGGGGCCCTCGCCATTGCCGAATTCCATCCGGAGCTCAGCGCGGATATCATACGGAGGGCTATCGAATTTGTGCCTAACTCCATGCAGTTTTACGCTCCCGACGGCGCCTACCCGGAGGGATATATGTACTGGGACTACGGCACGAGTTTCAACGTGTTGCTGATCGACGCTATTGAAAAAGCGTTTGGCAACGATTTCGGGCTAAGCAGGCAGGAAGGCTTCCTGAAAACAGCAGCCTACGAGCAAAACATGATAGGACCCGCCCTGCTGGTACACAACTGGGGCGATTCAGGCCCCCGCGCTACTATTTCGCCGGCGCTGTTCTGGTTTGCCCGGAAAACAGACGATCCTACCCTGCTATGGTTCCAGAATAAGATTATTGCCGACAAAGACAGGCGGTTTACGGGCGACCGGATCCTTCCGGCGCTGATCCTGTGGGCAGGCCGGATGGAGGTCGATCGCGTCAACCCGCCGTCTGAAAAGGTATGGACAGGCCAGGGAAAAAGCCCGGTAGGGCTGATGCGGACTTCCTGGACTGATCCTGAGCCTGTTTTCGTAGGGTTTAAAGCAGGATCGGCATCAGTAAGTCATGCGCACATGGATGCAGGCAGCTTTGTGATCGATGCAAAGGGAGAGCGCTGGGCGATGGATTTCGGTATGCAGAACTATCATTCCCTCGAAAGCCGGGGCGTCAACCTATGGAACATGACGCAGGACTCCGAGCGCTGGAAGGTATTCCGGTACAATAACTTTGTCCATAATACCATCACGGTGAATGACCAGTTGCACAATGTAAAAGGATATTCAAAAATAGAACGTTCGTCCGATCAGCCTGATAACATGTTTTTTACGACAGATCTGACCGAAATGTTCACGCCGCATATCGGAAAAGCGAAAAGAGCAATCAGGTTGCAGGATAAGAGCCGGGTAATTATCCGGGATGAGATCACGACCGGCCGGAACGGGGCAAAAGTCCGCTGGTCTTTCCTGACACCGGCACAAGTCAGGATCGTCGGCAACGACCTGGTTGAGCTCACGCAGAACAGCAAGACCATGTACCTGCGGTTTAACAGCAGCGCCGGGTTAGTTTTAAAAACCTGGCCTACCGTTTCTCCGAATGATTACGATGCCGATAACGGTAATACTGTGGTAGTAGGATTTGAAGCTGAGCTTCCCGGGGATAAGACCGATTTCTTTAACGTTATTTTCAGTGACGAAAAAGAAGGCGGAATGCCTGTAAAACCAATTGACGAGTGGTAGCAGCCCCTACTCGAGATATCCCAGCAGAAGCAGGTAGGGTTGATGGAAATGATGTACAAAAATCCGGGCGGGGTCGTCCGGGTACTTTTCATAATAGGCATTGTCGGGGGTCAGCACGATCATGTTCCCCGTTCTGACATAGTGATTGCTATGATAGTATTCCGGGGCCTGGAAATCCGGCAAATACCCCCTGATAGCTTTATAAGTCATTTTACCGAGGTACTTTTCATAATTCCGCTGTGCTTTCAGGGTAGGTTTGCTAAGCTTTCCGTAAACGCGCTTCATTACCACATTCCTGGGGAATTTCATCTTTTTTATCATTCCCTTCGCGTGAACGAAAGGATTGACCCTGTTGAAATCCTGAAGCGTCTGTATGGAAACCGGTGTTTCGGGTACCCAATCGGCTGAATTCACAATATTGAAGGCAAGGCCATTACCGGTCAAATGCTCGTAGCCATAAGCAAAATACAGGTTGCCCGGCTTAGGCGCCGCGCTGCAGTAAGTCTTGAACCTAATGTCGGAAGGCAGGGCACCGGCCTGTCTCAGATGATAAAGATAGGCAGTCAGCAGGTAGGTTACCGCCCCACCCTGGCTATGCCCGGCCAGTATAAAGTCCCGCATCCCGGTTCCATACAACGATCGGATATGCTGCACAATATCGTCTGCCATATACGCCAGGCTGAGCAGCCATCCCATATGTACGGCGGCGCGTTCATCAGTAGCCAGTGTATAGTCGAAAGATTTCCCTTCCGCTATCAGTAACCTGCCTTTCGCCGGCACCATAGCGGCATAAAGATTGGCCGACCAGCTTTCGGCTTTGTCAGTCGTGCCCCTGATGCTGATCACCGCCCTGTCGTCACTCTTCCAAAGCTCCCAAAGGTTGTCGAGACCGGTGGCAGGCGACCTGTACACCCTCGAATACAGCCCGGGTTCGGGAATGGATTTCAGGTAACCGGAATCCAGCGCACAGGTACGGGCAGTAACCAGGAATATCTCCCGGAATTCGTCTTTTGAAAAACCGGGTTCAATCTGCTGACCGTAAGCGGCAAGCTGTGTAAACGCAGTTAAAAATACCAGGATATAACGCTTCATAGGATCAGGATTCAGTGTCAGTAAAATATCCGGTCCGGAGATCCTATTCCGGGATCAGTGAAAGAAATCTTTCATCTTCTCAAAGAATCCCTTGTCATTCTTTCCGGGCTTGGGTGCAAAGTTCGGAGAATCCTTCAGTTTCTCAAGCGTGGCACGCTCTTCCGACGATAAATGCTGAGGGGTCCAGATGCTGACATGCACCAGCTGATCGCCCTTGACATAGCCGTTGAGGTCCTTGATCCCTTTACCCTTTAAGCGGAGTATTTTTCCCGACTGCGTACCCGGTTCTATATTGATCCGCGCTTTGCCGTCGATAGTCGGTATTTCGAGGGTAGTACCCAGCGAAGCATCTGCAAAATTAAGGTGCAGGTCAAACACGACATTATTACCGTCGCGCTTGAGCAGTTCGTCTTCCTCCTCGTCTATTACGATCAGGAGATCGCCGGGTATGCCGCCGCGGACCGGCGCATTCCCTTTTCCTGACATAGACAGCTGCATTCCTTCCCCTACCCCGCCCGGGATATTGAGCGTAATCATATCATCCTGCATCAGGCGGCCTTCTCCCGCACATGACTCACATCTCTCTTTCACGATCTTGCCGTCGCCGTTACAGGCAGGGCAGGTGCTGGTAGATACCATCTGTCCCATAATGGTATTAACGACCTTTCTTACCTGGCCGCTACCGTTACAGGTAGTACAATTGGTGAGGCTGTTCCCACCTTTTGATCCGTTCCCCGAGCAGCTGTTGCAGCTCACGTAACGCTTCACCTTGATTTTCTTTTCTACTCCGTTGGCAACTTCGCGGAGATTGAGCTTTAACTTGATTCTGAGATCAGTGCCCTTTTTACGGCGCTGTCCGCCGCCGAAAATATCTCCGAACGGGCTTCCCGCCCCCCCGAAAATATCCCCGAACTGGGAGAAGATATCTTCCATAGTGAAACCGCCGCCGAATCCGCCGGCTGCCGCTCCACCCATACCCGCGTGACCAAACTGGTCATAACGCTGGCGTTTCGCTTCGTCGCTCAGTATGCTGTATGCCTCAGCCGCTTCCTTGAACCTCTCTTCAGCCTCAGTATCCCCGGGGTTTTTGTCAGGATGGTATTTAAACGCCAGGCCCCGGTAGGCCTTCTTTATCTCATCGGCTGTTGCGCTTCTGCCTACACCCAGAACTTCGTAGTAATCTCTTTTCTTTGCCATATTTCACAGATATTCAGACGCGCTTATACGCCTACCACCACTTTAGCGTAGCGTATCACCTTGTCATTCAGGTAGTATCCCTTTTCAAGGACATCGATTATTTTTCCTTTTTGTTCTTCATTCGCAGCCGGGAACTGCGCTACTGATTCATGAAAATCGGCATTAAATGGCTCTCCCTGAGCCTCCATCGGCTTCAACCCTTCGCTCTCAAGCGTACGCAGAAACTTTGTATAAATAAGCTCGATCCCCTCTTTGAGCGGATCTAACTCCGGGCCATGTCCCTCGAAAGCAGCCCTGGCCCTTTCAAAATCATCGAGTATGGGAAGCAACGATTTTAGCAGGCCGGCGTTAGCTGTAGAAATCAGCTCTACCCGCTCTTTTGATGTCCTTCTCCGGAAGTTTTCAAATTCGGCATATAACCGCAGGTACTTATCTTTCAATTCTCCTATCTCCTGCCTGGCCTCGTCCAACGGATCTGCCTCTACGTCCTTGCCTGTTACAGGCTCCTCGTTCTGCTGGTCAGACTTACTGTCAGTAAGATCCTCCGGACCGGAGGCATCACTTGCCAATTCTTCTTCATTTACTTTATTTTCAGCCATGATTGTCTCGCAATACGGTTTATTGATACTTCGCTGATATAGGTAAAAATCTTTGCCAGGCAGAATAAACTGACAAGTTGACACAAAATTGTAACTTTGAGCTATGACGGTTCAGGATATCATAGCGGAGGAAAGAAGCAGTAAAGTAAAAGAGCTGGCAGCCATTGCCGGCTTCGATGCATGCGGCATTTCAAAGGCCGGATTCCTGGAAAAGGAAGCCCCGCGCCTCGAAAAATGGCTTCAGGAAGGGAAAAATGGCACCATGCAGTGGATGGAGAATCATTTTGATAAGCGGCTGGACCCCTCGAAGCTGGTGGAAGGAGCCAGATCGGTCATCTCCGTGGTGCTGAACTATTACCCCGAAAAGAAATTGCCGGAGAACGCTTCCGATTACAAAATCTCCAAATATGCATATGGCGAAGACTACCATTTCGTCCTCAAGGACAAGCTGAAGTATCTTGCGGAACTGTTGAGAGAAAATTTCGGCGATGTAAACGGGAGGGCGTTCGTCGACTCAGCTCCTGTTATGGATAAGGTCTGGGCAAAGCAGGGCGGGCTCGGCTGGGTCGGAAAGCATACCAATCTGATCAGTCCCCGCGCCGGCAGTTTCTTTTTTATCGGCGAGCTCATCGTAGACCTGGAGCTCCGGCCTGATGAGTCCATCAGAGATTTTTGCGGGACCTGCACCCGCTGCATAGACGCCTGCCCGACAGATGCTATCGAATCTCCTTACGAAGTCAATGGCAGCAAATGCATCAGCTATTACACCATCGAATTGAAAGAAGCCATTCCTGACGATGTAAAAGGAAAATTTGAAAACTGGATTTTCGGTTGCGACATCTGCCAGGACGTCTGTCCCTGGAACAGGTTTTCTCAACCCCACCGCGAGCCCCTGTTTCACCTGAAACCGGAGCTGGAAGGCTTAAAAAAAGACGATTGGGAAGAAATCACCGGGGAAGTATTCAGGGAGGTATTCAGAAGGTCACCGGTCAAGAGGACAAAGCTGGAAGGGCTGAAAAGAAATATTTCTTTTGTAAAAGAATCCGGGGAACCTTACCCGACGACGATTCTCCCCGATAGCTAATTGTTAGCCGACTCCAGCTCAGCCTTAAGAAAATACCCGGTATAGCTGCCTTTCTGCGCGGCTACCTCTTCAGGCGTACCTTTCGCTATGATCTGCCCGCCCTGGCTGCCGCCTTCGGGGCCCATGTCAATTATGTAATCGGCAATTTTGATAACGTCGAGGTTGTGCTCTATGATCAGAACCGTATTCCCTTTCTCCACCAGTTGTTCGACTACTTTCAGAAGCTGGCTGATATCCCTGAAATGCAATCCCGTCGTGGGCTCATCCAGGATATAGAGCGTATTGCCGGTATCCCTTTTGGAAAGCTCTTCAGCCAGCTTCACCCGCTGCGCCTCCCCGCCTGAAAGCGTCGTGGCATGCTGACCGAGGGTGATATAACCCAGGCCGACATCGTAGAGCGTCTTTACTTTCCGGAGTATACGCGGATGAGCTTCGAAAAACTCCAGGGACGCCTCGACTGTCATGTCCAGTATATCCGCAATGGATTTACCCTTATACCTGACTTCAAGCGTTTCCCTGTTAAAACGCTTTCCCTTACAGCTCTCGCAGGCTACGTGAACATCGGGCAGGAAATCCATTTCTATACGCTTCATACCTGCCCCTTCGCAATCCTCGCAGCGCCCTCCTTTTACATTAAAGGAAAACCTGCCCGGCTTATATCCCCGGATCTTGGCCTCAGGCAACTCCGAAAACAGCGTGCGTATTTCCGAAAACAGGTTAGTATAGGTAGCAGGGTTGGATCGCGGCGTTCTCCCGATAGGCGACTGGTCGACCTCTATGATCTTGTCTATATTTTCAAGGCCCGATACTGACTTATAGGGAAGCGCCTCTCTCCTGGACCGGTAAAAATGCTTGCTGACAAGCGGGTGAAGCGTTTCGTGAATGAGCGAAGATTTTCCGCTCCCGCTCACGCCTGTCACGCATATAATGGTAGCCAGGGGCAGCTTTAAATCGACGTTTTTCAGATTATGCCCGGTACAGCCTTTCAGCTCCAGGAATTTGCCGTTACCTTTTCTCCGGCTTTCCGGAACGCTGATCATCTCTTCCCCGTTCAGGTACCTTGCTGTGAGCGATCCGTTCTGCATAAATTCGCCGGGGGCTCCGTGACCCACGATCTGCCCGCCGTGCCGGCCTGCTCCGGGACCGACATCCAGGATATAATCCGATGCAAGCATCATATCCTTGTCATGTTCCACGACCAGGACCGTATTCCCGATATTCCTGAGATTTTTCAGCGATTCGATCAGTCTGACGTTGTCTCTCTGGTGCAACCCGATGCTGGGCTCGTCCATGATGTACAATACGCCCGTCAGCTGGGTTCCTATCTGGGTAGCTAACCTGATCCGCTGGGCTTCTCCCCCCGACAGCGTTCTCAACGCCCGGTTCAGCGTAAGATATCCCAGCCCTATATCCAGGAGAAAACCGGTGCGTTTCCTGATCTCTTTCAGAACTTCGTGAGCGATCAGGCGCTGGCGCTCCGAAATACGATCTTCAAGCCCTCCCAGCCACTTAGCCAGGTCGGTGATATCCATCTCGGCCAGCTCTGAAATATTCTTATCGTCGATCTTAAAATACAGCGATTCCTTTTTCAGCCGAGCGCCATTGCACTCCGGGCACCTGCTTACCACAAGAAAGTCCTTGAGCCAGTCCTGGATCTTGTCCGACCCGGTTTCCTGCTGCTTCCTGAGAAAGCTGATGATCCCTTCGAACCTGGTATCCCAATCCGTTCCCGGGTATTTTTTGGACGGTACCGGTACGGGCTCCTGGCTGCCGTGCAGGATGAGATCGATCACGTCCCGGGGGAAATTCGACAAAGCCGTGGTAAGGCTCAGCTTGTAAGGTTTCAGCAGCGCTTCCAGCTGCTTGAAAATCCAGGCGTCGCGGTACTCTCCCAGCGGCGCAATACCTCCCCTGCTGATGGTCAGGGACTTATCAGGTATAACAGACTCTTCCGTAATTTCTTCGGTTACGCCAAGACCCTGGCATGTCGGGCACCAGCCATAAGGAGAGTTGAAGGAAAAATTATTGGGAGCAGGATCATCGTAGCTGATCCCCGATTCCGGATCCATCAGGTTCTGGGAAAAATAGTGGACCTGGCCCTGGTCATCGAGCAGCATCAAAGCTCCTTTCCCATGCTTGAAAGTGAGATCAACCGACTTGCCCAGACGGTAACGTTCGTCTTCCGCGGGCACTATGCGGTCGATCACGATTTCCACATCGTGTATCTTGTAACGGTCGAGCTGCATTTTGGGAACGATATCCTGGATTTCTCCATCGACCCTTACCTTGTTAAAGCCCAGCCGTGCTATCTGTACAAACAGCTCCCTGTAATGCCCTTTCCTGCCCTTTACGACAGGGGCGAGCAACACGATCTTACGCCCCTTCTGCTGCGAAAGGAGCTGGCTGACAATCTGATCCTGCGATTGCTTGACCATTTTTCTCCCGGTCACATACGAGAAAGCCTCGCCCGCCCTGGCATAGAGCAGCCTCAGAAAGTCATAAATTTCAGTAACGGTCCCTACCGTAGAGCGCGGGTTCCGGGAAGTGGTTTTCTGTTCTATGCTGATAACAGGCGACAAGCCGTCTATCTTGTCTACATCGGGCCTTTCCATCTCACCGATAAATCCCCTCGCGTAGGCCGAAAAGCTCTCCATGTACCTGCGCTGCCCCTCCGCATAGATCGTATCGAAAGCCAGGGACGATTTCCCGCTTCCGCTGATGCCCGTCACCACAACCAGTCTGTTCCTGGGTATGCTGACGTCTATATTTTTCAGATTATGCTCCCGCGCACCCTGAACCACAATTTTGTCGTGGCCGGTAAGATCAATATCGTTCATATCCCCTCTAAGCAACCGACTTTAACAACGCCAGCGAAGACTTCTCAAATTTGTCCTGAGCATAATCGAGCGTGACAGTGAAAGTCTTGACATCCGGCTGCGAAGGCAGCTCGAACATTGCGTCCGTCATGATAGATTCGCAAATCGAGCGCAATCCCCTTGCCCCCAGCTTGTAGGCTACCGCCTGCTCCACTATATAATCCAGGACCCCGTCCTCAAACTGGATTTCAATTCCTTCGAGCTCAAACAGCTTTTTATATTGCTTGATAAGCGCATTTTTGGGTTCTGTAAGGATTTGCCTTAGCGCCTGGGCATCGAGCGGATTCAGATAGGTCAGCACCGGCAAACGCCCTATCAGTTCCGGGATCAGGCCGAACGATTTGAGATCCTGGGCAGATATGTACCTCATCAGGTTCTCCTTATCGAAGATCTCAACGATCCTGGAATCATTGCTGAAACCTATCGGCCGCGTATTGATCCTTTTTGCGATATGACGATCGATCCCCACAAAAGCTCCGCCGCAGATAAAGAGGATATTTTCGGTATTGAGCGCTATCATTTTCTGATCGGGGTGCTTTCTTCCCCCTTGCGGCGGCACATTCACGATAGATCCTTCCAGGAGCTTGAGCAAAGCCTGCTGAACGCCTTCCCCGCTCACGTCGCGCGTAATCGAAGGATTATCGCTCTTCCGGGCTATCTTGTCGATCTCGTCGATATAGACAATTCCCCTCTCCGCCTTTTCCACATCAAAATCAGCCGCCTGGAGGAGCCTGGTCAGAATAGTCTCTACATCCTCTCCTACGTAGCCGGCTTCTGTAACCGTCGTAGCATCGGCCACGCAAAAAGGCACCTCCAGTATCCGGGCCAGCGTCTTCGCCAGGTAGGTTTTACCGGTACCTGTTTCACCGGCCATGATGATATTGGATTTCTCGATCATGACGTCGTCAGATCCGGCCGGCTGTGTCAGACGCTTATAGTGATTATACACGGCTACCGACAGCGATCGCTTGGCTTCGTCCTGCCCGATCACATACTGGTCCAGGAAACGCTTGATTTCTACCGGCGGGATGAGGTTAAGCTTCGGCATTTTTTTCTTGCCTTTTTTCTCTTCCTTACTCCCAAATTCCTCGAGCAACACCTGGTGCCCCTGTTCTATACAGTTATTACAAATGTGCGCATCGATTCCCGAAAGCAACAACTCCACTTCATTTTTACGTCGCCCGCAGAACGAGCATGTCACAGCTGCCATATTTTTCTTATTCGGTTATAGCGGGTTCTTGGGATACCCGCTATTTACTCAAGTTCTTTTTGCCGCGCAAAGTTCGCGCTTTTTATTACTTTATCCAAATAGACCCTGCTCTTGGGAAGTTATCAAAAGTATGGATCAAAATACGCCGATACGGGCAAATAAAAAAGCATTTATGATTGCGATTATCAGAAGGGGAGAGCCCTTATAAATTATCCTTTTCCAGTGACTTAGCCTTTTCCCAGTAGGTATCCATCTCCGCCAGCGTCATCTCCTGGAGCCTCCTGCCGTCTGCGGCCGAATGTTCTTCCAGGAAATTGAATCTGCGAATAAACTTCTTATTGGCTCTTTCGAGCGCTGTCTCCGGATTGAGATCCAGGAAACGGGCGTAATTGACCAGGGCAAACAGGAGATCCCCGAATTCTTCCTCGGCCCTTCCGGCATCCAGCAGTTCTCCGGCGGGCAGATCGATATGCTCTTCGAATTCATTCATTTCTTCCTTCACTTTTTCCCACACCTGCGCCTTCTCCTCCCAGTCAAATCCTGCGCCGCGCGCTTTCTCCTGCACTCTCATCGCTTTCACCAGGGCAGGAAGCGTTTTAGGTACTCCGGCCAGCACCGATTTATTCCCTTCCTTGAGCTTAAGCTGCTCCCAATTCTGCTTTACCTGTTCTTCGGTCGTGACGTCGATGGTGCTCCCGCTTTCATCGGGATAAATATGGGGGTGCCGTTTGATGAGCTTATCGCAAATCGAATTCAGAACATCAGCAATATCGAATGTCCCGGTTTCCGACGCGATTTTGGCGTAAAAAACCATATGGAGCATCAAATCGCCGATCTCTTTCTTTACTTCTTTGTAGTCTTGTTCGAGAATGGCATCCGAAAGCTCGTACGTCTCTTCGATCGTCAGATGCCTGAGGCTTTCAAAAGTCTGCTTACGGTCCCACGGACATTTCTCCCGCAGCTCATCCATGATCGTCAGGAGCCTGTCAAATGCCCGAAGCTGGTCCGCCCTGTCGTTTCCCGGTAGTTTCATTTGTATCATTTCAATAATTAATAGTCTCTGCGACCTGGCGCCTCTGCGTGAAAAAAACCTCTCGCAGAGGCGCGGAGCCGCAGAGACTTCATGTCTATTAAAAGTTTAAGCTATTTCCGATTTCTGACTACTTACACAAAAATACCGGTAATCTCCGATACCGCGTCATACATTCCGGCGCCATTTTCAATTTATATGCCGAAGCACCGCGTATTCGGCCAGCAATGTCCAGCAATGAGCCTCGCATTCCCAATGCATGTGAAAAAAGCGGGATCTGGCAGCTTTGTACAACCACCTGTGCTCGACTCCCGTTAGCAGCCCTGCAATAAAAAACCAGAAGCCTTTAAAATCCCCGGTGGTATACTTCCCGATATCTATGGCGGCCGGTTTAATTCCAAACCTGAGCAATGAAGTGGAGAGTAATATCCGGTCCATGGGATGTACCTCCTTTTCCAGGAGCGCCTGGCAGGTTTCAATCAGCTCAGGCTTTATTTTCTTCAGTATAAGTGGGTCGAACGCGGCTATCAGCCGCGCTACATGATAGATAATGAGGGGAGTCCGCGGATATTGATGGGCGCATCTGAACGGTTCAGACTTATAGCGTCCCGACTCTATCACCGACCGGATATACATCAGGCTATCCTGGTCGTGCTGGTTGAACGGCAGCTTATAGTGATAAAGGCAGTAGAGCACATTGCTCAATACGCAGGCATCGAGCTCGATATACATATTCTTTCCGAACCAGGTAGAATAGGCGCTCAGCTCCGAGTATTCAGGGTAGGTATTCCTGATCCGGCGTTTTATGCCGTTTGCATGAAATGCCAGTTTTTCTTTCAGCCGGAGAAGCTCCTCCCTCGTGGGGGAGCCGGTAAGATACACCATTGCCGTATCGTCGGCATCGTCGGGTATCCGGAAGTGATCGAAATGCCTGAGCAGGTAGCCGTTAGGAAAATGGTCAGAAGGCCTGGTCCGCCAGAAATTGTAGGTATCAGAACCGTCCTTGTTCCGGAAATCGGGGAAGTTGGCTGCTACTTTTTCTTTTATATTCTCTACCAGATCGACCAGCTTCTGATCCGTAAAGTGGCGGCTGATCGTCCGGAGCGTAAAAACGGAAATAACGGAAAAAAAGAGGTTCGTATCGGGCCTGCGATAGCCCAGCATGGAGTTGGTCCTGTAGGCAGGAAACAAACCTGGCGGGAAGTATTTCTCCCCGCCAGATTGTAATGAAGCTATTTTTTCAAGAATTTCACCGACGTTCAAAGTCACATCTGTTTTTTCAGTTCGAGATATTCCATCCGGTTGATCCCCTGGGTTTCGTTGGTAATCTGGACAACAACTGCTATCCGGGGAACATCTTCGGCTCCCCTGAGTAATTTATTACCCACAGCCTTTATCCTGATCTGGTCCCTGCTTACTTCTTCCTGGACAGTCATATCAACCGCAATCGAGCGGTTCCCGACCTTTTTTGCATCATGAAGAACATAGTTGTTGATCAATTCAGCTATTGTCCCCTGGTTATACTTATCCCTTATTTTATAATCGATGGAAAAAGTCGTGCTGTTATTAGCGGTCACAGACCAGTCGTGAAAAGCTGTTTTGGCGTCTTCCGGCAGTTCCGTTCTGTAATTGCCGGCATAATCGAAATCATTGACCGACAGATCCTCGTCCAGCAGGTTGGTGATCTTCCGGAAGCTAACCTGGTCTGAGCTGCGAACGGCTTTATTGTCGCTACCTATATAGTCAATTGAAACATCTATATAGGCCAGACCGTCCTCCCGTTCCACCAGGCGCCCGCTCCCGCTAAGCTTAACCGCCGTATTGCCCGAAACAGCCGATTCGTTGATCGTGAAAGCTGAATCGGCCGTAATGATCACGTTTTCAAGGAAAAATACTTCCTTTTTACGGGAGCTCGCTCCCTGGTTGCCAATCTTGTAACTATCGTCAATGTAGTAACCGATCCCGAGACGGTTATTGGCCTTGCGCGTTACTACCCAGACGTAGAATGAGCTCCGGTTGTCTTTCGCAGGGTTGGCGTAGTAGGTACCAACAAATTGATCCGCCCGGTTAGCCCCGATATCAGAACTTTTATCCTTACAGGAGCCGACTGCCAGTACCAGGAGCAGAAAGAACAGCTTTTTCATCGGAATAAATGACATTAAATTGTTAGTTATAAATATTTGCAAAGTCGCTGGTTCTACCGGGTGTCCCGATACGATCGGAGCCGGAGGCCGGATGGCGAGCATCCGACGGTTGAGCTGATTAAAAAAATGTGCCAGCATAATAACCTTACCCGGCAACGATTATTGCCGGTGCTTCTCCTTAAAATTTTATGGGTATATTGTTGCCCCGTACCCACCGCTTAACGGGCCGGGTGCCGGTACCTTTACATGTCGTTTAAATGTCAGCCAAATTATAAGCTTCCTACTATGAAATTTGCCACCAAAGCTATTCATGCAGGCTACGAGCCGGACCCCGCTACCGGCGCCGTAATGCCACCGATCTTCCAGACCTCGACTTATGCCCAGAAAAGCCCGGGAGCGCATACGGGATATGAATACTCGAGAATGCAAAACCCCACGAGGGACGTCCTGCAGGCTGCGCTCGCCGGGCTGGAAAACGGGAGATCCGCCTTCTGCTATTCCAGCGGGATGGCTGCCGTGGACGCAGTTTTGAAGCTTCTCCGTCCCGGCGACGAGGTAATTGCCTCCCTCGACCTGTACGGGGGTACCTTCCGTATGATGAAACAGATCTTTGAGCCCTATGGGATCGGGTTCCGTTTTGTCGATCTTAAAAATGCCGGGGCTTTTGAAAGGAGCATCGGCAAAAACACCAGGCTGGTATGGATGGAAACGCCGTCCAACCCGCTGCTGCGCATCACCGATATCGGGCTTATCAGCTCCCTCGCCCAAAAAAACGGGCTTATAAGCGTCGTAGACAGCACTTTCGCTTCTCCGTTCCTCTGCAACCCGCTCGACCTTGGAGCGGATGTCGTCATGCACTCCGTAACGAAATACCTGGGCGGGCATTCGGACGTCATCATGGGCGCATTAATTGTCAATGATGAAGACCTGGCCGCACAGTTTTTATTCCAGCAGAAGGCTACCGGCGGGGTCCCCGGTCCCCAGGACTGCTTCCTGGTCCTGAGGGGGTTGAAGACACTCCACCTCAGGATGAAGCAGCACTGTGAAAATGCCTTGCAGGTCGCCCAATGGCTTGAAAATCACGCTAACGTGGAAAGAGTGTACTATCCCGGCCTCACATCTCATCCCGAACATGAGCTGGCCGCCAGGCAGATGCGGGGATTCGGGGGTATGGTCTCTTTCGACCTGGCCGGAGGCAAAGCTGCCGATACCATCTCCGCCATGGAGCGCCTCCGCCTTGTTACCGTAGGCGAATCTCTCGGGGGAGTTGAATCTCTCTGCGCCTACCCGCCCAAAATGAGCCATGCCAGCTATTCAAAAGAGGAAAGAGAAAAAATGGGCGTTAAAGATACGCTGATACGGCTGAGCGTGGGCGTGGAAGATATAGATGACATTATTGACGATCTCAGCCAGGCGATAGGTTAGGTTTATGGCAATCGCTGTATTTGACAGGAGAACCGTAGGCTCCCTCGTTTCCGGGGATCCATACGTTCAGAAAGCCAGGTCTCTCTGCATGGACTGGCTGAACGGGAAAGAATCCTACATTCTTCCGACTTCCGGCTCTACGGGTCCTCCGAAACAGATCACCGTTCACGCAGACCAGCTGAAAGCCAGTGTATATGCCACATCCGGGGCTTTGTCTCTTTACCAGGGCACCAGGGCGCTCGCCTGCCTTAACATCGACTATGTAGCGGGCTTTATGATGCTGATAAGAGCTATGGAGCTCGACTGGGAAGTGACACTCATGACGCCTTCTTCCAACCCGCTGCTGCTGCTTCAGGAGGGAAGCAAATTCGATTTTACAGCCCTCGTTCCGATGCAGCTGTATGAAATCATCTCGAATCCTGAGACGAGCCGGCGCACAAAAGAACTGGGGAAAATTCTCCTCGGTGGGGTCGGACTGTCCCGTTCACAGAGCGAGGCCTTCAAAAAACTGGATCAGGAAGTATACCTGGGGTATGGAATGACCGAGACGGTTTCGCACGTAGCGCTGCAACGGATCGACGGATCGGCTCCCGGCCGGTTTTACCTGGCAGGCGATGTGGATTTCGGGACCGATTCGCGAGGGTGCCTGTTTTTCAACGGCGCAGTAACGGGCTACAAACCTGTTCAAACCAACGACCTGGCTACAATTTTCCCACAGGAAAGAGCTTTCCAACTGCATGGACGGATCGATCATGTCGTTAATTCGGGAGGGATCAAAATCCAGATCGAAGAAATGGAATCGCAAATCGGTGAGCTTCTGACAGCCAACGAGGTGTTTTCCGACTTTTTCCTCTGGAAAATCCCCGACGAACGGCTGGGAAACGCGCTCGTGCTGGTGGTCGAAGGCCCTCCGGAACTGGAAGAAAAAATATCAGAGATTCTGCGCAATGGCCTCGAAAGGCTGAAACGCCCCCGGAAAATCTATTTCACCGGGTCATTTTTAAGGACAGGAAGCGACAAAACAGACAAATACCGTACCTTTGAAAGGTTAACCGGCGCCTGACAGCGCTGTCTTTCATACCGATATATGCTACCTTACAAAGAACTTTCCATCGACTGCCGGACTAACCCGGATATTCCGCCTCCCTATTCGCACGTTTACAATATTACCGTCGACGAGAACCCTTCTTACCTGACGCTTTCCTTTAAGCTCCGGTATACAGACCGCGAGGAACTGAGCGAGGAAGAAATTCTCGAGGAAGGATTCGGCCCGGACGATGATTTCACCTGGAGCGGCAAGCTGAATAAAATCTGGAAACAACAGCTCGATGCCCTGCTGGCAGCCACCAGGTTTCATAACAATCCTTCATCGGGCGGCGACTTTACGGTGGAAGTAGTGTCGAAAACCGGAAATGCCGACAAAAGAGAATATGTAGCCAAAAAAGAAACTGCGGGCTGGATATATTTCATCCAGGAGCTCAAGCAGGCCATCCTGGAATCGGAACAGCTCGAAGCGCCTCTCACCATAGAATACCTGAAAATCGGGAACGGGCCCGCTACCCATCTTGTCTTAAACGGCAGCTTTGCCAGCCGCACCTTTACTGTCAGGGTCAACGACAGGCCGGTAGAGCAACTGGAATGGCCGGTATTGCAAAAGACGATCAACCTTATTTTCAACGAGACCGAGATCGACTACGACGAGGCCTCTGCCGCCAGGCCTTATTCCGAAGGATATTACCTGATGCTCCCGGGGGTAGGGTGGCTCGAGCTGGGAGAAGGCATCAAAGCGCGCTTCGACGACATCCCGGTGCTTGAAAATATCGTAAAAACCATGAACGGCTTTATAAGCGGCAAGCAGGGTTAAGCATTATCAAGGAGCCTGACCATCTCATCCGTAAGCTCTTTCAGCTTCCTGACAGGGACTACCGCTGAAGGCGCATCGGTCTGCACGGTCGCTATATACCTGTAAACTTCGCTGATGGACGATTCAGGCAGTTCCTTTGTCGGTTTATCCGGGAAATCGGAGCTGAGAATGACCGTTCCCTTTATAGCGATCTGGTTGAATGCCCTCCTGAACAGCACCTGGCCGTCGGAAGTCATCAAAATATACAGCGCATTATTTTCTATAAGATTCGTCCTGTCCAGCCGCGCCCCGATGAGGTGTACGCCACGGAGCGGCATATCTTCCAGGTCGGAAAACAACCTGATACCTCCGCGGGATTCCAGCAAAGCTCTGAGCGATTCCATAAAATCCCCGGCGCTGACCGGGGCGGTTCCCGCCGGGATAGCTGTCGCAGGCGCGACGCTGTGGGCTGCCTTTGCCGCAGAAGCGGGACCACCGGCAAACAGGTCCATCTGGGCACTCTTTACAGGTTCTTCTTCCTGCCGGCCTGTTTTATCTGACAATGGTCTTTCCATAGATTCCCTGTCTGCAACCGGGGCCGGTGAGGAAGCGGCCGGTTCTGTCCTGTCCGGATTAAGTTTCAGAATATTCCCCGTACCCAGCTTTCGTACCCGCTCCTTCAGATCATCGTTCAGAAGATTTTCTACCGATACGCCCAGTACTTCCGCCATGCTGTCCAGGTAAATTTCATTAGGATTTGCACGTGCCTCTTCGTAAGCCCCGAGCAGGGAGCGCTTGATCCCTATCTGCTCGGCAAATTGCTCCTGGGTATAACCTTTCAGCTTTCTTAAATACCTGATATTTTCACTTACGGTGCTCATTATGACTAAACTCGCCAAAAAAACGGATATTGTGAAAAACAACTGTGCAAAAGTTATTATTTTTCTGAAATAATCCATGAACCGGCGCCTTTTACTTCACCCTTGTTAAACCTGTCCGACTACCACAGCTATGAACCGGGAAGATACAATTGAAAGAATGTCGAAAGGCGATATTGCCACCCTTTTCAGGAAACAGAAAGAGCTGGCGCCCAGGCTTGCCGCATCGACCTGCCGCGAAAGGCGTAAAAAGCTCGCCTGCATGCTGGATTACCTCACGCGGCATGCTGCAGGAATCGAACAGGCTGCCTACTCGGATATGAAAAAACCGGCAGCAGAAGTGAAACTGTCGGAAATTATCACATTGACCTCCGAAATAAGATACCATCTGAAACACCTCAGCCGCTGGATGGGCCCGCACCGGGTGCCTACTCCCCTGCTTGCCATCGGCACAAGGAGCTATGTTCAGTTTGAGGCCAAGGGTACTTCTCTTATCATATCCCCGTGGAACTACCCGGTGAGCCTGGCCATCAAACCGCTTATCGCTGCCGTGAGCGCGGGATGCACGGCTATCATCAAGCCGTCCGAATTCACTCCCGGTGCTTCCGCCTTTATCAGGAATTTCGTGCGGAATATTTTCACCCCGGAAGAAGTAGCGGTAGTCGAAGGAGACAAGGAAGTTGCTGCCGAGCTGCTGGAGCTTCCCTTTGATCATATATTCTTCACAGGCAGCCCGGCGGTCGGTAAAGTGGTGATGCGGGCAGCGGCTGAGCACCTTACATCGGTGTCGCTCGAGCTGGGAGGCAAATCGCCTTCGGTTATCGACGAAACGGCCGATATCCCGGCCACTGCGCAGAATATTGCCTGGGCAAAGTTCCTGAATAACGGCCAGACCTGCATTGCCCCCGACTACGTGCTGGTACATGAAAAAGTACATGCCGCATTCCTGTCTGAAATCAAATCTGCTATCGGGAAAATGTATACACCCGCCGGGAATTCCATCCGGCAATCACCGGATTATGCGCGTATCATCAACAGCAGCCATTTCGGAAGGCTCCACATGCTTTTCCAGGATGCGCTCGCCAAAGGAGCGGAGCTCGTCTTTGGCGGCTCTTTTGACCGGGAGGACCTGTTTATAGAGCCCACCGTGCTCGATAAGGCGACCCCGGAGATGGCTGTCATGCAGGAAGAGATCTTCGGACCCATCCTCCCCGTTATTTCCTTCGGATCGGTTGACGAAGCCGTAAAAAAGATCAATGAGCTGGAAAAACCGCTGGCGCTGTATATCCACAGCCGCAGCAGCTCCAATACCGACTATATCCTGGCCCATACGAGCTCGGGAAATGCGCTGGTTAACGAGGCGCTCCTGCAGTTCCAGCACCCGGAGATACCTTTCGGCGGGATTGGGAACAGCGGCATGGGGAAAGCAAACGGCTTTTTCGGGTTCCAGGAGTTCTCCAACGCCAGGGGCGTCATCAAAAGAAAGTTCGGCACAGTAAAATTCCTGTATCCTCCCTTTTCGCCGGTGAAGGCCAGGATACTGGAATGGATGCAGAAATATATTTAAGGATAAATCTCCTTCCTAGCTGCCTTAAGCGTATTGGTCAGCAGCCCGCAGATCGTCATAAGCCCGACACCACCGGGGACCGGCGTAATAAAGCCTGCCTTGGGCGCTACTTCGTCGAATTTCACATCACCTTTAATGGTAAATCCGCTCTTTTTCGACAGATCGACTACCCTCGTAATACCTACATCTATTACCACCGCGCCCTCCTTCACATAATCTGCGGTAACAAACTCAGCCCTGCCAAGGGCAACGATCAGGATATCGGCGGTTTGCGCAATTTCTTTCAGGTTGACCGTCCTGCTGTGACAGATCGTGACTGTGCAATTGCCCGGGTTGTCGTTCCGCTGCATCAGTATGCTCATGGGCAGGCCGACGATCTGGCTGCGGCCGATGACCACACAATGTTTGCCGGCAGTCTCAATACCCGACCGCTTCAGCATTTCGATAATACCGAAGGGAGTGGCCGAAATATAGGCAGGCAGTCCTTTGCACATCCTTCCTACATTGACCGGGTGAAAACCGTCGACATCCTTTTTAGGATCTACGGCTTCCATCACCCTGTTTTCGGATATATGCACCGGCAACGGAAGCTGTACTATAAATCCATCAATGTCCTCATCGTTATTCAAAGCCTCTATTTCGTCGATAAGCTGATCTTCTGTAATGGAGGCATCGAACCTCCTGAGCGTCGATTTGAAGCCTATTTCCTCGCAGCTCCTGATCTTGGATGCTACGTAGGTTTCGCTTGCCCCGTCTGCCCCGACTAGAATTGCCGCAAGGTGCGGCCTTTTCCCGCCACCGGCGATCCAGCTGGCGGTTTCTTCCCTGATTTCAGATTTTATGATGGCCGAGAGTACTTTCCCGTCGATTAGTTTCATGTGTTTAAATTGATGTAATAATGAAATTATGTCGCCTTTGGCGACAATTCACTCCTGCTCCCCCAGCCCGCTTATAAGAACGTCTTTGAGCTGCTGCATTCCGACTGTCGCCTTTTCCTCGATAAAAGTCATGTTATCCTTAAACGTAATATCCGGACGGTTCACGTCGATGATGTAGATCGGCGTATTCGGCCGCGTATACCTGAATAATCCTGCAGCAGGGTACACCACGAGCGACGTCCCGATCACGATGAAAATATCTGCCTGCTCCGCTATCTCAATAGCGGGCGCCATCATAGGCACCTCCTCTCCGAACCACACGATATTAGGACGCAGCTGGCTGCCTTCCTCACAAAGGTCGCCTATCTTCAGCTCCCATCCTTCTATATCATAAACCAGCGACGGCGTTTTGGTACTTCTTGCCTTAAACAGCTCGCCGTGCAGGTGAAGCACCTGTGTAGAGCCGGCGCGCTCATGAAGGTTATCGACATTCTGGGTAACTACATGAACGTCAAAAAACGGCTCCAGCTCAGCGATGGCGTAATGCGCAGCGTTAGGTTCCACCTCCAGCGCCTGTTTTCTCCTCTGGTTGTAAAACCTTAAAACAAGCTCCTGATCGCGGTTCCAGGCCTCCGGTGTTGCAACATCCTCGATCCGATGGTTTTCCCAGAGCCCGTTCCCGTCACGGAAGGTTCTGACACCACTTTCTGCACTGACTCCGGCTCCGCTAAGTACCACTACTTTTTTCTTCTTCATGGCTCTCTTTCGTTGGTTTTATTCGGCTAGTTTCAGGATATCCTCATATGTCAGGGCTCCGGGTTCTACTCCTTTGGGTATCTTGATGTTACGTTTCCCAAACGAAATATACGGCCCGTATCGCCCGTTTTGAATCTTCACATTCGCATTTTCTTTAAATTCCTTGATGATCTTGTTGGATTCCGCCTCTCTTTTTGCCTTTATAACCTCTATACTCTCTTCCAGCGTGATCGTGTCCAGGCTCAGCCCCTTCTTTAGCGAATAGTATTTGCCGTCGTGCTTTACATAGGGGCCGAAGCGTCCCTTTCCTTTTGTCACCGGTTGTCCTTCAAACTCACCGAGGCTGTCCGAAGATTCCGCTGCACGCTTTTCCATTATGATCCCGACCGCCCGCTGTTCGTCTATCGTATACGGATCGTCTGTGGTGCTGAGATTAAAAAACTTCTCGTCAAACCTGATATACGGACCGTATTTACCAATATTGACTACGATCGGTTTATCTTCAAAAAAGCCGATCTCGCGCGGCAGCTTAAACAGCGACAGCGCTTCATCGAGCGTAATGGTTTCTATCAGCTGTCCTTTCAGCAGGTTCGCATAGCGGGGCTTCTCTTCGTCCTCCACATCGCCGAGCTGCGCGTAAGGACCGTATTTGCCGATCCGCACCGAAACTTTCTTCCCCGTTGCCGGATCTTCGCCCAGCTCCCTGGTAGTCAGGCTCCGGTCAAATTTTTCACTTTCTACTGTTGCTATCTGGTGGTGGAAGCTCTTGTAAAAGTTGTCGATCATCTTTTGCCAGGGCAGCTTTCCCTCGGCTATGTTATCGAAGTCCTTTTCTACATTGGCAGTAAACGAAAAGTCGACCACATCCTGGAAATTGCTGACCAGGAAGTCGTTGACGACGATACCGGCATTGGTCGGGAAGAGCTTAGCCTTTTCAGTACCGTAAGTTTCCTTTTTCGTCGCCCCGGAAACAGCGCCGTTTTTCAGGATGTACTCCTTGAAGTTACGCTCCTGGCCCGGCCTGTCCTCTTTCAGGACATATTCCCTTTTGATGATCGTGGAGATGGTAGGGGCATAGGTCGAAGGTCTTCCGATCCCCATCTCTTCCAGCTTTTTCACAAGGCTGGCTTCCGTATAACGGGCCGGCGGCCTGCTAAACCGTTCGGCGGCCCGCAGCGAACCGAGGTTAAGAACCTGCCCGGTCGAAAGCGGGGGGAGCATTCCTTTTTGCTCTTCGTCATCTCCCGAATCCTCGTCGCTCGACTCCAGGTAGACTTTGAGAAACCCTTCAAACCTGATTACTTCACCCTGGGCGACCAGCTCTTCGCTCGTGGTAGATATGCCTATGGTAGCCGTCGTCCGCTCTATCTGTGCATCGGCCATCTGTGAAGCGATGGCACGCTTCCAGATCAGCTCATAAAGACGCTGCTCATTACGGTCCTTGCTGACCTGCACATCCGAAAATTCGGTAGGCCTGATGGCTTCGTGAGCCTCCTGGGCAGATTCCGATTTGGTTTTAAAAATACGTTTATAGTGAAAATCCGGGCCGTATTCCGTTTTTATCTGCGCCTCGGCCTTGCTTAAAGCTTCCTGCGACAGGTTTGTCGAATCGGTCCTCATATAGGAGATCTTCCCCGCCTCATACAGCTTCTGGGCAACCACCATGGTTTGCTGCACCGAAAACCCGAGCTTGCGGGAAGCCTCCTGCTGGAGTGTCGAGGTGGTGAACGGGGGCGCCGGTGTTTTCTTGGCCGGCTTTGTTTCCAGCCCTTTTATCGCAAATTGCGCCGCTACGCATTTTTCCAGGAATGCCTTTGCTTCGGCCTCCGTCTCAAAATTCCTGGGCAGTTCGGCGTTCAGCACTTTCCCGTTGCCGAGATCGAATACGGCCGTAACCCTGTAGCTGCTTTTGCTCTCAAAGGCATCTATTTCTCTCTCCCGCTCTACGATAAGACGAACCGCCACCGACTGCACGCGGCCGGCCGAAAGGGAAGATTTCCCGATCCTGATCTTTTTCCAGAGAACGGGTGAAAGCTCATACCCGACAAGCCTGTCGAGCACCCGTCTTGCCTGCTGTGCATTCACGAGGTCTATATCGATAACCCTGGGTTGCTCGATCGCCTTTTGCAGCGCAGATTTGGTGATCTCACGGAAAACAATCCGTTTTGTAGATTCAGGCAGGTTAAGCGCTTCTTTTAGATGCCACGATATGGCTTCTCCTTCGCGGTCGTCGTCAGTTGCCAGCCATACTTCCGCATCTTTAGCGAGCTTTTTCAGCTCGTTCACCAGCTTTACCTTGTCGCCCGATATTTCGTAAACCGGTTTATAACCTGCATCTATGTCTACGCCCATGTCATGCTCGGGAAGATCCCTGACATGCCCGAAACTGGATTTGACCATAAAGTCGTCACCCAGATAGTTCTCTATAGTCCTGGCTTTCGCCGGCGACTCCACTATTACCAAATTTTTTGGCATAATTAATTATCAGATTGGTGTTGTACCATCTTTGATGGAGAGATTTTCCCGCCCAAATATAGTAGGAAGCAATTGACAAACGTAAGCATCAAAAACAAAAGACCGATGAAAATTAGAGAAAAAAATATGAAACAGGTGTGAGGAAAGAGGTACGAGGCGAAAGGTATAAGCGGGAAAATACAAGCCTCAAAGGAGCATATTCCGGAGCAGGCGCGACGTCACGGTATGCCCGGGAGGGTTATAGTTAATTATACTTAATCTAAACTTGACCAAATTCCATATTTTTCCCTTTCTGCTACCTGGGGTTTAAAAATGAAACGGATTGAATTATGTAATTTTACCTCACAAAAAATAGTGATACAGACATCAATATTTTGTTATGGCGTTTGACATTGATATGATTAAGGGCTTTTATGCCCATCTTGATGAAAGGGTGGAAGCCGCCCGTAAAGTAGTAGGCCGGCCTTTGACCCTGAGTGAAAAAATCCTCTATTCCCATTTATGGGACAAAACACCTACCCAGGCATACGAGCGGGGAAATGCTTATGTTGATTTCGCTCCCGACAGGGTGGCGATGCAGGATGCAACCGCTCAGATGGCCCTCCTCCAGTTTATGCAGGCTGGAAGGCCTAAAGTGGCAGTCCCGTCGACAGTGCACTGCGATCACCTGATCCAGGCGAAAGTAGGCGCTGCGGTCGACCTGGCAGTCGCCAACAAGGAGAGCAGGGAGGTTTTCGATTTCCTCGGTTCTGTATCCAATAAATATGGTATCGGTTTCTGGAAGCCGGGCGCAGGCATTATTCACCAGGTAGTTCTGGAAAATTATGCATTCCCCGGCGGGATGATGATCGGGACCGACTCTCACACTGTGAACGCGGGCGGACTCGGAATGCTGGCAATCGGGGTCGGAGGCGCTGATGCCTGCGATGTGATGGCCGGCCTGCCGTGGGAGCTTAAATTTCCGAAGCTTATCGGTATCAAACTGACCGGGAAGCTGAACGGATGGACGGCCCCTAAAGATGTCATCCTGAAAGTGGCGGGTATTCTTACCGTGAAAGGAGGTACCGGCTATGTTGTGGAATATTTTGGCGAAGGCGCTACTTCCATGTCCTGTACAGGAAAAGGCACCATTTGTAATATGGGCGCCGAAATCGGGGCTACTACGTCGACTTTCGGTTACGACGAATCGATGGAGCGTTATCTACGCGCTACCGGCCGGGACGACGTTGCCGACGCAGCCAACCAGGTAAAACAACACCTGACAGCCGATCCCGAGGTATATGCCGAGCCTGATAAATATTTCGACCAGATCATTGAAATCAATCTTTCCGAGCTCGAGCCCCACCTCAACGGACCGTTTACTCCTGACCTTGCCACCCCGATCTCAAGAATGAAAGAGGAGGCCGTCAAAAACGGCTGGCCGCTGAAAGTCGAATGGGGACTGATCGGGTCCTGTACCAACAGTTCCTACGAGGATTTGTCAAGGGCTGCTTCAATAGCCAGGCAGGCTGTAGAAAAAGGACTCACTACCAAGGCTGAATTCGGCATCAACCCAGGCTCGGAGCAGGTTCGCTATACCGCCGACCGCGACGGTCTTCTGGGTACTTTCGAAGATCTGAATGCGACGATCTTTACCAATGCCTGCGGCCCCTGCATCGGGATGTGGGCAAGGGTCGGAGCTGAAAAAGCCGAGAAAAACACGATAGTCCATTCTTTCAACCGGAACTTCGCCAAACGCGCCGACGGCAATCCGAATACTTTTGCTTTTGTAGCGTCACCTGAGGTTGTGGCAGCGCTTGCTATAGCGGGAGATCTCTCGTTTAACCCCCTGACCGACACGCTGGTCAACAGTGCAGGAGAACCTGTAAAACTCGATCCGCCTTCCGGCGACGAGCTACCCAAGTCAGGTTTTGATGTTGACGATCCCGGCTACCAGGCGCCCGCCGAAGACGGCAGCAGCGTTGAGGTGGCAGTATCTCCGACATCCGACAGGCTGCAGCTTCTTGATCCGTTCACTCCGTGGGAAGGAACGGATCTCAAAGGGCTGAAGCTTCTTATCAAAGCCAAAGGCAAGTGTACCACTGACCATATCTCTATGGCCGGCCCCTGGCTGCGTTTCCGCGGACACCTCGACAACATATCCAATAACATGCTGATCGGGGCGGTCAACTATTTCAATGAAAAAACCGACTTCGTAAAAAACCAGCTTACCAACGAGTACGGCCCGGTACCTGCCACACAGAGAGCTTATAAAGCTGCCGGTATCGGGAGTATAGTGGTAGGTGACGAAAATTACGGCGAAGGCTCGTCTAGGGAGCATGCCGCGATGGAACCCCGTCATCTGGGCGTTCGTGCGGTGCTTGTCAAATCTTTCGCCCGGATCCATGAAACGAACCTGAAGAAGCAGGGCATGCTGGCATTGACTTTTGCCAACAAGGATGATTACGACAGAATCCAGGAAGACGACATCATAGATATAATAGGGCTTACGACTTTTGCGCCCAATACCCCGCTTAAAGTCGTACTCCATCATGCTGATGGCAACAGCGAAGAAATCCTTGTCAACCACAGCTATAACGCCCAGCAGATAGAGTGGTTCAGGGAAGGCGGCGCACTTAATATCATCCGCAAATCGGTGAAGGCTTAATTATTTTAACCACGGAGAACACAAAGTTTTTGAAGAGTTGAGAGTTGAAAATGGAGAGTTGAAAGTTGAGAATGAAGAACTTTCAACTCTCCATTTTCAACTCTCAACTTTTGCATCAGCGCGCAGCCGGGGGAGGAAGTCCTCTTCTTCTCATTTCACTACGGATATACTTGGCTTTATTCCCGTTTTTAGCAGTCCGTATAAAGCCCGTAGTACCAAATATCCCACCGCCCAGCGTACCGGCTACCACCATCATTCTGCCTGCCCTCACCGCATTGTCGTTAGTAGAGACCATGTATCCAAAGGCATCGGTATACGAATTGGAAGCAATAATCAGGGTTCCGGTCAGGTTGACGCCTACCTGGAGGGCAATAGCCCAGAAGCCCATACGGCGCCCCGCCCGGGATAGTCCGCGATAATATGAATACTCCGCTCCCAACCGATCAGAAGGGAGCTCAAGTACCCTGCTCTGGAATTCATTTCTGGGAGGTAAAGCCTGGTATATAGGTTTTTCAAAAGGAGGCGGTACCGTGCCCGTCTCTTTCCTTTCATAAAAATTATCGATTGTGACCGTAAATGTGACGGTTTCCCCGTTTCTATACCTGACAGAAAGGAGCTCGGATTTCGAAATCGCATATATAGGCCCGTCCTGCGCTTCCTTTTTCCGGTACAGGATCTCGTCAGGCTTTTCTTCGACGATCTTTACTTCCAGGATAGTCCCGTCCTTTTTCACAAGCAGATCATACTCCTTTTCCTGGGCTCTGAGCGAAAAAGAAAAGCAAATAAAGAAGATAAGGAAGCCAATGCTTCCGCGATTAGGTTCCATACTTATCCAGCAGGTTAATCAGCACTCCGAAATCCTTCGGATACGGAGCCTGTATGACTACATCTTCTCCGTCCAGGAGGCTGAACCGAAGCGAATACGCGTGCAAAGCGACCCGCTGCATGACAGGCAGCTCTTCGGTAAATTTCTTGAGATTGAATTTACGTTTCAGCTCCGAAAGGTATACCGGTTTTCCCCCGTACTGCTCATCATTTACGATGGGGGCTTTCAGGCAGGAGAGATGGATGCGGATCTGGTGCATCCGCCCGGTAATAGGGATGCACTCGATAAGCGTGTATCCCCTGTAAGTTTTAAGGCTGTTGAATATCGTTTCGGCAGGTTTGCCCTTTACCCGGTCAATCTTTACGGCCGTCCCGTTTTTAAGGGGATGTATGGGCAGGTAGACGGAAATACTGTCCAGGTCATGAATCCCCACCGAAACCGCGTGATACCGTTTCGTGACTTCCCGGTTTTCGAACTGCATGGCCAGGTGGCGGTATGCCGCCGGTGTTTTGGCAAAAGCAAGCGCACCGGAGGTCTCTTTATCGAGGCGGTGAGCGGCCTGCAGGGCCGGGTTGTAATCTTTTGCCAGTCTCAGCAGGCTCCTGCCCCTGTCGCCGGTCCTTTCATCCAGCGTTGCCAGGCCCGGAGGCTTGTTAACCACCAGGAAGTCGTCGTTTTCAAAAAGGATAATATCTTCAAAGTTTATCTTCATATCGGGAGATCGCGTACAGCATCGGTTTTGTCGCCTGCAAATAGAACAATTTTGGAATTAAATACATAAATTGCGTTGCTAATTTCTCAGAAGTTTACGGGGTTATCCGTGAAATATCAATGAAATACAGGCTTGTCCCGACAGTCTTCCGTTTTTTTTGCCCCGGCAATCAAACTATTATTTTTCTAATAGTATCGTTTCTGGTACTGACCCTGCCGGCTGAATCCAAAGGCCAGGGCACCATCTATTGGGAGATCTCTGCCGATCTGGGCGCTTCCGTCAATAAGACCGTCAACGACACGCTGACCCGGCAGATCCCCATGATTCCCGTATACGCTGTCTCCGCCTGTATCGGGAAAGTGGTAAGCCAGGGAGTGGATCTTAAGGCTACGCTCGGGTACCGTAACAGGGGTGGTGTTGCAAAGGTGGATGCGACAACGGGCAGCAGCAGTACGCTGGGCAGCTATAAGGCTTTTTCACGCGATCATTTCCTTACCAACGATGTGACGCTTCGCCTGAAATCGAAATACTGGAAAATTTTAGGCCTCAGACCTTATTTCGATATAGGTGTGCGGAACGATATCTACCTGGTCACCAACTTCAGAACGACCGACAGCGATACCTATTTCAAACCTGTAAAAGAGGGTTTATCCTGGCTCAGAAGCCGGCACCAGAGGAGTTATATGGTAGGGGCCATAGCCGGTGCGGGTATCCAGATCGACGATTGGAATCTCGGTCTCGAGTATTATCACCAGGTTTCAGGTTCCTTTTCCATCCCTTCGACCGTCAGCGCAAACTATGCCCAGCTTTACAGCAGATCGCTGCAGCTTCATGCCAGCTACAGGTTCTGATCCTTTACCGCATAGCTTATACCCCCTGTTTTAAAATTGCCCCGGTACCCGGGAGATCCTGGTATACAAATCTTCCCGCAGCATCAAATTCCACCCCGGTTGCCGGGTCGTTGGCAATCAGCAGGTTCCCGTCCATGTCAACATAGTCGAGCAGGGGCAGAAGGTGGCCGATAGCGGCTATACCGACGCTGCTTTCGGTCATGCACCCTACCATGGTCTTCAGGCCGAGCGACCGGGCTTCCCTGATCATTCTCCTGGCAGGCGTCAACCCGCCGCACTTGGTCAGCTTGATATTGATCCCGTGGAACAGCCCCCGGCAACCTGCTACGTCGCCTTCGGTGATGCAGCTTTCGTCGGCAATAACGGGCAATGCCGAATGCGCAACCACTTTCCGCATTCCTTCCGTATCGGCTGCAGGCAAAGGCTGTTCTATAAATTCAACTCCCAGCTCTTTCAACGGTCCGCTGTTTTCAATGGCCTCGTCGGCAGTCCAGGCGCAATTGGCGTCGATCCTGAAAGCTGCCGCGGTATGCTTCCTTAATTCTCTCACGATATCCAGGTCGTGATCGGTTCCAAGCTTGATTTTATACAACGGCCACGGAAATTCCTTTAGCTTTTCTACCATCTTGCCGACCGTATCGATACCGATCGTATAGTTGGTAGCCGGGATACGATCGGTAGAAAGCCCCCATTGACGATAAAGAGGAAGCCCGCTGCGTTTGGCAAACAGGTCGTGAGCAGCTACATCCAGGGCGCACTGTGCAAAAGGGTTGTCCTTTAAAAAAGGGTGCACGCGCTGCCAGAGATCCTCGGGGCTGCCCCAGTCATAGTGTTCTGTTATCTGCCTTACACCTTCGAGGGCTTCGGTCATGCTTTCCAGTGTGATACCGTAATAGCTGCTGGTAGTAGCCTCGCCGAAGCCCGACAAGCCGCCATCCATCAGCTCCACGATCAGGGTAGGCTGAACGTCGCGCGAATCGTGTGCAATGGTGAATGTATGCTTGAGTAGCAGATCGAAAGAATGAAGTTTGAGTTGCATCGGGGATATTTGAAAGCCTGGGTTTACTTAGTTGCGCATATCCAATCCCCAGGAAAGCTTGTTCCTCAGGGTATCGAAAAAATTGTCATCCCGCATTTTAATCAGTCTCGCTACGAACCTCGCCTTCCTGACCACCAGCCGGGTGGATTCGTCGACGATATCCGAACGGGAATCGAGCGAGAGAAGGAAATTATTGCTCCTGCTTTTTACCTCAAAGCTCAGCACAGAACTGTCTTCCACTACAAGGGGGCGCACGTTGAGGTTATGAGGGCTGACGGGGGTCACAATAAGACTTTTCGAATTCGGCACCAGCACCGGGCCGCCGCAGCTGAGCGAATAGCCCGTCGATCCCGTAGGTGTGGAAACGATCAGCCCGTCGGCCCAGTAAGAGTTCAGGAACACCCCGTTCAGGTACGAATGTACCGTGATCATAGAGGAAGTATCGGTTTTAGTAATCGCGAAATCATTAAGGGCGAAATTCACCCCTCCGAAAATCTCCATGTTATTGGCTTCCGCCTCCAGTATGGACCTGGTTTCTATCCGGTAATTCCCGGTTTCCAGGGCGAGTATCATGTCCTTGATCCGTTCGGGGGCTACAGTGGCCAGAAAACCGAGGCGTCCGACGTTCACGCCTATTACCGGTATCTGCCGGGGGCCTATCAGCGCTACAGTCTCAAGCAGCGTACCGTCCCCGCCAAGGCTTACCACCAGTCGCGCGCCGCTTACTTCGACGGGATTTTCGAAAATCCTTGTCGCTGTAAACCGGATCCCCGATTCCCTTAGTATTTTCTCAAAGCCTGCTGAAATAAAAACCCCGATCTTACGCACCTCCAATTCATCGAACATCCCCTGGATAAAAGGCCCTGCCGCTTCAGCAAAGGGCTTCCCATGTATAACTACTTTCATGAATCAGGTGGCAAGGTAACGCATCAACATATCCAGCCGTTCCTGGTCGACGCTCGCCACAGGTTCGCTGGCATGCACTTCGCTGACGGTGTATCCGAATCTTTCGAAAGTTGCCAGGATGTGAGCTACATTAACCTGGTTTAATTTGAGGGTCAGATAGTGGCTTCCGGACGCATCGTACATATGGCTCCCGGAGTAATGACTCAAAACTATTTTAGCGCCGTTCGATTCAACCAGCCGGCTTATTTCGCTCAGCGAATAATCGTGGGGCCTGACATCGAGCACGATAATCGCACCTGCCTCGGCAGCGCCGATCGACTCGCCGTATTTTTCAAAAAGCTCCGGGACCGAAACAGCCCCCAGATACCTGCCGGTTTTTTCCAGAACGGGAATTACCCTGAGCCGGTGCTTTACGGCCAGGCCCATCAGCTCCAGTATATGCTGATCTTCGCCTGCGTGCAGATGAATATGCTCCAGGGGAATTTCTGAAAGGGCGGCGCCGGGCGGCCCCCACTCTGTCATCGCGTTGACCGATACGAGCCCCAGGTATTTTTCGTCTTCAACAACAGGCAATTGGGAAAGCCCGCTTTCCTCCATCCATTCCAGTACCTCTTCGATAAGATAAGAAGTCTTTAATGCCGGCAGCATTGGGTCGATTAATACGGATGCGATCATGGCCCATCGTTTTTTTCCGTAGGAAAGCTATGAAAAAACTCAGAAAGGGTCAAACCTTCCTTTGTTATTGTTTGTTATCAGGCCGCAGATTTATCAAAGCTGCGCTTTCTCGGGAGAAGTTTGCTTCTCAAGCCACTCGCCCAGGATACGGTTGAATTCCTCCGGGTGCTCCATCATGGGCGCATGCGCGCACTTGTCGATGAACCTGAGCTCGGAGTTTTCGATCAGCCGGTTAAATTCCTCGCCTACATGAGGGGGCGTGATAGGATCGTTGAGCCCCCAGACCAGCAAAGTCGGCACTTTAATGACATGAAGATCTTTTGCAAGGTTATGGCGCTGGGCAGACTTGGCTATCCCGACGATACTCATACATTTAGGAATACTGTTCGTCACTTCGAAAACTTCATCTATCAACTCCTTGGTGGCGACCTTCGGGTCGTAAAAGGTATAGGCGACCCGCTCTGCGATATAGTCGCGGTTTCCACGTTTGGGAAAAGACCCTCCCATCCCGTTTTCGAACAACCCCGAGCTCCCCGTCAGCACCAGTCTTTTTACATTCTGCTGATGCTTGATCGTATACAGCAACCCTATATGCCCGCCCAATGAATTTCCCAGCACAGTGAAATCCTTCAATTTTTTAAACTCTATGAAATCCTCCAGGAAAGCAAGCAGCGTATCCAGGCTGGCCTTCCTGATAGGCAAATCATAAATGGGCAAATTAGGAATTATTACCCGGTATTGAGATCGGAAACCTTCGATGACTCCTTCCCAATTACTAAGCGCTCCGAATAACCCGTGGAGCAACAGCAGGGGCTCCCCCTCTCCTTCCTCTATAAAACTGAACTTCCCTTCGCGATGTATCTGATAGTTCATTACACGAAATTTGTTGATCCTGAATGAGTCGGCTTTCAAAAGAGCGCAACTTCAAATAATCATACTTTTGATTATTCAACCGACGCTTAACCGAATTATTGACAATCCTATACCGGTTTTCTCCCTTTTTCTAATGATACTGTCAATATCTTAGTACAAAACTAGATTTTTTTTTTTCGATACGGCAATTTTTTTATATGAAATTATTCTCACCAATCTTGTTTATTTTCTATTATAGCAACTGCGATGGCTTTTAGGCATCTGTATTGCTACCCCGGGAGAAACTAAAATGAATCCTAAAAATAACTTTTTCGATACAAACATTGCTTTTTCCAAAGGCATCGGGGACCAGCGCGCTTCGCTGCTGCACAGTGAGCTCGGTATCGAAACTTACCGGGATATGCTGCTTCATTACCCATTCCGCTACGAAGACCGCACTCTCCTGCATAAAACGACCGATCTGAACAGCCAACTGCCTTTTGTACTCTTAAAGGGGAAGATCACGGGGATGGCAATGGAAGGTACAGGAGCAAAAAAAAGGCTGACCGCTTTTTTTTCTGACGGCTACGGCGTTGTCGAGCTCGTCTGGTTCCAGGGCATATCGTGGCATCAGAAAAACCTCAACCAGCATTCTGAATACATCGTCTACGGCAAACCTGCCCTTTTCTCCGGGAAGTGGAGCATTACCCATCCCGAAGTAGACGCTGTTTTGCCGGGACAGCCCCTGCAGGCAAGACTGACGCCTGTATACCCGATGACGGAAAAGCTGAGAAGAAAGCATATCGACAGCCGTGTTCTTTACAAGGCTGTCGAAAGCATCCTCGAACGCGGCTACTCCGAAATACCTGAAACACTTCCGCTCCCGCTGATCCGGAAGTACCGCCTGTTCAGCAAACAGGATGCCATACTGCACATCCATTTACCAGCGAACGAAAATTCACTTCACCAGGCGAGGCGCCGCCTGAAATTCGAGGAGCTGTTCTATAACCAGTTGCAGCTGATCAGGAACAAGTTTTACCAGAAAAGAGAGCAGCCGGGCCCTGTCTTCGAAAACGTCGCGCTTGTCCGCGAGTTCTATGAAAAGCACCTGCCGTTCGAGCTGACGGGCGCACAGGCAAGGGTTTTAAGGGAAATCAGGGGCGATATGCGGAACGGGCTGCAGATGAACCGCCTGCTGCAGGGCGATGTCGGCTCCGGAAAAACCATTGTCGCGTTCATTTCAGCCCTGATGGCATTTTCCAACGGCTACCAGGTATGCATAATGGCCCCGACCGAGATACTGGCAGACCAGCACTTCACCAGTATGCAGAAAATGGCTTCCCGGCTGGGCATTAAAACCGGCAAGCTGGTCGGATCAACCAAACGCAGCGAAAGAGACGTTCTGCACAGCGGCCTCCGCGACGGCAGCATCCGGCTGGTAGTAGGTACGCATGCACTACTCGAAGACGAAGTACGGTTTCACAACCTCGGGCTTTGCATCATCGATGAGCAGCATCGTTTCGGCGTAGCCCAGCGGGCCCGCTTACAACAGAAGAACCCCGACATCAGCCCGCATATCCTGGTCATGACCGCCACACCGATCCCAAGGACGCTCGCCATGACCCTTTACGGCGATCTTGATCAATCTGAAATAGACGAGCTGCCGCCGGGGCGCAAGCCGGTCGCGACAACTCACCGCTTCGATCGTCACCGTGTCGCAGTTTTCGGCTTTCTCAGGGAACAGATCGCCCAGGGGCGCCAGGTCTACATAGTGTACCCGCTTATTGAAGAATCCGAAAAATCAGACCTCAAAGACCTGATGGACGGCTACGAAAGTATTTCCCGGGCATTCCCGGATATACACGTCAGCATCCTTCACGGGAAAATGAAGGCAAAAGAAAAAGCGTTTGAAATGGGCCGGTTTGCCCGGAACGAAACCGGAATACTTGTTGCTACCACCGTTATCGAGGTAGGCGTAGACGTTCCGAACGCCACTGTAATGGTGATCGAGAACGCCGAAAGGTTTGGCCTGGCCCAGCTGCACCAGCTCAGGGGACGCGTCGGAAGAGGGGGTAACCAGTCATTCTGCATACTGATGACGAGCTACAAGCTTTCGGCTGATACAAAAAAACGCATCGATACCATGTGCAGGACCAACAACGGGTTTGAAATTGCCCAGGCTGACCTTGAACTTCGCGGCCCGGGTGACCTGATGGGGACCCAGCAAAGCGGCGCCGTAGAGCTTAAGGTCGCCAATCTCGCCGTCGACGGGCCTATCCTGAAAGAAGCGAGGGCTTCCGCGCAGGAAATCCTGGAAAATGACCCGACGCTTGCGGCCCCGGAGAACCAGGCGATCCGTACTCATCTCCGGCATTTGGGTGAAAATGCTACCAACTGGAGCAGGATCGGGTAGAGGAAGTGCAAGTAAATTGAGAGTTGAAAGTTGAGAGTTGAAAGTTCTCCACTCTCAACTTTCAATTTTCAACTTTCAACTCAGTGATTATATTCAGACGTAAAGCCTATTTATTGGGCTGCGGCGTATAGCGCAGATAAGGCTTCACCACGCGAAGGCCTTTAGTAAATCTTTTTTCCGCGTCTTCGGTGCTGACAGCGGGTACTACAATCACGTCTTCGCCTTCATTCCAGTCGGCCGGAGTAGCCACCTGGTAGTTGGCGGTCAATTGAAGAGAGTCTATTACCCTCAGTATCTCAGCAAAGTTCCGTCCGGTAGACGCAGGATACGTTAAAGTCAGCTTTATCTTTTTATCCGGGCCTATAACGAAAACGGAACGAACCGTAGCCTTCTCGCTGGCATTCGGATGGATCATATCATATAACTCAGCCACTTTTCTTCCTTCATCGGCAATAATCGGGAAATTCACTTCCGACGATGTTACCTCATTGATATCCGGGATCCACCTGTTATGCGAATCCAGGTCATCTACGCTGACGGCAAGCACTTTCACCCCACGCTTTTCAAACTCTCCCTTCAACAGGGCCGTTTTCCCAAGTTCTGTGGTACATACAGGAGTAAAATCTGCGGGGTGGGAAAAGAGAAGTCCCCAGTTATCACCAAGAAACTCGTGAAACCTGATAACGCCTTGTGTGGTATTCGCCTCAAAATCCGGCGCTACATCACCTAATCTTAACGACATATCTATAAAAGTTAAAATAATGATAAAATACTAATCTACCTGTTTAGTAGAGTTACACAAATATACATGATTTGTTTCAAACATTGAACGCCCGGCCAGATCAAAAACATAAGGTTTTAAAGGTTACAAACAATTCCGGAATAAATCGGTCACCCCGCAGTAGTCAGTTTTCGGAAATTCTCAGTATTATCAGTGATAACTGATATGAAAATCTCTGTTTTTTCCGGAAATTATCATAAAGGTGTCAGAATTTGCGGCCCAATGGGTTGAATCAGATTCCTGTGTGAATGATTACCTTTGTGGCTGATAAGAAGCCTGAGTTATGTGGCGTAATTTGACCGAAGCAGAAGCAGATACGCTGATCGCTATCGCCGATGGCGACAGGAATGCTTTTGCCCGGCTGTTCTACCGCTACCACCAGGAGCTGGGTGAATATGTCTACAGGCTCACCAAATCCAAAATCATCTCCGAAGAGATCGTCCAGGACGCGTTCATGAAGGTATGGGTTAACCGCGCCATGCTGCCCGGCATCCGGAGCTTCAGGGCCTACCTGTTCACGATAACGCGCAATCATGCCTTTAATACGCTCCGCGACGAAACGAAGAAAGCCTTTCTGAACGAGGAATTGTCGAAGGACCTGTTCATGATCGAAGACCCGGAAGATACAATTTCGGAAGCTGAGGATCTTTACGGGATTGTAGAGAAGGCAGTTGCCCAGCTGCCTCGCCAGCAGCAAAAGGTCTGGCGTATGAATAAAGAAGAAGGGCTCCCCTATCAGCAGATTGCGGACAAGCTCCAGCTTTCGCGCGAAACTGTCAAACGCCATATCACGCTGGCCATGGCCTCTGTGCTCAGGTATGTAAAAGTGCATCGCAACACCTTCCTGATACTGGGCTTAAAATTTTCCGTTTACTGGCTGTAGAGCTCGCCCCCCCCTTTTCTATCGCTTCTTCCCCTCCATTCAGACCTGTAAATACCCTCACGGTATAATTCCCACCCTGGTTATCAAAAGAAAAAAATATCCGGAGCGGTACGTATAGTAATAGCCCGAAGTTTATCCTCCGCTTTCTCACTCTCCGGCCTGCTCAATTTTTTTCAAAAAAAATCATATCCCGCATTGACCCATTTCAAACCTCCCTGTGTCTTTAGAGATAGAAGCAAAGAAAGAAAATAATGAACAAAGACAAGATAAGACACTTGTTCTATAAATATTTCAACGATTTGACCACCGATGAGGAAAATCGTGAGCTTGCCCGGCTTCTCCAGCAGAACAACCTGGAAGACGATATAAAGCAGCTTATGGAAGAAGCCTGGGACGCTTTTCATCCTCATCATAAGATTTTCCCCGATGAGATCAGCGAAGAGATGCTATCCAGGATTCTTGGCGAAGAAGAGAAAGCCGGGCAGCGTTTTTTCCCGGGGGTGCTTTCCTTTTTCCGGAAATCAGCGGCGGCTGCAATTGTACTGATCGCTGCGGCGGGCGGTTTGCTTCTCTATTATTCCCGTTCTGACAACAGCCTCGCGTCTGATTCTGCCGACACAGCGGCATCCGCTGCCTCGCCTGATATCATGCCGGGAAGCAATAAGGCTTTTTTAACCCTTTCCGACGGCCGGAACATCATCCTCGACCACGCCAGCCCGGGCTTGCTGACTACCCAGGGCGGTACCCGGATTATCAAGGAAGAGGGCGACCGGCTCGCTTACGAAACCACCTCTCACGAAGACGAAACGGTATCGGGGTCCAATACACTTCGTACCCCCCGCGGAGGCCAGTACCACCTGGTACTTCCCGACGGGACGAAAGCCTGGCTCAATGCGGCATCTTCGATTGTGTACCCGGTACGGTTCACAGGGAATCGCCGCCAGGTCAGGATAGAAGGGGAAGTATATTTTGAGGTTGCCAAACAATTAAAGGGCAACGAGAAGGTACCCTTTTTTGTGACTGCCGGCGACGTTTCGGTAGAAGTTCTCGGCACTCAGTTCAATATCAATGCCTACAGCGACGAGGTAGCTATCAAGACTACACTACTGGAAGGCGCCGTAAAAGTAACCACATCGAAGTCGAGCAGCCTGCTTAATCCCGGTCACGAAGCGCGGGTAGCCGCAAAGTCTGCCGAAATCCTGATTTCGAAAGCCAATACGGACCAGGCCGTAGCCTGGAAAAACGGCTATTTCCAGTTCCAGCAGGCCGGGCTCCAGGAGATCATGCGCCAGCTCTCGAAATGGTATGATGTCGATGTTGTTTACGAAGGCAAACCTTTCGAGAAGAAATTCACAGGCGAGATTCCCCGCAGCGCTACGCTCCTGCAGGTACTGGAAATCCTCGAGCTCAACCAGATCCAGCTCCGGATAGTAGACAAGCAGGTTATAATCAAAACTTAAACATCCACTTAAATCTTAACAGGTATGCGAGAGCTTTTTACTTTTTTTTTAATCCCCGGTTCCAATTTATGAAATCATTACCAAGTCGCTTCAAATGTACAAACCAATCCGTCTGATCAGCACAATGTTCCATGCTGATAGTGTTACAGGCAAAACACTGATCCACCAATCACTAATCTAAACCTTACAATGCATTTAGGTAATTCTAATTCCAGACAAAAGACCCGCGGCGGTGGACCCCGCCTGATCCTGCCCAAAGTAATAGCAATCATATCCTTGCTTTTTGCTGCAGTTTCTATCAATTCACAGGCCATGAGCTCCTCTCAGAAAGTAACCTTGTCGGCGAAGAACATCTCGCTGGAGGAAGCTTTCAAAATCCTGAAAAAACAATCGGGATACACGTTTTTCTATGATCATGAGTTATTGCGCAACGCCAGGAAGATCAACGTTAACGTAAAGAATCTCCCTCTTGAAAAAGCGCTGGACGCCTGCCTGGCAGAGCAATCCATTTCTTATACCATCGTCGGTAAAACCGTCGTGCTGAAGCCCGCAAGAAAAGCGGAAACGGTCACGCCTGCCGCGATCGAACAGCCTGCTAAAGCGGGCGCGGAAATGATGAGAGTCCCGATGGGCTCCCTCAACCCGCTTCAGCTGAGCACCATCCAGCAATCTATTTTTGAGACGGTCAGAGGGAAGGTAACAGATGAGACCGGCGCCGGGTTACCGGGCGTGAACGTCCTTGTCAAAGGAACCTCGCAGGGTACTACCACCGACGCAGACGGCCAGTTTACCCTGAATGTAAGCGAAACAAATGCCGTCCTTGTGTTCTCGTTTGTCGGATACGTACCCCAGGAAGTGGTTATCGGCGGTCGCAGCAACATCAGCGTGTCTATGCAGGTCGATAACAAATCGCTGCAGGAAGTCGTCGTAACTGCGCTCGGTATCCGGAAAGAAGCTAAGGCTCTGGGGTATTCGGTAACAAAACTGGAAGGCGAAGCATTCACCCAAAACAGGGAAACGAACTTCATGAACGCGTTGACCGGTAAAGTGGCCGGTGTAAACGTTGTAGCTGCAGGTACAGGACCTGCCGGATCGAGCCGGGTAACCATTCGCGGGAACACGTCCATCTCCGGTAATAATCAGCCTCTGTACATTATCAACGGGATGCCGATGGACAATAGCCAGTTCGGCCAGGCGATAGGTCCGCAGCCTGATTGGGGTGATAACATTTCCAGCTTAAACCCGGATGATATTGAAGAGCTTACCGTACTGAAAGGTGCTACGGCTGCAGCTCTCTACGGTTCAAGAGCTAAAAACGGGGCGATTGTGATCACTACCAAGTCAGGTAGGGGAAGCAAGGGAATAGGAGTTGAATTCAATAGCAACAATACCTGGGAAGTACCCTTTTATATCTGGAAGCTACAGGATAAATACGGCCAGGGATATGGCGGCTACAGGCCGCAAAGCCAAACAGACGCTGCCAATCACAGCCAGAACCACTGGGGAGAAGTCTATGACAATGCGCCGACCGTTCAGTACGACGGCGTTTCCAGGCCTTATACTTATGTTAAGAAGCAGGTTCTGGACGATTTTTATAGCACTGGCAATACCTCAACCAATAATATTGCTTTCACCGGAGGCGGAGATAACGGCAGCTTCAGGGTTGGATTTACTAATATGCGCAACACCGGTATTATTCCCAACGCGAAAATGAACAGGAATAATATCAGTCTTGGAATAAACCAGAAAGCTGCCAAGAACCTGAATATCTCTGCCAATATCGACTACGTAAGAGAAGATGTAGACAACCGTTACCTGATGGGTGGCCAGGGCGGGGCCTCCGGAGTTATTCTCTGGGTGAACAGCAACATGCCTACAAGCGCGCTTTCGCCGGGTTACAATGAAAATTTCCAGGAAAACGTGCTGGGTACCGACCGGAATGCTACCAACCCTTACTTTGTAGTGAACAGGATGAAAAATTCATCTGTTAAAGACCGGTTCATGACTTCGGTTACTACACGATGGGATATCCTCGACTGGTTATTTGTACAGGGAAGGGTCGGACAGGATTACTTTTCTTTCAAATCCACCAACATTATCCCGGATGGAACAGGTTTCCGGCTTAACGGTTCGATCGATCAGAATACCACCAATTTCTGGGAAAGAAACTTTGAAGGGTTGATCGGCATTAACAAAGATCTTAACGAAGACTTTGCATTATCAGTCAACCTGGGTGGTAACCTGATGTCCCAGCAGCGCGATCTGACCAACATTTCGGCACTGGGCTTCGTAATCCCACAATTTCACGTCGTAAACAATACATCGACCCGTAACACCAGCACAGGTACTTACAACAAAAAGATCAATTCTCTTTTTGCTACGGCCGAACTAAGTTATAAAAATTACCTGTTCTTTAACGTGACAGGACGGAACGACTGGTTCTCGACGCTGAATCCGAAATCCAACAATTATTTTTACCCTTCGGCAGGCGTCAGCTTTGTGTTTTCCGATGCAATGCAGCTACCTTCGGCATTTTCATTCGGCAAGCTCAGGGTTGCCTATGCTTCTGTTGGCGGCGACACCGACCCGTATATGCTGAACCTCACTTACGGATTGTTGCCGTTCTCGTTCAGTGGGAGTCCGCTGGGCCATATCGGGCAATCGACCGTTCCCAACAGCAGCCTGCGTCCGCTTAGTGTGAATGAGTCCGAGATCGGTCTTGATCTCCGCATGTTCAACAACCGTTTAGGATTGGATTTCGCCCTGTACAACAAGCTCACTACCAATGACATCGCTATTGAGAGTATTTCAACTTCAACCGGGTACTCGGGTGTATTGGTCAACGTGGGGAGTATCCGTAACCGGGGTGTGGAATTCTTACTTAGCGGCAAGCCGGTTGTGACCAATGACTTCAGCTGGGATGTTTCGACAAACTTTGCCTTCAATAAAAGTAGGGTATTGAAAATATCCAATACTACCAATGAGCTGACGCTGGCCACTACCACAAAAGCCTTCATCAAGCATATCGAAGGAATGGAATACTCCCAGATCGTAGGACGTACCGTCAGAAGGAACGATAAAGGAGAGGATATAATCGATGCGAGCGGTCTTCCGATCGTACCTGCCGGCGTAGTTCCCTTCGGCACCGGTATTCACCGCTGGACAACCGGTCTGACAAATAACTTCCGGTATAAAGGATTGACGCTATCTGTGCAGGTAGACGGAAAATTCGGCGGACAGGTTTACTCCGAAACCAACTACAGCCTGGAGCACCGGGGTATGACTCCCGGCTCGCTGATAGGCCGTGATGCCGGGATTACATTGCCTGGTGTCACTGAGTCGGGCGAACCCAATACTGTATTCGTAGACAGGGACAGGGTCAACAACCGTGCTATTATCGTACGTCGTCGCGACGCGCTGGATGATTATCTGTACGATGCCAGCTTTATCAAGCTGCGTTACATATCACTGTCATACAACATCCCGAAGCCTGTATACGAGAAACTGGGATTTGTAAAAGGCGCCAGCGTATCGCTGCTGGGACGTAACCTCGCCATCCTGATGAGCCGTGCGCCGGGGATAGATCCGGAATCCCAGCTTTACTCCAACAATAGCCAGGGAGTGGAATACAACAATCTGCCTCTTACCAGGAGCTGGGGATTCAATGTAAACCTGAAGTTTTAATCATTTTAAAGATCAGAAGCATCATGAAATTCAATCTTAAATACTTTGCCGTTATTCTTGGTACAGTTTTCCTGGCCGGGTGCGACGGAGATTTTGAGGAACTCAATAAAGATCCGAACTCAGCTACTGCCGATCGCTTTAATCCAAGCTACCTGTTTACGACAGCGCAGCTTTACACGGCAAGAGGTGACGAAAACGCTACGCTTTACTACGCTTCCTGCTTTGTACAGCATTTCGCGTCTCTTAGTAACGTAGGTATTTTCGACCACCACGGCGATAAGTACGTTTATCATAAGGGGAATAACGAATTGCTCTGGAAAACTACTTTCAACCCTTCTACCGGACCTGCCGTACTGCTTGAAGACGTTTTGCAGCTATCGAAAGACAAGCCGGAATTTAATAACCTTGTCCAGATGGCCCGTATCTGGAAAACCATAGTGTATCATCGCTTAACCGATATGTATGGAGATATACCCTATTCTGAGGCCGGTAAAGGATATTATGAGCAGTTGTACAAACCTAAATACGACGCTCAGAGGGACATTTACTATCATATGCTAAGCGAACTGGAAGATGCCACAGCCAAAATCGACCTCTCGGGCAATACTTTCGCCCAGGCAGATATAGTTTATAAGGGGAATCTGGCCCGCTGGAAAAAACTGGGATATTCTATGATGTTAAGGCTCGGGATGAGACTTTCCAAAGTAGAGCCCGATGTGGCCCGGACATGGGTTAGTAAGGCGTTTACAGGTGGCGTCTTCACTTCTAATGAAGATGATCTGTTTGTCAAATTCACAGACGCTACCGGCACAAACGCTACTTTGAGCAACGGGCAAAGCATGACCATCACGATCGGCGCTGCCCCGGGAAAAATTGCCGCTACCTATTTCAATTATCTCAAAAACACAAACGATCCCAGGCTTAAGCATACGGCAGCGGTTTATACTAACCCTTTTGATCAGTCGACTATTATTACCGATCCGGCCCGTCAGAAAGGACTGCCGAACGGACTGGATCGTATCACGCTGCCCAATGACCCCAGTTTCGACCCTTCGAGGCCCGAACAGGAGCACCAGTACTCCGGCGCGAGGCGCGACGTCTACGGGAGACTGGATGGCCCGAGAATGCTACTTACAAATGCTGAGGTACAGTTAATGCTGGCCGAGGCAGTAGTCAGGGGATGGATAAGCGGAGATGCGGAAAGCTACTATAAAGCCGGTGTAGCCGCAGGTATGAAGCAGCTCAGAACGTATAGCGAATCGGCCAATATTTCCGACGCTGAAATCAACGCTTACCTGGCTGCAAATCCATTCGCCGCCGACAGTGAGGGCAGACTGGAACTGATTAACACCCAATACTGGATTGCAACGTTCCTGAACGGCTATGAATCTTTTGCAAACGTTCGTCGCTCGGGTTATCCCAAACTTACCCCTATTAACTACCCCGATAATGAAACCGGCGGTAAGTTTCCCGGAAGACTGCGTTACCCCGAAGACGAGGCTGTTCTCAACGAGGACAATTACTTCGCGGCGGTAGCCATCCAGGGTACTGACAATTTCATCACTAAAGTCTGGTGGGATAAATAGAAGTTCCCATTCCAAAATTAAAACAAATGTCAAAGCGGGCCGGGTTTTCAGACCCGGCCCGCTTTGACTTCAGCCCCAACCCATGAAAAATAAAGAAAACAACTCCAGGAGGATCTTCCTCAAACACCTGGCTTTGCTGCCATTGGCCTCCTTACCGGCTTTGGAGCAGGGCCCCTACGATGTCACAAAAAAGAGAGACCGCAAATCTTTGATCCCGGTTATGGTAACGCCTTTCCACAGCGATCTCTCCATCGACTGGAAAAGCTTCGACAAGGTGACTGACTTCTATCACCAGGCCGGTGCGGAAGGGTACTTTGCCAATTGTCTCAGCAGCGAGATGTACTACCTGACACCGGAGGAAAGGTTGGCGGTTACCGACCGGGTCGTCAGGCATTTTAAAGGGAAAGTACCGGTGGTAAGCACCGGCTCATTCGGGTATACAATTGCCGAAAAAGCCGAGTTTGTAAAGAAGATCCATGACCAGGGAACTGAAGCGGTCATACTCATCACCAGCCACTTTGCCGAACGTAGCGACAGCGATGATGTACTGATCGAAAATCTTGAGAAGCTGGCCTCTCTCACGGGGAACATACCGCTGGGAACCTATGAATGTCCCTCCCCTTACAAAAGAGTGCTCAGCCCGGAAGTTTTCTCCTATATCGTAAAAAGCAAGCGCTTTATTTACCACAAGGATACTTCTGAAAATATCGACAATATCCGTGCAAAGCTACGGATCGCCAAAGGCAGCCGGATGCAGCTTTACAACGCTCATACCGCGTCGGCCGTCCCTTCCCTGAGAGAAGGGGGCGCAGGACTGTCACCGGTTTCCGCTAATTTCTACCCCGAAATTTTAGCCTGGGTTTGCCGGAACGCCGATAATCCGGGTAAAAAAGAAGACGTCGACTGGATCCAGCAGGAAATCGCCCAAACCGAGCCGCTTATCTCAAGAGGATACCCTGTCAGCTCGAAGTACTTCCTGAAGAAAAGAGGTCTTCCTATCGAGCCCGTATGCCGGTCGAATAAAAGAGTGCTCTCCGCAGAGCAGCAGCAGGTCCTGGACCAGGTACATACCCGCTTTTCAGGATGGTGCGAGCGGCTGGGGATCAGGCCTGTTTCAGTGTGATGTTACAGGTTCGAAAAAAGGGCAGGCACACTTTCGCATACCTGCCCCGATGAACTCCTTTTTTGAGTGTCAGTGTGTTATATCTCCTCGTCGACTTCGGTAAGCGGCGGCTCGTTCAGCTCATAACCGGAATATCCCTTGTTCTGGTTGATACGCCCCATCGTGTTGGCGTTAATCGCATTCTGAGGCACAGGCCATAGCACGTGAAAAGGGCTGATTGTATATTCAACCCCGAAAGCAGTGCGGACGCCTTTGTTATAAAACCCGCTTTTTTCGTTGATACGGTTTTTTCCGTTGATACGGTCAAAAAAGTAGTTGTTGTCCGAAAAGTTGCCGGACGAATAGGTCTTCTCTATCAGACCTGTTCCTCTATAAAACCGCCGAGCTCCAGGTATTTCTGATACAGCTTCTCATACACCGCCACCTTTTCGGGCTGGGGAGCATACTCGGCATCAAAACCTGACCCCATGGCCTGCTGAGCTTCTTCTATGGTACCATAAATACCGGCGACTACCGCTGCGCACATGGCAGCGCCCAGCGCGCACGTCTGCTCTGAAGTCGCTACCCTGATCGGCACATTCAGCACGTTGGCCAGGGTTTGCATGACAAGCTTCGACTTCTTGGCTACCCCTCCTATCGCGATCACCTGCTTAATGGGAACCCCCTGCTCTAAAAAACGATCCACGATGCTTTTGGATCCGAAAGCGGTAGCTTCTACCAATGCCTTGAATACCCTTGCAGCGTCGGTACCCAGATTGAGGCCCGAGATAAGGCCTTTGACGTTGTAATTGGCATCCGGCGTACGCCGCCCGTTGAACCAGTCGAGCGCTACGGGGTCATGCTCCGTAACCGGCAAAGCAAGGGCTTTTTCCGACAACAGCGGCAACAGCCGGTCTGACAGCTGCTGACGGACTCCTTCGTCCTCTATCAGTTCCGATACGGGCTCGAGGATCAATCTTTTAAACCAGGCATATACATCGCCGAAAGCCGATTGTCCCGCCTCAAACCCGAGCATTCCCGGAAGGATGGAGCCATCTACCTGTCCGCAGATCCCTTTTACCAAAAGATGTCCCACCTCTTCGTTCGGCGCCACCAGCATATCGCAAGTCGATGTACCCATTACCCTCACGAAAGAGTAGGGCTCAATAGCCGAACCTATGGCGCCGATATGGGCGTCTATTGCGCCTACCCCTACCCTGACGCCGGAAGGAAGGCCCAGCCTTTCGGCCCATTCACCGGTCAGCGTGCCTACAGACACGTCGGAGGTATAGGTATCGCGATAAAGACGTGCCCTGAGGCCGCCCAGCAGCGGGTCGAGCGTAGTCAGGAATTCTTCCGACGGAAGGCCGTCAAACTCTTCATGCCACATAGCTTTATGGCCGGCGGCACAACGGCCGCGCTTCATCGTAAGCGGATGGGTAGTACCCGTAAGCAGGGCCGGCATCCAGTCGCAATGTTCTGCCCAGGAAAAGGCTCTTGCCCTTACCTGCTCATCCACCCGCAGGGTACGGAGTATTTTGGACCAGAACCACTCCGACGAATAGATCCCGCCCGAAAACCTGGTAAAATCAGTTTCCCAAGAATGTGCCAGGTCATTGATCTCCTGCGCTTCGCGATTACTGGTGTGGTCTTTCCACAGGATAAACATTGCATTCGGGTTCTCTTCAAATCCCGGCAGCAGGGCCAGGGGCGTCCCGTTCTCATCGAGCGCTACAGGGGTTGATCCGGTAGTGTCGATCGACAGGCCGGCGATCTGCCCGGTAACGCTTTGAGGCAGGGGAGCCAAAGCTCCCTTTATGGCAGCCTCCAGCCCTTCTATATAATCGAGCGGGTGCTGCCTGAATTGTGAAGCGGACGGGTCGCAATAGAGCCCTTGCTTCCAGCGGGGATATTCAAATACAAAGCTGCTCAGCAGCTCTCCGTTCCCGGCATCGGCGACTACTGCTCTCACAGAGTCTGTACCATAGTCCAGGCCAATTACATATTTGGAATTCATTATCTATTAAAAGTAAAATGGTAAAGGGCAGATATGCTCCTACAAATATACTGTCATATTTGAAATAGGGCCACCGGATAGGACACCCGCCTGTTTGCAGAAAATGGGATCCGATATAATCGCATGCCCCGTATGGGGCTACCCAATAACATAAACAGGTAGCCCCATACGGGGCATGCGGATGCGTTCCCTTTGCTATAGATAAGTAGCCCCTGACGGGGCATTTAGAGGATCACAAAACTATAAGCTCCTTTAGAAGGAGAAAGCCAAAAAAGGAAGAAAACCTCAGCCGTTACTCAAAACAAAGCGAAGCCGCTCCGAGCAGCCCGGCATCGTTAGCCAGCGTGGCTTTCTTCACATTGAGCGTTTTGACATAATAAGGCGTCAGCCAATTGCTGAGGCGCTCGTGCACCGACGGCATGATATAGTCGAACGAAGCCGAAAGGCCGCCGCCGATCAGGATGGTGGTGATATCGAGTATCCGGATCATGGCTACCAGGCCTTCGCCCAGCATGTATCCTACTTCCCTAAAGACATCCAGCGCGAGCTGGTCGCCGGCAGAGGCAGCAGCCACCAGGCCGGTGGTAGAGATAGTTCCGTCAGCGGGCAGGACCGTCGGCCCCTTATAAGTCGACCTCATTTCTTCTGCAAGCTCCAGCAATTCCTTCTTCCCGATGTTCCTTTCAAGCACCCGTCCGTTTCGCGAGGGGATATGCCCGGGCTCCATGGCGTTCCCGCCTCCCCCTTTGAATACCTTCTTGTCAATAATTGCCGCCCCGCCGATACCGGTGCCGAGCGTGATGAAAATGTAATCCTCCGGCACATCTTCCTCTCCGAAATAGTACTCTCCCAACGCTGCTGCATTGGCATCGTTCTCCAGGTAAAACTCGTGATCGGGGAATCTCTTTTTAAGATCCGGCACAATTTTTATCCCGTTTATTTCGGGGATTGCGGTGATCTCAATCAGCGTAGTCCGGTCGCGGGTGATCAGCCCCGGTACGCCTATTCCTACTTTTTTTACTTCAGGATACTCTTTGAGCTCAAGTGCTATCGCATCTCCCAAACGCTCAATAAATCTCCCGGATTCACGCCAGCTGGCGGTTTCGTGACTGTAGAAATTGGAAATTCTTCCATCTTTTACATCTACAATGCCCATTTTCACATTGGTTCCGCCGATGTCGATACCCAGGTACTGTTGTTCCATTATCAATGTCTGTCTTAAATTTTTATAACCAGGATGGATGCTTTAAAAAATGCTAATTTAGTAAATCCGGTTAAACACCGGTACTAATCCCGTAAAACACTTCGCGTCAAGCGGTGAAACAAGTTACTCCGGCCCTGCTCAGGATGTTTAAAAAACGCCGGAGTGCAAGGCCTTGAGGATCAGGACAAAGCAGGCATCTTCTCCTAAATATCTCCCAATTGGGGCCGTATAATCAACTCTTCCAGTACGGCTCCTTCCGACATTGCGTATGCAGCCCATATGGCTGCGGCCACATCTTCGCTTTTTACGAACCGTTCGGGAGGCAAGTCTGTCCCCGCCCAGCTGTCGGTCAGCGTTGCACCCGGTAAAATTGCTGTTACGCGGACATTATCCGCTTTCAGCTCCTGTCTCAGCACCCTGGTCATCCCGTATAGCGCATGCTTGGCTATCGCGTAAGAGCCGCCGTTGGGATAAGCTGTTATACTCGCTATAGAGCACATGTTAAAAATATGCCCGGATCGCCGCTTTTTCATCTCCCCCACAAATCCCCTCGTAAGCCGGTAAGCGCTCAGCAGGTTTGCTTCCAGCATTTTTTCGATCACGCCGTCGGCCTCGTTATGTACCTGTCCGGGAATAAACAGCCCGGTATTATTGACAAGGACATCGACAGGTCTTTGCAGGGTATGGACATACGCTACAAAAGCCTTTATCCCTTCCTCTCCTGAAAGATCCCCGTTAAAAGTATGGAGCGTCCCCGGCAGCTTCCTGGCCTTTGCTTCCGCAAGCAGCCTGTCGATATTGATCTGTTTTCTCGAACCTGTAACCACGTCGAGACCGTTTTTCAGGAACAACAGCACTATAGCCCTTCCGATACCACGGGTCCCGCTTGATACGACAGCTAATCTGTTCATTAGAATAAAAGGGTATTAAGTTATTGATTATAAAAATTCATCGTTTCCCTATTTTTCACGAATATTACGGATTCTGATTCTAATACGATGTCGAACTTAGGCAAATTCTTTATTTTTCTGGGTGGTCAGCTCAGCCAGCGGGAGAAGTTCCCGGTTTATTGGTCTCGTTTTCTGGAAGAGTGCAACAGCATAGGCGTGAAGTCTATATTTATAGTAGCGATTGTATCTACTTTCATAGGGGCCGTGTCATGTATCCAGACAGCTTACAACCTTGTCAGCCCGCTTATTCCTGTATCGACTGTGGCTCTTATCGTAAGGGATATGCAGATACTCGAGCTGGCTCCTACTATTACCTGTATCGTACTGGCCGGCAAAGTGGGCTCCAACATTGCCGGCGAGCTGGGCACCATGAGGATTACCGAGCAGATAGAGGCGCTTGAAGTGATGGGGATCAACTCGGCATCTTACCTGGTGCTGCCCAAGATCCTGGCTGCTATGGTCACGTTCCCGATGCTGGTCATCCTGGCGGCCTTTCTTGGAATATGGGGCGGTTATATGGCAGGAACGCTGACCGGCGTTATTTCGGAAAGAGACTATATCTATGGTATCCGGGACGGGTTTATACCTTATAACATCTTTTTCATGTGTGTGAAGCCCTTTGTTTTCGGGTTCCTGATCGCGTCAATTTCCTCTTTTAAAGGCTATTATACCAGCGGGGGCGCACTTGAGGTTGGCCAATCGAGCACACAGGCAGTGACAAGTAGCTGTATTGCGGTGCTGGTGGCTGATTACCTGCTCGCGCAATTGCTGTTGTAAGGCGTTTAGTAGTGAAATTGGATTATGATTGAAATAAAAAACATAAAAAAGTCATTCAACGGGAAAGATGTGCTTCTCGGCATTGACGGCGTCTTTAAAAAGGGAGAAACCAACCTCATTATCGGTGGGAGCGGCACGGGCAAAAGCGTGTTGCTGAAGTGCATCATCGGCCTCATTCATCCTGACGAGGGAGAGGTGCTCTACGATGGCCGCAGCTTCTACGGGGGCGACAAGGACACCATCCAGTCTATAAGAAGGGAAATGGGCGTGCTCTTCCAGGGAGGAGCGCTCTTCGATTCGAAAACCGTGGCCGAAAATGTCCGTTTTCCGCTCGATATGCTCACGGAGCAATCCGCATCCGAAAAACGTGACCGGGTTAATTTCTGCCTCGAAAGAGTAGGGCTCGACCAGGCGGCCAGCCGCATGCCTTCGGAAATAAGCGGCGGTATGAAGAAGCGGGTAGGCATTGCGAGAGCCATCGTGATGAACCCGAAGTACCTTTTCTGCGATGAGCCCAATTCGGGGCTGGACCCGCTCACTGCGGTCAAAATAGACGAGCTCATCCTGGAGATCACCCAGGAATACCAGATCACTACCATAGTCATCACCCACGATATGAACTCGGTGATGGAGATCGGCCAGAATATCATTTTCCTCTACCAGGGGAAGAAGCTCTGGGAAGGAAACGAGAGCACAATCACGCACTCCGACGTGCCCGAGCTCAACGAATTCCTGTTCTCCAATAAGCTTTTGAGAGACCTCCGCAAATCCGGATAGCCTTATGCCCGCCTGTATCCCGACCAGTTTCTTCGCTCAATAAGAAATACCGCCAGCAAAACACACAGCAGTATAAACGAATGAAAGAGGAAGGACAGGGTCAGGTCGGAGATTTTCCAGAGCGAAGCCAGGTAGATCAGCAAAGCGCTTCCGGCGATATAGCCTGCGGCAGAGCCGGTTTCATAAGGTACCGGGTAATATTTCTGTCCGAAATAGTAGCATAACACCATCATAACGAACCCCGACACCGCAAACGCGATGGCGCATCCCATGTAGCCCATGACGGGCACCAGGATATAGTTGAGTAGAATAACCACCGCAGCGCCCGTTACTGACAGGTAAGTCCCGTACCCGGTTTTGTCTGTCAGCTTGAACCAGGCGGCAAGATTATAGTAAATACCCAGGAAAAGGAACCCTGCCAGCAGCCAGGGTACCACCCCGACCCCTTCGTGGTAGATGCTGCGCCTCAGTAAAAAATGTGCAAGCACATCAAGATTGAGCGATATCGCTACCCACATCAGCGAGCAGGCTATGACAAACCACTTCATAATCCTGGCAAACAGCGGCGGCGCATTCTTGTCCATTCCCTTGCTGAAAAAAAAAGGCTCTGCCGCATATTTGAACGCCTGTATAGCCAGGTTCATAAAGATGGAAAGCTTGAAGCACTGTCCGTAAATACCGATCGCTTCGTCGGTTGTCCTGCCGGGATAAAAACCTTCCGGCAGAAGCTCTTTAAGGAAGACCCTGTCGAACATCAGGTTGATGATCGCACCCAGGTTCATGATAAGGATTGGGAATGCGTAAATCCATACCGGCCTGAAAAGCGACCAGTCAAAAGTGAACCGGAAATTCAGCAGCTCCTTCCTTAACATGGGGATCACCACCAGGCTCGCTACCAGGTTGGCCAGCACAATATAGTCGGCGCCCAGTTCCGGAACATATACTATATCTACAACCGGCTTCGCAGCGGCCAGGTACTTCCCCTGGGAAATATCCCTGAACACGACCAGGAACAACAGGTTAAGTCCCACCATCAGAAGGATGCTTCCGAACTTGATGGCTACAAACTTCCTGCTCTTCTCTTCCAGCCGTAGCCTTGCAAAAGGGATAGAAGTAATGGAGTCTGCCGCGATGATCAGCGAAAACCACCGTACCAGCCGCGCATCTCCGGGATACCCCATCCTGTCTGCAATTCCCCCGGAAGCCAGTAGAACAATCCCCGAAAGCAAAAGTGAAACAAGGATTACAGCCGTGAGAATAAGATTGTAATACTTCTCCCGCTCGACGATATCACGCGCATAGCGAAAAAAAGACGTCTCCATTCCAAACGTGCAGATCACCAGCGCTATCCCCGTAAATGCATATAGCTGGACCTGCACGGCAAGTTCTTCAGGTCCGAACAACTGGCTGTGGAGCATCACCAGCAGGAAATTGATCATCCGCCCCAGCATTGTGCTGACGCCGTAAAGAGCGGTATCGCTGGCTAGCTTTCTTAACATTCCAAGTGTTTTCCGTCGGGAGCTTTAGTACTATGCCTATCGCTGTTTCACGGGCAAAAGTATTACAATTTGAAACAGGGTCTACCCCGCTGCAAATATTTTGAAATATAAACTATCCGCATCCGCTTTACGTTTACCCTGTTAAACGGGGGCCCGCCGGGAAATACCTGAGCCGGTCCTCCCGATACCATCAACCATGAGCTCATTTTCAGAAATATTAAACAGCGACAAGCCCGTCCTGGTAGACTTTTTCGCTACATGGTGCGGACCTTGCAAGACCATGGCGCCCATGCTCGAACAGTTGAAGAAGCAGGTCGGCGACAATACCAGGATCATTAAGATCGACGTAGACAAGAATGCATCGCTGGCGGCGAGGTACAGGATCCAAAGCGTGCCTACGCTCATTCTTTTCAAAAAAGGGGAGCCGGTATGGAGGCAATCCGGTGTAGTGCCCGTACAACAGCTTCAGCAGGTAGTTGAAAAATACTCCTGAGCAGGCAGAAAAACCGCTGTGCCCTTCGCGTCTCTGTGGTAAATTCACCACGAAGGCACAAAGGGCACAGGCGTTATGTTTAATATATGCCGCAGTATTTACACTTCTGCTCCTACTCTCTCAAGGATCTTTTTTGTGGCCCTGATCCCTTCTATCTCCGACAATTTATCTCCTTCATACTCTATACCTATTATCCCCTTAAACCCGCTTTCCTTTACGATCTTCAGGATCTTGGTATAGTCTGTTTCGATTACATTCCCGTTTTCGTCGAAATCGTACGATTTGGCGCTTACTCCCTTTGCATAGGGCATGAGTTCCTGCGTACCCTTATAGCGGTCATATTCGTTAACGCATACCTTCCAGTCGTCAGGCTTCCGCTCCACACAGAAATTCCCGAAATCCGGCAAAGTGCCGACATTATCGAGCCCTACCTGTTTCATGACGCCCGACAGCCAGCTTGCATCCGATGAATAACCGCCGTGGTTTTCCACGATCACGTTGATCCCCGATCTGGCTGCGAATTCTCCAAGCTTGCCCAACCCGTCTACGGCAGCGGCAGCCACATCTTCAGCCGAACCTACCCCGTAAGCATTGACCCGGATCGTAGCGCATTCCAGGTGTTTGGCGGCATGCACCCACTTGTAATGATTTTCAACAGCCTGGTTCCGGGCCGCTTCATCCACATCGCCAAGCCCTCCCTCGCCGTCGATCATGATCAGGTGGTTCCTCACGCCATTATCTTTCGACCGCTGCAGGAGCTCATTCAGATAAGCAGTATCCTCTGCTTTATCTTTAAAAAACTGGTTTACATATTCGATGATATCGATACCGAATTCCTTCTTTGCCGTAGCTGCGAAATCAAGATTGTCGAGCTCACCGGCGCGCAAGGTCCTGTGAAGCGACCATTCAGCCAGGGATATCTCAAAAAACGGTTTTTTCCCTGTCCCTTCGCACGCCAGTCCGGGAATCATACCTGCTCCTATTGCCGTAAATCCTAGCTTTTTTAAAAAATCTCGACGTGATTGATGCATAAAGAAAAAATTTTAGAAGTTAACTCCCGGTTCCGGGGCACGATTATATTGTAAAAGCCGAAGACATGCAAAAAATAATGCCGCAAACTATACTTTTTACCGCCGGAGTCAGCGGCTAAGCGCCCCACCGGAAGGATACCACTTAACCAATATTCTGTTTACTTTGTGTCCGGAAAGCGAAATGAAAGCACTAACCGTTTATTTATGTCAACCCGGAACAACTGGAAAACCCTGTCGGAGAAAACAGTATATGAAAATCCCTGGATCGCTATCGAGCATCATGAAGTCATCACCCCTTCGGGCGGCGACGGGATTTACGGACTGGTAAAGTTCAAAAACAAGGCGATCGGTATAGTACCCGTTGATCCTGACGACAACATCTACCTGGTAGGTCAGTTCAGGTACCCTCTCAATGAATACAGCTGGGAGATCCCCGAAGGAGGAGGCCCCCTGGGCGAGCCGCCGCTGGAGACGGCCAGGCGGGAGCTGAAAGAAGAGACCGGGCTTGTAGCGGCAAAATGGGAGCAGATCGCCCGTATTCATACTTCCAACTCCGCTACCGATGAAGAAGGCTTCCTTTTCCTTGCCGAAGGACTTACACAGTTAGAACCGGAAACGGAAGATACGGAGGATATCCGGGTAAGGAAAGTCCATTTGTCGGAGGCGGTCGACATGGTCATAAAGTCAGAAATTACCGACTCGCTATCCGTCGCCGGGATCCTCCTGGTTGCAAGAAGGAAAGGTTTTTAGCGGATGATCGGCGCGGCAATTTTCGGAATTTTCACCGGCATACTACTCTGTTCGACCTTTGGAACGGTCTTCTTCTCTTTGGTACAGACGAGTGTAGACAATGGCTTCAGGAATGCGCTGAAGATAGTGGTGGGGGTGATTATCTGTGACATCATTTTCGTTTTCTTCGCTATCTACGGCACCTCCATGCTCCCGGCAATCCCGCATTTTGAACGCTGGCTTGCCGGAACGGGGATTCTTTTCCTGGCTGCGCTGGGTTTTGTCAATATCTTCAGGGGCCAGCCAAAGCTGGTCTATCCTACTACCAGGGTCGGCAATTTCATCTATTATTTCACTACCGGCTTTCTTTTGAACGGCCTCAACCCTATCAATTTCATCAGCTGGGTCACCCTGGCCACCTATGTGAGGTCGTCGCTGCAATATGACCAAGGCCAGGTGCTTACTTTTTTCTCCGCAAGCCTCTTCGGTGTTTTCGTAACCGAAAGCCTGATCGCTTACTTTGCCAAAAAATTCCAGAAGCTTTTTACGCCCAGGCGTATCCTGATCTTCAACCGCGTAACCGGGATCGTCTTCCTGGGCATAGCCGGTCAGCTGCTTTACAGCGTTTTTATTAAAGCGAATTGAATTGCATACCCTTCTATTTATTACCCGGCTTTCAGTAAACTTCTGTTATATTTGGCACTCGAAAACATCTAAATCGGCTTATGTCTTGGTTTGTTAGAAAGGAAAAGGGGATCAACACCCCTACGGAAATGAAACGCGAGGTTCCCGACGGGCTTTGGTACAAATGTCCCGAATGCAAGAAGGTAACCCCTGTAAGAGAACACAAGCAAAACGCTTTCACTTGTCCCCACTGCAACTATCACGATAAAGTCGGCTCGGAAGTTTACTTCGAACTTCTGTTCGACAATGACAAGTTCAAGGAGCTCGACCCGGACATGAGGTCGGCCGATCCGCTGGGATTCACCGATACAAAATCTTATCCTGACCGGATTGCCGCCAGCATACAGAAAACAGGCCTGAAAGACGCCGTCAGGACCGCTACCGGCAAAATGAACGGCGCCGATATTGTGATTGCCTGTATGGACTTCAATTTCATAGGCGGCTCGATGGGCTCGGTAGTAGGAGAAAAAATTGCGCGGGCCATAGATTACAGCATTAAGAAAAAAATCCCGTTCCTGATGATATCCAGGTCGGGAGGCGCCAGGATGATGGAGGCCGGTCTGTCGCTGATGCAGATGGCAAAAACTTCTGCCAAGCTCGCGCTTTTATCGGAAGCGGGCATACCGTATGTCTCCCTGCTGACCGATCCTACCACGGGCGGGGTCACAGCCTCATATGCCATGCTGGGCGATTTCAATATCTCCGAGCCGGAAGCGCTCATCGGCTTCGCCGGGCCCCGCGTGATCAGGGAAACCATCGGGAAAGACCTTCCGAAAGGGTTCCAGAAAGCCGAATTTGTGCTGGAGCATGGCTTTCTGGATTTTATCGTTGACAGGAAAGAGCTGAAAAGCAAGCTGGGCGTCCTGCTGGGCATGCTGAAATGATATGGCGGACAAAATTTCCAAGAACTTCAATATTTCCAACCGCCGGGCCGGTTTCGAGTATGCTTTCCTGGAAAAATACGAAGCGGGAATTGTACTGACAGGAACCGAAATAAAGTCGATAAGAGAAGGGAAAGTCAATTTTCAGGATGCTTATTGCCTTTTTCTCAACGATGAGCTTTTCATCCGGAGCCTTCACATTTCCCCCTATACGGAAGGCACTCACTACAACCATGAACCCCTGCGCGACCGGAAGCTGCTGCTGACCCGCCGCGAGCTCAGGAAGCTCGCTTCAAAACTGAAAGACCAGGGCCTCACGGTAATCCCGGTACGTATTTACAGCAGTGACCGGGGACTCGCCAAAGTCAGTATCGCACTCGCCAAAGGGAAAAAACTATACGATAAGCGCGAAACCATCAAAGAAAGAGACGTCAAACGCGACTCAGACAGGGGCGATTACTGAAAGCTTTTTATCGCTGTTAAGTATTTTTTAATTTCCGGGGAAATATTGCCTCGGTCTGAAAAACTCATTAACTTTAGGAAACTAACTCCCTGACGTTGTATGAGTTCGAAAGTGTTAATACTTAATCAGGATTACAGTGCCTTTAATGTTTGCTCAGTACCCAAAGCCTTCCTGCTTGTCTATCTCAACAAAGCAGAGCTCATAGCCCAGGCCGACGACCGCTTTCTCCACTCCATTTCACAGACCTATTTTTATCCCGTCGTTATCCGGCTGCATAAATACGTGCACCGGCCCTACAAAAGTGTGATGATGACGCGGCAGAATATCTTTAAACGCGACCGGAACACATGCCAGTATTGCGGAGCCAAGGATCACCTGACGCTCGACCACGTGCTTCCCAAATCGCGGGGAGGCAAAAGCAATTGGGACAATCTTGTTACAGCCTGCCAGCGATGCAATACCCAGAAGGGAGACCTGACCCCGGAAGAATCAGGCATGCTCCTCAGACAGCTGCCTTTTAAGCCCAGCTTCCTGGTCTTTATACGTGATTTTTCGGGCGGGCACAACGACTACTGGCTTCCCTACCTGGGTGCGAGGTAACCCTGCGCGGCAAAACACTTTCTGCCCGGCATGCCCTTCAGCCATATTTATTCGATTTTGATGTCCTTTCATTGGATAAAATCTATTAGTTTGCTTACCCAAATCAATAAATAGTTAAAACGGGTACAAACGTCTTTCCTTTTTGGCCGACATTACGATTCTCTACAATGACCAACAATTCCAAGACCGGTAATTATCGCTGGTTTATCTGCGGGCTTTTGTTTTTTGCCACCACTATTAACTACATCGACCGCCAGATCATCGGTTTTCTGAAACCCGTCCTGGAAGTGGAGTTCAACTGGACCGAAACGGATTACGGCCGGATCGTAATGATTTTTTCCGCCTGTTATGCCCTCGGTTTCCTGGTGTTCGGCAATTTCATCGACCGCCTGGGGTCAAAAATAGGGTATGCTATTTCCGTTACCGTCTGGAGCATCGCCGCTATCCTTCACGCTGCTGCGAAGTCTACGTTCGGCTTCGGGCTCTTCAGGGGGCTTTTAGGGGTCAGTGAGGCCGGCAACTTCCCGGCAGCCGTAAAAGTGATCGCCGAGTGGTTCCCGCAAAAAGAAAGAGGAGTGGCAACGGGCATATTCAACTCAGGCACCAGCATCGGGCCCATCATAGCCCCCATCCTGATACCCTGGCTTCTCGCGGCATTTGGCTGGAAAGAGGCATTTATTATCACGGGAGCCCTGGGTTTTATATGGCTTGCAATATGGTGGATCTACTACGAAATCCCTGAAAAACAGAAAAGGTTATCGGCCGGCGAATTCGATTACATACGCAGCGATTTCAAAGCCGGGGAAGCAGGCAGTAAGGAGGTGAAAAAGATCAAATGGGTCCGCCTGCTTACCTTGAAACAAACCTGGGTATTCATAGTTGGAAAGCTATTCACAGACCCCGTGTGGTGGTTCTTTCTGTTCTGGCTTCCCTCCTACTTCGCTTCAACTTTCGACCTTGACCTCAAAAAACCGAGCCTGCACCTGGCTGTAGTATATACGCTCACTACTTTCGGCAGTATTGCGGGCGGATATCTTTCGTCTTACCTGATCAAAAAAGGCTGGCCTGCTCTCAAAGCCAGAAAACTGGTGTTATTAATAGTAGCCATCCTGGTCCTGCCCATATTGCTCGCCCGTTATGCCACCGATGTATGGGTAGTGGTGTTTATCATCGCCATCGTAGCTGCCGCCCACCAGGCGTGGAGCACCAACATACTGACCGTTGTCTCTGATATTATCCCGAAGGAATCGGTCAGCTCCGTAGTAGGGATCGGCGGTATGGCCGGCTCTCTCGGCTCTACTTTTTTCCCCTTGCTTGTAGGCGTGCTGCTCGATCACTATAAGCTACTGGGCAATATCGGGGCCGGGTATAATATACTGTTTACCATATGCGGCCTCTCCTATTTCGTCGCCTGGATAATTATACAATTGCTGACCTCTAAAATGAAGCCCGTTGAAGAAGCGCTAGCAGATAAAGATTAGGACAGTGACTAATTAACCAACCTATTTCTCTCTATTAAGGTGAAAACCACCCGTTTAATCAGCCTGGCAGTTCTATCCGTATTGCTTTATTTCTGCAAAACAGTACGGACAGACACTACTCAACAGCCCGTTTCCAAAAATGGAGAAGGGTATAAGAGACCGGATATAAGCTGGATGAAGAACTTCAGCGAATCTCCGGTGATATCTCCCGAACAGTCTCTGAAACTCCTCAAAACAGAGGAAGGGTTCGAAATTTCATTTGTGGCTTCCGAGCCCGTGGTACAGACGCCGGTAGCCATGCTATTCGATCGCAAGGGCAGGATCTGGGTAGCAGAGATGACGGGTTATATGCCCGACGTATCGGGGACCGGCGAAGATATCCCCAACGGGAAGATCGTCATCCTCGAAGACACCGACGGCAACGGGGTGATGGACAAGCGGAAAATATTCCTTGACTCCCTTGTGCTTCCCAGGTCGCTTTGCTTTTATGAAGACGGCATATTGATAGCAGAGCCTCCGGGTCTCTGGTTTTACAGGATAGCAGACGACAAGCCGGTTGCGAAAACGCTCGTAGATTCGGTTTACGCGGTAGGAGGCAACGTCGAACACCAGCCGAACGGGCTCCTGAGGGCAATGGACAACTGGATATACAATGCAAAATCCAATAAAAGATACCGGAAATACGGCGATGAATGGAAAATAGAGCGGACGCATTTCAGGGGGCAATGGGGCCTTTCCCAGGACGACCAGGGCCGGCTCTACTACAACCATAACTCAGCCAATGTATTGGGCGACAACTTTTTGCCCGGGTTTGGCCACTGGAACCAGCACCAGAAGGAAGTCACCGGGTTTAACGCAAGGATCGTAGCCAGCAACCGGGTATATCCCCGGCGCCCCACTCCGGGAGTCAACCGCGGGTATATGACCGGCATACTGGACGACAGCCTCCGCCTCGTCAATTTTACGGCAGCCTGCGGCCCCCTGGTTTACAGGGGCGATCTCTTCGGGCCTGCCTATGCTTCCAACGTATTTGTGCCCGAGCCTTCCGCCAACCTGATCAAGAGGAATATCATAGAGGAAGAAGGCTATATCACACCCGGGAAACAAGCTTATGCAAACCGGGAGTTTGTATCGGGCACCGACGAGCGGTTTCGCCCGGTAGCGCTGAGCAATGCGCCCGACGGGGCCATCTACGTGGCAGATATGTACAGGGGCATCATCCAGCACAAGACCTATGTGACGCCCTATCTGAGACAGGAAATCAGCGAACGCTCGCTGACGCAACCTCTGAACCTGGGAAGAATCTATAAGATCGCTCCGCGGGGGGCCAAAACCGGCCCTGTCGAATTGAACGACGACGATGAAAGCCTTATCGCCATGCTGGGGCATCCCAACGGATGGATAAGGGACTATGCCCAGCAGACCATTATCGACAGGAAGAAAACCGGCCTCATACCCAGGCTGAAAATGATCGCCTCTGCCAGCCCCGACGAGCTTGAGCGACTCCATTGCTTCTATACGCTGGAAGGCCTGGGCGCTCTTTCGGCCGGGGAAGTCCTGCCGCTCTATACACAGGAGTCCTTCCGCCTGCAGGTGCTGGCTTTCGGACTTACGCCTTCTGTGATCGACCGGGATAACTACAGGCTGTTCACCGCTGTATGGGAAAAACTCATTGCCGGCGACAAGCTGATGACATTTCCGTATATAGCTTTCAGCATAAACGCGGTAAAAGCATTTGACGACGCGCTGGCACAGGAAATACTGCATCGCCTTGCCCGGAAGCAACCCGGCAATCCCTACCTGGCGGCAGCTATAGTAAGCAATCTCCGGGACAGGGAAAGCGAATTCCTGAAGGTATCTGCACAAACCATCAGCGATACCACTTCGGCGTTGATCGTACAGCTTAAATCGGCCATCGAAAACGGGATCAAAGAAAGCCTCTCCCGCAACCAGGCTCTCCTTTCAAAGAAATACCCCAAAGGCGCTGAATTTTATAATACTATATGCCAAACCTGCCATGGCTCCGACGGGAACGGAGTCCAGGGACTCGCACCACCTCTGAACCAGTCGGAGTGGGTCACAGGGCGGAAAGATATCCTTACCTCTATTGTACTCTTCGGCCTGACAGGCCCGGTAACGGTAGGCAACCGGCTCTACCAGGCTCCTGAAATCAGCGCCGACATGCCCGGTATCGGCTATGATCCGGATATTTCCAGCGGGCAGATAGCCGAGATGCTGAGCTACATACGAAAGTCCTGGCAAAACGACGCCGACCCGGTGTCTGAAGAAGAAGTGGAAGAAATAAGGAAGAAATTCGCAGGCCGGGAAAAAGCCTTCACCATCAAGGAGCTCGAACAGTTGTAGCCGGAACAAACGCTTCTCCATCCGGAACGATTACAGGTGAACGGCAGGCGTAACGGCCGGCAGTTGTTTGTTTCATCATAGCCCGCAGCCGTCTCCGGCTCAGACAATCAAAGTACTTGGATGAATTTATTCTACAAACTCTGTAGACAACAACACCTGGCAACTAAAAATAGTTGATTGTATTTTCTATCAACTACAAATCAAAATATTTGCTATTTGTTATAATGTTTTACTATATTTGAATTGATGTCTCTGATATACCCTATTAGTATAGACGTAAGCAGGTAGACGAATTCAACGTATTGAGAATCTCGCCCTTAGTGATTCTTCCGGTTAATGAAATAATTCTCTATTACTAATGATAACTTTAAAACTAACTTTGAATGGAAAAACTACTCCTTCTTCCCGGCAGGAAGATTTCTGACCGTTAGCTTACCAAAACGCAGAACGTTTACTCTTTTCTGGGAGCGATGCAGGCCCGGCTGAATGAATGCCCAGAGCTTCTTCTGTCGTCGGCTGGCCTTCGATTTTTATACAGGCCTACGGTGTTACGATCTTTTCACCGGTTTTGAAGCCGGAGAGAAGCCATGGAATATTTTAGAAATCATTCTTAAACTTTTTACAACTTTATTGAAAAGGGAATTTTACCCTGAACGGCACGATATCTGCTAAACCGATAAATGTCAGTGCCTGTTTTACCTGAAGCGGGTCTGTATCCGGCATTCAGAGCAGTGTTGCAATAGCAAATACCGACATACAAATATTTGCCTGCGACGCCCCTTTCGACTCATTGATTAGCCAATTGGGATTTTGTCTGATTCATAAAAATCAGCAACTGGAAGATTATTGCCGTTGCAACCTGTTATACCGGCGCCAAAATCCCGTATTCCAGACAGGAAATCAGTACAGGAGAGTATCTATACGTGCGACAGTCAGGAACAATATGCTTCTTTTTACCATTAAACCACAAAGCTATGATTGACCTTTTCCGAAACATTTTCCGGGCGACAGATTTGGGAAAATCTGCCCCGGCAACAAACTATCTGCTATTACTGGCATTGCTGTTATCGTCGTTTAACATTTCAGCTCAGCAAAGTGCATTAGAGTGCAATACCGTTACCAACTGGACAACCCCGACCGTCAGCTTTAACCAGATATCAGGGCACACCGGAACTGCATTAACGAACTCTGGAAATATTACCGACGGCAACGAGGCTTCGGGAGCAACCCTTACGCTGGTCTCCAGAAGATACAGTGAAGGGCTTGGCCTTTGCAACGCGACGACAACAGCCTCCGTACAAATCAATATTAACGACGTTCCGAGGGAGTACAACCGCGGTAACTTTGTAGGTATCATTACTTCTGCAAATCCTCTCACGACATTCGATTCCTTTACTTTCACGATGCTGGATGCCTCGGGAAATCCGATAGGATCGGCGCTTACACCCACCGTGACAAATCTCGGGGGCGGGAACTACCAGGTTGGCGTCATTACCCCTTCGGGGGCAGGTACGTTCACCGGTATCAGGATATCCGCTACGCTGGATGCTCCCGGAGGTGCAGCCTGTACAGTCGGGTTGGGAAGCGCTACAAACACAGAAAGCATTCAGATCCGCAATATTGCCCAGGTTAACTATTGCGCCGGTGTCGAACTGGCCTGCAACACCAGGACCACTCCTTCCTTCCCGAGCTACAATGTCAGCGTAAGCAGTGGTCAAAGCGGTTTGCTTAGCACCGTTCTGGGGCTTTTGGGACTCAATGCAGTTGTAAATCCCGGGGACCTGATCAGCCCTTCCACTACAGATTATGCATCTTTCATTTCGCTGGTAGGTCTGAGCCTCGGGCCTATTACAGATGAAGAAAGGTATATTGCCGTTACCGACAACGTAACTACCTACCCGGCCGGGACATTCGCAGGCTTTGTAATCGAAAACAACAACCTCATAAGTCTTTCATTACTCGATAAGTACCAGATAGAGCTGAGAGACAGCAACGGCGATCTTGTACAGCCGGCGATATCAGGCCCAAGCCTGCTGCTATCGGGCGGTCTGCTTACCGGAAGCGGCCCGAAAACCATCGGCGTTATTGCCGATCAGCCTTTTAACCAGGTCAGGCTCGTCGAAAAACCCGGAATCGGGGCGTCTGTGGCAGTCGAAACCCGTATTTATACTGCCGTTTTCCGGAAATTATGCGAAGCAACTTCAACAGCCTGCAACACGCCTACCAGGATAACCGATTCCACCCACCCTGTTATACTGAGCACTGCAAATACAGGTGTAAGCGGTACTATCGGGGTCAACTTCAACGTTGTCGACGCGGATAACCTGCTCGATGCCGACGCCGTCGATCCCGCCCGGATCATCTTACCTGCCGGCGCCGGAAGCGGCTTCATTTCTGTAAAGAAAGGTTTGTCAGAGTTCCCTGAGAATGCCCTGGTCGGGTTTGACGTATCACGGCCCGTTATCGCCAATGTCGGCTTGCTCCAGGGGTTCACGATTAAAACCTTCCTCAACGGGACGCCTACAACAGACGAAATAACAGATAACCAGCTACTGACGGTCAACTCTTCCATCCTATCAGGAACATCACGGCAGCTGATAGGATTCATCCCCAAGGAGCCTTTCGATGAAATTCAGCTGATCGTAAGCGGGGTTTCAGTAGCCTCTACAACGAACGTTCATGCCCTTGTAATACAGGAATTCTGCCTGTCGGAAGAAGACCTGGCATGCAACAACCCTACGCCTGCCTCAATTCCCGAAAACCCGGTTTACATCAACTCGGCCAATACCGGTGTTGATGCGCTCGCTTGTGTAGGCTGCAGCATCAACAATACCCAGAATATCATCGACGGTAATTCATCAAGCTATGCCTCGGTAATCCTGACTGCAGGCGCAGATATCGATGCAAGCGTTTCGGTAGCCAATGCGCTTGAGACCTATCCGGCCAAATCATTCGCAGGTTTTGAGATCGGCACTGCTACCTTGTTGTCGGCCGATATACTATCTTCTATCGAGATCAACCTGTACAACGACGGCAACCCCACTCCTGTAAAAACCGTGAGCTCTGCCGGACTCCTCCTGAGCGCCACTTCCAGCATCCTCGACGAAGGATTGAACCGCCAGTTGATCGGGATTGTATCAGAGTTTCCTTTCGATGAAGCGCAGATCGTTTTCAAACAGACCGGCGTTAACCTTGGAACCATCAGGGTTTACAATGCAGTCTTCACCGGCAGCTGCGCGCTCACGCCCATCACCTGCAACAGCAGCTACTACCTCACTCAAACTGCCTTCCCGGTTTACATTAACCCTGAGAGAACCGGGGCCAGCGGGATCGCAAGCGTCGACCTGGGCGGCGTGAAAGATGCCTGGAACGTAGTTTCGGCTGCAACAGACGATTATGCCCTGTTAGGCGTTAACGCCGATGTGGATGCCCTTGCCCAAACCTCCATTTCGGTAATAGACGCACTCAACGTTTATCCCTCCGGAACGGTAGCCGGCTTCACTATTCGTGTCGATCCTGAATTGGTCGGTCTCGGCCTGTTTTCCGCATTGACCGTAAGGACCTATCTTAACGGCACACCGGCAGGAAGCTCAACGGTAGGAAGCCTTATTGACCTTGAGTTGCTCGGCCTTCCGCTCTTCGGATCCGGCAGCGGTATTTATAATGTAGGCTTTGTGAGCCCTCTTCCGTTCAACGAGATCCAGATAGTGGCCTCGAAGCTGGTAGATGTCGACCTGCTCAACGAAATACGCGTATATGGCGCATTTGTCGATACCCGTACCGCGACAAACGACGGAACGCTTTCCTGTATCACTACCAACCCGGATATCAACGTAGCCTACATAAACAAACCCGTGTCAGGCAATGTCAGCACCAATGACTATATAGGCAGCGGACAAACTGTTACTTACGGCACACCGGTACCCGGGTCAAATCCGACCGGCGCTGTCCCTGATATGGAGGATGACGGGAGCTATACATTTGTAGCTACAACACCGGGCGTATATACCTTCGAAGTCCCGGTATGTCCTGCGGGTGAGACTGTAGACTGCCCTACCGAGACGCTCACTATTACGGTGCTCGATCCCGCCAGGTCCGACAACCCGCCGGTTGCCAATGTCGACCTCGTTAACACAACAGGAAGCGAAACCACTCCTGCTACGGTTACCATAGACGTAAAAGCCAACGATAAAGAGGGTAATTTGGGCGGAGCTCTGCAGGATCCAACTGTAGAAAGCAATCCGGCCAACGGTACTGCCACTGCAGTAGATGGCAAGATAGAATATACTCCCGCACCCGGGTTCTATGGTAAAGATGTATTTACCTATAGGGTATGCGAGACTCCCTCCACGATATGTCGCGTGGCCGAAGTCATTGTGAATGTCCTTCCCCCGGGAACTTCTGCTATAATAGCGTCCGACGATTATAACAGGACTACGATCGGCTCGCAACTCTCGGCTCCGGCCGCGGGAGTGCTGATAAACGACAGGGATGCAGCCGGAGGAGCTATTACTGTAACCACAACATCTGTATCCAACAGCGCCGGTACAGTAACGTTCTCTCCGAACGGATCGTACGTATATGTGCCTAATTCCGGATTTACCGGTACCGGTGTATTCCCTTATCAGGCGCAAAACACTGCCGGAATAGCAGCCGGCGCCACGCTGTATATCTCCGTTTACGACCCGACTACGCTGCCGGTTAAGCTCAGTGAATTTGTCGTCAGCAAAGAAGCAGACGCAGCTCACCTTTCCTGGAGCACTACCGAGGAACAAAACAGCGAGCGTTTCGAAGTAGAGCGCAGCATCGAAGGCAAAAGCTGGCATAGATTGGGCATTGTTCCGGCATCGGGGAACAGTAGTATCGTTCGCCGTTATGCTTACGTCGACGCAACCCCTGCGGAAGGCGTCAACTATTACCGGCTTAAAATGATAGACAAGGACGGTACTTCCGCGTACAGCCAGACCAGGAGCGCCTCTTTCGCGCTTGCTGAGGAGATTACCATCACGCCTAACCCGGCAGTTGAAAACCTTAAAGTGAAAGTGCGTGATGCAGGAAGCGTGGAAAAAGTAGAGCTGATTTCCGCTACCGGGCAGGTTCTTTACCGCTCGGTGACCAACCCGCTTGCCGATATCGAGGTCCGTCACCTCCCTGCCGGCATGTATATTCTCAATATTACGAGAACCGGTGGGCGTATATCCACACACAAGGTGCTCAAAAACTGACAAGCGGTCTGTTTTGAGTACATAACGAAGAAAGGGCTCTTGCGGGAGCCCTTTCTTCGTTATAACTTATATACAATCTAGCCGGCCAGAATATAATTTCTCACCCTTTCCATCTTATCCCCGGTATTGCTCCTTACAGTCTCCGTTTCGCTCACCACATCTCTTATCACAAACCCTGCATCTGTAAGTAGCCGCTTCGCCTTTTCCAGGTCGTAAAGCTCAAATCCGTGACGTGTAAACGGCAGCCTGTCCATAGAATCCGCACTGACAAACCCCAGGCAAAATATCCCGTTTTCCGACTTGAGCACACGGCGTATTTCAGCAGTATATGCGGCAGGCTCTTCCCAGAAATAGATGGTATTGACTGTCACAACGCGGTCGAAAGCCTGGTCGCCGAATGGAAGCGTCCTCCCGTCTGTCATCAGGAAAGCTATATTGTTTAGTCCCCGGCACCGCTCTGAAGCCTCCTGGATCATGGTTTCGGAAATCTCCACACCGGTATAGCACAAGCCCGGCCGCTGCTTCATCACATCGGTAAGATGAGCCCCGTTTCCGGGTCCCAGTTCCAGCAGTTGCTCTTCGCCGGAAAGGTCCAGCAGCTCAAAGGCTCTCATGATCATCCCCATATTGGCATGATTCATATGAATACCGGTTTTGATCCCTCCTTCGCCTGATGGGCTCCTGAGCTGGTCCGCTACGGCCTTCCAGTCCGGCTCCGGCGGCAACGGCTCGTCCTTCCATACGATCTCCAGGTTTTCGCGGAATGCAAATTTCTCCAGGTGCGTGACCAGCACGTATTTGATCTGCCTGATCCCTTCGAAAGAATCGGAAGACAGGTCGAAACGGAGCGTTTCACTGTCGGCAGTCATGAGCGCCCGGCCGAACGGGAATTCCGCACTGCCTTCCTTTTCATTATAGGTCACTTTGATTTTGTGTACAAAGTGCTTGCACAGCTTCCTTATATAGCTGCTTGCTTCTGTGGTCTTTATTATTGTACTTGAAGTTTTCATGTGTATAAATGGGTATCGATCATGTTTTTTTCATCTCCTGTATAGCTACTACTACAACGTTCAACAACGCTGCGGGAGTTTCAGGCGGGACAAAATCTTTGAAGTCTTTTTCTCCGGGGGTGAAAACGGCAGTAAAAGAATCGCCCCCGCCGCTTTTGTTTCCTGAACCTAAATGATCTCCTTCTTCATCCGGCATGAAAGCAATGTTTCTATATCCCTGCCATTGTGTATTGGTCTTTCTTCTAATAGCAGCGCCCCGGCTCTCCGCACAGGGCACCCGCTCCGTAAACCGGCCCGGCGACTCCGGGCAGTTGCCGGAGCGCCTTAAACGCAGCGAAAGCTTCCTCGGGATTCACTTCGACTTTCATGCAGGTAAAAATGATACGCTGATCGGCAGGAACACAACTCCCGAAATGATAAAAAGCATCATCGGCAAGGTCTCTCCCGATTATATACAGATCGACTGCAAGGGGCATTCAGGGTATACCAGCTACCCGACAAAAGCAGGGAACCAGGCTCCCGGTATTACAGGCGACCCGCTCCGTACCTGGCGCGAGGTGACAGCCGCCAGCGGGGTAGCTCTTTATATGCACTATTCCGGTGTCTGGGATACGAGGGCACTGGAACTGAGACCCGAATGGGCTGTTACCAACAGTGACGGGAAAAAGAATCCGAACATGACCTCTGTTTTCGGACCGTATGTTGACGAACTCCTTATCCCTCAGTTGAAAGAGCTCGCAGGCGACTATGGTATCGACGGGGTCTGGGTAGACGGTGAGTGCTGGGCCACGGTGCCCGATTACGGGGAACGTGCGACACGCCTTTTCCGGGAAGCTACCGGTATCACGACCGTGCCAAAATCCAAAGCCGATCCGCACTGGTTTGAATGGATGCAATTCCACAGGGAATCTTTCCGGAAATACCTGCGCCACTATGTATCTGAAGTCCGCAGCGCCTATCCCGATTTCCAGATATGCAGCAACTGGGCATTCACTGACCATATGCCCGAACCGGTTTCCGTCCCGCTCAACTTTCTTTCCGGCGACTACGAACATCTCAATAGCGTCAATTCTGCCCGCTATGCCGGACGATACCTCGTTCACCAGGGTATCCCGTGGGACCTGATGGCGTGGAGCTTCTCCCGCACGCCCAACGAGGATGCGATTCCCTGGAAGCAGAAAACTGCCATACAGTTAAAACAGGAGGCCGCTGTCGTCCTGGCGCTGGGCGGCGGATTCCAGGCATATTTTACCCAGAGGCGCGATGGTTCCGTAAAGCTCGACGAGATGGAAGTAATGGCCGAGGTGGCGCGGTTTGCCCGCGAACGCCAGCCTTATTGCCATCGCACGACGCAGATACCCCAGGTAGCGCTGCTGTTTTCCACGGAAGCTTACCAGCGGGAAAGCCCCGGCCTGTTTTCAAGATACGCCGGCAATAGCCGCCTGCGGGGTGTATTGCAATGCTTGCTGGAAGGCCAGAACAGCGTCGATATCGTAACAGAAGATATGCTGGGACACAATATGAAGCGTTTCCCCCTGATCGTCATCCCCGAGTGGAACTATCTTTCCCCCGTTTTCAGGGACGATCTGGCGGCCTACGTAAAGGAAGGCGGAAACCTGGTCGTAATCGGGAAGGAGACTTCGGCTCTTCTTGAAGACAAATTCCCCGGGGCTGCTTCAGCGCCTTCCCACACCGTATCGCAATCCGGGAAAGGGAAAATATGCTTTATACCGCAATCCGTAGGCCTTGAATACCTGAAATCGGGTGACAAGGCATTACATAGCCTGGTCAACGGCCCGGTCCGTTCGATGTTTACAGATCCTGTCGTCGAAGTAAAAGGTTCTCAATGGGTGGATGTCTCGGTAAGCAGCCTGGGGCCGAAGTTGGCCGTCCATCTTGTCAACACATCGGGCAAACACAACGAGCTCACTTATATCGAAGAAATCAGCCCGGTCAAAGACCTGCAGGTTACGATCCGGAGTGACAAAAGACCATCGAAAGTGACTTTGCAGCCGCTCGGGAAAGAATGTAAGTTCACCTACGCCGGCGGAAAAATAAAAGTCAATGTCGATTCCGTGCCCATTTATGAGATCCTGGTGGTGGAATAGAGGCAGCTGTTTTATTTTTTCACCCAGGCCCCGTTAAGCATTACCGCGCTGATGTCGTACATCGCCGCAAGGTTTTCCGACGGGTTTCCGTCGACAAGGATCAGGTCGGCAGCTTTTCCTACGCTAATGCTCCCTAGCCGCGGGCTGTTGCCAAAATAAGCTGCATTCAGCACGGTCCCGCTTTTTATCACCTCAAGAGGCGTAAGGCCCGCCATGCGGAGCAGTTCCATTTCACGCTGGTAGGTCCAGCCGTGCTTTACTACCACATAGCCTCTTTCTACGGGTATTCCGCCGCTCCCGTCGATGATACGGGCATTTTCTATCAGTATTTCCTGCCCGGCCGGCTCAGGAACGGTATTGAATTCCTTCAGGTAAGCCACACTTTGCTTTTCCGGGATTTGCTGAGCCGCTCCGGGGCCTGAAATTAAAGCCAGTAAACATAGGTATCGAAGAAATGCCCTCATGTGTATAAAAGGTTATCGGCTTTTGCGCTGTTGCCTGCCTCATAAAGTTCTCCTTCCCGGATATTTACTTCTGCAGGATGCGGTAGCGCTGTTCCCCTCTGACTCCCCCTCCGGAGCTTCAGGCAGGTTTCCTGCTACCGAAGGCAAAAAAAATCCGGATAAAGTAGGTATAAAAATCCGGTACGCGGAGATTAGTATATATAGGGCTGGTAGTTATACCGTCCTTTCGGCTAAACTCTGCTTAAACGTGATAAAACATTCGGCTGACAGGCTACCCCCCGGGGTTTGGGACGCGTTCCGGAATGGGAGTCAAACTGCCTTTAAGAGCATTTATGAGGCGCATGTCCACCAACTGCTGGTTTACGGAAAAAAGATTTCCCCCGACCAGGAGCTGACCGAAGACGCTGTTCATGACCTTTTTCTCGAACTCTGGAAATCGCGGGAAAAGCTCGCCGACGTGGAAGAAGGACAATTGAGGTTCTATCTCTACAGGGCGCTGAGAAACAGGCTGTATACCGCATTAAAAAAAGTGGAGAGCAACAGAACGGACGGGGTACCCGTAGAAATCTCCGACTATTTCAACATTGAAGAGCCGCTGGAAACACGCCTCATCGAAGACCAGGCCCGCCGGGAACTGCTGATGTCGCTCCGGACAAACCTGAAGGCGCTCACGGCACGGCAGCAACAGGCAATTTACCTGCGTTTTTACGAGCATTTCAGCAACGAGGAGATTGCACAGCTGATGGGCGTAAATTACCACTCCGCCTGCCGTTTCATTTATAGCGGCCTAAAATACCTGAAGGAGGCGGTACGCATCTTAGGACTATCTCTTTTTCTATTCAAATTCTAAACGAAAAAGCCCGACAACAGATGGACTATTATCGTTATAAAGCAGAAGACTTTGCATCGGAAGATTACTTCAAGAACTGGGTGATTTCACCGGAGCCGGAGAGCGACAGGTTCTGGGAGGAGTTCCTGAAGGAATACCCGGAAAAATACTATGATGTCATTGAAGGACGGCGACTGGTAGATGGGCTGGAAGCTGCATTTGAAACCACTCCGGAAAATTTTGACAGCAGCCGGCGCATTTGGGGACGTTTAGAGCAGTCCGTTAAAAAATACCCTTTTTTCCATACGCTGCAAGGCCGCTTTTTCTCATGGATTTCGGCGGCATGCCTCCTTGTGGCGGCCGGTTTCTTTGCCTACCGGTACTATACTGCGGCACAGTATCCGGGGCAGACTATCATAAAAACCGCCCCGGATAATAAGATGTACGACAACCCCGGAACGGATGGCCGCCTCGTAAAGCTTCCGGACGGCTCGGAGGTGCAGATGGACGGGGGAAGCAGCATGAAATACCGGGAGGATGCGGGTACCCGGGAGGTAAGATTGCGGGGAGGCGCTTTTTTCCAGGTTGTAAAAGATGCCGGCAAGCCGTTTATTGTAAAAGCGGGCGGGATGAAAACTACAGTGCTCGGAACTTCATTCCGGATCACGGCCTACGACATCGACCAGGTTGTGACGATCGAGGTAAAAAGCGGGAAAGTACGCGTTTCCCGGGAAGAAGACGATGTGAGGGATAACGCCGTCATGGTCCTCACTCCTAACCAGAAAGCTGTTTTTTCAAAAGCATCCCAATCGTTTTCCAAAGATCTTGTTGATGCGCCGCTCTTGCTGCAGCCCGAAAACGACAGCCAGGAAACGATCTACATTTTCGACGATGCCCCGGTCGAAAAGATTTTTGAAGCCATTGAAAGTCAGTACGGAATCGATATTGTATATGACCGGGAGCTGATGAAAGATTGCCATCTTAAAATTAACCTCGAACACGAATCACTTTACAGGAAACTGGATGTGATCAGTCTTGCCCTTGGTATTGCCTATGAGAAAACAGAAGGAAAAATAGTATTCGAAAAAAAGGGTTGCCAGTAAAAGCCACCGAATGTGTTACAGCACATTCAGTGGCCGGTCTCCCCTGGTTTGTCTGACACCGTATTCCGGCAGGTTTGCCGGAGAAAGGAGATGTTTATGTCAATAAAATCAACACAACATGTAAAAATAATGAAAAAACCGTTACGCCTAATCCCTGTCATTTACCAGATGATGCGACTGACCTTCATTCACAGTATGATAGCGGTACTTTTTTCGGGAATCAGCCTGGCTACCTCGGCCGCAGGGCAGGAACTCCTCACGAAAAAACTGAGCCTCGATGTAAAAAATACCGAAGCAAAAAAAGTACTGCAGCTCATTGAGAACCAGACGAATGCCAAATTCGCATACCGGCCCAAATTGCTTTCAGGCAGCCGGAAACTAAGCCTGCACCTTATCAACCAGCCGTTGTCCGACGTGCTGGATATACTGACCCGGAATCTCAGGCTTCAGTACAAAGTGCTCGACGACCAGATCATATTGAGCCCCGCCGTGACCATTCCCGAAGCTTCGGTCCCCGCGCTCCATTTCCTGTCTCTCCCGCCGGATGCCGACGACAGGCTCCTGAAAGGTGTGGTATCCGATGGAAAAGGCGAACTGCTGCCGGGGGTGAACATCCTGGTCAAGGGTACCCAGACCGGGACTATTTCCGGAAAGGACGGGGAATACAGCATCCGGTTGCCGGAAAACGCCCGAACGCTGGTTTTTTCGTTTGTAGGGTACAAAACCCGGGAAGTAAACATCGGACCGGCCCAGAGAACGCTGGATATAGTGCTGGAAACAGATGCCAAATCGCTGGAAGAAGTAGTCGTGGTAGGCTACGGTTCCGTCCGCAGGGAGGAACTGACCAGCGCCGTAGTAAGCGTCAACGCTGAAGACTTTATTTCGGGAGCTTTCAACGATCCTATCCAGATGATAGACGGGAAAGTGGCTGGCCTGACGATGGGAACCCGGGCCGCCGCCGATCCCAATTCGGGATCTTCCCTGCAGCTCCGCGGTGTGGCGTCGGTCAACGCCGGTACGGGACCTTTGATCGTCGTGGACGGCGTACCGGGCAGGAACCTGGCCTCCATCCCGCAGGATGAAATCGAGAACATCACCATTCTGAAAGACGGGGCTTCAGCGGCGATTTACGGGGCCAGAGGAGCCAACGGCGTGATCCTCGTAACAACAAAAAGAGGAAAGGAGGGCGAAACAAGCGTCTCCTACGAAACTTACCTTACTTCAAACCATGTAGCCAGAAAGCCCGAAGTGCTGTCGGCAAAGGAATACGTAGAACGGGGCAGGTCCAACCTTTACCCGCCCTCCCAGGCGAACAACCTGCCCTACGAAAACAACTTCTACGATCTGCTCCTGCGCGACCAATCATTGGGGAATTACCACCATCTTGCCATAGAAAGCGGTTCCCGGAACGCGAACTACCGGTTGTCGATGAACTACCGCGACATGAAAGGTATTGATATCATTTCGAAGCGAAAAGAATACGGTATACGGCTGAACTATAACTATACCATACGCAATCGGGTAAACGTACACGGAAATATCTACGCAAGCAAAAACAAGCAGGACATCACTGACTATGTGGCGTTCCGGCAGGCTATTAAAGTGCAGCCGACCGAGCCGCTTTACGACCCGAACGATCCGACCAGGTACTTCCTGTTCAGCGGGCACGACTACTACAACCCGGTAGCGCTGCTGAAGACCAGCATCAACCGCAAGGAGTTTCTCAACCTGAGCGGCGATCTCAACATCAAATGGGATCTGACCGACGACCTTTCAACCAACCTGATGATAGCCGAAAACATCACCGAAGGTTCCGGGTACGGTTATAAAACCAGCAATTCGCACATTTCCCGCGACAACCTGTATACCGGGATGGCTTCGCGCGACCAAAGCCGCGCAGACAACCGGATCCTTGAATGGACGGGCAACTATAACCTGAGCAGGAATGCGCATAACCTTCAGGTGCTGGCCGGGTACAGCTACCAGACCTTTCTCAGTGAAAATTTCAGCGCCTGGAACGCCAATTTCCCGTCAGACGCCCTTCTCTGGAACAGCCTGGGCGGCGGCAACTGGCACAGCCTGTCGGGAGGCCTGGTGGGTCCTTCGTCGTCCAAATCGACCAATACGCTGATCGCCTTTTTTGGCCGCGCGAATTATTCGTACGCAGGAAAATATCTCCTGACAGCCTCGTTGCGGCGTGAAGGCTCCAGCAAATTCGGGGCCAACAACAAATGGGGTAATTTCCCTGCCCTGTCCGGCGCATGGATCGTATCCAAGGAAAATTTCTTCCACCTGCCGGCGGTGAACTCCCTCAAACTGAGGGCAAGCTACGGGGTAACCGGAAGGGAAAATATCAATCCGCTGCTGTCGCTTTCCACTTACAGCGCTACGTCCTTTTATAATATGGAGGGCAGCTGGCTCCGGACATGGGGACCGTCGGGCAACCCGAACCCCAACCTGAAATGGGAAGTAGGTTATAACACCAACCTGGGGGTAGATCTTACGATGCTGAACCAGAAGCTGACCGTCTCGCTGGATTATTTCAACCGGAAAACCAAAGACCTGCTGTTTTACACACAGGTGCCCATGCCGCCGAACCTCTATGGAAACACCTGGAGCAATGTGGGCTCGATCATTAACAAGGGGATAGAGCTGCTGCTGGATGCGCAGCTGATCGGCAAACCGGATCTTACATGGTCTATGAATGTAGTAGGCAGCTACGGTAAAAGCCGGATGCTGAAAATAGCGGGCAGCGCCGCTGCCGCCAAGTATATGGATCTTTATACCCTGCCTTCTCCCGGAAATCCGGGGCCGATCGTCCGTCTGGAGGAAGGCCAGGAAATCGGCAGCTTCTATATGTATGAGCACGCCGGTGTGGACGGCAACGGCAACCTCATGGTAATGAACCAGGCAAACGAGGCGATCGTAGCTTCAGCAAAGAGGGAGGCCGATAAAAGATATGTCGGGAACGGGATCCCGGACTACATCTTCTCATGGACCCATAACCTGCGCTATAAACGCTTCGACCTTTCGGTCTTTTTCAAGGGAGCGCTCAAATGGGATGTATATAATCTGCACGAAATGTACTACGGGCTCATCAATGCCCCCGGCAACGTGCTGACCGTAGCCTACGGGAAGAATGCACACATCAAGTCCGAAAAGGAGGCAAGTTCCTACTTCCTAGAAAAGGGCGACTACGTGAACCTGAGGAACCTTTCGCTGGGATACCGTTTTCCCCTCGGGAAACAGACAACTCTGCGGCAGCTGCGGGCGAATGTCAACGCTACCAACCTGTTTACCCTGACAAAATTTTCGGGGCTGGATATTACCCAGCTGGAGGTTAACGGCCTGACGCCAGGCATCCAGACGATGGATTTCTACCCCACAACCCGTTCCGTCACCCTTTCCCTTCAACTCACATTCTAAAAAAGAGCCGGTTATGAAACTGAGAATTATAATCGTATGCACCCTGCTGCTGGTATCCGGCAGTTGCACCGATCTTTCCGAAGAAATGTACGACCGGGTCGGATCGGGTAATTTTATCAATAAAAAAGACAACCTGATGCAGGTAATCGGAAGCGTCTATGCCAGGGCCCATAATACCACGCTGATTTCCTGGTTCTTCCCCCAGGAGCTTACCGCAGACCAGATCCTGACGCCGACCCGCGGTATCCACGGGTACAACGCCGGCGAGTACCTGCGCCTGAACCAGCACAACTGGTCGGGCCTGGACAGGGGAGCGACCATGGCCTGGACTGAAAACTACCAGCTGATCGGTTTCGCCAATCACGTTCTGGCCGAATTGCCGGATATGGACTACGGAAAGCTCGGGCTGACCGAAACGGATAAAAAAAGACATATCGCCGAAATCAGGACCTTACGCGCCTACGGATACTGGCACCTGCTGGAAATTTACGGAGGCGTGCCGATTGTGACATTCGTGGGCGATGAAGTAAAACCCCGGAATTCGGATGAGGAAGTATACGATTTTATCGTATCCGAGCTGAATGAGACGCTTCCGGACCTGGCGGCAAAAGGGGAAGTTTCCGGTCCTGCCGGCCTCTACCGGGTTACCAAAGGCTTTAACCGGTTCCTGCTTATGAGGGTATTGTTCAATAGCGAAGCCTATGTCCGCAAACCAGCTTACGAAGAGACCCGCCAGCTGGCGGAGGAGATCATAAACGGTGCCTACGGACAATACGCGCTCGACAATACCTGGAATGGCCCTTTTACACACAACAACAGCACATCCCCGGAGCTGATTTTCGCCTTCCCGATTGAAAAGGGACAGCGGGATGAAAAAAACTGGTGGTTTGGCGGCTTCCATCATTACCAGACACATCTTACGTTCGGCTCTTCCCATGGCGGTACAGGCTGGAACGGCTGGGGGCTGGCGCCTTCCAAAACGGCGGACGGGAAAGACCTGGATTACAAGCTCGGTACGCCTTTTTCAAAATACCACGAGAAAGATGTCCGCAAGAAATCGTGGAACTACCTCGGTAACGGCAATTGGGAAGGAATGTTCCTGCAGGGGTTACAGCTCACCTTTGATAAAAAAGACACCATCCGCGGTGTGGAAGAGTATAAAGGCCGGCCGTTGGTGATTGTAGATTTTGTAGCGAGAGCTTCGGAAGGCGACCTGGCTTCCGGCAGCATGCTGAAAGGAGAAGAGAATACAGGTATCCGCCCGGTGAAAGTCTGCCCTGTTTTTCCCGATGTGGAGGCCCAGTACGAGGCACAGGCAGACCAACCGGAAATGCGGCTGGCGGAGGCTTACCTGACGTTTGCGGAATGTGAAGCACGCCTGGGAAACAGGGAGCGGGCAGCAGAGTTGGTTAACAGGCTCATAAAACGCAATTACACGGCGGCTGACTGGGAAAACAGCGCAATGGGGCTGCCGCTTACTGCCGGGGAGCTGGATACCGACGGATACCGGATGCTGGAAGAATGGGGAAAGGAGTTCATTATGGAGGGACGGCGCAGAACCGACCTGATCCGGTGGAAAAAGTACACGACAGACCGTTGGTTCGACCATAACGAACCTTCGGTGCAGTTCCGTACCCGGATGCCGATCCCGCAGTTCGCACTGAATTCCAACCCGCTCCTGCAACAAAATGATGGATACAATTAAAACTTACCTATAAATGAATCATAACTCAAAACGACGCAATTTTCTTAAAAACCTGGGGGGAGCAGCGGTAGCGGCTACGATCGCCCCTTCCGTATACGGGAAATCCTCCGGTTTCAACGTACTTGAAAACAGGCAGCGGATACCTGTATCAGCCAACGATAAAATCCGGGTCGGGCTGGTCGGGACAGGCGGAATGGGAATCGGGGACATGCAGACGGCCCTGATGGTGGAAGGAGTCGAAATAGCCGCCGCCTGCGATCTCTATGACGGCCGGCTGAAGCGGGCCCGTGAATTGTGGGGGAAGGATCTCTTCGTCACCCGCGACTACCGGGAGCTGCTGCAGCGGAAAGACATCGACGTCATTATCAATGCCACGATAGATCACTGGCATTCCCGGATCTCCATCGATTCGCTTGCCGCCGGGAAGCATGTGTACAGTGAAAAGCCTATGGTAAAGCACGTTGAGGAAGGACATGCGCTGATCGCCGCGCAGGAAAAATACAAGAAGGTTTTCCAGGTAGGAAGCCAGTTTGTCAGCTCGATTATCCACGCCAAAGCCAAAGAGCTTATCAAAGCCGGGGAGATCGGGGAGGTAAATTTCGCGGAGGTCCAGATCGACAGGCACAGCGCCATCGGCGCCTGGCAATACACCCTTCCGCTGGATGCGAATGACAAAACCGTCGATTGGGAAGCTTATATACGGCCCCTCAAAAAGAAACTGCCGTTTGACGCAAACCAGTTTTTCAGGTGGCGGAATTACCAGGAGTTCGGTACCGGGGCGGCAGGCGATCTTTATGTGCATATGCTGTCGATGCTGCATTTTGTGCTGGACTCGAAAGGCCCGACGCGCGTCATGTCAACCGGCGGCATCCGGTACTGGAAAGACGGAAGGGATGTGCCTGATATTCATTTGGGGCTGTTCGACTATCCTAAAACAGCATCGCACGGCCCGTTTAACCTTTCGCTCCGTACTAATCTCGTTAATGGAGGCGGTGAAAATTACCTGTTCAGGATAGCAGGCAGCGAGGGCGATATTTCTATCGGCTGGGACAACCTGGTGCTACGGAGAACGCCGTTCCCGAAAGCCCCCGGCTTGTCGATCGGGAGCTTTGATACCGAAATGCAGGACCGGATCAAAAAAGATTACAGTGTAAAATATCCGGAGAAATTCGAGATGACGCCCCCCACCGAGCAGGTCTTCAAAACCCCGAAGAACTACAAAGGCGACCGTTACGAACACTTTGTCAACTTCTTTGATTCCATCCGCCATCAGAAGCCTGTCGTGGAAGATGCCGTATTCGGTTTGAGGGCCTGCGGTCCGACGGTTGCCGGGAACATCAGTTATTATGAAAACCGGATCGTGGAGTGGGATCCTGAAAAAATGGTGATAAAGGCATAAATTGCGGGATTCGGGAATTATCTGATTATCTAATTTTTTCATAAATATGAAATGGATCAAAGCAGTATTGCTGCCGCAGGCGTTCCTGTGGCAGGCACTTCTGCTAACGCTGGCGACGGCTGGCTTTGCAGGGGAGAAAAAAGAGCAGCCTGACCGGAACAATGTGCTCACAAAAAAGGAAAGCCGGCAGGGGTGGGTGCTGCTGTTTGACGGAAAAACCACAAATGGCTGGCATAACTACCTCAAAGAGGGGATCAGCGGATGGAAAGCCGTCAACGGCGAGCTTGTCACGGAAGGGAAGAACGGTGATATCGTGACCGATACCGAGGTAGGCAACTTCGAGCTGACCGTCGACTGGAAGATCCGGGAGAAAGGAAACAGCGGAATCTTCTACTACATTGTAGAAGATCCGCAAAACAAGCGCATGTACGAGTCGGGCCCGGAATTCCAGATCATCGACAATGAAAATTACCCGCAGAAGCTGGCTCCCAACCAGGTCACCGGCTCGGCGTCGGACGTGCTGCCTCCGTCGGGCGATTTTACGAAACCCATCGGCGAGTGGAACGCGACGCGCATTGTCGTAAAAAACGGGAAGACGGAACATTGGCTCAACGGAACGAAAATTCTTTCCTACGACCTGGACTCGGCAGCCTGGCAGGAGGCGGTAAAAAACAGCAAGTTCGCGGCACTCAATTATGCTAAAACCCGGAAGGGTAAGATCGGGTTGCAGGACCACGGCGATTTTGTTGCCTACAGGAACATCAAGCTACGCAGGCTCGACTGAGGGGGAACATGCTCCGGCTCGTTCCGGAGAAATATGTTTTCCCCGACCGGCACAAACGGAACAGGCCGTCACGGATTGATTTTGTGACGGCCTGTTAGTTAAGACTTAAACAGGAAACACTACTTCTTATCCCACCAAACCTTACTCAGATAAGTGTCACCGTTTGACATCCTTGCCGCAGCAGCCTCATATTCATCAGGATTGCGGAAACGCTCGGTTCCCGAATAAACGGCTCTCCGGGGAATAGTGCCGTTGGTTACGCCCGGGTTCGGCCCGGGAACCAGCCTGGGATATCCCGTACGCCGCCACTCCGCATAGGCTTCATAGTGACGCATGAACAGGCTGATCCATTTCTGGTTCATGATCTTTTCCAGCTTCTCCTCATCAGTGCCTGTAAGCGCTCCTTCCGTTTCAAGGTAAGTAGCGATGGCGGCATCAGCGATGTTATAAGGCTGCACTTTCATAGCAGCTGTAATGCCGTCCTGGTAAAACTTCTCCGCCTGGGCAGGGGCCAGTCCGGCCCATCCCAGCAATGCCGCCTCAGCCTTATAAAAACACAGGTCGGAGTAAGACATAAAGAGGTACGGGAAAGTAGACTTCCTGTCGTCGTAGATAGAAATAGTTCCGTAGGAGTAATCATCCCGGTTGATAATTACATTTTGCCCGAGCGCCACGCCCAATCCCCTGTAAACCGGGTTGCCTGCCTTTTTGGAATTCTCCGTCGGTTCAGCAATCCTGGGCAGCCTCGGGTCCTTTTTGGCGAGCAGCATGTCGATGAAAGGCGCCCCGAGCTGGTTGAGCTCCTTGCTTCCATTGTAGCCTCCGATAGCCGGATGATATCCCAATGCAAAGCCGTCCTGCGGATTGGTAGGCATCGCTGCATTGTCTGCATTGCTTTCGAATATAGGACCGGCCAGCGCCTCCTCAACAGTCTTTTTCGACAATGCCGGATCTACATAACGCATCCTGAAACCCAACCTGAGCTTCAGCATATTTCCGAACTTCCTCCAGGCATTGACATTTCCTTTGTATACAAGGTCTGCATTGCCATACGACAGGTCAGAGGCGCTGAGCCGGCTCATAGCCAGGTCCAGCTCCGAAAGCATGGATTTATAAATCTCCTCCTGGGTATCGTATTTTGGCGTCAATATGATCTCCGATTCGGGCAGCCCCGCCTGGGAATACGGGATATCTCCCCAGAAATCAGTCATCCTTTGCCAGATATACAGCTCGTTGATTCTGGCAATGGCCAGCTTGGTCTTCCCTGCCTCCGTATCTTCCTGTCCGACCAGCAGGCGGTTCCTTATCTGGGCCAGGTTATGAATATATCCATAATGCGCCGCCCAGTTCCGGGTTTCGTAGATATCGCGGTCTTCCAGGTATTGGGACGGGGCAGAAAGGTTTCCGCTCGCCCATTGCTGTACCCATGACCCCACCTGCCACCAGTTGGCCCCTTCGGTCATCAGCCCGCTGAGCTGCACATTCGAAAGAATATATTCCGGCGGGACGATCGCCGGCTGGGTAGGCGATATGTTCAGTTCTTCGAAGCCGCTCGTGCAAGCAGACATCGCGGCTATAACGCCCAGAACTGCAAATCTTCTGCGTATAGATTGAAATGTTTTCATTTGCTATGACATTATTACTTTAACTGCCGGCCTGCGGCATTGATATCCTCTTTTAAAACCTGACGTTAACATCGAATCCGAATGTTTTCATCATCGGAAGCGAGTGTCCCTCCATACCGAGCGTTCCGCTGTTTACATTCACCGAGGCATTTTCCGGTGAAAAACCGTCGGTATGGCGCTCCAGGTAGCCCAGGTTTCTCCCGTAGAGGGCCAGCGAGGCTCCCGAAAAGATTTTTGTACTGGCAAACCATTTTGCAGGAAGCTGGTAAGCAAGCCGCAGTTCGCGGATTGCAATATAGCTGGCGTCGTAGATGAATTCTTCCGCTACCGCAAAACCTTTGTCGGCTGCAACCCGGTTCCAGAACGCCTGCGACGTCGTCGTCACGTCGTTTTTCTCGCCGGTGCTTACCCAGGTTCCGTCTGCCTGCCTGACCGCCTTCATTCCATCCACGAGCAAGCCGCCTTCCCTGCCGTTAAGGGTCCGTTTGGAAGTACCGTAAGCAGCCTCCTGCACGCGTCCCTGCGAGAAAATGACCCCGCCCTTACGCATGTCTATCAGCGTGCTGAACGATAGCCCTTTAAAGAAAAAGTTGTTGGCAAAACCCCCGGTCCACCTGGGATTGGCATTTCCGATCTCCAATGTGGAGACAGACCTTACAATCGGCAGACCGTCGCTGTCGATAAGCCTGTTGCCCTGGGCATCCTTGGCATAGGCATAGTCGGCAGCGTTCAGCACGCCGTAGGGTTTTCCGGGTACTGCCGTTATGCGGATGTTCCTGTCGGACCCGACCAGGAATTCCGAAACATCGTCGATAAGCTCCAGCACCTTGTTCCGGTTGGCTGCAAAGTTGAAGCTCGATTCCCATTTGAAGCCGTTGCTCAGCTCGACCGGGGTCCCTGAAATGAGAAGCTCCACTCCCCTGTTCTGGATGCGGCCCGAGTTGGTCAGCTTGGTGCTGTAGCCGGTCGACTGTGCAATCGTGATAGGCAGTATCTGGTTGCTGGTGATCGAATGATAATAGGTAAAATCTACCAAAAGACGATTCTTCAGGAACCTCAGCTCGGTACCGATCTCATAGGACGTTTTCAATTCGTTTTTGAGATTCGGGTCGGTAATTACATCGGTATAGCTGGCAAGCGGCTGGTTTTGAAATGTATTGGAGTTCAACCCGAAATAACCCACCGTATTATAGGGGTCTCCCGACCGGCCCGCCTGCGCCCAGGAGCCGCGGATTTTGGCATAGTCCAGGAAAGAGCTTTGAATGTTCAGCGCATCGGTCAGGATGACGCTACCTCCTACCGAAGGATAGAAAAACGAGTTATTCTGAACCGGTAAAGTTGAGGACCAGTCGTTCCTGGCCGTTACATCGAGAAACCAGATATTCTTATACCCGAAATTCGCCGCCCCATACACCGAGTTGATATCATACTCGGATACGCCGAGGCTGGGTACATTCAAAAGCGTCCGGCCAATCGCGTACAGGCCCGGTATCGTCAGCTGCGTACCGGTATTGCCGGTGAGACGGTAACGGTTCTTCTGATGGTTGGCGCCTAAATTCACAAAATAGGAAAACTCCCCGATATCGCGCGAAGCCGTCAGCAGGACATCGGCATTTTCCACCTTGTTATAGACATTATTCTCAAAAACACGGCCGGTTTGTTGTATCCGGGTTCCGACCGCATCCCAGCCATATTGCCGCTCATAGTAAAAGTCGGTTCCATACCGGCCCTGCAACGTGATTCCCTTGGCCAGCTCGTAGCTGAGCTTGGCATATGCAATCAAACGGTCTCTCTGGTCTTCGTTCCGGCTGTTATTGATTGTCCAGAAAGGATTGGAAGTCACGGAATTACTTTCAAATATCTTTTCACCACCCACGAAAAACGCTGCGCCGCCGATATCCCGGGTGTAGCGGATATCTTTCGCCGTGTACTCATACCTTCTCAACCCGTCCATGCTGAGGCTTCTGGGCACGTAAAGGAACCGGTAAACCGGGTTTTGCCCGTCGTCACCGAGGTGGGGCCGGTTTACTACGTCCTGCCTGATATAATTGGCTTTAACATCAAGGTTCAGCCCCTTCGCTATGTCTGTCGAGATCTTCACCGTTGCCGAATTCCTTTTCAATGTGTTGGTAGGCTGGAAACCGTCATTTTTCAGGTGGGTAAAAGAAGCGTAATAGGTTGTCTTATCGCCGCCCCCGTCTACACTAACGGTATTCATGAACATTTTTTCGGGCTGGAAGAATGCACCGTACGGGTTCTCGATCGGCGAGTACCGCGTGGTATCACCCCACATGTCCTCGACGAGCTGCCCGTCCATCTTAGGCCCCCAGCTTCCTCGGCTTGTCGGGTTCCGTCCGCCGCTGAGCTTGGGAATTCCTCCCGTCAGCGAAGGATCGTAGGCTACCACGCTTCCGTCCGGCTTCCTGTAAAATGTAAACCTCCCGTTAAAGCCCTGCCCGTACTCATTTTGATAGTCCGGTTCGACCAGCGCCTTACCCACCGAGAAGCTTCCGTTATAGCTGATATTGGGTTTGCGGTTACGGGTACCCGACTTGGTCGTAATGATAATCACCCCGTTAGCACCCAACTGGCCGTAGAGCGCCGCACCGTTAGGCCCCTTCAGCACGGTCACCGATTCTATATCGTTGGGGTTGATATTCGAGATCCCGTCTCCGCCGTCCACTCCGGTCGCAAAAGTCTGTGATCCCAGGCTCCTTCTGTTGGAATTGTCGATAGGTACCCCGTCTATGACGTATAGCGGCTGGGAATTTCCCGATAAAGAGGAATTCCCGCGTATGACCACCCTGGAGGCGCCGGACATACCGGCTGCGGAAGAAGTTACCTGCACCCCGGCTACTTTAGCAGAGAGCGCAGTACCGAGATTGGTTTCTTTAGAGTTTGCAAAATCGGAGCCTTTCAGCTCTCCGGTTGCGAAAGTCAGCGCTTTCTTGTCCCGCTTGATACCCAGAGCCGTCACCACCACTTCATTGAGATTACGGGTGTCGGTCGCCAGCTCCACGTCGATCTCCTGCCTGTTGCCGATCTCTATTTCCCGGGTAACATAACCTACATACGAGAACACGAGCACTCCTGCAGCCTGGGGCACTGTCAGCTCATAGTTGCCGGAAATATCGGAAGAAGTACCTACAGTCGTTCCTTTCAGAACGACATTCACTCCCGGGAGCCCCTCTCCAGTCTCCTTATCGGTTACCTTTCCTTTGATCAGCTCGGCAACCACATTCACCGGCTCGTAATAAACTGCCTGGGGTAACGCCGACGCCTCTTCAGGCGCCTTTTTCAGCAGGATCTGCTTCTCTCCCACCACCTCATAGGTTACTTTCAGCGGGTCTACAATCCGCGTCACAATATCGGAAATGCGCTGGTTCTCTACTTTCAGCGTTACCCTTCTGCCGGCTTCTATCTGGCTGGGCATATAGGAGAACCTGACCCCCGCCGTTTTTTCCAGCGTAGTCAGGACCTCGCGTATCTGCTGGTTCCGGGCTTCGAGGCTGACTTTCTTTTCGAGGATACTCTGCTTCATGGCGGCGGAGCTCACCCCGGGCACCGGCAAGAACAGGAGTAAAAAAATCGGGATGGCCGTCCCCCTTCTCAAGCAGGTCAGCATTCCCAGTCCGGATCGTCTTGGTCTTTTCATATTAACTAATTGGTATTGATTTATGAGTGGCTAAATTTTACAATAAGCATGCGCTGTCAGCATCCCTTTCCATCCAGGGAAATCACGTTACCCGAAACAACATATTCTACATCGAGAAGCCTGCTGATGATCACCAGCATTTCATCAAGTGTCTCATCCTCTATGGAAGTAGTGAGTGTGCATAAGGCAAACCGGTCTTTGTCAAATTCAAATCTGACCTGATAGGCCGATTGGACCGCCTCCAGTATCGCAGGCAGGGGGGCATTTTCAAAAATCAGCCCGGCGGGCCGCTCGCTGGGGATAAGCTCTCCGGGATCTGCTACGTCCGAGCGCACCATTTTGCCTGCTGCCGCGGAATATGATACCTGCTGCCGTGGCAGGAGGACAACGGATTCTTCCCGCCCCCGCCCAAAAGCCTGTCCGCCGGCCTTATAAACCGAAACTTTCCCTTTTGTAACAGAAACCTCCACCTCCTTATCCCTGTCGGAAGCCTTTACGAGGAAGCTGGTACCAAGCACCTTGGTAATGACGTCATTTGCATATACGTAAAAAGGTTTTTCCTTGTTTTCAGCTACCTCAAAATAAGCATGCCCCTGAAGGATAACCTCTCTCCGGTCGACATCAAAACCATACCGGTATTTCAACACCCCGCCATCCAGCAGCGTAACCCGGCTTCCGTCTGACAGGACTATCAGCTTGGAGCCTGTTTCCGGCGCAGTCTCGACACGAAGCGTTTCCTCGCCGGTAACCACTTTTACAGCGACTGTTTCCGGCGTGACGCCGCGTTCATAAAAGAACAATCCGAAAGCCACCAGGAGCGCTGCTATCCCGGCCGCCGCCAGGAGTATCCGGAACCTTCCCGGATTTACCGGCTCCTCCTCCTGCGGCCCCTCGTTATAAGCATTCGCTCTCAGCTCATGCTTGCGCATCCAAAGATCCAGCCAGTTCTTTGCCGTCAGCTCCGCACGCTCGTCGGCGGATGACGGGCCTGTATCAAATTGCAGGCTTTCATACCAGGTATCCAGCAGCTTCCTTTCTTCTTCAGAGCACGTACCTTCCCGGTATTTTCGTAAAAGCTCACGGTAATAGTCCCAATCCATAATTTCTCTCGTTACGTAGCCAAGACGGACGAGAGCAGGATTACCCTAAACTTTTTTTATTTTTTTGAGAAAAAAGAGTAAAAAACCAAAAACAACCACACTTTCCGGGAAAAATCGGCGGCCGGAACCCGGCTAAGACAGGATTCCCTGGTTGTCCGCGGTCTGTGTCCTCACAGACCGGTTGCGTTTCCAGATAATCAGGATAAGATTCCCAAAATTACCAATGTCATGTATTCTTTCAGATGCTTGCGGAGAAAGCTGAGCGCTTTGGTCAGGTGGTATTCGATCGCTTTTTCCGAAAGGTTGAGCTGCCGGGCGATCTCGGGGATAGTATAGTATTCAAACCGGCTCATTATAAACACCTGGCGGGTCTTTTGGGGAAGCTGATGCAATAGCTCCGTGATCGTATCGGAAAGCTCATCGTATTCCAGCTGGCGTCCTGCCTGCGCCCTGGCCTCAGGGAAATGCATTCGCAATTGTTCCAGGTAGCTGGCCTCCAGGATATGACGGCGAACGTAGTCTATTACGAGATTTTTCAGGGAAGACGTCAGGTAGGCCTTGAAATTGTCGATCCGGAGCCTGTCGCGTTTATCCCAAAGCGTTTCAAAAAGCTGTTGCGCCATCTCCTGGGCGACATCGGTTCTTCCCGTCTTTTTGATGGCCAGGTGGTAAGTATAGTACCAGTATCTTTCGTAAAGTTCCTTAAATGCAAAGGCACTGCCGTTCCGGAGCAAAACGACCAGGTGTGCGTCGTCAAGTGATTTAAATTCCATCTGCGGAGCCTCCTTACAAAAACCGGTTAGAAATTATGGTGAAAATTAAAAATATTATTGCGACAATCAAAAGAAGGGAGAATACTATAACGAAGCAGGCGCTGCAGGAGCTCCGGGAATTCGTCACAAAAAAAACCGCTCCGCTTCAGTCATGGCTTCTTCAAAGCCAGCCTGTGCAGAACGGTACTGAGGGAGGGTTTACTGCTTATCTTCTAATTTTTTGATCCGGGATTGTTTGATACCAAGCACGAGAGAAACAGGCGCCGGCAAATCGTTCCTTCCGAAGAACGTTCTCCAAAACCTGCAGCAGGGAAAGCGGAAACGTGAAATAGAAAAGTTCTCATTGAAATTCCTCAATACGTCAAATTTACCGGCTGATACCGGGCTGTCCCCTCCTTCCTGCAAAAATTCTGATGCAAATCAAGTACCTGCCAAAGCGCAAAAAAATACCTGCTTCAGGTATTTTCAGCCCTTTTTTTATACCGAAATTTGTATTTATGGTTTTTAAGCCGAATTTTCCTGCTCTCCCTGTGACTTTCATCTGCCGGCTGGCCGTGCTGATCCCACTTTTGCTGTCCTGTAAAGAGACTGCGCAGGAGCTTTACAAAGAGCCGGGCGGTCCGATATATGTCAACGGGAGCCCGGGCCGGCAGATCAACCAGGCGCTGCGGTATAGCCGGGACTTCCAGCATGCCGCCCCGGAAGAGGTGATGGAAAAGATCTGGACTTCCTTCCGGGTTCCGGATGGCAACGGCCTGCTTGCGCTGGGTTCGAGCCTGGACAACAAATTTGCCTGGCTCTACCTTGAAATAATAAATACTACTGGTAGCCCCCGGAAGATAACGCTGACTACTTCCCATGTGCGTTGCGACCGGCTGGAGCTGTTTGGTATAAACGGGAAGGACATTGTTGCGCTTGGCGATGTGAGCAGGGCCACTCCCCTTTCTTCCCGTCCTTACCGCACCCAGGATTTTGCTTTCCCGGTGCATGTACCCTCATCCGATACTACCCGGATACTCATGCGTACGACGCGCCTGGTGGGCGCTATGGAGGTCGACTTCCGGGTAGCCGATGAAACGGAATTCCTCGACCACCGGTACCTGAGCCGTAACTGGGATATCTTCAACCTGTCGTTTGTCCTTATAATTGCGCTTCTGGCGCTCATAGCGGGCTGGGGCTACGGCAACCGGCTGATGGGCGCTTTCGGCGTATTTTTACTGTGTACTTTCCTGGTTTATTCCTATGTGCTGAACTTATGGGACGGGTTTGAGCTGCCGCCGGTTTCAGGGCTTCAAAGCTACAGCCTGGGAGCTTTCTTTGCCCTTTTGCAAGGTGTGTTCTTTCATCCGTTCGGAAACGGAATACTAAAAAGTTATGCAATCAATATCCCGGTCTACCGGCGGATCACCACATTGCTTATGGCTATCAACGGGATACTGGCGTTCGGTCTGCTGGTATCGGCTCCCGGGGTGAATGTGGTATTCGGACGGTCGTATACGGTACTTACCCTGATGAATATTACCTGCCTGCTGTTTGTTACCAGCACGGTATACCGGAGAACCGGAGAAAAGTGGCTTCTGATCATCACCATACTGACTTTTGCCCCTACCCTGATCCGCCTGCCGCTTAGGCTGCTTCATTTTTCTGACCAGTTCTACGCGGCAGTTATGGCTCCCAACATCCCGTTGATCACGGCGCTGCTGGCTTATTTCACGGTAAAACAGCTGCTCCGGCAGCTCACAAGCAAGGCGGAGCTGGAACGCCGGCTTACGCAGATCAAGATGGAAATGAATGATATGCGGAGAGAGGAAGTGCAAAAGATAGGACGCAATCTTCATGATCAGCTGGGCAACACCCTCGCTTCCGCCCTGGGTTATGTCAACATGGAAATCCCCGATCTGAAGCAGGTGCAGAAACTACTGAAGCAGGCTATCCAGGAAATCAGGTTTATGAGCCATAACCTGGTCAAGGACGACGACCAGCCGCTATCGGGAAAAATCGCGACGGTTATTGACCGGTTCAATGATTTTTCTGCGATTCACTTTAGTTTCGCCGACTATTCGGACGGCAAAACAGACCGGCTGGATGAAGTGCAGCAGCAAAACATCTACCTCATCATACAGGAATTGCTCACCAATGCGGTGCGGCACTCGAAAGCGGACGAAATGGTCATACAGGCTTTCGAATACGAAACTTCGGTACAGTTCACGATCGAAGAAGATGGTATAGGATTCGATCCCGACCGGGAGACCGACGGGCTGGGAATCAGGAATATGTATAAGCGGGCGGAGCTGGCCGGACTTCAGCTCACTATAGAGTCATCAGTCGGCAACGGCACCAACGTCATTATTGTAGCTAAATATGAAAACGAAAGTAATCATAGTGGATGACCATGCGCTGTTTAACGACGGCCTTGCCCGCATCCTCTCCGAAAGCCCGGACTTTGACGTGATCAAACAGGTCTACGACAGCAGGCACGCGCTGTTTCATTGCCAGGAGCTCCATCCGGATCTCGTTCTTGTGGACTACAACATGCCGGGGTTTGACGGCCTGGAGGTGGTGAAGCAGCTACGCGGGCTGGGGGGCGATTTCAAAATTGTGGTAATCAGCATGTATGCCGACAAAAAAGAAATCCAGCGCTTTATCACTACCGGGGTTGACGGATACCTCACCAAAACCACGCACGCCAGGGAGCTTACCCAGGACCTGATCCAGGTTATGAAAGGTAAAAGAGTCTTCTCCCCGGAGGTCGTCTCGAAAGTCCCGCTGCGGAAAGATACTTTTCAGCTTCGTTTCCAGCTCACCAAAAGAGAGCTGGAAATACTCCGCTGGATAAAAGCCGGGGCGACGACCCAGGAAATCGCGGATAGGCTCTCGCTAAGCTATTATACGGTCGAAACCCACCGGAAGAACATCAATCAGAAACTCAAAAGTCTCTCGAGACGGGAGTACGAGGATCTGCTCGATGAGCTGCCGGAATAGCCCTCAATCCAGCGAATTGATCAATACATAGTATTTAAAGGCAGCTAAGGCCCGTTCGAACTTACTCAGTTTCACCGGGTCTTTTTTGCTTAACCTGGGAAGCAATGTCTTGTTAAGCTTGTTGAGCATCCTGAAAAACGACTTTTTCATGTGTGTAACAGGTTTAAAGGTCTTTATCCAGATCCTTCATTCCTAAAGGATTCTGCGGGAGAAAATTACTGTGGAGTGCGATAGGATACCTGAATCCGGCACCGCGCGGACGGCATCGATGCGTTGTCTGTATACTTCCGCCGCTGATGCCCTGTCCTGCGTATGCGCGACAAAACAGCTTCCAAGACCGGAAACGAAAAAAACACAGGAAACGCAGAGAATTCATGTGATAAAGATAATCCATGTGACAGAATTTCCGGACAAGATGGTTTTTATACAAAAAAATTTGACTTTTCTTTAGCAAAACGCTGCCCATCTGGAACCTTAAACAAAAACGGACCTAATCAGAACCTAAATGGAGGAAAAAAGTCTAACGGACGGTTCTTTAGTGGATTTACTTAAAAGTGGGGACACTTTTGCTTTTGAAACGATATATGATCGTTACTGGCGCCAGTTATTCAGCTTTGTCTATCTGCAGACGGGATCCAGGGAGGATGCGGAAAATATTTTACAGGAGCTGATGTTAAGCCTTTGGCAGAATCGCGGACAAAGCGAGATCCGCAACCTCAGGACCTTCCTCTTTATCGCTGCCCGGAACCTGACCAACAGGCATTTCAGAGGACAGATCAATCTGCGTAAGTACCGGGAATTCCAGCTTATGAGGGAGGTATTCGACCATATAGATACGGATGAGATCTTTAACGAAAATCAGCTCTCGGACGCCATCGAAAAGGCGCTAAGGCAATTGCCTGAAAAAACGGCGACCATATTCAGGATGCACAAGCTGGATGACATTTCTGTCAAAAAAATAGCTTCTCAGATGGGGCTCTCCGATAAGGCGGTCCAATATCACATCTACAAATCAATGAAGATGCTGCGACAATATCTTCAGGGATTTACTTCTGATAACTAGTATTTTGAAGCCATTGTATACAAATGAAACGGCATAAATTTGACGAGATAGTAGAAAAATATTGCGCCGGGGAAAGCTCTCCGGAAGAGGAAGAAATGCTGGACAGATGGGCTGATATGCATTTCAGGCAATATACCGATCATTCTGTTTTTACACAGGAAGACGAGGCGCAGAAAATGAAGACGCAGATCTGGAAGAAAATCCGGATTGATAAGGAAGTCCGGGGAAAAAGCAAACCCCTCTGGGGTAGGGGACGGTTCCTGGCGGGCATAGCCGCTGCCCTTATTACCGTGTCGGCCTTCGCCTGGTTTCTCTTAACTGTGCCCGGTGAAAAATCTTCCAAAATCTCTGTGACGGGAGCTGAAACTAAAAATATAACGCAGGTACCCCAGCGCATTACGCTACCCGACGGAAGCACGGTGGTGCTGGAAACGGGAACAAGTCTTGTTACTGATGAGCATTACGGAAAGCAGGCGCGCACGGTCTATCTTACCGGGGAAGCTTTTTTTGAAGTTCAGCCGAATGTCCAAAAGCCCTTTTTTGTCTATACCGGGGACCTCGTGACAGAAGTGCTGGGAACGAGTTTCCGTATCAGGCCGGAGGGAGACAAAAAGACCATAGAGGTGTCGGTGATAACGGGCAAAGTGTCGGTATATGCCGGCAGTGAAGGGGATGACAAAAAACGAAACGGTGTAATTGCAACGCCCAACCAGAAAGTCATTTATAATACCGAGCTGAAGACGCTCAGGCATGATTTGACGGATGTGCCCCAGATTATAGTACCGGATGCGCAGGTACCTGATTTTGAGTTCAAGGAAACGCCCTTAATAGACGTATTGAGGCTGATGCAGCAGGTATACAGGATCGAAATTGTTGTAAGGAACCCGGTACTGAACCATTGTGTATTTACGGGCGACCTGAACGGGCTGGATCTGTACCGGCAACTGGATTTTATCTGCGAAGTATTGGGCGCCCGTTACGAGATCAGGGGAGCTACGGTGTTTGTTAACGGCGAAAACTGCCATGGCCTTTAACCAATGATGTGATCGATCTTTTTTACTAAACCTAAACCCTTTAAGATGAAAAAGTAACCAGATAGCCCAGCTGCAAAAAAACCGGCAATGCGCCTACATTACCGGTTTGACGTGTACGCTCAAACGTCAATTTGAGCTTTCACCCGGATTAGCCGTCCGGATGGATGTGTACACCTTGTTTTCGAGTCTTGTAACCTTCAAACCTTGCTAAATTATGAACAAAAAATTACAGATCCCATCGTGGGTTTGGAAAACTATGAAAATCTCATCCCTCCAGCTTGCGCTGTTTGCCCTGTGTTGCGGGATAGCACATGCCCATAAGACGAACGGGCAAAATGTATTGGAAAGGAATATCTCGATCCAGGCGGAAGGTCTCCGTTTCATAAAAGTGCTTTCCCTGATCGAGGAGCAGGCGAATGTCCGGTTTATTTATAGCCCCAGTGCGATCGATACCCGGCAAAAAGTGACTATAAAGGTTACTAACAGGAAGCTGGACAATGTGCTGAGGGAGTTCCTGCTGCCGCTTTCAGTCGATTTTACCGTCGTCGAGAACAGGATATTGCTGAAGAGAGTTCCTTCTCAGTCTTCCGGGATGAATGCACGGGAACCGGATACTTCAATACTGCCGGAGGATGCGGACAGAACGATCAGGGGAAAAGTAACCGACGAAAAAGGAGAGCCGCTGCCCGGTGTAAGCATCCTGGTAAAAGGAACCCAGCGGGGGACCACGACAAATCCGGAAGGCGCATTTACGATAGCGGTACCTGATGAAAACGCTACCCTGGTGTTTTCATTTGTGGGGTATGTGAGCCAGGAGGTGGAGGCAGGCAATGCGAACACACTGGATATCAGGCTGAGCCCAGATAAAAAAGCCCTCGAAGAGGTAGTAGTAGTGGGTTACGGAACACAAAGCCGGCAGTTGGTGTCGACAGCGACGGCCACGGTCAGGGCCGACAAGATAGCCAACCTGCCGGTGAGCAATGCTACCCAGGCATTGGTCGGGCAGGTAGCCGGCGTTAATCTCCAGCAGACCAGCGGGCAGCCGGGAGCAGCACCTGCTATAAGAATACGCGGAAATGGTTCCATAACCAGCGGAAACAGCCCGCTTTACGTCATAGACGGTTTTCCTACCACAGACGGGAGCCTGTTTAACTCGATCCCTCCTAACGATATTGAAAGTATAGATATTCTCAAAGATGCGGCCTCTGCCGCCATTTACGGATCGCGGGCCGGGAATGGTGTAATAGTCATCACTACGAAAAAGGGCAAATCAGGAAAACCCCGCATTACTTTTGACAGCTTCTTCGGCATTGATAAGCTATCCAAAAAAATTGACCTGCTGAACGGGGACGAGTATGTCGATATGTCGATAGAGTCTTTAACAAACCAGGGCTTGCCCATACCGGCCTATTTTACTGACAAAAGCCTGTGGCATCCGACCGACTGGCAGGATGTGATATTCCGGACTGCCCCGGTTCACAGCCAGCAGGTGGGCGTAAGCGGCGGTACGGAGAAGATCACCTACAATGTTTCATTAGGGAACTTTGACCAGCAGGGGATCCTGAAGAATTCCTATATGAAACGCTATAACCTGAGGGCCGGTCTTGAAGCACAGCTGAACAGATACCTTAAAGCAGGAGTCAGCACGATGCTGACATTTACCGAAGAACGTCTCCAGGAACCCAGGGGCGTCAATACGGAAGCCGGGGTGGGCGGTGTAATTGCCGTCGCGCTCAGCTCACCTCCCATTATCCCGGTCTGGCGCGATAACGGCGACTATTTTGTGGTTTTCCAGGATTCAGAAGCGCTCAAGGCGTTCAATGTCGGACTCACAAATCCATTAAACAAACTGGATGCCAACCGGGATTTCAGGAAAACATACAGGCAGATCTCCAACGGGTTCCTGGAATTGGAGCCGGTGTCTGGCCTGAAGCTGAGAACCGAGCTCAACCTTTCCCTGACGCCTTCAAAAAGAGACATGTATGTAGAAGGATTCCTGTCTAAGGGAGGAACCAACCTCGGAAATATTTCTACGCCCGACCTTACCCAGATCACAGCCTCAAGAAGCAACAGCAACAATACAAATCTTTATTGGTCCAATACGGCCAGCTATAGCTTCTCTCTAAATGAAAGCCACAATTTCAGCGCTCTTTTAGGGTATGACGTCGCGGTGCAGAGCTATTCGAATACAGAGGTTATTCCCCGTGTCGACGCCGATAATCCGATCGCGTTTAACAATACGATTATCAAGAATATAGAAGGAGCGACTTTAAAAACGGGGCGATCTTCTACGGGACGGTATACATTCGACGGTGTCTTCAGCCGCGTCAACTATGATTATAAAGGTAAGTATATTGTTTCCGCCTCTTTGAGAAGGGACCGGTCGAGCAGGTTCGGTCCGGGTGAGAGAGCCGGCGTATTTTCTTCTTTCTCCGCGGCCTGGAATATCATGGAGGAACAGTTTATGCCGGAAGGAGGCATTTTGTCGCAGCTTAAGGCGAGGGGAAGCTATGGCGAAACAGGCAACGACCAGTTGAGCGGGTATTACCCCTGGGTTTCATCGATGGTCAGAAACAACTACGTTTTCGGAGCTGGAGAGAATGACGTCATGATCATGACCTATTCCCCCGGCGGATTTACCAACAGGGAACTGGGATGGGAAAAGAACAGGCAGGTAAATTTTGGAATCGACGCCGGGTTGTTTAACGGTCGCATCGAGCTGGCAGTCGATATCTACAAAAGAAACAGCAATACGGTATTGTCGACTCCTATCCCGATCATTAACGGGAAAAGCGCTGCCACGATCCGCAACATAGGAAATGTTCAGAATAAAGGGTTGGAAATAACGCTTTCAACGAAGAATCTGACCGGGGATCTGAAATGGAACACCAATTTCAACATTGCGTTTAACAGAAATAAAATTCTGAGCCTGGGACCCGGGCAAACACAGTTGCCGGGTGCAACGGCCGGTTCGGTGTGGGGAAATGTGATCCGGAATTACGTGGGCAGACCTATGGGAGATTTGTACATGTTTGTGGTGGAGGGGACTTTCAATAACGAGAACGATCTGTCGACTTATGCCAAAAACGGAACGCAGGGTATCGGCGACCTCCGTTTTAAAGATGTTAACGGCGATGGAAATATTACACCGGATGATATGACGCTGGTGGGTAACTACCAGCCCGATTTTACTTTCGGATTCAACAATACCTTTGCTTTCCGGGGATTTGATTTGCGGATTTTGCTGGACGGCTCCTACGGCGGTGAAATTCTGAATGTGCTGGAAAGGCCTTTATCGCTTGGAAGGGAGCGGGAAAATAATATTTCGGCTGCATTAGGACGCTGGAAGTCAGAAAGCGATCCTGGTAGTGGTACTTTTCATAAGGTCGGGACCCGTAACCTCGGCAGCAATATCGGCCCGAGTACGCGATATCTCTATAGCTCGAGCTTCCTGAGAGTCCGCAATCTTTCAGTAGGTTACACACTGCCGCCTTTGTTTAAGGAAACGATACAGAGTTGTCGTATATATATCATGGTTCAGAATCTCCACACCTTTACCAGATTTACCGGCTATAATCCTGAAGGTAATCATACGGGAGACAATGCAACAGTAAACGGAGCCGACGAAGGGACCTATCCTTTAGCCAGGAACTTCTCCGTCGGGATTAATCTTTCATTCTAGATTGAAAATATTATGATAGCCGCTCTAAAGCTTATAAATATTTTAAAAATGAGAAATACGCTCATATGGGTTGTATTGACAGCCCTTTTGAACCTGTCGTGCCAGGAAAGCTTTTTTAACGAGCTTCCTTCCGACCAACTTACGGAAGACTTGTTTTTCAGCAGCAGGGATGACCTGGAAAGCATCCTTTACGATGCCTACTTTCGCTTACGGACCGCCTACTCCAACCAGTATGTGATCGGTGATATAGCATCGGATAATGCATACAATTCGAAGCTCAATAACAACAACGACCGGATCTCGATCAATGAGTCGAACGTGACCGCTACCAATGGTGTTGTTCAATCCATCTGGACGGGAAGCTATTATGTGATCGCGAGGGCCAACCTTGTGCTCGACCGCATAGAAAATGTAAATTTATCAGAAAGAGACAGGAACCAGTTAAAGGGAGAAGCTCTTTTCCTGCGTTCCCTGATCTATTTTAACCTGGTCAGGATATTCGGAGATGTGCCCCTTGTGATGAAGGATGTGGCCAGTCCCGACGAAGCCTTTTCTTACAGGAGGGATCCTGTCGAGAAAGTGTACGGACAGATTATAAACGACCTGGTGAATGCCGAGAGCTGGCTGCCTGCATCCTATGCTAACAATCGCGACGCAGGCCGCGCGACAAGCATAGCAGCCAAGAGCCTGCTGGGTGACATTTACCTGACCAGAAAGGAATACGATAAAGCCGCATCCAAATTTTCGGAGATCGTCAATAGCGGCTCCGCTGCGCTTCTGGAAGATTATTCCGCGGTTTTCGATAGCAGGAATGCCAATAATAAAGAGATCATTTTTGCAGTACAGTATGCGCGTGATCTCGATCCTTCGCAGGGTAATCCTCTGGTGTCGGCAGCCTGGCCTAACGAAAATGTGGGAACAGGGTTGCTCCGGCTCGGGCAGGGCTATTTCCTGATGACCGACGACCTGGCAGATGCTTTTGAAGAAGGCGACAAAAGGAAGGAAATGAATAACTACGACTTCGTAACGGGCTATTCGAGGAGATACGTGTTCACACGTAAGTACTATGACAACCAAATGACGGTAAAGGTGGAATCGGGTAATGACTGGATCATTTACCGCTATGCCGACATACTTTTAAAGTATTCGGAAGTATTGAATGAGCTGGGAAGCACTGCCGGAGCGTTTGACCACCTGAGTGCGGTACGCATGCGGGCAGGCCTTTCGTCAGATCCCTCATGGGCAGCCAGCCAGGGTGCCTTGCGCCTGGCCATTGAGAAGGAAAGACGTATAGAGCTGAACTGTGAGGGGCACCGCTGGTTTGACCTGCTTCGTACAGGCCGGTTAAGGGAAGTAATGAATGCCCATTTCCAGGATGCAACGCTCGATAATCACCAGATTGGCGCAGGCGCTTCAGTCGAAGAATTCGAGCTGCTTTTTCCCATACCGCTTTTTGAGATCAACCTCAATCCCGACAATCTGATTCAAAATCCGGGATATCATTGATGAATAGCCATGAGTAGTCAGAAACCAGATCTTCATCAATACCTGGCCGGAGGAAACATGCTGTTCCTGCTGGTGTTGCTGGCGTCGATTTCATACGGACAGAAGGGAGGCAGCGGGAAATTTGACCCCTTCGATACCGATAGAATACCTGAGCCGCCGCCCAAAGAAAAGTGGCATTTCATCAGCGACCTCCAATCGCCCTACTGGAAAGAAATCAGCTGGTCGGAGCAATGCCCGGAGAGCGGCTATGCAGATTTTGCGAAAGGCGTTACCTTAAAGCCCGGGTTCCCCGATCCCGGTGACCGGCTGGCTATGGCTTACGACGATCTGGGGAAGTTTTGCGCCGCGTCGGGCATCCGCTTCCCTGACGGCAGTTTTCTATTTGAAACGCTCGAAGACCCTATTCTCCGTGGCGAGGAGTTCCGGCTGGAAATTGAAGCCGGTAAGGGACGGCTGTTTGCCGGGCATGCCGATGGTATCAGGAGGGGAATATTTTTCATCGAAGATGAAATGATAAGCAGGAAAGGGCCTTTTTTGCCGCTGGGAACTATCCATAAAAAACCATCGGTAGAAAGAAGGATATCCCGCTGTTTTTTCAGCCCTATCAAAAGGCCCGGCAATAATCCCGGCGTAGGCGATGAGCTGATAGATGAAACGGATTATTACCCGGAAGAGTATCTGAATCGCCTGTCCCACGAAGGAGTCAACGGGCTCTGGCTCACAGTGAGCAGCAAAGACGGTGACGGGAACAGCGTCGGCTTCGGCGATCTTGTATCAACCACTATTACTCCCCGTGAAGGTGTGAACGGGGAAAAACGGCTCGCCAAGCTGAAGTCGGTCGTGGACAAATGTCTCCGATATGGTATACGGATCTACATAAAGACGATGGAACCGCATGTCCGTTTTAAAAAAGATGACCCGGTTTTAGAGGAATTTCCCGACGTCGCCGGCAGCTTCATCAGAGACCACTACTACCTGTGCGCAAGCGGGAAAGCCGGGCAGCTGTATCTCTACGAAGCGGTTAAAAAGATATTTACGGCAGTGCCGGAGCTGGGGGGAATCGTTAATATATCGCATGGAGAGCTGTATACCACCTGCCTGAGCGCACTTCCCGCTACGGGGGGAGGAAAGATCACCTGCCCCAGGTGTTCGAAAATGCCTGAATGGGAAATTCTTCATCATTCCCTTACTGCGATGAAGAAGGGGATGGAAGAGGCCGCGCCTGATGCAGAGCTGATCAGTTGGCTGTACATGCCACAGCCGCAATGGCAGTCGGCCGGTTCTGAAAATTACCTGGCCGACTGGGTATACGAGATTCCGTCCCACACTCCTCCCGGCGTGATCCTCCAGTTTAATTTCGAATCGGGGGTTGAAAAAGAGGTGTTCGGGAAAAAGCTGATAGGAGGAGATTACTGGATTTCCACGCCCGGCCCAAGCGACCGGTTTGTGAGGGTGGCGAAAAGCGCGGCGGAGAAACATACCCGGGTTTCGGCCAAAATACAGACCGGGACTTCTTATGAAGTATCTACCGTACCTTACGTGCCGGTACCTTCTTTGTTGTATCAGAAATTCAGGGCCATGAAGGAGCTGGGCGTTTCATATACCATGCTTAACTGGATAGTCGGAGCTTCTCCCGGCCTGATGAACAGGGCCGCGGGGCTTCTTTCGGATAACGAATATGAAAATGAAAATGCATTCCTGGAACATCTGGCCTCACTCTACTGGAAGCACGGAGACATACAGCAGGTAACCCGTGCATGGCGCTTTTTCAGCGAAGGCTACGGGAATTATCCTCTGACCAACCTTTTTCAATACTACGGTCCTGTAAATGATGGTACTGCCTGGCCCCTTTTACTTTTTCCGCACGACGCTATTCTTGCGCCCACTTACCAGCTGGGTTCCAGGAACACGCTTAAACCCTGGGCGCCGAGCGGCGACAGGATAGGGGAATGTTTTACTGAGCTACTCTCGCTTGGTGAGGTAACCGAGCTGTGCAGGCGTATGAGTGATGAGTGGGAAAAAGGACTCCGGATATTTGATCAGCTGGAGGCAAATTATCTTCAGGATCCCGATAGGCTGCTGGATATCGGGATTGCCAGGGCACTGGGGGTTCAATTCAGAAGCGCTTACAACATATTCAGGTTTTACGCTTTACGGGAAGAAATGTTCCGGAGCGAAGGCGACAAGAGAAAGCAGATGCTCGGGCAACTGACCGGGATTATAAAAGAGGAAATCATGTCCAGCCGGAAATTGAAAGAGCTTTGCGATAATGATTCCCGGCTGGGCTTTCACGCTGATGCAGAGGGCTATAAGTATTTTCCGGAAAAGCTCGAATGGAGAATAGATCAGTTAGCATATACCCTGGACCATGATGTGCCTGCGATTTTAAAAATGATCGAAGGAGGCGGCCCCTTATTTCCGGCTTATACCGGTCTGCAGCCTCCGGAAGGAAGCATTCATGCGGCACATTCCGGGAAGGCGACGAAGGACAGAAAAGGGGAGCTTTTCCTGTTGAGGAACCAGTCAGGTAACGAGGCGATCCACTGGGTTGCTCATTATGACGCCGATTATCTCTACCTGAGGTTGTTGGAACCGGCAGGAGAGGATATCCGCGGGCTCGAAAATATTGTAGTGAACGTAGAACCTGTCCGCCTTTTTCCTGCCAGAGATTTTCGCTTCAGCTCTTCCGACATCCATTTTGGAGAGAATGGGAAATATGCTGAAATTAAGATCCCGTTGCAGCTTATTCACCGGGAAGGAGAAAAGAAGCCGCTCCGTATCAATGTTCATGCCCGTTTAAACGGGAAGAACTATTTCTGGAAGGAGAACCATCCTGTTGCGCCGAGGCTAATGCTTGGGGCCAATAATCCCGCCGATCTGGGATGGCTGGTATTTGACCCGCCAGCGGCACAGTCCGGCCGGAAGCGTGAGTAATTTGAAGTATTAAAGTAATAAAAACCCAATACCTTATGTCATATTTATCAAAAATTGAGAGTGACTCACGCATCAGTCGTGTTCGCGAAATCCTTTCTTCCCTCCACCTTGATGTAGCCCTTGTCTACTACGACGAGTTCAACATCGGCAACGGCTGGTACCTGACCGGCTGGTGC
>JBBCKD010000033.1:0-4686 GCA_037191015.1 Spirosomataceae bacterium
GCCAGCTCTTTCTTCCATCGGTAGATGATCGAACGCTTCACGCCCAACATCAATGCCAACTGGGTGCCGTTGATCTTGCCTTCCTCCAACTGCCGCACCGCCTCGATCTTGAACTCCCGGCTATGGTGCTGGCGCTTGGTAACGCTCGGTTCGACTTCGGGTTTGGATTTATCCATGGGACACCTCCTTCAAGTATTGTCTACTTCTTCGGGTGTCCGGAAAACCCGGGTTAGCTCAGTCTGACACCTTATTTCTTATTTTCTTAATCCTGCCAAGTGCTTGAAAGGCCCTTTCTCCAAATTCAATCCCATCTCAGAGGCCAATTTAATAGCCTCCACATACTCCTCATCCGTTATCAAAATATCGTACTCACAAATATGATCACACAGAATTTCGAAGGCCAAACCTTCTTCATTGTATGATATATAGCTCAAAGCTCCCTGAAGCAGGGATGAATTAATTCTCCCTTTAAATCTATCGCCAAATTTTATAATGCGATCACAGTGCATAACAATTTAATTTATACGTTTTTAGGGTAGAAAAAAGGAAAACAAGCTGTCAGACTACCTTATTGTTATTGATAGAACGCCGCCTGACACCTTATTTTTTAGAGTGTATGATAAAAGTCAACTATGGAAGACACGCCTATCTTCCACTGAGAAACTATCATCCCGTCCTCGTTAATTTCGGCCCTTTCGGGGATGTAGATATTTACATTATCGGGAACAAATGGCGCAGACAGCTCATCCAAAAAGAGCACGCTATTTTGAATATACGCGTCCTCCCCCTCAATAAATACCACCCAATAGAACAAAAAATTTGACACCTCAGGATCCCGCATCGACGTCAGCAACGCTGAATGTCTACCATTTTGCAGCCCCTCAGCCAAAGATTGCTTCCAGCTCCTTAAGTAATCGTCTTTAGACCAATACCCCACCGGCGCAAAGAAACTCTCTTTATAACCGTCAATTTCCACTTCGCCGCGCAATACTGTCTCATCAAACTCTTTGAGAACCTCGCCTTTCAGGCTAATACCAAAACTCATTTTTTCACCCAATTCAGATCTTTGTCATAGGTACCCACTCCCCAGAAATAAGGTGTCAGACTACATTTTCTCGCCGGTCATAGAGCACGGCCAGCAGGAAAACGTAGTCTGACACCTTATTTTCTTAGAAGCCGGGAAAAGCAAGATGTCCGCGCTCGGCGCTGCAATGAGGAAGCTCGCTCACCTGTGCTTCGGCGTGCTCAAAACGCGTTCGTCCTATCGCCCGGATTACGCCTAATCTCTTGACGGGCAAGACGGTATCTTATTTTTATTTCCCTTTTTCTAAATTATTTCCTCATCTCACCTATAAACTCAAGATCCCCTGCAAATTTTGTCACATCCACACATCCCGGACGAAACACGACACAAGTGATAGGAAGATTAAATAACAAGCAATCTTCCAAATTTATCCCGCTATAAAACGGCCTTTGAAACTCCTCTATACCAGCCTTACTGACTTCAAATCTATATGCACTTACCTTTTTTTTCCTTGTAAGAAGGTCGCTCACGCGAGCCACCCAGAATGAACTCGCGCCCTGAGTTTTAAATGCATTTTCTAATCGAAATGCATCATGTTCAAATATCGCCTTATCATCTATGCAAAAAACACTCCACGACCGCCTGCCCACTTCGATTTCGTCAAGATCCCCACTTTCAAGTAAGAGTTTTTTTATATCGACAAGACAATTCCCTTCCAAATCGAGACTTCTATCACTTTGATCCATAACGAATTTCCTTCGTCGTACGCCCATTTGGATTTTGAAACTCAATCGTTGTACGGCCATCCCGACTAGGGCGCAATATAACTGTACTACCATCCCCAAACGTACCGATGCTAATATCGCCCCGACTGGTTGAGACCGTCTTTACGTTAGCCGGTTTCATAGAAGAGAAGTCATTAGCAGCTGTACCGGCGTCGCTATTGGGAACGTTCTCAATGATTGTCCCACGAGAGGTGACATTTTCCACCGAAGTTCGAAATAAGGTGTCAGACTACATTTTCTCGCAGGTCATAGAGCGCGGCCTGAAGGAAAATGTAGTCTGGCACCTTATTCATACCTTATTTAAATGCACAACAATCGGAAAGACCGGCCGACTATCTCGTTGCTTACGCTAGGGGCCGTGATCTATAAGGAGCGGGTTCTGGCCTTGACCGAATCGTCTATGCTTGGGCTTTTGCAAACGCCACACAGCTCTGCCGGACCTATCGGAGGGCGGCTATGAATTCGTGGGGAAACCTCAGAGTCTGACACCATATTTCACAAGGCTAGAAAGAAAGCTGATCTAAAAGCTCTTTCACTTTGAGAGTATCTTCGGGGTGAAGATTTACATACTTGTCACATGCCAATCGTATGTATTTTGAGAAAATCTCCTCACTCACAATAATAGTATTTTCTTCCCTGGGAGGATAACCATAAGCAAATTCGACGCCTTCAAAATGCTCTTCCTCAAAAAAACTATCTAGATCCGGAAAATTACAGTACGCGCCATCAGTACTGAAGCCCCACTTCTTCACCAGTAGCTCAACGGATTTAATAAAATTACCGTCATGATGCATCCGATCGAAGTACCCCTTCACTACCCAATAAGGATCTGAATCAATATACGGCTGTCCAAATAGCTCCTTCATAAAAATCCTCATTGGGGATGGAAGTTAGTAACTGTCCCTGTTGCTTTATCAAGATACACCCTAAAGCTAACTCCGCTGGCAGTAGCATCGTATTGAGTCACCCCCCTCGACAAAGCATCCTTGTAACGAGGAAAATGTAGTCTGACACTTTATTTAGAGAAACCTCAGAGTCTGACACCCCTAATTGTTATGGTTTTGGATTCCACGGGGAACGCATTTGAGATAGCGATGTATCCAAATCCCCTTTTTCATAAAGCTCTTTAAAAATAGCCTCTGCTACTGACATGTCGGTGCAAACTGTTCGGGCATCGCAATCATCATCACCAAATCTAACCACCCCTCGGGAAGAGGAGTCGGAGAGTTCCCACCACTCAAGATGCTCTTCCCTAGGATTGGGCGAGCGAGTTAGAACCTCCAGCCTAAACTTTCCTGGCAGGGACGTCATCGATAAAAGACTAACGAAAGATGTCTTAGGACTGACGACCCGCAACCTGACAAACCCTCCAACATTAAACGAGTTGATTATGCCTTTCTCTATACTTTCCCAAACTGGTCTCTCAACTGTATTAGCCAGAGAAGAGGCCGAAGCATCTCCATAACACAATTCAAGAATCGCCTCTGAACCTTCATCATAATCAATCATCATTGCCATCCATCAACACCGCGCATCCAGATAAAAGTCCTCCCAGTCTTTGCCTCTACCAACGTTATAAAAAAGGTGTCAGACTACATTTTCTCAAAAAAATAAGGTACCAGACTACATTCTCTCGCGCGCCATAGAACGCGGCCTGGGGGAAAATGCAGGGAAAATAAGCTGTCAGACTACATTTTCTCGCAGGTCATAGAGCACGGCCTGAAGGAAAATGTAGTCTGGACTAACCCGGATTTTCCGGACAGTTTGGTTAAGGCACCGAGGCCTCGACCTGAGCAGGGGTTCGATAGCCTAGCCCCTGATGGATTCGCTGGCGGTTGTAGAAGACCTCGATGTAGTTGAAGATCGCCAGCCGTGCGTGCTCTCGGCTATGAAAGACTTGGTGATGCGTTAATTCGTTCTTGAGGTTACTGAAGAAACTCTCTGCCACGGCATTATCGTAAGAATCGCCTTTGGCGCTCATGCTGATAGTAATGCCGTTGCCTGTCAGCATTGCGCGATATTCGGCAGAACTGTATTGAGCGCCCCGATCGCTGTGGTGCATTAGCCCCGGCTGTGGCTTGCGTCTGGTCATCGCCATTAACAGTGCCTGGATGACCAGACTTCGGTCCCGCTTTTCGGACATGCTCCAACCGACTACTGAGCGCGAGTAAAGATCCAGCAATACCGCGAGATACAGCCAGCCGGTTCGCGTCGACACAACCGTGATATCGCCGACCCAGACTTTGTTCGGACAGTGCACCGTAAACCGTCGCTCCAGACGGTTGGGTGCCGGCCCGAGGAGGGAGTGTTTCTCCAGTCTGCGGAACCGCTGCTTACGCAGTGCCTCGATGCCGGCCTGGCGCCGCAGGCGCGCTACACGATGCTTGCCGCACACCACACCGTTGGCATTGAGCACGCGCCATGTCTTCTGGGCTCCGTACGCCTGCCGATACGCTCGATGCGTATGCTCTATCGCCGCCAGCAGCTTCACGTCTTCCTGCTGCCTTGCAGACGGCTCGCGACGTTGCCACTCGTAGTAACCGCTGCGGCTGACCTGTAAAGCCCGGCATAGCCGAGCGACCCGGAACTGCTGCTGATGAGCCTGCACAAAGGCGTACCTCACGGCAGTTCCCGCGCAAAGTACGCTGCCGCTTTTTTTAAGATGTCGCGCTCTTCGATGACTTCGGCAAGCTGGCGCTTGAGACGTTGGATCTCGGTCTGTTCGTCGGTACGCGTCTTGCCTTTACCGGGAAACGAGACGTCTGGCCCATGGGTCGCCAGCTCTTTCTTCCATCGGTAGATGATCGAACGCTTCACGCCCAACATCAATGCCAACTGGGTGCCGTTGATCTTGCCTTCCTCCAACTGCCGCACCGC
>JBBCKD010000034.1:0-45102 GCA_037191015.1 Spirosomataceae bacterium
ACTTTTTTTCAAAATAATATGTACCAAAATGGTACACGAAATATTTTTATCATGCTTGTAATAAGTTCACGAGAGTTTAGGGATAATCAGAAAAAGTACCTGGATTTGGCCGATAGAAACCAGCAGGTCATAATACAAAGGGGCAAAGGTAAAGCCTATGTCCTTACTCCTGTTAGTGAAGAAGACAGCTTCTTTATGGACCCTGATGTAAAAAAGGATATCCAGGTAGGGATCGATCAGTACGTATCCGGTAAAACGACTAAAGTTGAAAAAGCTGATTTTGATACGCTCTTAGGACTATGAGCTATCAAATTGCTTTCACAGATAAAGCTTTGGAAGGTATTGAAAAGCTGAAAAAATCAGGTAATAAACCTATTCTCATAAAAATAAAAAAATTGCTCGATGAACTCTCCATACATCCTTATACGGGAACCGGGCAGCCCGAACAGTTAAAATATGATTTTACCGGCTATTGGTCACGTAGGATTAACCGGGAACACCGGCTGGTCTACGCTGTTGATGAAAATACGATTACGGTTACTATCATTTCCGCTATTGGTCATTATAAATGATATTATAAACATGATGCAATAATGCATCATAAAATGATACATGAAATAGAACATGAATATATACATATATAAGAGTTATATAAGGATTCAATATATGATGCAAAAATGCATCATAAAAGTATTCATATATAAATACATAAATATATCTTGTTTATGTACCAAAATATGATTTACTTGCCTTCAAATTAAATAATTGTTCTATGATCATTTCTTTTAACTCAATTAAAGGAGGGGTAGGCAAGTCTACCATGGCCACCACGTTGGCGGTGTGGTTAGTATCCCGCAAGAATGATGTTTTGTTGGTAGATGGTGACGATCAGGAAACTGCTTCTGATTTTACCATGTATAGGGAGAAAACCTTAAAAGGTGAAACCGGGTACACTTTAGTTAATATGACCGGTGCCAATTTGAGAAAGCAAGTTGATTCTATGCGGACCAAATACGATTATATAATCATCGACACCGGGGGAAGGGACACTACCAGTCAAAGAGCCGCCTTAACAATAGCAGATATTGCAGTGATCCCATTTGTACCCAGAAGTTTCGACTTATGGACTATTGATAAGGTAACCAACCTGGTTGATGAAGTAAACGCATTACGGCCAGCACCATTGAAAGTTTATACTTTTCTAAGCCGGGCGGATTTACGCAGTGTTGATAATCGGGATGTTGCAAAGGAGCTAGGGGAAATCGAACAGATTTCCTATTTACCTTTTCAGATAACTAACCGTAAAGCTATAAGTAACGCAGCCGGGGTAGGGCTGGCCGTGCACGAGCTGGAGGACCCGGACAAAAAAGCAATGAAAGAAATTGATGATCTTTTTAACTATATCATATATGGCAGCGACACCACCACCCAAGCGTAATAAAGCTAATGTATCAGAAGCAGATATAGAGGCTTTCATCAAAAAAGGAGGGAGTACCCTTAAAGAATCAAAAATTGATGATGAAGAAATCAAGTTTGTTTCTGTTCGTATGACCCAAAAGATAATCGATCAAATAAACGAAGAAAGAAATAAATTGCCCAGGAAGCCGGGATCACCTAAACCGGCCATAAGCCTAAGAGACTGGATATTAGAGGCGGCTTTAGAAAAATTGGAACGTCTAAAAAGTAATCTTAAACATGATGCAAATTATGATCATAAATATGATATTAAAATAAAAAATATACAATGAAATATTAAAAATTTTCAATTTTTTGCTAGAAGCAATAATTTTTTTTCTAAAAAGGGTGGGACTCCCCCACCCTTTTTATGGTTTTATTAAAATACCTCCTTTCACCTGGTCATAGCTGGTTGAAGGAATGAAGTATCCTTCCGGTGTAACCTTGATATGAGCTTTAAGGTATTGAAGGTTTTTAATCAGCTGCTGATCAGAATGCCAGCTCCTAAATACCAGAGCGCTGACAATAATAGCCAGGGAAAAAGCGATAGCGGTAATTCCCCGGGATCCAAAATTACCCCAAAATGCGGACTTTGGATCATCATAAGATATTGGTTTTAATTTTGATTGTTGAATAGCCTTTATTTCCTCCAGGGCCTTGCTGATCTCTTGTTTCTGATACAGGGTTAACTTAGTGGTATCCTGATTCATACGATCGATGAGAATATAGAGGGAAATAACACTTTCGTCTATTTCAGATTCGGGCAAGCCATACTTTTGAGCCAACCCGAATCTGATTTCATTAATATCAAACTTCATAGTAACTCCGACTTTAGTTCTTCAGTTACTTTCTTAAGTGATCTCCGGCCGGCCAGACTAAGATTACCTTCCGATTCGGTCCCGGAGATAAGAGCAATAAGTTCCCTGGAGGAATTACCGACTGGCATACTGCCAACCTTTTTAAAATCAATACCCAGATCCTGGAGAAGTTTGTCTCCGGCTTCTTTGCTCTGATTGGTATTGAAGGTACCTTCATTTTTAACGGCCTGGATATGAATGTACTGACCGGCCAGCTGCTGAAGGTCTTGGTAAAACTTAACAGAGGCATTGAATGCATCTTCTCCAGCAATAATGACAAGTATTCTTAATTCGACACCGATTTCATCAAGGATCTGCTGAAGTTCTTCAGCTGGTACTTCGTTTATAAAGAAGCTTTTTAGTTCATCGCTTTCCGGAGCACCAAGATCAACATACCATTCGTTGGTTTTAGTTTTGGAGATATTTTCAAAAAGGTTTAAAAACATTTCCCTATCCAGCTTCATGTTTTCATCGATGATAGAAAGCTCCAGTACCCGTTTGTCCCCAACGATTTTTTTAAGCCTGGCTGATGTCCTGGTCGATTTGTCCAGGTCGATAAAGGCTGTCTGGGTTTCTTTCTTATTTTGAGCAATAAACCAGGTAATGAAGCTTTTACCTGTTCCCCCTTTACTTTGTGCAATGAATGTTACTTGTTTTTTCATTTGTAAGTTTGTATATTCGTTAAAAAAAAGACCGAAATTCTTTTTTGGTAGGTGAGAGCGATATGCTTTCACCTATTTTTATAGATTGTCAAACTGATCAAAGCCAGCATTTTTATTTTTAAGTACCTTTTCTCGCTTTCGGAGTTCTTCAGAAAGATCTATACTAATATCGTATTTATCTGGACTGATAGGTTCTGATACTATAGAGGGAGTGGTTACCTTTTTTCCAATATTTGAACCAGATGTTGAAGATGGTATAACTGTCTTATCCTGGGTTTCAATTTTATTTTTATAGTCCCAAATAATTTTCCGTAGAGCTTCAGATTTTATAGTAAGACCATTCTTGGAGAGCCATTCTACAATATCATCAAATGGTACACCAACGATACGTTTTTTTTCAACAATATCATATAGAAGATAGGCCCACTTTCGCTTACCTGCTTCTCTTTTCTTTATAACTTCTTTGATTATTTCCTTTTCAATCTCTGTAATTTCCATACCATAGATATTTCAAAAGCAAATAAAAATATGAAATTTTATTTTACCAAATATATTTGTAACAAATAACGTACATTAGGGTAACATTAAAGTAACATGATTGATTTTTAAGCATTTATGACGACATTAAAGTAACATTAAAGTAATATGTTTGTAAAGTCTATTATTTTTTTATCTATTGCTAGCGGAATTAATCAGAATTGATAATTTTGTGTTGGGATTTTTGGAAGCAAGGGGGGTTTTTGATTGCATCAAAAACGGCGAGCAAGCTCGATAAAAACCCCCCTTGATTTTTTCTTATCGAAAAAATATTAAATACGGAATCATCAATTCTATGGATTTACCATCTTCAAAACAAAAAGGCAGACCACAAAAAAAGCCTGAAAATAAAAAGTCCGAACGTGTTGTATTTATGGTAACACCTTCCGATTTTGAAGCCATTTCAAAACACGCTCAAAATTTCAATTTGACCCTTTCGGAGTATTGTAATAAAATTGTATTAAATGCCCAGATTATGGCACCATTTACAGAAGAAGAATTGAGGTTAAAAAGGGGTTTAGTAGGTATGGCCAATAATCTTAATCAGATTGCATACCAAGCTAACGCAGCGGGCTTTGAAAGTGTCCAGGATTCATGCAGGGAACTACTAAAAGAAATTAAGGTTGAACTAGAAAAATACCGCTGATGCTTGCAAAGAATTTAAAAGCTGGAAAGTATTCTGACGGGATCATTAACTATGTGTTTGAAGGGCGTGAGCTGGAGCACAAAGATAAGCAGGCTCATGTCATGCGGGCATCAGCAGATCTGTTATTACCATTTTCTGCACAGGACAAAGAGGGAATTGATGAGCTGAAAAGAGAGTTCAATTCCCGGACATCGGAATATCTAAAGAAAAACCCCGATAATAAAAATGCTTTGATCGGCCATCAGCTGCTAAGCTTCACTCCGGAAGATGAAAAGAAGCTCGGTCCGGATGGAATAAAGAAAGCCCTGGATGATTTTATTGATCTTGCCGGACTGGAGAAGACCCGCTACGTTTCAGTTGGTCACCGGGATACGGACAACTACCATATCCATATTGTTTACCATAAGGTTCAGAACGATTTAAAAAAAGAAAACGATTGGAAGCTTAATAATAAAACCATTGAGCGAGGGGTAGCCCTGGCTTTAAAGAACAAGCTAACACTGGTTAAGGATCAGGATAAGGTAGCCCTATCTAAAGGGGTAATGGATATACGCATTCATGATCGTGATATCAAGGAATTGAGGGACCAGGATAAACTATTCAAAGCAGCCAGGAATATGCATCACCTGGAGAAACTTTTAAAAGGGCAGGGGAGAAGTTTGGAACACCTTCTGGATGGTAGGGTACGTATAGATAAGAAGATCCACAGAAATGAAGATTTATCTACTGTTTTTTATATGAATCGTAACCAGGTCTCAAAGGAAAATCAAAATGATAAGAAATCTGAAAATCAGAAAATAGATTTAAAAGCTTTGGGAAATCTCTCGAAATCACTAGATTACAACTTTTTTAAGGGGAAGGGTAATAGTCATGAAAATAGTCATGAGAATGAAAATGCTGTAGCAGGAAAATCAAAGCCTGTTGGAATGGTAATTATTCGATCAGAGGAGGGGAGAGCGTCTTTACGAAGGAAACGTAGAGGGAAACAATATTTGTTAAAGAACCGGAAAAAGGATAACACAAAAGATAAAGGACAAAAAATATGAATCAGATTACTATAACACAATATGCTATATTTTCAGCGATTTTAATATTTTTTCTTTGGACGATCGTTGTTAATTTTAATTCCAAAGGAGGAAGCAAAATTCCGGCCAAGCCAAAAATTAAACGTATGAAATTGTTTACCGGTAAAGAAGGATTATCTAATAAAAAGATAAATGAAATATATAATATAAAGCCAAAATGAAAATATTATTTTTCTTATTTTTTTTGTTATTCAACGATGATTTAAAAATACAAGAAGAATTTAACCGAATAATGAAGGAGAACCCGCGCAAGGCGCTAAGGATTCCCTGTATTCTACCAACTACACAAATTGACGGGACTACGATCAGCTCGCTCTACGGTTTAAGGAAACATCCTCTATGCGGGGGGCTTAAACACCATAAAGGAATTGATATAGCAGTAAAGAATGCTAAAGTTATAGCTACAGCATCGGGAATAGTAAAGGAGGCCCGATGGTCTGAATCCTATGGATATTTTGTTGAAATAGATCATTTGAATGGATTTAGAACGTTATATGGTCATTTATCGACTATATTTGTTGTGCCTAACCAACACGTAGAAATAACAGCTGTCCTGGGAGTTTCCGGATCCACCGGAAATACTACGGGGGAGCACATTCACTATGAGGTAAGGCGAAACGAAGAATACCTTAACCCTTTACATTACATTTTACTTCTTTATGACAGTTTACGTAGTTAACTTCATGTCATTCTCTATTAAAAAGAATCAGGATGAAAAAAAAGTCTTTCCTATTGACAAACCAGGTAATGATTCCGAAATACTTGTTCATGTCAATGGAAATTTCCCGTCTACCTTTGAATTTTGGAATGTTTTACCAAAGGACTTTTTAAATAAGTCCACCTTCAGGGTTTTTAAAACAATTTCCAAAATGTTTAAGTATTTTGATGAAAACAAAATTAATGTAGGTACTTCACTTACGAATTTTTACAAGAAAAAAAAGGAGATCCAGGACGAACCTCCTTTGGAAGGAATGTTAATATATAGATATAGAAATATTCATATCTATATATTAAGAGTAGGCTGATATGCAGTAATCGCGTATTACCCTCATATCTGAATGTATTTTTTTTGCATTGTTATTAACCAATGCTTCCATTTCTTCTTCGGTTATGTCGTACCGGTAGGGTAGTTCTTTTACTTTTTCTTCTACTTCCGGTACGACAAAATAACCAGAGAACAGTTTTTGTTCTATCGGTAATTCGAACCGGTCTGCAAACTTGCCTACGAACTGACCCTGGCTAAGCGACATTATTTTGGCTGGAGGAAGTAACTCTTTTGTTTGTGTGGACAGGTTAACAGAGGTATTATCCTTACCAACGCTGGTAGAATAGTTTTCCTGCTCTGTTTTTCCAAACATTTTTGATATCCTTTCAGCTGTGGAACCATTCACCAGGCCTGACATGATCGTACCGCATGTATTGACTATGATATCAGCAGCGGCTTTGCCAAAATTCTTAACTAACTGCTCGATGTCCTGAATGCCCATCCATACGCAGCCGAGGTGCTTTCTTATAGTACTGATATAATCGTCGAGGCCCAAAATAAATATAGTTGGTAACTCATCTATAATGATTGCAAATTTACGCTCCCTGTAAAGGTAGGACCGTTTCATTATGATACTCATGTAGACGGACAGAGCGGCTCCGTATACAGTTGCTTTAGGGGTATAGTTGCCCATAGTGATAATGCGGGGAGAGTCCGGGTTATTGATCTCCAGCTCCATATCATTACCGGTCATTATCCAGCTGACATTTGGGGAAGATAAGGGAGCCAGGCCAGCTTGTACGGAAGCGATTTGACCCGCTATCTGGTTTCCCGCCTGATTTTTTAGACCTTGCACGAACATGTTTGAATAGGCGTCCAGCTCGGGTTCGTTGCTGATAGCTCTTATTACTTCATTGATATCTACAGTAAGCAGCGTTATAGCATGTGGAAGTGTGCAAACCTGTGAAAGGATTGGATGATCCGGATTATTTCGCTCGATAATCCGGAGAAACCATACATAAGTCGTTAGCAGGTTAACCGCTGAAGTGGACCAGAAATCCCCTTCTTTCGTTGTCCAGGATTTATTTAAGTTATAAAGAATGTTCTTACACATAGTATGACATTCATCAATTGAATTCATATACTTCGGAATGAATGGATTACACCGGCTTGAACGTCGCAGATCCTCAAAGTTTAGGAGGTTAAATTCCGGGATGATTGGTTCACCGTTAAAACGCTTTCCGAAAGTATATTTGTTGGACTGTAAAGCATTGACCAAACCGTTAAAAACCGTCTTGCTCAGGTCGGGGTATGCATAATCATATACGCATAATGAAAACCCTTTTTCCAAGCCCTGGTAAATTGCTGGGTTAAAGCACGTGTAAGTCTTTCCTGAACCTTGTCCTCCCAATACCAATACGGCCCGATCAGGTGCGATCACAGGAACAATACCTGTACGCCATTTATTTTTATATAGATACTGATGAATATACGTTATTGAAAGCTCATTTTCATAAAGTTGCTCATTTTGAGGAAATTGCTCACCATAGCGGTTAAATAGGTCTTTATTTGGAATATTGACCATTGAATTATAGTTTATTCCGCTTGAAATCATTGATACTAGCATTATTATTGCTAGAAATATTAGAGTATATATATAATATTTGGAATCATATAAATTATTGGCTAATATGCCTACGTAAGCTGCGAATCCGAAGACCAAATATTTCAATCCTTTTTCCCTTGTTGCCTTCAGGTTAGATTTTGCCGGTGTCTGCATAGCCAGGAACACCAAAAATATCATTGCTATAGATGCTAAAAAATTTTTTTCTAAAAAAACGGGATATTTTAGAATAATATTTTCTACTTTCTGGTGAAAGTAGGATATACGTAAAAACCCTGTTTTTACACTCTCAATTAGTATTAAAACTATTAAAAAACAGACAGTTACGAAAAGATTTGCATAGTGTATAGTTCGGTTAAACTCCTTTTCTTTATGTGATTCCATTAAATAAAAATGTTTAAAAATTTTTTTCCAAAAATAAATACTTTTCTATATTTGGGCAATAAAAACAAACTTACATATATGAAAAAAGTTTCTTACCGCTCGCTTGCTTATTTAATTCTGACAATGGCCTTTATGAATAAGGCTTTCGCACAAACATCCGGAATTGCTAAAGGTGCACAAGCTTTAGACAGCCTTACCGGTGATCTTGAAGCATATATAGATCCGGTAACAACGGTAATTTATATTGTGGCTGCTATTGTCGGAATTGTTGGTTGTTTCAGGGTTTATACCAATTGGCAGCAAGGAAAAGACAACGTAATGTCTGGTGCCTTGTCCTGGTTTGGTAGCATGCTCTTTTTGTTGGTTGCAAACATGGTTGTACGAAATATGTTTGTGAATTAAGAATTGAAATTCATATAGCCCTTAAACGGTTTATGCGCCAGCATGACGAAAATTAAGGGCTATATATTCCTTTCTCAAACATTTAATTTAATCCTGGTCGGACTATTTTTTTAGCCCGAACAGATCTTTATTATCCAAATTGTACTACTATGTTTACGCTTCTTCAAGTTGTTATTCGCCAGGAAAGCCCCACTAACGGACAGATAAATGCCCGTATTACAAATCCGTTGGCTGAAAATGTGGGAATCATAGTGAATTTTGTTTGGGTGGTTCTGGCAATTCTTGCACTCACTACCGCTTACCGCATCTATAGCAATTGGATGAATGGTGAGGATGAAAATACCGTACAAAGCATATCAAAATGGCTTTTGGGCATGGTATTATGTTTGGCTCTAATTGGCGGTTTAAAGCTATGGTTAGCATCGAATCCGGCCTATGACAGTGGAGTTAATTACAATTTCTAATTTATGGAGGATTTATATTCAATCGCCCGAACAGTAGCCCTGTATGCTACAGCTTTAGCGGCTGTCGTGGCAGGCTTTAAAATATATCATAAGTGGAATAGGGGAGAGCCGGTCATACCATTAATTTTTACCTGGGTATTAAGCATCATCATCGCCGTTGGGTTACTCCAGATGATTGGTACTTTTATTTATGGTGGCGCTATTTATGCCAGCAATCTTGCACCATCTACAGTACTACTTGCCCAGGAAGCCCATTCTGCCGCTATTGTTGTGGGTGTCGTAGTTGCTATCGTTGCCGTGATTCATATCTATTACCGGTATAATTCCGGGGACGATGTAACCGAGCTGGTTTACCGCTGGGTCGGAAGCATATTCTTTTTGTTCTCTTTCGGTTTAATCATTGAAATGTTAATGTCATGATAAAAGAAGTAATAAAGGGCACAGATGATGAAATCGAGTTTAAGGGTTTTAAAGGACGCTACTTTACGCGTTTAGTGGTATACGTTCTTTCACTTATCCTGATTACCTTCTTCCTGTACTCCATAGGCCTGAACTCCTTAATATTCTTTCTTATTGCCTTAGCTGCTGGCATAGGTGGTTTTTTTTATATCCGGATGGAAATGGAAAAAAACAAAAAGTATGGCCATATCCATAAGAGGCATTCCCCTCCTAAAAATATTATCCAGGATTTGCCATTCTATAAATTCGTTAAAAAATGAAGAAAAAAATTGAAGATATATTTCCCTTACTCCAGGTTACCCCTGGAGGCCTGGTGATCAGTAAAAATGCGGACCTAACCTACTGTTATGAGGTTGAATATCCCGAGGTCTTTGTTACTGGAGAGCAAAATTACTCTGTAGCATTTGAAAGCTTTATGAACGCAGCCCGTTCACTTGGTGAAGGGTTTATCATCCATAAGCAGGATTTTTTCGTAGAGGACCGCTATAAACCAGACTTTTCCTACAATCATTCCGGTGACGAAGTGATAAGGGAAAATGAAAAACATTTTAAGGACCGCCCCTTTGTTAATCACAGAGGTTTTATTTATATAACCCTGCCGGCCAGTGATCCGTTAAAACGTGATTCTGCTGCCAGCTCCCTCTTTAAGAAAAGTCTTCTTCCCAGGCAATTTAAAGATCAAAATCTGTTAAATTCCTTTATAGAGAAAGTAAGTTCGTTTGTAAGTGCGATCAATCAATCAAGGGTTCTGAAATTGAACCAACTGAATCGCGAAGCAATTGTCGGTGATAAAAACAAACCTGGTGTACTTCAGTACTATTTTACTTTAAGCTTTTCAGATACAAACATTTACGATATAAACAGGGAGAACAGCAATTTTAAAATAGGTAATAAAAATAGCTATACATTTAAGATCAACGACCTGGACCAATTCCCCAATGAATTGCATCCAATTGCTTCCTTCCGGGACTTTAGCTCCACGACCCCTATGCCGATCAGCTTCGGTATGGCCTTCGGTATGAACCTTCCTTTCAATCACATCTATAACCAGGTGTTTTATGTGACCAAGCAAAGCCAGCTGATCACTGATAAGGTTTCAGAGACCAAACGGCATTACAGTTTCTCCCAGTGGAGCCGGGATAATACTTTCTCCATGGAACAAAAAACAAAGTTTGTTGATACCATGAAACACGGAGAGCTGGCAGTTAAGGCGCATTTTAATATCCAGATTTTCCATGAGGATCCTGATGTTTTAAACCAATATAAAGAAGCAACTTCCGGCGCTATCGCTAATGCGCAGTTTACCAGCAAAATAGCTACTGCCGAAAGCGAACAGATCTATTGGAGCTGCATACCTGGTAATGCCCAGGAGCTGGGCTTTGATAACTATTTAACCTGCCTGCTTTCCAATGCAATTTCTATGCTCTCTCTGGAGACCAACTACCGCAGCTCCCCTTACCAGCCCAACGGTTTGTTACTTACCGACCGGTTCGGTATCCCCAGAGTTGTGGACCTATTCTTTAGGCCTCGTGAAGAAGGTCTGATAGACAACAGGAACTTTACTATAATCGGCCCGTCGGGATCTGGTAAAAGTTTTGCGAATAATAATCTTATCAATTACTTACGATTTGCTGGGGCACACGTTACAATTGTGGATATCGGTTATAGCTACCGAAAGCTCGGGCAGTGCCTCAATGCCAAATACATAGAGCACACCGAAGATAACCCGATATCCCTTAATCCTTTTTATACCAATGTAGACACCTACGGACTTAACGACCAGGATGCCGGTAAGCTCAATGAAGAATTTAAGCAGGTAATTGTACAGCTTCTGTTCCTACTCTATAAGAATGACCAGGAACCGGTTACTAAAGCTGAAGAAGTTACCTTACTAAACATGGTAGATGATTATTATCAATTTCTTGGTCGTAATCATCAGAAGTTCAATAAAGAAGATGAAAAATATATAAAGGCTTGCTTCAATAGCTTTTATGATTTTGTGCGTGATGAATTCCCTAACATCTTTAAACAAAGAGGGGGGAGAGAGGATAAGGAGTTTGATATTAAAAATTTCCTGTTTGTATTATCTCCTTTCTACCGAGGGGGGCAGTATGATTATCTTCTTAATGGAGAAGAAGAAATCGAACTATCCCAGCATCCATTCGTGATTTACGAGCTGGATAATATTAGGGATAATAAGGTACTACTTCCGATCATTACTCTTATGATCACCAATACTTACATAACCAAGCTTTTTGAAGTTAGGGGAGTATTGAAAGTATTACTTATTGAAGAAGCCTGGAAAGCGATATCATCTAACTTTTTTGCAAACTTCCTTTTGTGGGCCTTTAAAACAGCCCGTAAGCATTTTGGCGCAATTGGAGTGATTACGCAAGAAATAGAGGATCTTTTAAAGTCAGAAGTAATCAAGGATACCATTATTCAGAACACTGATATTAAAATCATTATGGATATTAAGAAGTATGAAGAAAATCCTGAATTTATTTTCAGCCTGTTCAAGATATCAACACAAAATATTCCTCAGATATTTTCTATCAATAAGACCTTACCGCAATCCGCGAATCGCGGTAAATTTAAAGAGCTTGCCATCATCCTGGGCAAGTCGTGTAAAATCTACGGTACGGAAGTGAGCAGATATGGGTATGCTCTCTTTACAACGGAACCCGGCGAAGTTGACGAAATTAAAAAAATATCTAAATCAGAAAATGTCAGCATGTATGAGGCTTCTCTTAAATGGGCTGATATGAAAAATTAACTTTTACTACAATGAAAAAATTTACAATTTCTTTAGCAACGGTTTTTTTCCTTTTCCTGGGAGGAAACGTTTATTCCCAGATGGTGACAAATGATCCGATACATACTGCCATCACTACCCTCATTAAGATGTTCCAGGACCCGTCTTTCAAAACTCTGGTCTCTAACATTGAGAAGCTTAAAAAGGTTACTTCAGCGGTCCGGCAGTTTCACCGTGGTACTGAAATAATCAGCTCGGTAACTAATATTACCACCAAGCTGACAAAGTATTCTACGGCTATTGCTAAGGATGGGCACATCTATCCGGTTGAATACAAGCTCATGAGCGATGACATTAAAATGTTCACTAACGAAGCTACTAAGATCGTCAAAGACATGAAGGCAGCAACGACGTCTTCCGGAGGGGTTCTTCAGATGACAGACGCTGAAAGAGCTAAATGGTTGGATGAAACCTATATGAAAATAGCCGCTTTTGAATCAAAGGTAACCAGGTACTTTGAGCGGATCCAGGCGGTATCTTTAAAACGGTCTGCTTCAAAGGCAGATCTAACCGCGACAGCAAAGCTTTACGAAGTTGCAGCTATTGTACCTGAAGGTTATATGGGTGGCGGTCAATCGGGCGTAATACCGAAAAATGGATACGACGCACAATATAATGACAGCTTGCAAATTCCATTGGACTATTTATATAAAACTAAGGCTTACCAAGACTTTCAGAAAAAAATGCGGGAGTGTGAATTTAGAAACCAGATGTTTTACAAAGCCCAGGAATATGAAGCCAAGAAGATGGAAACAATAGCTATGGCCAAACTTTGGGAAGAAGGGTACAAAATGGTTGCCAAAAATGGCTTTTTACAGAGTAAATCCAGTGCTCAGCAAGATATGTATACTCATTTAAGTGCTGTACTTGGTGATTCTGCGAGTTATCAATCTACTACTACCAATGGAGGAACTCTCACTTTTGATATGGAGCACATATTTGATAATGAAATTCTAGCAATATACGATCCTTCCGGTAAAAGGATTGATTCTGAAACCTTTCGTATGATGGTCGAATTTAGGGCTAAAGAAATGTATCTGCAATATGGTATTGACCAACAGCTGGAGACAGAATATAAAATTAAAGAATGCAAGGAGCTAGCGCAGGATTTTGATAGAGTAATGAAAGCTGCTGAAGCCGAATATTTAAGTAAACAATAGTTATGGAAAGTCTTGGAGAGGGTGTTATATCCCTTATAAATCAGATTTATAATCAGATGACCCCGACCGTACAGTCGATGGCCACTGAAATTGTAAGCAAAATCAATGTATTTGCGGCTGTTGGCGCTATACTTTACATTTTTGGGAATCTTATCAGGCAGGTCTATTATAATGAGGATATCAATATCCTTCCCTATATGAGGCCTTTTGTAGTCCTTATGCTCATAGGCCTTTCTCCTAAAATTACGGCGGCTATCGACACTTTTTCTGATGGTATCCGGGTCGCTGCTTCAGGCTCGAACATGAAGATTTCCGAAAGAATCAAAACCAATGCAAAGAAGATGCAGGAAGCCGTGGATAAAAAGTGGGATAAGATCGGTAGCGATGAAGAACTTTACCGGCAGACATTCGGAAATTCTCGCGCAGATGATGATTCGGGCTGGTTTCCGATAGCGGATGACCTGAAGCTCATGTTCTCAAAAAGCCAGGATGAGATCAAATTAGCCCTGGTATTGTTTATGCAAAATATCCTGGTAGCGCTTATGTATGTTGCTGAAGCGTGTCTTTTGCTCATGAGCTTATGTTATAAGCTTGTCCTGAAGATGGGTTTCCCGATTGCAATTTGCCTTACCATTTTCCCGGGTTTTACCAATAATCTCATTAATTGGTTTGCCAAGTATATCAACTTTTCGCTTCTTCCGGCAATTGCAGCCATGTACAGCTCGATTGCTTTTGCCCTGCTTAACCTTTACCTGGATAACGACCCGGTAGATCTGCAAACCGGGACTGATACGCAAAGCCCTGAATTTCTAGGTTTTGCTTATATCGGGATTCTATGTCTGTCACTGGTCGGATATTTTTTCGTACCCTCTATGACCTCGATGCTTGTTTCAGTTGGTGGAGTTGGCCAGATCATGGGAGGAACTACGAAAACTATTAACCAGGCAGGTAATACAGCAAGCAGGGCTGCCGGTAATGCCGCCCAGAAAGCAACTACTGTTGCCGGAGGGGTAATAAGTGGTGCAAGCACGATGGGAACGCGGGGAGCTGTTATTGGTGGAGCTGCCGCCAGTGAATCCGGAGCAGGACGGGCCGGTAGGGCTGCGGCCACCGTTGCCGGTGGTGTTGCCGGTGCTGCAATCGGTGCCGTGGCCGGTGGGATAAGAGCAGCTAAAGGATCAAATAATAAAACCAAATAATAACATGAATAAATATTATAACAATAACCTGGTTGAAGCTTACAGGATATACCTGATGGGTTGTACCCTTATCGTAGCCATTGCGGGGATAGCAACGCTCTACCTAATCGTGAACAACTATAAGTCTTACCAGACTTACATGAAAAAGACCTACGTATATTCATCTACGGGAGCAAGTTTAGAAGTAAATAGTAACAAATAAAAAATGGAAAATCTTTTTGACCTGGAGAAGCGGTTTAAGCACACACGTTTGCTTACAATCATCTGTTTATTATCGTTGGCTGTTATTGCCATTGCATCGACAGTTTTTACCTATGCTAATGTTAAAGATTTTAGCAGGCGTATATACGTAGTTAACAAGAACAAGCAGTTTGAGGCAATGGTTAGTGACATTAATCAGAACCGGCCAGCGGAGATCCGTTATCACCTTACCCGGTTTCACGAGCTGTTCTTTACCATCAGCCCGGATCCTAAAGCGATCGATGCCAACATGGAGAAAGCCTTCTTTTTAGGGGACGAATCGATTAAGCGTCATTTTGACGATTTGATCGAAGCCAATTATTTCAAGAACATGATTCAGGGGAATGTTAACCAGGTCGTAAAGATCGATACGATCCTGGTGGATAATACTGTATATCCCTACCTGGCTGAAACACATTTTACCATTACACAAAGTAGAGCCACCGGCTTTACGGTAAAAAAAGGAACATCAACTTGTAAGCTGGAGGATGTTGCCCGCACTACAAACAGTCCTAACGGGCTTTTAATCCGTGACTTTATTTTCGGAACAGTCAACGCCAAACGTCAGATTCGAAATGAAGCGAATTAAATTCAAAAAACCCGACCTGGATGGTAATCTACCATTTGAAAAAAGGATAGCTCACTTCCTGGAGACCCGATTTCAAAATAAGATAGGTGTCATCATCCTGATTACATTTCTACTGTTTTTGTTTAACATTTTAATGAATTTTATATGAGCGAAGAACTCGACAATAATATTGGCGACGACCAGGTAGCTGACTTTGATACCCGTAAAAAAAAGCAAGGACAGATGCTACTGGTGCTTTTTGTAGCAATGGTTTTAATCGTCGGCGGACTGGTCTACTTTACCAATACGATGGGTAAAAAGGAAAAGAAGGAAAATACTTCAGACCTGGAAAATATGATGCCTCCGGAGGCAAAAAACAAACCAACCAAACTTACCGAAAAATACGGCCGGGATTATAACCGTAAACTTTCTGACGAAACTTATGATAGCGGGCTTAGTGAGCTGACAGAAACCCAGCCGGTCTTTAAAAAACGGTCGAATGAAGATTTGACCGATGAAGATTATAATGAGGTAGCAAAAGCTTCTTCAGGCGCTTCCCTTGCAGGAGGCAGCAGAAGAAAACCGGTTAATACGAAAGCAGAGCTGAACAAGGCCAACCAAAGGCAGATTAAAAATGCCCAGGCGCAGATCTCCTATCATGCTGATCCTGATACTCCCATGTTTCAGAAATCGGCCGAAGAATTACGGGAAGAACGCCTGGCAGAGCTGGAGAGAGAAAACAACGCGGCACTTACCCGGCAGGTACTGGAGGGATTAGAGCGGGCATCCCAGGCGCAGAATCAGCCAGCAGCAGCTGCAGCTGCTCCTACCGGTACATTTGCTTCTGCACCGCCGAACTCAACGGCCAGGAAAAAAGTAAATAATTCCGGCCTGAAGAACAATACTGCCGAAAATACTATCGCCAGGGCAACAGATACTGGTTTTTATTCACAGTCTACCGTTTTAGAAGAGAATGCATTAGACCAGTTTTCCTATATCCCGGCTGTTGTTCACGGAAACGGTGACGGGATCCGTGTACAGAACGGCTCCAGTATAAAACTAAGGCTGCTTTCAGAAACCTTCCTGATGGTAGGAGGAAGAAAAAAAGTACTGCCGCGCAGCACCCTCATTAACGGAACGGTCCGGATTAACGGAGACCGTGTAAATATTACGATAACAGCTATCAGGATCGATAATAACCTGGTACCGGTACAAATGCTCGCTTATGATATAGACGGCTCCCAGGGCCTATATATACCCAACCTGATGGACAAGAACCTTTTGGCCCGGGAATTAACGGAGGCCGGGTCCAGGCCCATGCAGGGATCGATCTGGACACAAGGGAATTTTGCTCAACAGGTAGGCACGCAGCTGGCCACGGAATCAGCCCGGTCCCTGATGCAGGGCGCCTCTCAATATGCCCGCAGGAAAATGAACCAGGTCCGTGTGACTATAAAACCAAATTACAAAGTCTTGCTGACAACAGGTAGTTTGGAAAACAGCGAGTACACAGAATCTATCACCAATTATTAATAATAAACTTAAAAATAGAAATGAAACGTATTTTAATATGCATAACGCTTTTACCCTTCTTTACGCACGCTCAAAGAGGATTGCAGCCGGCCAACCCGGATAACGTTAACCAGGCCAGCAAGGATAATAATTATATTCTTCCCATAGCCAAAATGGCTATTAAAGGCTCTCACCCCATTGGAGTTAACAGCACCAAAACGGTTCACATAATTTTCAACTCTGAAATAAAGGAAGTCGATGCCGGAATACCGGAGATCATCACCCAGATCACCCCGAGCTTTACCAACGTGCTGAAAGTAAAATCCATCGTTGATGGCGATTTTACCGAAAGTAACCTTACGGTGCTGACGGCAAAAGGTGATTTATACAGTTTTATAGTCAACTACCAGGCTAACCCGGAGATCTTAAACATAAGCGTCGACAAAAACTTTCAATCCGATTCCCAGGTTTCCAAAAGGTTTGATTTTTCAACCTTCAGCAGCTCTGACTTCCTGATCCCGGAAATCAATATGTCCGAAAGCCAGATCCGGTCCAATTTCTCCTATATCCTAAGCAGAAAGCGAAAGCTGAAAAACATAGGGGTTAAAAACCTGGGGGTTTCTTCCTTTATTCAGAATATCTACATGGATAATTCACTACTTTATTTGTCCTGTAAGCTCGAAAATCAATCCGGGGTTACATTCCCCATCGATTTTATAAAAGTTTACGTCAGAGACGTTGAAGGGGCCAAACGTCAAACTATCCAGGAGGAAGAACTACCGGTGATCCTGTTGGACCACATTGACCAAGTCAGCTCCGGACAGAGCAAAAATTTTGTGGTTGCCATTCCCAGGATTACAATTTCGTCGGACAAGCAGATCGAATTTGAAATCTATGAGAGAAAGGGCGGGCGTCATTTAAGGTTCCCTATTAACTCAAAGATAATTTCCAACTCAAAAACCTTACCAGCCAAATGAGAACCTTGATATTAGCCCTGCTTATTATACCCGGGACACTGGCCGGCCAGGTGCATATTAAAAATCAAAAATACCTCCAGGTATTTGCCGGGGCTTACGATGATTTTTATCCATCCAAAAACAGCTATTTCGCCAGTGTTGAATTAGGCAAATATAACCGGAAGCTTAATTCCCGGGGCTTTGGCCTTCAGTATGGCAGAAAGCTCAGCTCCAACGGCATCCCGGTCGAGAAATTCCAACTCTCCTTTAAGCAGGAGATAAATGTTTTTTCTTCAGCGAACCTTACAAGCACCTTTAAGGTATTGGGTAGCTTGAATTTCGGCTATGAAGCCATAAACAGGGATCAGAAGTATTTCAATGACGATTTTGTATCCACAAAGTCCGCCTTTATGCTAGGCCTGGGTACCGGTGCCGAGTATGAATTTACCCCGTTGGTGGTAGGTGTGCGAACAACGTACAACTTCCTTAGCCAGTATCAAAAGTTTTCAACCTATCCTTATTTGGGTATTAAACTACATTTTTGGTAATGAAAAAGTACATATTTATACTACTGGCTCTTACAGCTTGTAATAATGAGATAGCTACAAATGTCAGCCCCAGTGATCAGCTTCAACCTGATTACAATCTGCTTGCTGAAGCTCATGGCTCCATGATCCTGGATCAGGACCGTGCCGTCTACAGTTCCACGGCTTCAATTTATTTGAGGCCCTTTGAAAACGTTCGTGATATCGATTTAGTAACCTTGCAGTTTTCTTCTAACCATCTGGCCCGGTTTGTAGTTATGGGAGATACCCTATATACCGGCGACAAAAAAAACGTCCTTTATACAGACTTTAATAAATACCTGCTTGACTTCCAGTATGAAAGCCAGGTATCGGGACAACATAACATCACCATTAACACAACCATAAAAAAGGTCTCTAAACAGACCAATGTCACATTAAATACAATTGAAATTTAAATTTTAATAACTATGTTTAGTACAATTTTAAAAATCACAAAGGTTTCTGACCCGGAAATTATTACCTCCGGAGAAAAGGAACTTAAAATGCGTTGGGTAATAGGAACAACAGGCGAAAAGCAAATCGCCCTGAAGGTCTGGAACGATCTGGCTACCAACGAAAAGCTACTTGCCGGTAATGACGTTACCCTCGATTTCCGTATCGAAAGCCGGGAATCAAACGGACGGTATTTTACTGATCTAACCATCACCAAAATAAGCTGATCACTATGAAGACCTATTTTTTGATTTTTCTGATTCCCTTATTTTTTGGGTGTAAGCCAAATGATGAACCGGGCCCTGTCAATAACCCTTACCTTAATATTACCGCTAAAGATTTTATCGGTACCTGGATGTATGATATTGACGGGCAGGAATACGCTAAAATTATCATTAAAGAGTCAACCGGTGGATTAGAATTTGAACGATCAGAAAAAAGCCCGACGGGCTGGAAGGTTGATACAGAGGAGTATTACCCTCAAACAAGTGTTAAATTTTATCCTTATCTGACTACGACAATTAATAACAAACCCCATATTGTTATTAATTCATTTCATGGTACGTCGAGAATAGATTATGTAAGCGAAAGCCGGGGCGTTTATTTGCATTTAGGCGCCCAGGGAAGGTATTTTAAAAAATAACCTGGATATGAAAGGTGTTAAAAATGATTTTTCCATGACCTTCTTTGTCCGGGATCCGGAAGATTTATCCCGCAAGGACACGCAGGTCCTATACCTTCAGTATGTCCATAACACCGAAAAAGCTATTCTCTGGTGTAAATCCAATAGTATTTCCTGGGATTACGCAAACGTATATGAACGACGTACACGCAAGTTTTTAGAGCGGGTATATAACCCCTACTCTAGGAATATCGAAGAATCACATTCTCACCTAAAAGAAAAAAAAACATGGAAATGAAATATGATCCCCCCCAAATCTTTGAAAAGGAAAAAAAGCGCTTTGCCTTGGATAAAGTGACCGATACCGGTATATCTTATTTTGAACTTCACAAAGACGGTGACTTCTGGAAACGGACCGATCAGAAGATCGAGACAACCCCGGCACAGATGATCAAGGACATTACCGAAAAACGCGCGAAGGTTATCATGCCCTCTAAATCCTTTATCAAGGATATGCAGTTTGAAGGAAATTTTCAAGCCCCGCAATTGATCGGCCGGCAGGACAAAGTTTATGGTCTTGACAAAGCGGTTAAAGATAGACTATCATACTATGAACTTGAAAAAGTGGAAGGTGATAGGTATAAACGTACAGATGTCCGTTTCGATACTACAGGTTCCCAACTGGCCAGTGAAATACGTGAAGGTAAAATTAAAGTTATGATGCCCTCCCAGGAACGAATTAGGGAAATATCTGAAAAGAACCTGGAATTGATGGCTAAACAAGTAAGAGATAAATATACAAAAAGCATGACCCCTCCTGGTGCTGAAGATCTTGTCAAACAAGTATTTGAACGTAATCCGGGATCGACAACCGGCCACGTTGATCCTACGACTGCTGCAATGCTTTCAGACTTTAATAGGGCCGAGTTTGATAAAAATTTCAAGGCACCGGCAATGATAAAAAAACAGGATCAGACCTATGGCCTGGACAAGCATGAAGGTAGCCGGATTTCTTATTTCGAGCTGGTTAAGGAAGGCGACAAGTTGAAACGGACCAGTCAGAAGCTGGAGACATCCCCCTCCGAGCTGGTTAAGCAGATAAAAGCTGGAGAAGTAAAAGTCCTCATGGCCAATAAGGAGTATGTGCAAGAGCGTGAAAGTGCAAAATCTGTAGAAAAGGAGCTGGAGCCTTATTTTGAACCGCGCGAGTTAGTTAAAGGTGACCTGGTTGTCACTAAAGAAGACCAAAGGGACTTCAGTAACATTCACGGAGTTACTGGCATGGTGTACATCCAGGCAGGAGCCGATACAAAATTGGATAATTTAGAGCACGCCGGAGCGATCAAAATCGATCCTGATGCCAAGCTTAGCACGCCCAATCTGGTAGAAGTTAATACAGACCTTAAATTAGATAAAAATTCTAAAATGTATGCCCCTTACCTTGAAAATGTTGGTGGCAAAATTGAAATTCAAAATGGGGCAGAACTTCAGGCTAAAAGCTTGGATCAAGGCAATTCAATTGCACCAAACAAAACGAATGACAATCTTTTAGACAATAAGTTTATTGAAGCGAATGCAGCAACTCCTGATAAGCTTATTGGCAAAGAGTTTTTGTTTGATGATAAGAAATATGAAATATATAATATTAGGGCGAATAAAAACGACCATAGTGATCACAAAATATACGCCAGAGAAACCAATAAGGAGCATACGATGGCTACAGAAACAGCTTTGTATTATCCTGACCTTAAGAAAATTGTCAATGACCAAAGTAAAGAAAATCCAAAATCTGTAAATCAGGAGCAGCAAACTGAAGCTAATGATAATAAATCTCTAAAATATATCGGGGATATTAATATATCCGAAAAAAATGAGGTTTACCGGGTTCAACACGATGAAGGTGTCTACGTTTCTGATATTTACCAACGTGGAAGCCATCAAGCCATTACTCATGTTGAAGGAAGCATAGTTATTGATAAGAATATACATGTAAAATGGCCTACATTAGAATATGCAAAAAGTATTACCTTAAAGGAAGGAGCATCATTAGTAGCTGAAAATCTTAAGAAAATTGATTATCCTTTGGAATTAGGGAAGGATGCTAAGTTAGTTAGTCCGTCATTAAACACGGGTTCGGATTCCGACCCGGTTAAGCAGCAGGTTCAAAAACTTTACAAAGAACATGAAGACCTTCAAAAATCCCTGGAAAAAAAAACGGACCCTAAAATGACAGTTTCGGTCTATGAGGAAAAAAGCAGTTCGATTATGAGAGAGATTGAAACTATCGAAAAGAAGCACGGCGTATTTCATAAGGATGAATACTTAAAGGCAGCCGGAATGAACAAGGAGAATGCTAAAAATATAACTCAAACACAGGATGTTACGCCTATTCACATTGAACCGTTGACCGCGCGGGAAAGAAAAGAGGTCAAAGAGGCAATGCAAGAAAATAAGCTTCAGGACGATAAACATGCAAAACATCTGTTTGAAAAATTTGATAAACACCTAAACTCGGTCCCAGATAATATTCGAGGCAATAGGTTGGATAATCATGATAAGTTAAAACTACTGGTTGGTGACTTTAATGATCATCAAAATACGACTTACAAAGTTGAGAATAATAAAACAATCAGCTTTTTAAACGAGAAAGAAAGAGGAAGTATCAACCATTTAAACTCTCAATTTTCGAAAGGGCAGATTGAAAAAATGGAGTTGGAAAAAAAAAATAGTAATGAGAAAGGGTTAAGGCTTTAAATGCCTTAATAAATAAAGGTTGAAAAATGGCTTGATATTCGAGCCATTTTTTTGTTGGGAAAAGCCTTAACGGCCCGGGCTATCCGCTTTATCTTTTTTTTATAAAAAAGGATGCCGCTTCTATCCCTTTTTCTCTCCAGCCCCGATTTCAGGAGCGAAGGATCATTATTAAAAAATAAAAAAAATCGCCCATAAAGTAGAGGTAATCGCTTCCAGTAATAGCAATAGCGTTTTATTTTTTTATCTATTGAACATACCTACACAGTCTGATCCAGGCATTCTTTTCTTTTCACAGCAAAAGTATCGTTTGTCCTGGAGCTGTCAAGCCACGCTTATGCTAAAGTCTTAAAATCTCCACCCTTTGGGTCGTATTTCACGGCTTTGGCTTGCCTTTGCTGCCGACAAACTTTCATAGTAGCGTAAAAAGAAATAATGTATAACCTGAATCAATACGATTATGTCTACTGTATCAAAAACGAAAAGTAAAAAAATTAAAAAGTTTATTTTTAATGATTGCGGGGTCATTATGAACCCCAATATACCTTTAAAGGCTCAACATCCTAAATCCCTGGGATGGGATTACCTGGAGATATCGACCGGGATCGATACAAACGGCCTTTGGGCCTATGGACTCTCTTATCCGTGCGGTGCATCCCCGTGCTCCAGGGGAGAGTATAAAACAGAACCCGAAGCCATACTTGCCGCCATTCAGATGCTAAACAAGCACTATGAGAAAGATTGCAATGTCACTTCTGAAAAGTCCTTTCAATATACTAAAGCAGCACTGGAGAAATTTTCCGCTTCCTTCCTGGCACAAAATCCCCAGCTCGATTACATGCCACCGGCAGGCACCCAGCTAGCCCTATTCTAGCCTAACCGGCCCCTAATGGAGCTTTGAGGTTTGCCCGGTTAAATTTTACAGCAAATGTCAGCATTCAGGCCCATACGTCAAGTACCGCCTGGAGCTAAGCGGCTGAAATCTCCACCTCTTTCAGGGTAGTATTTAACCCGCTTTACTTGCCTTTCATGGGCTGCTGCATACTGATGGCCACCAGCATAAAATTTTAAAAATATGCAAACCATCATCAAAGCACTTATCATTAACGGCCGGATTGCCCAGCAGGAAACCTACTCCCTGGGCATTGATCCCCAACAGACCGAGGATCTACGCGAAGCAATTGATTTTCTTTTCACCCGGGGAGACAGCTTCCGGCTGGCTACTTTCACTTACCAGGATCAGTCACCGGTGACGGCAAAGTCCCGGCGCTTCTATGCCTCCGATTCTGCAAAGCTGATCAAACAAAAAATCAGATACCTTCAATCCTGATAGTTTTAAAACTTTTAAAAGGTGTACAGATCTCCTGTACACCTTTTTTGTAATTTTTTATACCAAATGCACTCATGGTTATCCCAATTAGCGGATTAGAGGGATGAAATGATGTTTTCAACAGCTTCAGAGAGAAATGATATTATTTGAAAATTGATATAAAACATTGTCTATGAGGAATATATCAATTATTTGATTTTATGCAATTACCAATCCAGATATAGGCTTAATTGGGTATTATTAAATATTCTATCGTAACTTCACTCTATTAAATCTAAAAGCACACATGAATAATACCATACATCATGGAAGAAATGTTAAGCGCCTTCGAGAAATATTAGGGTTAAAACAAGAAGCAATTGCCAGTGAATTAGGTGAAGGTTGGAATCAAAAACGAGTATCCCTGATGGAAGATAGGGAGTTTGTAGAACCTGAAATCCTGGATTCCTTGGCAAAGATCTTTAAGCTTCCCGTCAAAGTCATTTCTGAATTTAACGAAAATTCGATTTTGAATACCCTTACCAATCCTTACGATACAAGCATTAGCCAGGAGAGAGACATCAAGCAGTTATTTTTGATCAAACAAGTGATCAAACTTTACGAAGACAGAACGTTTATTTATGATCGAATGCTAAAGGACAATGAAGAACATACATCCTGGGTTATGCAATTTATTTTGTAGCATTAGGCTTTGATCCTTTTTGTATACTTTCTTTTTGTCTTAAGCTCCTTATCATCCCCCAGGCTCAGGATCGATTCAATCACCCGCTTATGCGTGTTGTAATTGTCAAGGTTCTGCTTGGCGACCTGAAGCTGATCCTGGACATCAACCAGTTTTGCTTCCAGTTCATCGACCTTACCCTGAAGCTTTGCGGAAATAGATTTTTTTGCCATTGTAAATAGGGATTAAATTAAAAGTTGCGAAAATCTTACATCATGTTGATCACTAATGTATAGACAAATCTGCTTCTTTACAAATGCATGATATTGCCTTTTCTACTCTAGCTCCCCATAGGAAAGCCTGATTTACAACCCACCGGCGGGCAATCCCATTCATCAGGACCCCAAACCTCCAGGTAAAATGCTTTCAGCTGTAGCCAGGCCGGGCACCCTTTTGAAAGAGCTGAACCCTTCTTTCAAAATCAAAAAATTCATAGTACTGGTTTTTTATAGCAAAATTGCTACAGGTCGCTCAATGGCAAGTAACACTTTTGTTTCAGTCGTAAAATCTTCCTCACCTTTCGCTTAAAGCTCCAGGAGCGTATTTTGCTCCTGCTACTGGCCTTTATTGATCTCCCTATAGCATGGCAAAAAGCATAAAAAACAGTACTCACTTAAATTTTTATGCAATGTTTTACGAAGGACGTATTCAAAAAGTCAAAATGTTTGAAAGCCTGGAAAGCCTTTTAGCATCGATTTCAGAAGGGTTTTACTATGATCTGCTGTACTGCTTTGAGCAGGATGGTAAACTATTCGGCCTGGCCAACGATGAAATATCCTGCGAGTCAGTCACAGAGGCCGCTATCTTTAACCTTACAGACAGGATCCAGATCGAGAGCGTTACCATTGGCTGGATGAATAAAGAAAACTGGCTCAACTACTTTACCCGCCTCTTTAAGTCCAGAACCGTGTTTGCCAAACCTTTAGACTTTGCCGTTATTGAAGGCAAAATTGTCTGGACAAAAGTTCACTTGGCTCACTTTGAATGCGGTTGCTGTGGCCAGGACTTTAAGTCCGATTATCAATACCAGCAGCAGTTTGATCAAGATGCAGGTTATGGCATCTGTCCCGATTGCGAATAACCTTTCAAACTATAAGAACCCGGTATTGGTGCCGGGTTCTCTTTTTATTCTCATTTAAGGTGCTCAGCGCGGAACCTTTCATCTTTGGTGCCTGCCAGGATCCTGGCTTACTTTTCGATTTTGATTTTTTTCAGCTCTTGACTAACAGCACTATAAGCGTTATCCGGTCCCTTCAGGATCCTGGCTTTTTTCACCCGGTACCCGGCACCGGGTAAGCAGATACAATGCATATTTTTACTTCCCCCTTTTGGTAGGACCCTTTTGATACCTTGACAGCTGCATGTTTTCCCTTCTGTTTTCAGGTTCATGATCTGCTGATTTTAGGAGCATACAGCCATTTTGAGGCGTTTAAGTGAATTTATTTCAGCAAAAATAGATGCCCGGCAAAACCCAGCAAGTACCGCCTGACGCTAAGCGGCTGAAATCTCCACCTTTTGGGTCGTATTTAAGCCGCTTTACTTGCTTGATGGAATTTGCTACCGGCCACCTGATGGAGAGCGAAAAAATTTAAAAATTAAACGCTTAAAATCATGTCTGTATCAATCAAAATTTTAGAGAAAATCAATTTCATGATCGCAGAATCTCTTAAAGCCGGGAAAAAACCCTGGCGGAAAACCTGGGATGATATCCCGTTTGAGGGTCTTACTCTCTCCAGTCCGGTTAACCTGGTAAGTAAAACAAGATATCGGGGTTTTAACCGCTTTATCCTCAGTCTTCACCCTTCATCAACTCCGGTGTTTCTGACCTTCGACCAGGTGAAAAAACTAAATGGATCCGTAAATAAGGGAGCGGCCGCGCTGCCGGTGATTTACTTTGCATCAGCCAATAAAAAGGTTGAGACCGTAATAGATGATGAAATACAGCTTACCGATAAAACCATTGTATTTCTTAAATACTACAATGTCTTTAACATCGAGGATACCACCGTTAACCTGGACGCCCTGATCAAGACTTTACCCACCGGCCGGACCGTTGAAACAATCGACAGTATCGAGACGATCATTACCGATTACATCACGCGCGAAAACATACGGCTTTACCCTTCCACATCGCAAAACTTCTACCGGCCAGCTACAGATAGCATCCACATGGTCGATATCAACCAGTTTAAAACCGCTGAAGATTATTATTCCACCTTCCTTCACGAAGCTGTTCACTCAACCGGTCACGCCAGGCGCCTGAACCGTTTTGAACTGAAAGCCAACAATAAAAAAGAGTACGCCTTCGAAGAACTTATTGCAGAAACAGCCGCCTGCTACCTTACATCGCAACTTAACATTTCCACAGAAAAGCTTCTGGATAATTCAGCCTCTTATATCCGCTCCTGGCTCTCTGCCCTGGAGAGTAACCCTTACTTCTTCTACCAGGCAGCTAAGCAAGCTGAAACCGCAGCCAACTACATTCTTAAAGCTGCGTAGCCCCTTTGGGCTATTTTATAAGGATTTTGGTTTTCCAAAATCCTTATTTTCCCTTTAGAGGAATAATACAAATTATGATTAAATATCAAAATGCAGAGAATAACGAAATAAACAATAGCCTTTTATTTTTTTTATCTTTTGGTAAATTTGATAAGTGTTACTAAATCAGCTTATTAGTTTCCCTCCGGAAGATCTGCAGCTTTGCTGCAGCTCCGGAGGATCCGCCGGCCGGCCGGCTTCACCTGGTCAACAAGCCATGACTTAGAAATGTACAAATTCAAAAACTGACAACGATCATCTTTCAACCTCATTCCGGTCATATTTTCAAAGCATATTTGCATTCCAACTTTGCACCGTGAATAATTGCTTGAAAATAAGGGGTTATTCTCAACAAACTTTTTTAACGTAAACTCATACAAAATGAAAAAAACAATTTATTCGTTATCCGCATTATTAATGCTTAGCTTGTTGACTTCATGTTCAGAGGATTCGATTAAAACCTCTCAGGATGCTTACAAAAGCACACAATCGAAACTTGAAACAATTGAAGGAGCTACCGTAATGGTACCTACTACTGCTACGTTAGCTGATGAGAGTTCTTTTCGGTCGGCGTATACCGCAGACGATGAATTCGCTAAAATGTTGGCCGTATCGCTCAATTCTGCCGATTTCCGGAAATTCATAAAGGAAGAAGCGGAGAAAAAGTTTGACGGGGACTATGATATTTTGGTTTCCAAGGTCCTGAATGCCAAAATTGGTGGACAAAATTTCAGTAGTATGCTGAAGGCATCCCATACACAGGGAGCTGACGTATTTTCCAGGGTAACCAAGAATGAGTACCTTAACATATCGGTGCCCGTTGAAATCGAGAAGTGGGACACCAAGGCTCAAACCTTGCTGGTTGCAAACGCTATCGACTATATAGATGGTGAGACCGAGCGCGTAAAAGCCTGGGACGGAAAAGGTAACGTTTATTGGATAGATGCGAAGGTAGAACCAAACTATCCTGTAGTAGTAGTTGGTAATAATGAAAGGCTTGATTTCTATGAGGAATATTTCGCAGAACAGGCCAGGGCTAAAAATGCCCGCACCAGCGGAAATACAGAACGCGTTGAATATATAAGATGTCCGAATTTGGACGCTATTGAAGGTTGGCTCAAAGGCGCTCCTGAAATAAGGTTTGACGGTGTTGTTTATAACAAAACCTTCTCAGCAGCATTCCAGGCATTTATTAAGATGGAAATTCCGCCTGCACGGCACAATGCAAAAAATGGCTATACACTTGCGCTGCATACCAACACGCTGAATCTATTTAATTGGCATTTTGACGAGAATCACGGTCCGGACTATTACATTCAAACATTCGAGATCGATGATAAAGGTAAGACCCAGGAAGTAAGTGTTGCCGTGACAGCTAAAGATGAAAATGGTAATTCTTCCGGAACATCCTCTTATAAGCTGACCTACAAAGCTGAAGATATAAAAATGGCTGGAGAGCTGATCCACTACACCAGGCCGAATGTATCCTGGGTATCTGATGGCCTAATCGAATTTAGATTAGAAAACTAAAAAAATATTAAATTGACTAACTTTGGGCCAAAATCCAAAGTTAGTCTTTATCATAATAATCATGAAAGCTAAAATTCTCATTACTTATTTTTTGGCCCTGGTAGGCCTTATTTCATGTGAAGATCGGGTTAGTAGTAAAGTTTATGACAATTATTCCAAAATCGAAGGATCATGGAAACTGGCATATATGGAATATGCCGACGACAGTGGAGAAAAACACTATCTTGATAAATCCCAAACAACCATATCATTTATGGGGAATTCTAATAGAAACACTATTGGTAAAATATCAACCCCTACCGGGGAATTTGATTTTTCTTATAATTTGGCATTAGAGAATTGCTCAATTGATGTTTCTGAATCAGAGAGCCTTCCTATAGATGCACCTGGAAGAACGAACTTATTTACAATCAAATTCAATAAGGGATCATTTGAGATTTCAACCCCGAAAGAATATTTTAAATCAGGTGATAAAATATTTCAAAATGTAGTATATAGGTTTGAACGTAAATAACATGAAGGTTTTTTTAACCACACTTTTTTTATCAATCGCGCTATCTTCCTGTAGCTTGAAATACTATTTTCAAAGCACTAATAAAAAAATGCGTGATATTTCGGTTGGAATGACAAAGGAAAATGTAATTGACAAACTTGGAAAGCGCTATATCATTAGCTCGTTATCTGAACATAGCCAGGGAGAACGTATTGAAGTTCTGGCTTATAAAAGCTCAGTTAACGAGGAATATCGTCTAAAATTCATTAATAACAAGCTTCAGGGCTGGGATAGACTGGTATTTAGAGATAAATACCCACAAACACAAGATTCCCAGTAATGCAGTATTTTCATCTGTAAATGCCATAAGGATAGATATTCTTATGGCTTTTTTAGTTGTAGCGAATTTTGTCTTTACCGACGACAAAATTAGCAATCCTAAAGAAGCTCAAAAGGTCAAAGCCCTTACGGGTTACCAGGTGAAAAAATCTTCCTCACCTTTCGCGCTGCTCCAGGAGTGTATTTTTCCCCCGGTAAACCTTGTGTGCATCTTTATCCGGATTGCTGTTGATAAAGTGTCGGGAAAAGAAAAAAATATAGTTATATGTTTTTTGTTGTAATGACCTGTAAGACCTAAATGCGGAAGCGTAAGGAGTGGCCGCCGTTTTGGATCGTGGAATTTATGGCCCATCACCCGGGAACACCAATAGAAATTCAAATTCCGTAACAGTCAGATAACCAGCAAAAAACGTATGTTTTCCTTTGGAGGAATACGTATTTTTTTGTATTTTTAATACTATAAACGTGTAAAAAAATATGGCATTTTCAGATCCAATATTTAACCTGGTTGAAAAGTATAAATATATCGGGACGTACAACCGTATTTTAAGCGATTTTGACAGCTTTACTCATAAGGTCGAAGGGTTCACTACCAGGAACCATAAATTCTCCCTGGAAAAGGGAGATATGATCCATTTCAAAAATGGGTACGATATTGATATGATATCGGAAATCCTGGGATTTGATAGCGAGGGACGTGCTTTTCTGGTATGGGATTGCTACTGGTATTCGATTGATCTGAATACAAGACTTGTAAGTAAAATCCTACCTGGAGAGCTGAAAGGTATTCAGTTCATTATTTAATTCAGGTTCATCCTTCGGTCCTCTGGCTTTCTAGCTGACTGGAGGCCTGTCTATTTGCTAGTTGACCTGATGGGTGAATTGATTGACCGGAATCAGAAATATATTTGTTTCTTTAATTACTATACTTAAATGATCACACGTATGAAAAAAGCAATTTTTGCAGCCCTGCTCTCTCCGTTCTTTTGGGGGGACTGGCTAGAGGGTCTTAAAGTGAACTTTCTGAAGTTCTCACGTACACCGGTAGGCGTTACCTTTCAGGATGATGCTGAAACGGCAGATTTTGTTTTTGTCGCCTCTGGAGAGATTGCCCATTATCCCCAGCTGAAGGAGGTTAAATTAATCAGCCTGGAGGAAGGTGCTTTGATATATGCGCCTCGGTTAGAAAAGCTTCCGGAGAGCTTAATAATAGGTAAAGGATCGGCCATCCATTATAACGGGCATTATGTAGGGCCTGACCTGAAGCCCAGCGCCTACATGATCACAATTAAAAACCTTTCGATCATAGCAGCTTTAATGCTTACCGGTTTCGGTCTTAAAGTATTTGGTAAGAGTTACCGGCCATACAGGTACAAAGATGAATTTTAGTTGAAAAGTGGATTCAACATTTGGAGGAAATTTCTGAAGGGTAGGAATGGTTTATATATTGACTATGTTAAAGAGCTCTGCCATTGGTCAGAGTTCTTTTAATTTATTATATTCCCTTCTGGCAAGATCAAAACATATAAAGGATATTAACCCGATCCAGAACATTATTTTTACAATTACTATCGAATAATCTATTACAACGTTATTACTCATAAGGTTGACAATACTCAATACCCCTTCTATAGCTAATACAATTAATAGAATCTGAAGAATAGGGCGTTCCCTAAGCGGGATGCCTGAATTAAATAAGTGAACGTACAAAAATGCTAAAGCTATAACTAATGATATGGTTTCCATAAAATTAACTATTATTTATTTTAACAAATATAATATTTTATTGCTCTCATTTCGGGATTTTGAAATAAGTAAAATTAATAGTTGATATTTTAATGGGGATAAAAAAAAGAACCCGGGCAAGTTCCAGGGTCTTTTAATATGAATCTATAATTCATTATATATTTAGAAATGGGTAAATTTGAAATAGAATAAGTATTATCCAGATCAAATTGCTTAGTAGCTTAATAGCGAGTTGAAATTGAAACCCGATAGGATTGATGGCCTGTAACTTGAATCCTAAAATTGTTATGACTACGAATAGGATCAAGAGAACTGCATTCCTTCTATTAGTACTTTCTAAAAACCATGCACAGAGCCATGCAAGCAAACAAACTGTTTGAATAGATCCGTAAAAATGTATTTTTTTATCTTTGTACATATAAAAAATAGCCCTGGCAAAAGCCCGGGCATTTTCGATTCCCTAAAATAAACCACTATAATAATATTTTAAGTTTCCTCTTGAGATGTTACAAATGTATAAATCAAATATTAATTTGCTAATATTATTAATAAAATTTCTATATTGCTTTTATAATACGGACTATGGAATAGAAACAATTATGATTGTTTTGCTATTTAGCCTTAATCGTACCGGGTCCGTGTTATTCAACCATTTGGTGAACTCTACAGATCAGATAAAAAATAGGAAATCGTCATTCTGATTTAGAATGCTTTTTCCAATATTGGTAGTCTTCTGTATTCAGAAGCCCTCGGATATAATTCTCCATACCTATATCTTTTCGCTCTAAGGCATGACGCTGAAGGCTTAATATTGTTTTACAGCTCTCAAATCCTTTTTTTCTCATGTCATCCTGGATACCCGCGGGAAGACCTGACAGCCAATCCAGGTAATCTTCCTCTGTAGGCTCATCACCGGTATTATAATAATGCATTGAGGCATTTCCTAACCGGAAAAGAAGTGCCATTTCGGATTTTGCAGGCTCATTCAGAGAATTCAACATTTCAACCTGGTTATAATGTATGTCCGGGCTAGGGTGCCTGATGTATAATAAGTCAGTCATAAAATATCCTCTTTACTTTGTTGTACTACTCCGATATCAGCAGTAGGTTTACCATTTGATTGAGATAAATCTATTTCCTTAAATTTCTCAATAAACTCTCGATGGTATTCTACCGGGATATAGCAATAGCTGTGCTTTTCTTCGTATTGGATACCTGGTAATTTACTCATGTCATTTTTGAATCCAGGATTTTCATTTTCAAGAGCTACTATTGCGTCATTTAGCAATGAAGAAGATCCTTTACTTACTATTATTTTCTGATGTTGTGCGGTCATTATTATCAATATTTATCTTTATTGCCAAATATCCCGGCCAACTCTCCACCGTAGGTATATTATTACTATCAAATATATCGTATAGATTGTCAAAAGCACTAAACCGATCAGAAAGGGTGCCCCTACAAACTTACGGTCTTTTGGTGACACCTGTATCCTAGTATAGAGGTACCCGGTTAGAAAGAAAAGAAGTATAATTACTCCGGTGATTAGTTTTTCTTTCATTTTATCATTTCTTCTGATAAACTCATATCCACAATTCGGCAATTTTGAGCATCCATCATTCTTCAGAGTCGGTTGAAATAGAAATTAATCGGGTTTCTCTCGCCTTTCAACAGTTAGTTTACTAAATACAGATTTTACAAATTTAGGAGATATATTCCATTGTAGTAGTATGTACTTAGTTTCCAATTCCTTATATTCATCAACGGTAATCTGTTGATTTCTGTATTTATCTTGCAGTTCTAATACTTCATGTTTTAATTCCTCTCTTTCTTGATCATTCATAGTGGTAAAAATTTAAAGTACGAATAGAACATATTTTCTAAATTGGTTCATGTATAATCGATGATAAAGATACTTTTAATGCCTGCTGCCTTTCGGTCTTCCACTTTTAACGCCCCTCCCGTCTATCCTTTCCAATTCAGCTTTTTTGAGCTTCCATCCTCCCAGATGTGACAGCCCGTCCTGATCTGCTGCGAAGGAGTGATATATTAGCTTTCCGTCCATATTAGCTACAGCTGGCCAATACGGGGTACCAAATGTCCCTTCCCCCATTTTAGTAATCCCATCAGCTACATGGTCACAACAGGCCCCGCCTTTTATGATCAGTTTCCTTTTCCACGAATACAAGCTTGCGCCAATGAGGTATTCGGAAGGTTTTTTACAAACGAAGCATTTAGTATTATCGTCCATTTCCTTTAACGGGGTCCTAGTTTGATCTCAATTATATCTCTTATATTAGTAGTATATGATGGAGACAAACGCTCCTGTTTCATTTTCCAACGTTTATAATCCTGCACAGCCAGGCGGGTAGTATTGGTACCGTATTTACTATTGAGAAAATCTATTTTTTCCATTAGCGGTTTATGCAATGGATTTGAATTTTGGAAGATCTTCATTTGTCCGGATCCTTCCGGTGTAAAGTTCATCACCAGTATACCGGCCTTCTTATACTGATATCCTTCTTTAAAGATAGCCCCCAAAGCCTGAAGTGCGAACTTGGAAAGCTCGATACTGGAGTTTGTCGGGTAAGGTAATTTAATAACCTTTGAGGCATTATACTGCTGTAGGTCCTTCCGGAAGAAATTGGTATGAATAAAAACCAGGATTGTATTGGCCTGGGAATTTTGCCGCCGGAGCTTTTCAGCTGCTGAAGTGGCAAAGGCGCTTACCCGTTCCTGAAGCTCGGATAGCTTGGAGTAGTTTTTTTCAAACGATCTGGAAACCCCTATATTTTTCTTGTCCTTTATTTCATCCAGGTCAAGCGTCGGAACACCTTCCAAGTCCCTTTTCAATCTAAGGCCTACTATGGACATATGCTTTTTAACGAACGCATCATTCATCAAAGTAAAGTCGTATGCAGTATTAACTCCCAGGTTCTTTAGTCGCCGGCCATGCCGGGCGCCTATGCCCCAGACGTCTTCCACCGGTAGCCAACGCAAAGCCTTTACGCGCAGCTGCTCGGTGTCTATTACGTGAACCCCGGCCGTCTGATCCGGGAATTTTTTTGCGATTCTGTTAGCGACTTTTGCCAGGGCTTTTGTTGGCCCTACTCCTATTGAAATAGGTATGCCGGTGCACCTGGTTACTTGTTCTTTCATGTGCTGCCCGTATTCCTTCAGGTTGTAGCGTGTGAATCCCTCCAGCTTCAGGAAGGTTTCATCAATAGAATATATTTCTACTTCCGGGCTATACTCGGATAGTATGGACATGACCCGGTTACTCATATCTCCGTACAGACGGAAGTTTGCAGAAAAGACCTGAACATCATGGATCCTGAAAAGATTATCGTACTCGAATGCCGGGGCACCCATTGGAATGCCCAGCGCTTTAGCCTCGTTTGACCTGGCGATAACGCAGCCGTCATTATTGCTTAGAACTACAAGAGGTTTACCCCGGAGCCGGGGATTAAAAACCCGCTCACAGGAAGCATAAAAATTATTGCAGTCGATCAGGGCGTACATTATCGTTTTTAAATATGTGAGTGTATCGAGTGCCGGAGGATCCCCCAGACTTCAAAATCACAGTATTGAGAAATATCTATATCCGGATAGTCCGGATTCTCCGGAGCCAGAAAGATTTTTTTATTCTTTATGATAAGTCTTTTTAATGTGAAATCATTGTCCAGGACACAAACTGCAATGCGGTTATTCATTGGCCTTTCCCCCTTGTCTATGATTAACAGGTCACCATCATATATACCGGCTCCAAGCATACTTACACCTTTGGCCACGCCGACAAAAGTCGATGACGGATTTTTTATGAGAAATTTGTTGAGGTCTATCGTTTCGGTTATAAAGTCAGCAGCTGGAGAGGGGAACCCTGCACTGATCCCATCCGGGAAATACTTCAGCTCCAGGTCTGTATGAGTGCTTACCGAGTATAGCTCCAGGGAAGGCCCGGAGTAGATAGCGTTTATTTTTATGCGCTCTGATTTTTTCAATTTTGAATTTGTCAGTTTGAATTTTCTGATCTTATATATTTTGTTTGGCTGTAGACCAATGTGTCATTAGCAATAATCACCGGCATGGAGCCGAAAGCTGTAGAAGCTTCATAATATTTTCCTTCCTCATTATACTTTAATGGTACTGTTTCTCCCTTCTTAAGCCATTTAATGAACATATTGTTATTTTGTTCATACACTTGTATGGTTGTTTCGCCTTTAGCACTTTCCCAATTACCAAGGTATTCTTCTTTTGTATTTTTTTCTTCATTGTTACATGAAAAACAAAGTGTGATAATGCAGATGATCTGCAATTTGATTTTGAATAATGATGATCTCATAGGTTAAATAGAAAGTTAAATATTAAACCGATTCTTCATGCTTTAAAATCGCATTCGGCACATTGGTATCAATCCTGTTATTCATTATCCCGTCAATGGTCCGATAAGCTACCAGGTGACTATCATCCGGATGGGTAGCCATCATGCCGGCCATTTCCTTCTGATTCATATTCCCCAATAACCATTTATCCCGCAGGTCGGGATCATCTAAAATGAGAGGCATTCGTTTTCCATCATTATGGACCTCGGACATCAGCGGGCTGGCGTCTGTTGTAATGATGGTAACCGTTCCGTTACAATATAACCCGCCCAGGGTCATATAGGGTTCGGTCGCATGCTTGATGTACCAGGATTCGGTTTGTTGCACCGGTGATGCCGGTTCCGGAAGACCAGCCATCCCGCGATCCCGTGGCTCAAAGAAGCCGGAGACAATTACCAGGCACCTGTTTTTCCAGTAGGACCGATAAGACGGCTTATCAAAGAGTTCGTCATTTCGCGCATTAAGTGTATTGGCTTTCCAGGTCTTGATATCCTTTACCCAGTGGGGGATCAGTCCCCACTTATACATATCAATGCCCACAGAATCTCCTTCAGGACGGATCACCGGGATCACCGGCTTGGTGAACCCATTCACGTGATAGGATTTCCGGTAAATTTCATTGCCGTAGTCCCGGTTGTAACCTGGGATATCGAAATAATCGACATAATCGTCAAACTCGTCTGCCAGTAAGGAAATGTGATAGCACATAGATTTTACGGATAATATGCTTTGGTGTAATCCTCAAACCAACTTTGTTGTTTTTTCTCCAGTTCTTCTAAAAGAAAATCCGGTCCACCGGTATCTAAGTATTCATAGATGAAGCTTTTTACTTCAACTAAATCCTTACTTCTAAAATAACCAGGTATACTATCCCCGAATTTCTCTAAGGTAGTAATTTTCAAAATATCCCTGAAGGTTCTGTATTCACTTTCAAACAACCTGGCCGCACTACCTATAATCGTTAGGTCTGCAAATACATCCTCATAGTGATCAACAAGCTCCGGAATGCTCATGTCAGTAAAGTTCAATTTGATATCAAAAATATTAAAAAATAAACATACAAGCCCTGTTCCATAAAACGATCGTTTTATGGAGTTATTAAATTTCATCCGGGGCTTAATATCCTATGTTTGATTTTCAGGTATTTATAGTTAAAAAAAAGTTCCATAAACTTGTTCCGTAAATATTTGTTCCGTAAATTAGCATCATAAACGTTTTATGGAACATGCACGAGTATATTATCACTGAACTTTGTGACCCGCCTAAGCAAGGGTCAAGCGTTACAATCGGGAAGATCATTAAAGGGGATCCGGATAGCTCCGGGCGTCGGGTGTATTTTGATGATGCCAATGGACAGCAATGGGTGTTCTGGATTGGAGACACCTGCGAGACGATGGAAAATTTTATCAAACGATTTAACCAGTACCTGGTTAAGCGGGGATATCCGAAAGCGTATAAAGTAGACGTATGTAATACAGGGATAGAAGCGATCATTGAAGCTATTCCACAAACGGAACATTTTTCCAACTGGCATAAGGTCAGAAAGGGCAAGTATTTTGTTCGCATTAGTTCAAGCGACTATTTCAATCCGCAGGTAACATCCCGATTATTTTAAATACTAAATTTATTATTATGAATGCCAAAGACAGAAAACAGATTCAACTAATTATTGACAAAATTGGAGAACTTAAGCAGGAAATTGAATCCCTGAAAGAATCAGAGCAGGAAAAATATGACAACCTTTCTGAAGGGCTTCAGGCCACAGAAAGAGGGCAAAAGTTGGAAGAAGGAGTTGACCAGTTGGAAAGCTGCTGTTCCTCCTTAGAGGAAGCTGAAGAATATTTGCAGGAGGCTATTAACGCTTAATCCCTATCTTATCCACCGGTGCAAAAAGAATAATCCCTTTATCTTTGTTTGAATTAAATATAAAAAACTATATAACAATGGAGAATATTAATCAAGATCTATTTGAGGTTGTCGATACATTGCCGATTGAAGTACAGGAAATCGTTAATAGTATCGCAATTGATCCATCCTATTTGGATTTAGAAGAAGCACTACAAAAGCTAGAAAAATATGGCTATACTTTTGATTATTATTTAGATGCCGTACCTTTTGACTTACAATTAATATCTTTAGTAGTATAAAATACCGGAATACTATACTTATCGTTTAATAAAATTCATTGAGATATGGCAAAGAATGATGAAATACAAACCGTTGTAATCAACGGTAAAGAAGTTAAGTTAAGAAAAGGTGAAATGATATGGGGGCCGAGTGGAAGAGGCTATACCAGGATAACAAATATTTTTCAAGTTCTTCGGGATGAAGATCTCCTAAAGATGGAAAGTGAATTTACTGATTGCTTAGAGCTGATACGTGAAGAAAAAATAAAGCGTGAGGAAAAAAAGAGGAAAAAGCAAAGTCGCCTTAATAAAAAGAACAATAAGGTTGAACTGCAATCAAATACAGGTAATCAATGAAGAAAATCATTATAAAACTTACTATTGTCATAATAATATTATTTCTAACGCATTTGTGGGCGCTTAATACTTTATTAAGGACTTTAGTTGATGTACACGCACAGAAAATTACTTTATCATACTTTTATGGTATTGGAACGGGTTGTTTCGCAACATATTCTGCTTACATTGTATATGACCTTATCTTTAAAAAGAAACCAACTGAAGATACACCCAATATATAGTACTTATGAATACAGAGAATCTTGAAAATAAATTAATTACGCAGTTTAGAGGATTTGTTAATGTTAGGGAAGAAGCTATCAGGCTCGATCAGGAAACAAGCTATCAGGCCGCGTTGCTTATTGACAAGTTTGGTTTGGCAATTTTACAAACTCTTATGACCTTAGAAATTAGGTTTCCTCGGTTAGAAAGGGTGATTAGAGAAACACCAGCTTTGATTGATACGAATTATTCGGAGAATACAAAGCTTAGGTACGCTGGAAAATTAAAAGGACTTTATCAAAACGATGAATATCAGCAACAGAAGCAGGATCAATAAGGCCAGGAGGTTCTTTAAGAAAGCACCTATATTTGCCTTCCAGGAGCTTCAGGCTCTTTTGGGGGATGAATATACCTTTGAACAGTTTTTGGGAGATCTGAAGCTGAAAACGAAGCCTAAACGCAAGGCTAAGAAATCTGGGCTGGTCCGCTATGGACGTTACGGGCGAATGATGCAACTTGTCTCCATCTGGCGCAGCTCCGGAGATATAAGCTTTCTAATAGAAGCGCAGCAGCTCCGGGACCGGATCAGCCAACCTTACCGTCTCCAGGTCCGATATGGCCGTGAGATCAAAGAATACTATTACCCTCCGGAAGTACCGATTAATCACCTGGAAGCGATTCTTGAACTCACAAAGGTATGCAGCTCACATGCACAATTTGAGGAAATGAAGTTAGAGAAAGAGAAATACAGGGTATTTTAAATATAACACAAACTAAAAAATCTAATATAAACTCTTATCTATGAATCATTTTATTATAAAAGCATCATTAACTAAAGATTTCTTTTTATCCCCTTCCGAGCAGTTTATTTTCTTTTACTGCCAAGGGTTGGATGATTTAACTAAAACGTTACGGTGCATCACTCCTAGAGGATACAGGGTAAGAAAAAATAGTTGGTTTTCTAAGTATTTAAAAGAATGTCATAATGACCTCCAGCTGCGAAGCGGGTTAACCGGTCAGGTAATGTATCAAATTCGAAAAGTTGATTATATTGTAAGTTGTGATAAGATATTTGATTATACGAATAATTTCGGATTTACGCATAGATTGAAAACGGCTTCTGAAAAATATTGGATGAAGTTTAATAAAGTTTAGCATATCATGAGATTTAAAAATATTCCCGTTAAGTATAGAATTTACCTAAGCTTTGCAAGAGTCCTAGCGGCCCTTTTTTTTATCGGTCCTTTCTTTTTAACAAAATGTACGAACTATTAGTATGGTTTTCGGTTACGCCAGGGTATCCAAAAGAGATCAGAACCCGAACCTTCAGATAGATTTACTAACCCGGGCGGGTTGTGATAAGATATATATGGACAAGGTGTCTGGAGTTAAAAAACTACCGCAGCAAGAAAAACTTTTGGAATATGTAAGACAAGGTGATACTATTGTTGTATGGCGCTTTGACAGGCTTGGTAGGACACCTATTGAACTGATTAAGCTTGTCAATCATTTTAAGGAAAACAATATTCATTTTGTATCTATCAATGAAGGAATTGATACGAGAACATCTATAGGTGAATTTATTTTTATAATTTTTGCAGGGCTAGCTAAACTTGAACGTGACATAGTTATTGAGCGAACAAACGATGGTCTGGATTCTGCTAGGGAAAGGGGCGTTAAAAGTGGAAGACCGCAAGGCTTATCAGGTCGATATAAAAAAATTGCTCCTGCTGTGAAGGCAGCTTATGAATCGAAAAGATATACTCAAAAACAACTTTTGGAAACCTTCAGTATTCCTTCAAAGAATACTCTTTATAGAATCATCAAAAGTTAGAAAAATACAATATTCGTATTTCTTTACTTCACGCTTTGTTAATGTTCCACGCATAAGGTCTCTTTTTTTTTATTTTTTGATTGAGTTTATAACATACAGAAAAACAGCAAAATATAGTTTTTTTCTTTTAGCCTGGTAACTGCTTCAGGCCTGGTGATCAGCTGGCCGGCCAGCTGCAGCTGCTGTTTTTTTTGTATCTTAAATAAGTGCAATTAGTTGTAAACTTTTTTGATTTCATTTCATCAATGTTTTTTTTGCAAATTTCAGACCTGGATAAACAGGTTATGACCGTGTTACTAAAACCGTAAAACCTTCCTCACCCTTCTTATTGTCGGGAGTGTGTTTTTCTGTTTTTCATTTCTTTTATATCCTTTTTGGTCTGTGTGAGATCAAAAAAAACTGTATGAATATAGAAATTGAAAACCTTAAACAAAATTCCTTAACCGAAGTAAAAACCTATTACAGGCCGATATTAGATCCCTTTACTTTACCCATCGTTAAAAGATCCTCCCAGGCCTATAGTATATTCCTGGAGATATGGGATAGAGATTATATTTCCTATTTCGAGCAATGTTACCTATTGATGCTTAATGCCCAGAGCAGGGTTTTAGCTTACCGGAACGTTAGTAACGGAGGGATTACCGGTACTCTTATTGATGTACGCATCGTTTACCAAACAGCATTGCTTTGTAATGCAACAAGCATTATTATCGCACATAACCATCCTTCAGGCCGACTTGAACCAAGTAACAACGATCTGTTAATAACAAAGAAGCTTGCGTCTGCCGGAGAGATTTTGAATATTGAGTTTTCAGATCATCTGATCATTAGCCCTAACCGGTATTATTCTTTAAGCGATAACGGGTTAATATAATCCGCAAAACTTTATTTATTGATTAATCCTGACGGACGAAAATACTGTTGCAGATGTTACAGGTTACATCAAGATCGTATTTGCCCCATAGATTGATATTGCAATTACAGGTGAATTTGAAACGTTTTCCCATTTTGTTAGGTTCTTCGCTTTCTTCTGCCGGTAGTTCCTCCAGGCTCTCCCCTACCCCATCATTCAAAATGACTGATCTTGGAAAATACCGCTTCGGCTCCAGGGGGACAAAGAAGTTTTCTTTTTCCAGCTGGAGTATTAAGTAATACAGTTTCCCTCCCTCGATCAGATGATCGCTCACTGTCTGGCCGGTCATCTTTTCAGGTTCCTTTACGTTATAGGGCATCAGGCCTACTTCTAGCATTTTGGCGGCCCATTCTTTGTTGTGATAACACTTCCTGGAAGGGGTGCCGTACTCCTGCTGCCATTGGTGAACCATTTCGTGCACCAGTGTCTGATGAAATTCGTTATCCTTCAGGTCGGTTGTTTCCGGATTGATTGCTATTTCATGAACAGCGGTTCGGGAGCTGCGTTTTACCCAACTATTAGCCGAGAAATATCCGGCCGTATTTTTCTTTCGCGTGAAGCTCAGCATACACCCTGATAGCTTGCCTTCAAAAAGGTGTTTGTTGTAGTAATCGTAGATTGTTTCGATGGTAGTGTATTGCTCGGTTGTTTGCATTTTGTATATTTGTAGTGTACACTACAAAAATAACTAAATTTTAATTATCTGTATAAAATCTTATAGTATATTTGTTTAATTAAAAATATTCAACATGACATACAAGAACAAACCCTCTGAAGTATTACAGACAGACGACACCCGGACCGAATACATAGCTGAAAATTCAGGAACAGCTGGAGACCTGAATTTGGATATTGCTTATAACGAAATCGCGATCGCCAGGGCAAATTGTATAAAAGCAGCCCATCGGAACTTTATAACACAGAACCAATTTAACCTTGCACTGACATCCTTCCTGGACGATTTAAAAAAGCTTGATAGACTGCCTTCAGGGGAGCTGCAAAAGCTTGTAAAGCGCTACACTGAAGAAAATAAATCGCAAGTGTATTTCATTAAAGGAAGTAAAGTAGCGTGTCTATGACGCTAAGTTGTATACGTTTTAAATATTACAGGTGATGGCCATTGTCTTTACCATTTTCTAATTTTTCTTTCAGGCCCTTTAAATTACTTGTAAATTCCAGTAGATCTCCATTGCGTTGAGAAATCAGTTCTTTAGCCTGGTCGTACTTGTTTGATAGATATTCCTTTTCAAGTCCATTAAAGGGGCGGGTATGTTCTTTCTTGACCACATCGATCATTTTCCTGGTATCAAAACCTTCGATATTAGAATCATAAAGCCGCTCAACGGCATTATTTTTTATTTCCCCGCTGTGATCTCTGAAAATCATACGGCTATAGATGCATACCCTATCTACCAGTCCGGATTCAATGGCCGACTTAATATTACCGTTTAGGTTATTAAAATTTGCGTCGTGTGAGATTATACTAACGGCCCGCCCTACCCCTTTGTCTTTTAACTGGTTTTCATAACGCAGATGCGTACCTAACCGGCTAATTTCAGGGTTAACGGCCAACACATGAAGTTCGTTTTTATAACCGCTTTCACGGTTATTTTTCATCATATTTTGGTAGATATCTACATTGCCCGCAAAGGTCATATCGTACAGAACGCTATATTCCCTCTTTATTGCGTCTTCAGATAAATTTGATGCCCAGGATACCGAATCCGGATTTACGAGCCAACCGGCACGTTTGTAATTATCTGGATCCTTTTGAAGGTCTTTATACTTTGGGTGAAAGTTCCTTATGTCATCCGTATTAATTTCAACAATAAATCTGGTATCGTAATCCTGGTAAATACTGTTTCTTAGAGTAGTTTTCCCGCTACCAGGTTGACCGGCCAGGAATATGGCAATTTTTTCCAGTGGCTTTTCCTTATCAAACAAATAAACGTCCCGGATATTATTGTAAATCTGGTAATGAATTTCATCAGATAGCTTATAGGGCTTCTGATTTTCACTTAATGGCGTTATCAAGCTTTTTGTATTCTTTGAGGTAGAGTTCAGTTAATTGGTCTCTGGCTTCGATATCATTAGGCGCAAAATTATTTTTGGTCTTTCTGATCTCAAAGATTCTGTTCATATATTTTTCAGCCAGGGCCTGGTTAGGTATACCCTTATCAAGCTCCTGATAATGGAGCTTCATGTAAACACCGGTGAGGGATCCGATGATATCTTCGAAGCGTTCGACGCTCTCAAAGATGTCAAACCGGTAAGGATCACGTTTAGGGTCTAATACTGCTGCGGTTTTCATCACTTTGTTGATTTTCAATTATTTTTTCATTCCTGATAACAAGTCTCCTATTTTCTTTGGAGTATCGGTTCTAGTAGATAACCTTGATTCTGTCTCATACAAAATCTTAGTTTGAGTATGATCCAGGATTTTGTTTTTTAAGCATCCGATGAGGTATGCAACTCCCTTGCCTTTCTCTTTTGCCGTGTTCATAAAAGTGATAAGGTCTGAAGCCAGAACATCTTCTCCGAACATGGACTTGTACTCCTTAAAAAGATCCAGGTTTTTGCCCTTCAGGTTAATGCCCATACGATGGGCATTGGTGACCAGGTCCTTTGTAAAATCCCAATGGGGACTTATTTTATTTCTTTGAAGGGATATTTCATGCGCATTTTCAGTTTTGATGATACTAAACTGAATCTTAACAACCTGTTGCCTTTGCTTTATGTCCTTATAAGTAAAACGGATATCGGTTAAATTATTGTTGTCCAGCTGCTTTTTGGCCACCTCCAGTACATATTTTTTGAAAGAACCATATTGAGGATACTTATCAATGCAGTTGGTAAGCCTGCGAAGTTCATCTATAGTAAGAACAATTGCTTCTTTGTCCCGGAAGCCGGCCAGTACCTCGTAAAGTTTTGTAGCATGTATACTGGTAAGGCTGTTCATCACTGTAGCCTGGAATATCGTATACCCGTTACTAAGATTAAAAAGGGTTTGATAGAATACTGAATCTATGGATATCTTAATCGTTTCGGAATTCTTTGGAAGCTCAGCCCAGTTTAGAAAACCTGTAATACGGGTCCCGGATTTCTTTTCAATCCATACCGCCCGGGAACGAAGGGTTTCAAGCGCCTGCCGGACTTCTTCATAACGATCATGTTTTGCTATCTCATTAGCACGGAACTCTAAGATAAGTGCGGTAGGATCACCGGCATCCGGATAATAATCAATAGCCTGAACTTTGTATTTGGCTGAATACTTTATTAAATCAGATACGTTTTGAATAATTGCATTTATGATACGGCGTTCATAAATGTTTAATATGCTCCTGGCGGTGGTTATATCATTGGATTGAATAGTATATGTATTTTCCTTTTCTCGCATTATATTAGCTGTTATTGTGCATTTAACTCATAAATTGCCATATTAAAGCGTATTCAGCGATTTGTAACTGTGCATTTCGCTCATACTTTGATTACACAAATATACCTTAGAAATTTTTAAACTGTGCATTTTACTCATATTTATTTCAGGTTTATCCACAATGCCCAAAAATGAGGTGTGCCGAATACTCATATCAACTGTGCCTATCCCTATTCGGATCTGTGCCTTATACTTATATCCAATTGTGCCGATTACTCATTTATTATGTGCCTAATACTCATAGTGGATGTACGTAAAAAACTGAAATACAGAATGTTATGGCTGCCGACAATATAGACATACAATTTTATGTCAACAAATCTTTTAAATTCTGTTTTTTCTCCTAAAGTTATCCACACCGGGAAAACGAAGGAAATAGTTATCAAAAAATAAAAAAAAGACGCGAGACATGACAATTTGTCATATTTGAGGTTGGGCCGGGAGGCTCGGGATGTGCCGATTACTCATAGCTAGAGCATAAAACATTGATAGACAAATAGATAACATTTTATATTTTCCTTATCCCCTACCCTACTTAAAACACCAGGTCTACCTTCCAGGAATATCCTCAACGCTGTGCACTTTTCTTATAGATTAAGTGATCAGCTGAACTTTTTTTCAAAATAATATGTACCAAAATGGTACACGAAATATTTTTATCATGCTTGTAATAAGTTCACGAGAGTTTAGGGATAATCAGAAAAAGTACCTGGATTTGGCCGATAGAAACCAGCAGGTCATAATACAAAGG